>QBLY01000020.1 GCA_003241895.1 Lysobacteraceae bacterium
GTCATTCGGGCGGGGCTTCGGCGGCAGGGCGACCATTATCCCAGATTGCGCCGACGCGGCGGCGCCATGCGGCCATAAAAAAAGAGCCCGGCTTTCGCCGGGCTCCCTGTAACCCTGATCCGTTGCCGGGATCAGAAGTTGTGCTGCACGCTCAGGTTGAAGCGACGGCCCAGCGGATCCGCACCGATGAACGCCTGGAAGTACGGGTAGCCGGTGAAGGAGTTGTCTTCACGGTACTGGTCGTTCAGGGCGTTGATGACGGTGAAGGTGGCGCGGGTGTTCTCGCCGAAGCTCTTGCCGACCTGCAGGTTGTACTGCATCCACGGCGCAAGGCGACGCGGGTAGGTGCCACCCGCGGCGTTGGTGCCGGCAACGCCGGCATTGCTGCCGTTGGTGCCGATACGGCTACCGAACACGGTGGTGGACCAGTCACCCTTTTCCCAGGTGAGCGAACCACGCGCGCGGCTGCGGGAATCCAGGTCGGCGTCGTCGCGGCCTTCAATCAGCGGATCGGTGTCGAACGCCCGGAACCTGTCGGTCAGCACGATCGACCAGCCGAGGTTGGTGCTGAAGGTGCCCCAACGATCGGTGTCCAGCGTGTAGGCGAACGTGGCATCGATACCGCTGGTGTCGACGTTGGCGGCGTTGATGTAGGCCGAGTTGATGCGCAGGATCGAACCGTCGGCCGTGCCACCCTGGCGCTGCACCAGGCCGAACACGTTCTGGCAGAACGCCGAGCCCAACGCGTTCTGGAACGGCCGGCCATCGGGGAAGAAGCCGATGCGGCAGTTGGCTTCATTGGCCAGCAGGAAGCCGGAATTCAGCGAAATCGCCTGGTCTTCGAGCTTGATGCGGTAGTAGTCGACCGACAGCGCCATGCCCTCGGTGACGTCCCACACGAAGCCGATGCCGGTGGTCTCGCCCTCTTCTTCCTTCAGCAGCGGGTTGCCCGAGATGCTGGTGCCCGCGGTGTAAAGGGTCGGATCACCCACCACGTTGCAGGCCGCCAGGTTACGGGGGCCGAGGGCCGCGCCTACGCCCACGCCGGCGCGGCAGGCGTACTGGTCGAGGATGCCGGAGAACGAGCCGGCGCCTTCGGCGTAGACGAGCTGCAGGTCCGGGGCGCGGAAGCTGGTGGCATAGCTGGCGCGCAGCAGCAGGCTGTCGAACGGACGCCATTCCAGGCCGGCCATCGTGGTGATCGCGTCATCCACTGCGGTGATGTCGCTGTATTTGTCGTAACGGCCCGCGATGTTCATGCTCAGGCTGTCGAGCAGCGGCACGCGGAACTCGGCGCCCACCGCGTAACGGTCACGCTCGCCGACGGTGCGGCCCGAGCTGCTCAGGTTGTAGATCGTCTGGCTGTCGCGCGGACGGGACGGCAGGGTGCGCGGATCGCTTCTCAGATCGGTACCCTGCTGGCCCCACTCCATCACGCCGGCGAAGCCGACCGGGCCGGCCGGCAGTTCGAACAGGTCGCCGCTGACCACGAAGTTGACGGTCTTGGACGTGGCTTCGCCCTCGTTGACGGCCCGGGTGGCCACGGAACGGTACTGGGCCGGCGTGAACGGGGCGTTCCAGCGGGCTTCGTTGAGGTTGTAGATCGGGAACAGGACGCCGTTGGGCGCCGCCCGGAAGCCGAGCTGCGGGCCGAGGAAGTAGTCATGCATCGCCTGCGCGAGCAGGCGCGGACGGTCCGCGGTGTAGTCGTACTTGGAGTACGCGGCGCTGGCTTCCCAGTCGAAGCGCTCGCCGAAGGTACCCGAGATGCCGCCCGAGATGTCGTAGGTCAGCTCGTCGTACAGCGTGGTGGCCGCTTCCGGGCCGCCCAGCTCGAACGGGTTGAAAACGCGCTGCAGGAAGGTGAACGCGTTGAAGCCGGAGTCGAAGTAACCATTGACCTGCGCGCCGGTGGACGTGCGCATGAACTGGTTATTCGAGGTGGACCAGAACTCGGTGCCCGAGCTGGACGCCGAGTTGCTCTGGTAGACGTTCGCTGCGCCGAAGATCTGCAGGTTGTCGGTCAGGTCGAAGGTGACATGGCCGTAGCCCGCGTAGGACTCGTCCTTGTTGGAGATCGAGCGCGAGCCCGGCTGGGTGAAGCCGCCGCAGTACTGCCCGCGGGCGGCGGTGGTGACGGTGGTGTAGCCGTACTGGTCGCAGACCGCCTGGCCCGGGTAATAAACGCTGGCGCCGATGCCGCTGTTGGCCGGGTTGAAGCGCAGGGTGGCGAGGGCCAGCGACGGGTTGGTGATCGCGCCCAGCGGGCCGTTGCGGGTGTCGGCCAGGATATCGCGCTGGCTGGCGAAGACGGGCTCGTCGTAGCTGGCCTGCAGGGCCCAGACCGCGCTCCAGCGGTCGCCGGTGCGGCCACCGGTGATCTCGGCCACGAAGTTGTCGCCGCCGCCTTCTTCAGTCGTGCCGACCTGCAGACGCGCGGTGTTGCCGTCGAAGTTCTCGCGCAGCACCACGTTCACCACGCCGGAGATGGCGTCGGAACCGTAGATGGCCGAGGCGCCGCCGGTGAGGATCTCGACGCGCTCGATGATCGACGACGGGATGGCGCGGACGTTGACGATGTTGTTGTCGCGGTTGTACGGCTGCGGGTACTGCGCCGGACGGCGACCGTTGATCAGGGTCAGGGTGTAGCCCGGGCCGAGGCCGCGCAGGTTGACGACCTGGGCGTTCGGGGTGAAGCCGTTCACGGCCAGGTCGCCGGTGAAGCTGGCGGTGGTGTTCTGGGTCAGGGTCTGCAGGGCATCGCCGACGGTGCGGAAGCCTTCGCGCTCGAAGTCTTCGCGGCTGATCACGACGACGGGGGACGGACCCTCGATCTCGGAACGCTTGATTCGGGAACCCACCACGGTCACGGCGTCGAGCACCGTGGTCTGGTCGGCAGTCTCTTCATCTTCGTCGTCCGCGGTGGCGGCGGCGGTCTGCGCGAAGGCCGTGGCGGCCAGGGGCAGGGTCAGGGCCAGCGCGAGCGAGCGCGCGAGCAGGTTGCGACGGTAGGCGGGAACAGAAGCGATATTCATGGATTGACTCCCCTGAGTCGGTAGCGGGTCGTTGATTAGCAGGGTTTTTTGTTGGGACACGTGCCATGTCTGGTCGGGCCTTAACCGGAACGTAACACAATGTGGGTAGGGCGATACAAGTGCCTGTCCGTTTTCTGGAGGGGCTCACGTTCGTGAACGCCGGGCCGCGGTGTAAACTCTTGGCATTACAGGAGTTTGCGAATGACTACGGAAAGCGCCGTGCGCACTGCCCTGGGCCTGGTCCAGGACCCGCATTGTGAACAGGATCTCATCTCGTCCGGCGCCGTGCGTGGCGTGGGCGTGGACGGGTCCAAGGTGGCGGTCGAGATCCAGCTCGGCTACCCCGCCGCCGGCTGGCACGCCACCCTGGAAGCGCAGGTCCGCCAGGCGCTGGAGGCCCTGCCCGGGGTGGACCAGGCGCTGGTGACGGTGACCTCCCGGGTGCACGCCCATCGGGTCCAGAAGGACCTCACCCCTCTGCCGGAAGTTCGCAACATCATCGCCGTGGCGTCGGGCAAGGGCGGGGTGGGCAAGTCCACCACCGCCGTGAACCTGGCCCTGGCGCTGCAGGCCGAAGGCGCCACGGTGGGCGTGCTTGACGCCGACATCTACGGACCCAGCATTCCCAAAATGCTGGGCCTGTCGGGCCGGCCCGACAGCCCGGACGGCAAGACCATCGAACCCAAGCTCAACCATGGCCTGCAGGCGATGTCCATCGGCCTGCTGGTGGCCGAGGACACGCCGATGATCTGGCGGGGCCCGATGGTCACCCAGGCCCTGCAGCAGCTCCTGAACGACACCCGCTGGCAGGGGCTGGACTACCTGGTGATCGACCTGCCGCCGGGCACCGGCGACATCCAGCTGACCCTGGCCCAGCGGGTGCCGGTGTCGGGCGCCGTCATCGTCACCACGCCGCAGGACATCGCCACCCTGGACGCGCGCAAGGCCCTGCAGATGTTTGCCAAGGTGGAAGTGCCGGTGCTGGGCATCGTCGAGAACATGGCCGTGCACGTGTGCTCGAACTGTGGCCACAGCGAACACGTCTTCGGCGCCGGCGGCGGCCAGGCGATGGCGGCCCAGTACGACGTGCCCCTGCTGGGTTCGCTGCCGCTGGACATCCGCATCCGGGAACAGGCCGACTCCGGTGTGCCGACCGTGGCGGCCGACCCGGACTCGCCGCTGTCGCTGGCCTACCGCGACATCGCCCGTCGCACCGCGGCCCGGCTGTCGGTGCAGGCGCGCAACAAGGCCATCGCCTTCCCCAACATCGTGATGCAGAACACCTGATGGCCTGGCGCGGGCTGGCGGCCTGGTCCGCGCCGGCCCGTTAGACTGAGCGGCCGGTCATTTCCCCCTTTCGTCCAAGAGCCTTCGAATGAGCATCAAGTCAGACAAGTGGATCCGCCGGATGGCCGTGCAGCAGGGCATGATCGAGCCCTTCGAGCCGGGCCAGGTGAAGCTCGACGCCGCCGGCCAGCGCATCGTCAGCTACGGTACGTCCAGCTACGGCTACGACGTGCGCTGCGCGCGCGAGTTCAAGATCTTCACCAACATCAACTCCACCATCGTGGACCCCAAGAACTTCGACCCGTCGAGCTTCGTGGACATCACGTCCGACGTCTGCATCATCCCCCCCAACTCGTTCGCGCTGGCGCGCACGATGGAATTCTTCCGGATCCCGCGCGACACGCTGGTGGTGTGCCTGGGCAAGAGCACCTACGCGCGCTGCGGCATCATCGTCAACGTCACGCCGCTGGAGCCGGAGTGGGAAGGCCACGTCACCCTGGAGTTCAGCAACACCACGCCGCTGCCGGCCAAGATCTACGCCGGCGAGGGCGTGGCGCAGATGCTGTTCTTCCAGTCCGACGAAGTCTGCGAGACCTCCTACAAGGACCGCGGCGGCAAGTACCAGGGCCAGACCGGCGTGACCCTGCCCAAGACCTGAGCGGCGCCCCCGGGCGCCCCAACGCGGAGACTGCCATGCGCCTGAACGTTTTGATTGCACTGGGGCTGACGATGCTGCTGGTAGGCTGCGGCAGCCTGGGGCGGCTCGAAACCAAGGCCGGCGGGCCACCGGGGGCCATCCGCGACTACGACCGCGTGATCGTGGCCGACTTCGCCGCCAACGACACCCGGCCGGCCAAGGACGATGCCGAACAGGCCGAACGTGCCGCGCAGATCGAACTGGGCCGCAAGGCCTTCTCGGCCAAGCTGGCCGAAGAGATCCGCGCCACCGGCGCTTTCAGCGAAGTCGCCCAGGCCAAGCTGTTGGCGCCCGCGCTGCAGGTCACCGGCACGGTGGACCTGTGGGAGCCGGGCAACGTGGCCGCGCGCATGCTGACGGGCTTCGCCGGCAAGAGTGAGTTCAGCGCCACGGTGGTGGTCTCGGACCTGGAAACCGGCAGGGAGCTGGCGCGCCAGGTGGTGGACCGCAACAGCTGGCCGCTGCCCATCGGCGCATCAACCAACCTCGTGCAGACGGTGGACTACTTCATGCACCAGGCCGCGCGGCGCGTGGCGGAGGAGTTGGCCAAGGCCAAGCAGGCGCCGCCCGAAGCCAAGTAAGGCCCGGCTAGCTGCGCTTGGCCAGCAGGCTGACGCCCAGCGCGATCAGGGCCACCGGCCACCATTTGATGAGGGTGGACCAGATCCGGAACTCGGGGATCAGGTTGTTGGCCAGCAGCAGGGCGCCGAGCACGATCAGGATCAGGGCGGGGACGAGGTTGTTTTTCATGATGGCTCCGGGTTTCGTTGGGTGGCGCCGATGACGGCGCCCAAACCTTGCCGCAGTGAAGATATTAACGCCTCGCGCTGGTCCGCCACGTAAGGGACACGGGCGCCGCTGCCCCAGACCGGGCCGGGCCAGGCGGCGTCGCCCTCGCTGCGCGCCACCACGTGTATGTGCAGCTGGCGCACGATGTTGCCCAGGGCGCCGACGTTGAGCTTGTGCACGGGGCCCAGCGCGCGCAGCAGCCGGCCGGCCAGGTTCACTTCGGCCAACAGCTGGCGCTGCGCGCCGCCGTCCAGGTCGATCCACTCCTCGGCGCCCTCCAGCCGCGGCACCAGCACCAGCCAGGGGAAGCGCGCGTCGTCCATCAGGCGCAGCTGGGAAAGCGGGCCGTCGGCCACCAGCAGCGAGTCGGCGGCCAGGCGAGGGTCGGGCAGGAAGCCCCCGGGCTGGCTCAACGCAGGTGCTTCTGGAAGAAGTTCAGGGTGCGCGTCATGGCCTGCTGCGACGCCTCGGCGTCATAGTCGGACCGCTGGTCGCAGTTGAAGCCGTGGCCGACGCCGGGCCAGACGATGATTTCCGCGGCGGGCAGGGCGTCGCGGTGCTTTTCCACGTCCTCGGGCGGTATCAGCACGTCGTTTTCGCCGAAGTGCAGCATCAGCGGCGCCTTGGGTCGTTCGCGCAGCAGGGGCACGGTGCGGCCGCCGTAGTAGCTCACCGCGGGCAGCCCCAGCTTGGTGTTGGTGTAATAAGCCACGCTGCCGCCCCAGCAGAAGCCGACCACGCCGACCTTGAACTCCCCTTCCAGGAAGTCGAAGGCCCCGCGCACGCCGTCCAGCGCGCCGTTGAAGCCGATTTCCTCGACGATGGCGCGGCCGCGCTCCACGCCCGCCGCGTCGTAGCCCAGTTCGGTGTTGGGGTGGACGGCGTCGAACAGGGCCGGGGCGATGGCGACGTAGCCGTAGTTGGCGAAGCGGTCGGCCACCTGGCGGATGTGGGAATTCACGCCGAAGATCTCCTGCACCACGATCAGGGCGCCGCGGGGCGTCACCTTGGGCCGGGCGTGCCAGGCCGAGATCCGCCCGTGGCGGGTGTTGATCGAGATCGTCTGGCCCATGGCATGCCCTTCGCAGTCCGGGCTTCCAGCCTACACCGGGCAGGGGCCGGGGGAGCGCTATAATCCGCGCCCCGCCCAACTCCGGCCCGCCATGTCCGCCAGCAACCCCAAGGTGGGCTTCGTCAGCCTCGGCTGCCCGAAAGCCCTCGTCGACTCCGAACGCATCCTCACCCAGCTGCGGGTGGAGGGCTACGAGATCGTTCCCAGCTATGACGCGGCCGACGTGGTGGTGGTCAACACCTGCGGCTTCATCGACTCGGCGGTGGCGGAAAGCCTCGACGCCATCGGCGAAGCCCTGGCCGAGAACGGCAAGGTCATCGTCACCGGTTGCCTGGGCAAGCGCCCCGAGCAGATCCGCGCGGCCCACCCCGGCGTGCTTTCCATCAGCGGCCCGCAGGACTACGGCAGCGTGATGAACGCGGTGCACGCGGCGCTGCCGCCGCGCCACGACCCGTTCGTGAACCTGCTGCCCGACTACGGCCTCAAGCTCACGCCCAGGCACTACGCCTACCTGAAGATTTCCGAGGGCTGCAACCACCGCTGCACCTTCTGCATCATCCCCAGCATGCGCGGCGACCTGGTGTCGCGCCCGGTGGACGAAGTGCTGCGCGAGGCCGAGAAGCTGGCCCGCGGCGGCGTGCGCGAGCTGCTGGTGGTGTCCCAGGACACCAGCGCCTACGGCGTGGACATGAAGTACGCGCCGCGCGAATGGAATGGCAAGGCCTTTGAGACCCGCATGAAGGGCCTGTGCGAAGGCCTGTCCGAGCTGGGCATCTGGACCCGCCTGCACTACGTCTACCCGTACCCGCACGTGGACGACATCATCCCGCTGATGGCCGACGGCAAATTGCTGCCCTACCTGGACATCCCGTTCCAGCACGCCAGCCCGCGCATCCTCAAGCTGATGAAGCGGCCGGGCGCGGTGGACAAGACGCTCGAGCGCATCCAGCGCTGGCGCGCCATCTGCCCCGACATCACCATCCGCAGCACCTTCATCGTCGGCTTCCCGGGCGAGACCGACGAGGACTTCGAGCAGCTGCTGTCGTTCCTGGACACGGCCGAGCTCGACCGCGTGGGCGCGTTCGCCTATTCGCCGGTGGACGGCGCCCGCGCCAACGACCTGCCGGACCCCGTGCCCGAAGAGGTCAAGCAGGAGCGGCTGGCGCGGTTCATGGAGCTGCAGGCGCAGATCAGCGCCGAGAAGCTCGAGCGCAAGGTCGGCACGGTGCAGACCGTGCTGATCGACGAGATCGACGGCGAACTGGCGATCGGCCGCTCGAAGGCCGACGCGCCGGAGATCGACGGCCTGGTGCAGATCCAGGACGGCGCCGCCGCGGGCCTCAAGCCGGGCGACTTCTGCGAAGTGCGCATCATGGGCAGCGACGAACACGACCTGTTCGGCCTGGTCGGCCCCGACGAGGACTAGTGCGGGTGGCTGACGCGATTACACCGCGCGCTGTCGCTATTCCAGCGTGTCTTCCTCTTCCCCGTACGTCCCGATGTAGATATAGGAACTGCCGACGGCGCCCAGGCCGGAGGTCTCTCCGGCACCGATCATCACGTAGTCGCCTTCGCGGCTCGTGTCTTCGTACAGGTAAAGCCCGGACCGCGCGCTGCACCTGATCGAGCGCACGCGGTTATCCCAGCCCGCGGGCATCTCGTTGTCATAGCCCATCTCGCCGAGCAGCACGCTGTCGCCCGTGAAGTCGTCCGTCGCGAAGAGGCGGCAGCCCGCGGGGGGCAGGAGGTTTTCGGTCCGTTCCGGGGCGGCCGGCGGCGCCGGCTCGGCCTGCGCGATCTGTTCAAGGGCGTCGTTGAGTTCCGCGGCATCGCGCGCCTGGATGTAGCGGCCGCCGGTGTTGCTGGCCAGGCACTGCAGCTGTTGGTCTGCCTTGCTGCCCTTTTTTATGTCGAAGCCGACCACGTGGGCGGTGAAGTCCACGCCGGCGGCTTCCAGTTCGGCCCCCAGCGCGCAGGGATCGGCATCGCAGGTTTCCTCGCCGTCGCTGACCAGGATCACGGTTGCCTTGTGTTCCTGGTAGCGCAGCTGCCCGGCCGCCTGGCGAACCGAATCGGTGATGGGCGTCATGCCCTTCGGGCTGAGTGCATTCACCTGCCGGCGGATACCGGCGACGGTATCGGCGCCCACCGGCTGCAGGATCTCGATATCCTTGCAGTCGCCCTTGCGGTTGTGGCCGTAGGCCATCAGGCCCAGGCGACCGCCAGCCCACCCGTCCAGCATCGAGCCCACCGCGTCGCGTGCGATGGCAATCTTGGGCCTGCCGCCGATCTGGCCCCACATCGAGCCCGACGCGTCGAGCACCAGCATGGTTTCCGAGAGGTCGGGATCCGCAGCATGGGCGGGGATGGCGGCGGCCAAGGCGGCGGCCAGCAGCGCGAAGCGAAGGCGTGTGGTCATTATGGGAGTCCATGCGGAGCGGCGGGGCCGGCACCATGCCGGACTTATCAGGTTACGCAGGGCGGGGGTGGATGTGGACATCAGCCAGATGCAGCGTGTCCGACCTCCACGGTGATGGCGCGTCGGCGGGGCCGGTGGCAGCACTCTCGGGCTACCTGTGCGCAGCAGGGGCGATATGCGGAGCTGTTCGAACTGCGGGCTGCCGCCTACCGCTGAGGCGTCAGGCGTATTCGATGGAGGTGACGACGTAGCGGGCAGGGCCGGCTGGCAGCGCGACCTCGAACTCGTCGTCCACCCGCTTGCGCAGGGCGGCACGAGCCAAGGGTGAATCGATGCTGATCCAGCCGGCCTTGGCGTCGGTTTCGTCGGGCCCGACGATGCGGTAGCGGGCGGTGTCGCCGCTTTCGGAGTCCTCTACCTCGAACACGGCGCCGAAGAAGATGGCGCCGCGATCGGTGGGCGCACCTTCCGCGACCTTGAGCGCTTCGATGCGCTTGGTCAGATAGCGAACGCGGCGGTCGATCTCGCCCAGCTGCTTCTTGCGGTAGGTGTACTCGGCGTTCTCGCTGCGGTCGCCTTCCGCCGCGGCGTCCGCCAATGCCTTGACCACTTCCGGGCGACGAACGCGCCACAGGTCGTCGAGCTCCGAACGCAGGCGATCAAAGCCTGCGCGCGTGATGATCGCCGTGGAGCCCTCGGCCGGCGGGCGCCAGCGGCCCATGGCTCAGCCGGCGGCCGGCGCCGCCGGGATGTAGTGCAGCGGCGAGTCCGGCCCGATCGGCAGCTCGAACCAGATCCAGATGCCGAACATGAGGCTCCAGCCAATCAGGAAGACGACCGAATAGGGCAGCATCGTCGACACCAGGGTGCCGATGCCGGCCTTGGGTTCGTAGCGCTGGAAGAAGGCGATGATCAGGGCGAAGTAGCTCATCATCGGCGAGATGATGTTGGTGACGCTGTCGCCGACGCGGTAGGCCACCTGGGTCATCTCGGGCGAGTAGCCCAGCAGCATGAACATCGGGATGAACACCGGCGCCATCAGCGCCCATTTCGCCGAGGCCGAACCCATGAACAGGTTCACCACCGCCGTGAGCAGGATGAAGCAGATGAACAGCGGGATGGTGGGCAGGCCCAAGGATTTCAGAGCGTCCGCGCCCTCCACCGCGAAGATCAGGCCGAGTTGGGTCCAGCTGAAATAGGCCACGAACTGGGCGGCGAAGAACACCAGCACCAAGTAGCCGCCGAGCGTGCTCATGCTGGCCGCCATGCCCTTGAGCACGTCGTTGTCCGACTTGATGGTGCCGGCGCCCACGCCAAACGCGATGCCCGCCAGCAAGCCATACAGGAAGATGATCACGACGACGCCACTGAGCATCGGCGATCGCAGCACGTCCTGGCGCTCATCGAGCAGGAAGCCCGAGCCCGGAATGACGGGCAGCTGCCACACGCTCCCGAACAGGTCGAAGCTGGCGCCGGAGGCCGGGTAGCCGCCCCAAAACACCAGTGCGGAGAATGCGGCTACCGTCCAGATGGCATAGCGCATGCCGCGCTTCTCGGCCGGGCTCAGGTTCTGGTCGTCGGGTTTGGCGTCGGCCGCCAGCGCCAGCGGTGGAACGTCGGTGTCGGGAAAGCGCGGGCCGACGATCCGTTCGGTGACGAACCAGCCCAGCAGCGTGATGACAGGGGTCGAGGCGATCATGAAGTACCAGTTCGCCAGCGCGCTCACGGAGTAATTCGGGTCGACGATGCGGGCCGCTTCCTGAGACAGGCCCGACAGCAGCGGATCGATGGTGCCGATCAGCAGGTTGGCCGAATAGCCGCCTGACACGCCGGCGAACACCGCGGCCATGCCCAGGATGGGGTGCCGCCCGGCCGAAATGAAGATCAGTGCGCCCAGCGGAACCAGCAGCACGTAGCCTATCTCGCTGGCCATGTTCGACATCACGCCGGCAAACACCAGCACCGGCGTCAGCAGGTAGCGGGGCGCAGACAGCACCAGCAGGCGCAGTGAAGCGCCGATCAAGCCGCTATGCTCGGCCACGCCGATTCCGATCAGCGCCACCAGCACCACGCCCAGCGGTGCAAAGCCCGTGAAGTTGGTGACGGTTTGGGTAAGGATCCGGTGCAGGCCTTCGATGCTCAGCAAGTTGAACGGAGTGACGATTTCGCCCGTGGAGGGATGGGCGACGCTGATCCCCGCCATCGACGCCAGCCACGAGGCGATCACCACGCCCAGCGCCAGCAGTGCGAACAGCGTGGCCGGATGGGGCAGGGCGTTGCCGCCGCGCTCGACGATGGTCAGGAAACGGTCCATCGCGCTGCGCTTGGTCGGGGTGGTCTCGGTCATGGGGCGTGCGTCCGTGGGAAGGGTGGTGGGCTGTGCCGGTCGCCGACGAATATACCAGCGCTGCGCTTCCGGCCCGCCGGATGTGGATAATCGGGTCATCCACCGCCACCTGGATCCGCCATGACCCTGGTCTTGGGTTTGCTGCTGCTGGCCCTGCTCGGCTGGAGCATCTTCGCCTTCAACCGCCTGGTGCGGCTGCGCAACCAGGCCAAGGCCGGCTGGAGCGACATCGATGTGCAGCTGATGCGCCGGCACGACCTGGTGCCGCGCCTGGTGGAGGCCGTTCGTGCCTATGCCGGCCATGAGCAGGGGGTACTGGAGCGCGTGACCGAGCTGCGTGCCCAGGCGATGGCCACCACGTCGCCGGCGCGCCTGGCGGGCCTGGAGCAGGCCATCGAAAGCGACGTCGCACGCCTGCTGGTGATCAAGGAGGCCTACCCCGAGCTCAAGGCCAGCGAGAATTTCCTGGCGCTGCAGCGCGACCTGGTGGACGTCGAGGACCACCTGCAGTACGCGCGCCGCTTCTACAACGGCGCGGTGCGCGGGCTCAACGACGGCGTGCAGCGCTTCCCCGACCTGCTGGTGGCGCGCACGCTGGGCTTCAAGGAAGCCGAGTTCTTCCGGGCCGGCGAAGAAGCCGCCGTGGCGCCGAAGCTGGAGCTGGGCCCGTGATCGGGCGCCTGCTGGTCGCGGTGCTGGCTTGCCTGGCCTGGCTGGGTCCGGTGGCGGCCCAGGAACGCATCATCAGCTACGACAGTGAGCTCACCGTCAATGCCGACGGCAGCTTGGACGTGGTCGAGACCATCCGGGTGCGGGCCGAGGGCAACCAGATCCGCCGCGGCATCTACCGTGACTTCCCGACGCGCTACAAGGACCGCTTCGGCAACCGCATGGTGGTGGACTTCGAGCTGCTGGGCGTGGAGCGCGACGGACGCCCGGAGCCTTTCTTCACCGAGTCCAGGCCCAACGGCGTGCGCATCAATACCGGCAACGACGATTTCCTGCCGGTGCCGTCCGACTTTACGTTCACGCTTCGCTACCGCACCACGCGCCAGCTGGGGTTCTTCGACGAGCACGACGAGCTTTATTGGAACGTCACCGGCCTGGGCTGGGATTTCCCGATCGAACAGGCGCAGGCGCGCGTGCAGCTGCCCGCGGCGGTGCCCAAGGTGCAGATGCGGCTGGACGCCTACACCGGCGCCGACGGCGAGAAAGGCACGGCTTTCGAGACGGCGGCGCCATCGGACGGCGTCGCCACGTTCCGTACCACCGCTGCGCTGGGGCCGCAGCAGGGGCTGACGGTGGTCGTGGGCTTTCCGAATGGCTTGATCGCCGAGCCCACCCGGGCGCAGCGCGGGTGGTGGTTTCTTCGCGACAACGGCGGCGTACTGGTGGCCTTGGCGGGCCTGCTGGCGCTGGTTGCGTTCTACGCCTGGCGATGGCACCTGCACGGCCGCGATCCGCAGGCCGGCCCGGTGTTCCCGAGGTACGTCGCGCCCGAGGGTTTCACGCCGGGCGAACTGCGCATGCTGCGGCGAATGAGCCACGACCACCTGTGTTTCGCCTCGGACGTGGTGGACATGGCGGTACACGGCTACCTGGAGATCCACGAGGGCGGCAGCGGCAAGACCGGCGGCTGGCGACTGGTGCGTGTGCGCGGGGCGGAGTCGCCCCTGCGCGGCGACCAGAAAGCGGTGCTGGCCGACAGCCAGCTCGCCCTGGCGGACAAGCTCTTTGCGGCCGGCGACGAGGTCATGCTCAAGAACACCGAGGCCTCGCGCGTGCAGGGCGCGATCATGGCGCAGGTGGCCGCGTTGACCAAGAAGCTCAAGCCTCGCTACTACATCGGCAACGGCGGCAGCCTGGTGATGGGCGTGCTGTTCTCCTTGCTCGTGGGTGCCGTCGCGGTAGTGGTGGCGGGCGGCACCGGCTTGCTGGCGCTGCTGCTGCTGGGCGCCGCGGCTCTGGCCGCACACATCACGTTTGGCTTCCTGCTCAAGGCGCCGACCAAGGAGGGGCGCCAGCGGCTGGACGAAATCGAAGGCCTGCGCATGTACCTGGGCGTGGCCGAGCGCGACGAACTCAAGTCGCTCAAAGGGCCCACCGCCGTTGGCTCCGAACCCGCCCTGGACGCGGGGCGCTATGAAGCCCTGCTGCCCTACGCGATGGCGCTGGAAGTCGAGAAGGCCTGGACCGGCAAGTTCATTCGCGCCGTCGGCGAAGCCTCGGCCCGCGAATCGTCGCCGTCCTGGTACCACGGCCGCGGCCCGGTGGGCGCGATGGGCCTGGCGAGCATGGGGTCTTCGTTGGGCAGCGCGCTGACGCGGGAAATTTCGTCGTCGTCCACGCCGCCCGGGTCGAGTTCGGGTGGCGGAGGCGGCGGTTCGTCCGGCGGCGGTGGCGGCGGCGGCGGTGGCGGCGGCCGCTGAGGCCGCACCGCCTCAGCGCTTCTTGCCACCCAGCAGGCCGCCCAGGATGCCGCGCAGCAGCTGCCGGCCCAGGCCGTTGGCAACGGTGCGCGTGGCCGACTTCGCCGCGGCCTCGACGGCCCCTTGGCGGCGCTTGGTGCCCCACAGGAAGTCATCCATCTTCGAAGGTGCCGGCTCGGCGGCCTTGCCGGGCGTCGGGGCCTGCTTTCCAGCCTGCGGGTCGGGTGCCGGCGCGGTGGCCTGTTCGGCCCGCTTGGCCAGCATCTCGAAGGCCGACTCGCGGTTCACGGACGTGTCGTACTTGCCGCCGACCGGGCTGCGGTTGCGCACGGCGGCACGCTCCTCGGGCGTGATCGCGCCCATGCGGCAGCGCGGCGGCGCAATCAGCGCGCGCTCCACCGGCATCGGGATGCCTTTGTCCAGCAGCATGGACACCAGCGCTTCGCCGACGCCCAGTTCGCCGATCACCTTGGCCACGTCCAGCTTGGGGTTCTGCACGAAGGTTTCGGCGGCGGTGCGCACCGCCTTCTGGTCGCGCGGGGTGTAGGCGCGCAGCGCGTGCTGCACGCGGTTGCCCAGCTGGCCCAGCACGGTGTCGGGGATGTCATCGGGGTTTTGCGAGCAGAAATACACGCCCACGCCCTTGGACCGGATCAGCCGCACCACCTGCTCCACCCGCTGCTGCAGCGCCGGCGGGCAGTCGGCGAACAACAGGTGGGCCTCGTCGAAGAAAAACACCAGCTTGGGCACGTCCAGGTCGCCCACCTCGGGCAGCGTCTCGAACAGCTCCGAGAGCAGCCACAGCAGGAAGCTCGAGTACAGCCGCGGCCGCAGGATCAGCTGGTCGGCCGCCAGCAGGTTGATGATGCCGCGGCCGGACATGTCCTGGCGCATCAGATCGGCCAGCTGCAGCGCCGGCTCACCGAAAAACTGTTCGCCGCCGTCCTGTTCGAGCCGGAGCAGCGAGCGCTGGATCGCCGCCACCGACTGCGGGCTGACCAGGCCATACTGCTTGCCGATCTCGGACTTGTTCTCGCTGACGAAGTTGAGCAGGGCGCGCAGGTCGTCAAGATCGAGCAGCAGCAGGCCTTGGTCGTCGGCCAGCTTGAAGGCGATGTCCATCACGCCCGACTGCACGCTGTTGAGCTCGAGCATGCGCGACATCAGCGCCGGCCCGACTTCCGACACGGTGGTGCGCACCGGGTGGCCCAGCTTGCCGTAAAGGTCCCAGAACACCACCGGGCTGGCTTCCTGCGTATAGCCCTCCACCCCGATCTGCTGGACGCGCGCCGCCAGTTTTTCACTCGGCGTTCCGGCCATGGCCAGCCCGGCGATATCGCCCTTCACGTCGGCCATGAACACCGGCACGCCCAGGCGCGAGAATCCTTCGGCCATCACCATCAGGGTCACCGATTTGCCGGTGCCCGTGGCGCCGGCGACCAGGCCATGGCGATTGCCGTACTTGCCCAGCAGGCGCGCGGGCAGGTCGCCCTTGCCGATCAGGATGTCGCTCATCGAGGGGCTGCTTCGTCGTGGTGGGTGGTGCCCGATTCTAGCCCGCGGCTTGCCGCCGCGCCGCTGCGGCCGCTAGGCTGCGTGCCTGCATCCCGGAACCTTGCCATGCGCGCGTCCTCCCTTTTCGTACTCACCCTTTCCGCCATGGCGCTGATCAGCGCGCCGGGCGCGGAGGCCCGCCGCGTCTCGGCCAATGTGCAGAAGCTCTACGACACCCTGGCCGAATCGAGCGAAAGCTACCGCGCCGGCGTGGTCCTGCTGCGCAAGGGCGAATCGGGCGCCGGCAGGGAAACGATCCGCAAGGCGTCGGCGCAGATGCTGGACGCCGCGCGCCGCTGCGGCGACACCCGCGGCTGCGACGGCTCGCGTTTCCTGGCCGCCTACGACGCGCTGGTGCAGCAGGGCGCCGACCTGGCGGCCGGTGGCGAAGGTTTCGCCGCGGCCGAGTCGGGTATCGGCGGCAGCGCCGAGCACTCGGGCGTGCTGGGCGCCATGCCCGAGGCCGGTCGCTCCGTCACCCTGCTCAAGGGCCGCGACCTGCGCGAGCTGATTGAACTCAACGAGCCCGTGAAGGCCGCCATGGCCGAGTGGCTCACCTGGATGCGCCCCAGCCTGATCACCACCTGGGAAAACTACCAGCAGATGCGGTTCCTGATGTGGCCCGAATACGAGAAGGCCGGCCTGCCCGAGGCGCTGCTGTTCGGCATCCTGGCCAAGGAGTCCAACGGCCGCGTGCACGCGGTGTCGAGCGCCGGTGCCGCCGGCCCGATGCAGTTCATGCCGGCCACCGGTGCGCGTTTCGGCCTGGGCTGGCGCGACGGTTTCGACACGCGCTACGACCCGCAGCTGGCTGCGCGCGCCAGCGTGCTGTATTTCAACGAGCGCTTCGCCGAACTCAACAACGACCTGGAGTTCGCGGTGGCCGCCTACAACGGCGGCGAGGGCCGCGCGCTGCGCCTCAAGCGCGCCTCGGGCGACAAGGATTTCTGGGACCCCGCGGTCTATGCGCAGCTGCCGCCGGAGACCCGCGACTACGTGCCCTACGTGCTGGCCGCGGCGTGGCTGTTCCTGCATCCCGAGGACTACGGGCTGGAGTTCCCGAAAGTGGACGGTGCCGCGACGGTGATCAAGCTGTCGGCGCCGGCGTCGATCTACCAGCTGTCGATTTGCCTGGGCGGGGCGCGCGGGGGCTATTTCCGTTCGTTGCGCAACCTCAACGCGCGCTACGAACCGCATGCGCTGATCCCGTCAGGCACCGAGCTGCGCGTCCCGGTGGCGGTGCCGCCCCTCTACCAGGCGTCCTGCCTGTCGGGGCCGCGCGCCGACGCGGCGATCGCCTTGATGGCCGCCAGCAAGCCCACCGTGCCGGCCACGGCGACCCGGCCGCCTTCGAAGCCGTCGGTCGCGGCGCGCGGCTACCGGGTGAAGCCGGGCGACACCCTGAACAGCATTTCGCGCCGCCACGGCTGCGCGGGCGCCGAGCCGCTGGCGCGCGCCAACGGCCTGCGTTCCCCGTACGTCATCCGCACCGGGCAGCAGCTCAAGCTGATCGGCTGCGGCTGACGGGGCAGGTCAGAGTTTGTCCCAGCCCGCACGCGGCTTGAAGCGGGCGCCGTAGCGGGTGTGCAGCGTTTCCAGGCGCGCCTTGAGCTTGTCGGCGCCGACGGCCTTTATGTGCTGGATCGGACCGCCGCGGAAGGGCGCGAAGCCGGTGCCGAAGATCACCCCGGCGTCCAGCAGGTCCGCATCGGCCACCACGCCGTCGTGCAGGCACGACACGGCTTCGTTGAGCAGGGGCAGGATCAGCCGGTCCTCGAGGTCTTCGGGGGCCTGGTAGTCCTTGGGCACCTCGGGCTTGACCGCGCGGCCGTTCTCCCACTTGTACAGGCCCTGGCCGTCCTTCTTGCCGCGCCGTCCTTCTTCCACCTTGAAGGCTTCGGGCAGGAGCTGGCCGTGGAAGTCGGCCATGATCTTGCCGACGCTGGCGGCGACGTCCAGGCCCACCGTGTCCACCAGTTCGATCGGGCCCATCGGCATGCCGAACTTCAGCGCCACCTTGTCGATCACCGGGCCCGGGATGCCTTCGGAGAACGCGATGATGGCTTCCTGCATGTAGGGCGCCAGGATGCGGTTGACCAGGAAGCCGGGCGTGCCCGCGACCGGGATCGGCAGCTTGTCGATGGCTTTGCAGAAGGCGGCCAGGCGGCGCTCGGTTTCAGGATCGAGCTGGTCGTGGCGCACGATTTCCACCAGCGGCATCAGCGCCACCGGGTTGAAGTAGTGCAGGCCGGCGAAGCGCGCCGGGTCCCTGCGGCCGGCGCGCAGGTCGGTGAGCGGGATGGACGAGGTGTTCGACACCAGGATCGCGCCGGGCTTGAGCGTCTGCTCGACTTTCGCGAACAGGGCCTGCTTGGCTTCGAGGTTCTCGAAGATGGCCTCGATCACCAGGTCGGCATCGGCCACGCCGGCGCCCTCGACGTCGGCCCTGAGCCGGGCCGAGGTGGCGGCGCGCCTGGTTTCGTCCTTGACCTTCTTGCCGAACAGCGCAGTGGCGCGGTCCATCGCCGGCTGGATGTATTTCATCTCGCGGTCCTGCAGCGTGACGTCGAAGCCGCGCAGCGCGCACCAGGCCGCGATGTCACCGCCCATCACGCCGGCGCCGACCACGTGCACCTTCTGGATGCCGTGGTCCTTGCCGCCCAGGCCCTTGAGCCGGTCCATCAGGAAGAACACGCGCACCAGGTTGTGCGCCGTCGGCGTACCGGCCAGTTTCACCACCGACTTCGCCTCGGCCTTGAGCGCGGCGTGCACGGGCAGGCCGCCGCTGCGGCGCCAGGTTTCGATCAGCACGAAGGGCGCCGGGTAGTGTTCCTTGCGCGCCTTGCGGGCGACCTGCCTGGTCATTTGCGGCGCCAGGATGGCGCGCGCCAGCCCGGTATTGGTGGCCCAGGCCAGCAGGCGCTGTTTGAACGGGCGCGTCATGCCGAGCTGGGCCAGCTTCACGGCCTCGTCCAGCAGGTTGGCCGGCTCCACCACGCGGTCCACCAGGCCCATCGCCTTGGCCGCCGACGCGGACAGGCTGCGGCCGGTCAGCATCAGGTCCATCGCGGCCGGTGCGCCGATCAGGCGCGGCGCGCGCACGCTGCCGCCCCAGCCGGGGTAGATGCCCAGCTTGATCTCGGGCAGGCCGATGCGGGTCTTTTCGTCGCGGCTGGCAATGCGGTAGCGGCAGGCCAGGGCGATCTCGGTGCCGCCGCCCATGCAGTGGCCATGGATGGCGGCCACGGTGGGGCAGCGCAATTCGGCAAGCTTCTGGAAAACCAGCTGGCCGCGGCGGATCCAGTCCTCGACCTGGCCCTTGGCGGCGATTTCCTCGAAGCCCTTGATGTCGGCGCCGGGAATGAAGCCGGCCGCCTTGCCCGAGATGATCACGATGCCCTTGGGCGTTTCGAGCGCGATGCGCTCGATCATGGCCTCGAGTTCGTCCAGCAGGCTGCGCGAAAGCGCGTTCACGCCCTGGTCGGCACGATCCAGCGTCAGCACCAGGATGCCGTCGGGGCGGCGGTTGGCCTGCCAATGGGCAAGGCGAAGTCCGTCGAACATGGCGGTCTCCATACGATGGGGTAGGGAAGGGAGGACGTATCATCCGGGCAGGACCCCGGGGGGTCAACGCCGGGAATGCCCCGGCGCAGGAACTTTCCCCGGCGGCGTATGTCCCACAAGCGGCCCGGACGGCCGCAGGAGCAGTGGCCCGGATGGGCGACGATCAACTGGACCTGGACCTGGTCAAGCGTGTGCAAGCTGGCGACAACTCGGCGTTCGACCTGCTGGTGCGCAAGTACCAGCACCGGATTGGCGCGGTGGTGTACCGGTTCGTGCCCGACCACGCCGAAAGCCAGGACGTCACCCAGGAAGCCTTCATCCGCGCCTACCGGGCGCTGGGGAACTTCCGCGGCGACGCGCAGTTCTATACGTGGCTCTATCGGATCGCCGTGAACACCGCCAAAAACCACCTCGTCACCATGAAGCGTCGCCCGCCCACCGCCGACATCGCGGTGGAGGACGCCGAGCACTTCGCCGGCGGCGGGCGCCTGCATGACCACGACACGCCCGAGCACCAGTTGCTGCGCGGGGAAATGGAGCAGACCGTGAACGATACGGTTGCGGCGCTGCCCGAGGAATTGCGCCAAGCCATCACCCTGCGCGAAGTGGATGGCCGCAGCTACGAGGAAATCGCGCAGTTGATGCAGTGCCCGATCGGCACGGTGCGGTCGCGGATCTTCCGCGCGCGCGAGGCGATCGACCGGCAGCTGCGCCCCCTGATGGACAACCAGCGAGTGCGACCATGACCGCCATCGACCCCCAGCTCCTGGAACAGCTCAGCGCCTGGATGGACGGCGAACTGCCGGCCGACGAGGCACGCTTCCTGCAGCGACGCCTCGGCAACGACGTGGCCTTGCGTGAACAGTGGGAGCGCTGGCAGGTCGCCTCCGCCTGCCTGCGGCGGGCGCCGGTGCGGGTGATGGACGCGGACCTGGCCGACCGCGTCGCTGGTGCGATCGCACCGGCGGCCAACGATGCCCCGGTGCAGCGGTCGCGGATGGCCTGGCTGGCCTCGGCGGCGGCGTTGGTGCTGGCGGCGGTGCTGCTGCCGGGAATCCTGGCGGTGGATCCCCGCCGGTCCCCGGCGCCAGACGCGGCGGATCCGGTAGCCCTGGCGCCAACCCGCGCCGCGCTTTCGCCCATGCCCGACGCCATCGCCGATGCCGCGCCGCCCATGTCGCCCCTGCCCTCGGTGCGTGATTTCCCGCTGGTGCTCCGGGGTGCGCAGTCCTGGCCGCGGTCGCCGCTGCAGGTGGATCCGCGGTACCGCGACCCCCTGTTGGTTCGCGGACAGGCTTGGAGCGTTCCGGGCAGCCGCGTCGTTGCCGCACCGCAACCCGCCGCCGGCGACAGCCGCCGCGGCGTTGCCGAAGCGTCGGACCCGGAATGAAGCCAGCGCGGCACTGGCGCGCCGTGTGCGGCGACGGCGCGGTGCGCCGTGGCTGAGCGCGATGTCGAAGTCTGCAGCAGTCAGGGTGGCAAGCTGCGGCTGCGCCTGCTCGGCAGCGCCTGCGACGGCTGCTCCGGCGGATGCGCAGGCCGCTGCAACCTGTTCGCCACCAACACCGCCGGCGAGTTCGAGATGCCTGCCCCCCGCGGCCTGCCGGTGACGATCGGCCAGCCGCTGCGTCTTTGCCTGGACGATGCCAGCCTGCGTCGCGCCGCTTGGCGCGGCTACGGCCTGGCGTGGCTTGGCCTGCTGCTGGGTGCCGGGCTCGGCTTCGGTGCCGGCCTGCTTTGGGGCCGCTACAGTGATGTCCTGACGCTGCTGGGCCTGGTGGGCGGAACTTTCGCGGCCGTGCAGTCATCCAAACGCCACTTGCCCGAGCCGCAGCTGAGGCTTCAAGCCCGACCTGTTCCTTACGTTCCCAGCATGAGTGATCGCCCATGAGACTGCCCCACCTGCCTGCCGTCGCCCTTGCCATCGCCTTGGTGCTGCCTGTCGTGCAGGCCCAGGCGCCCGCCGCGGCGCCCTCGGTGCCGCTGGTGAGCCTTCCCGATTTCACCCAATTGGTCGAACAGGCCGGTCCTGCGGTGGTCAATATCGAAGCCAGCAGCGGTGGCGGGTCCGGACTGGAAGACAGCGCCCAAGGCGGCCAGCCGATGCCCGAAGAGGTGCCGGAGATTTTCCGTCGATTCTTCGGCCAGCCCGGCCAGCCCGGCCAGCCTGGGATGCCTGGGATGCCGGGTGGCCCGAGCCCACGTGGCGGCGTGTCCCAAGGCACCGGCTTCCTGATTTCCGCCGACGGCTATGTGCTTACCAACCATCATGTGGTGGAGGGCGCGGACGACATCGTGGTGCGGCTGGGCGACCGCAACGAGCTCAAGGCCAAGCTGGTGGGCAGCGACCCGCTTTCGGACATCGCCCTGCTCAAGGTCGAGGCCAAGGGCCTGCCCGTGCTGAAAATAGGCGATTCGCGCGGGCTCAAGCCCGGCCAGTGGGTGGTGGCGATCGGCTCGCCGTTCGGTTTCGACCATTCGGTGACGGCGGGCGTGGTGAGCGGCGTCGGCCGGCGCAGCCTCGACCCCAGCCAGCAGTACGTGCCCTTCATCCAGACCGACGTGGCCATCAACCGCGGCAACTCCGGCGGGCCCCTGCTCAATACGCGCGGTGAAGTGGTCGGCATCAATTCGCAGATCTTCTCCAATTCGGGCGGCTACATGGGCGTGAGCTTCGCCATTCCGATCGAAGTGGCCATGAATGCCGTCCGCCAGCTTCGTGACAGCGGCAAGGTCGTGCGCGGCCAGTTGGGCGTGCGCATCCAGGACGTCCGGCGCGAGCGCCTGGCCGAGCTGGGCCTTGATCGCCCGGTGGGCGCCTTCGTCGACTCGGTGGAGAACGGCAGCGCCGCGGCGCTTGCCGGCATTCGCCCCGGCGACGTGATCACCGGCTTCAATGGCAGCCCTATCGGCCGTTCGGCCGAACTGCCGCCGCAGGTGGGTGTCTTGCCGCCCGGCAGCCGCGCCACCGTAACGCTCATGCGCAACCGCAAGTCCATGGACGTGGTGGTCGTGCTGGCGGCGCTGGATGCGGCGTCGCTGCAGGCCAACAGCGGGCCGCCGGCCCCGGCCCCGGCCGCCCCGGCCGCCGGCAACGCCTTGGGCGTGGTGGTGGAGCCGCTGGATGCCACGGCCCGGGCAGAGCGGGGACTTGCCGCGGGCGAGGGCGTGCTGGTGACCCGGGTGGTGGGCCTGGCGGCCCGCCGCAAGACCGGCGCGGCGGGCGACGTCATCCTGCAGGGGGGCCGCGCCGACATCGGTTCGGTGGCCCAGTTCGAGGCGGCGGCGGCGCTCAAGCCGGGGGACGAGGTCCGCCTGCTGGTGCGCAACGCCCGCAGCACCGGCTTCATCACCTTCACGCTTCGCTGAGCCCGGCCGCTGGCACCGGGCCAACCCGGCCTGCCGACGGCAGGCCGGGAGAGACGGGGCCTGTGCGATAATCGTCGGTTAACAGCTAAGCAACGGCAGCCGGTCCCCCGCATGCAGCACATCCGCAATTTCTCCATCATCGCCCACGTGGACCACGGCAAGTCCACCTTGGCCGACCGCATCATCCAGATTTGCGGCGGCCTGCAGGCGCGCGAGATGGAAGCGCAGGTGCTCGACTCGAATCCGATCGAGCGCGAGCGCGGCATCACGATCAAGGCGCAGTCGGTGTCCCTGCCGTACACGGCCAAGGACGGCATCACCTACCAGCTCAACTTCATCGACACGCCCGGGCACGTGGACTTCAGCTACGAAGTCAGCCGCTCGCTGGCGGCCTGCGAAGGCGCACTGCTGGTCGTCGACGCGGCGCAGGGCGTCGAGGCGCAGTCGGTCGCCAACTGCTACACGGCGGTCGAGCAGGGCCTGGAAGTGGTGCCGGTGCTCAACAAGATCGACCTGCCGACGGCCGACATCGAGAAGGTGAAGAAGGAGATCGAGGCCGTGATCGGCATCGACGCCGAGGACGCGGTGGCCATCAGCGCCAAGACCGGCCTGAACGTCGTCGACGTGCTCGAGGCGATCGTCAAGCGCATCCCGGCCCCGGTGGATCGCGGCAGCAACAAGCTGCAGGCGCTGATCATCGACTCGTGGTTCGACAACTACCTGGGCGTGGTCTCGCTGGTGCGGGTGATGCAGGGCGAGATCAAGCCGGGCGACAAGATGCTGGTGATGTCCACGGGCCGCACCCACCTGGTGGACAAGGTCGGCGTGTTCACGCCCAAGCGCAAGGACCTGGCCAAGCTGGGCGCCGGCGAAGTGGGCTGGATCAACGCCTCCATCAAGGACGTGCACGGTGCCCCGGTCGGCGACACGCTCACCCTGGCCAGCGACCCGGCCACCGAGCCGCTGCCGGGCTTCCAGGAAATGCAGCCGCGCGTGTTCGCCGGCCTGTTCCCGGTGGACGGCGAGGACTACCCGGCGCTGCGCGAGGCGCTGGAAAAGCTCAAGCTCAACGACGCCGCGCTGCGCTACGAGCCGGAAAGCTCCGAGGCCATGGGCTTCGGCTTCCGCTGCGGCTTCCTGGGCATGCTGCACATGGAGATCGTGCAGGAGCGCCTTGAGCGCGAGTACGACCTCAACCTCATCACCACGGCGCCCACGGTGGTTTACGAAGTGCTGATGAACGACGGCACCACCATGGCGCTGGACAATCCGGCCAAGCTGCCGCCGCCGACCAAGGTCAGCGAGATCCGCGAGCCGATCATCCGCGCCAACATCCTCACGCCGCCCGACTACGTGGGCAACGTGATCAAGCTGTGCGAGGAAAAGCGCGGTCGGCAGGTCAGCATCATGTACATGGCCTCGCAGGTGCAGATCAGCTACGAACTGCCGATGGCCGAAGTGGTGCTGGACTTCTTTGATCGCCTCAAGTCGGTGTCGCGCGGCTACGCGTCGCTCGACTACCACTTCGAGCGCTTCGAGGCCGGCCCGTTCGTGCTGGTGGACACGCTGATCAACGGCGACAAGGTGGACGCGCTTTCGTCCATCGTGCATCGCAGCCACGCCGACCGGCGCGGCCGCGACATCTGCGAAAAGATGCGCGAGCTGATCCCGCGGCAGATGTTCGACGTGGCGATCCAGGCGGCCATCGGCGCCCAGATCATCTCGCGCTCCACTGTCAAGGCGATGCGCAAGAACGTGCTGGCCAAGTGCTACGGCGGCGATGCCTCGCGCAAGAAGAAGCTGCTTGAGAAACAGAAGGAAGGCAAGAAGCGCATGAAGCAGGTGGGCCGGGTGGAAATCCCCCAGGAAGCATTCCTTGCCGTGCTCCAGACGGACAACAAGTAAGCGGCCCCCGCCGCGAGGAACCACGACGCGTGAAAATCGACCTTGCCCTGATCCTTACCGCGCTGGCCGCGCTTACCGGCCTGATCTGGCTGGTCGACAGCCTGTTTTTCGCCCGCAAGCGCAAGCTGATGCTTGCGCAAGGCGACGAGGTCGTCGACCCGGTGCTGGTGGAGTACGCCAAGTCGCTCTTCCCGATCATCTTCCTGGTGCTTGGCCTGCGCAGCTTCGTGGCCGAGCCCTTCCGCATCCCGTCGTCCTCGATGATGCCCACCCTGCTGGTGGGCGATTTCATCCTGGTCAACAAGTTCAGCTATGGCCTGCGGCTGCCGGTGCTCAACACCAAGGTCGTGCCGCTGGGCGAGCCCCGGCGCGGCGACGTGGTGGTGTTCCGCTACCCGGGCATGGGCGAGGATGACGTCCAGAAGGGCATGGACTACATCAAGCGCGTGGTTGGCCTGCCCGGCGACCGGATCTCGTTCTCCAACCAGACGCTGTACGTAAACGACCAGGCGGTCGCCAAGGTCCCGGTGGGCGCTTACGTCGGCACCGGCAAGGGTCGGGAAATGACCGGCGCCACGCTGTTCGAGAACGAGCTTCCCGGCCGGACCCACCAGATCCTCCAGGCCTCGCCCTACGGCGACATGAGACTGCAGGGCAACTGGACGGTGCCGCAGGGCAGGTATTTCGTGATGGGCGACAACCGGGACCACAGTTCCGACAGCCGGGTCTGGGGTTTCGTGCCCGAAGACGCCCTGGTCGGCAAGGCGTTCCTGATCTGGCTCAACTGCGAAGGCTGGTTCTGCAGCGGGGCGTTTGACTACACCCGGATTGGCGATACCATCCGCTGAACGGACCATCACCGGGGGACAGCACCATGAAGCGTACGCAGAAAGGCATCACGTTGACGAGTTTTGTGATCGTGCTTGCGGTCGTGGGCTTCTTCGCCCTGATGACCATGAAGCTGTTCCCGATGTACAGCGAGTACTACAGCGTGAAGCGCGTGATGGACGATTTGGCGGCAACGCCCAAGTCCGCCAGCATGTCAGGCCCGCAGATCCAGATCGAACTGGACCGTCGCTTCAACATCTCGTACGTGGAATCGGTCAAGAAAGAGCACGTCAAGGTCATTCGGGCTGGAAAAGGCAGCAAGCTCAACATCGCCTACGAAGTCCGCGTCCCGCTGCTGGGCAACCTCGACGCGGTGGGCCGGTTCGACAACACGGTGGATCTCTCCGGCGCGAGTGCTGGTGGCTGACAGGATTGCGCATCAGTTCCGGAAGCCCGAGCTGCTGCAGACTGCCCTGAGGCACCGCAGCGCGGGTACTCCCAACAACGAGCGGCTGGAATTCCTGGGTGACGCCCTGGTCAACCTGGTCGTTGCCGAAGCCCTGCACGAGCGCTGGCCCAAGGCCGACGAAGGCACCCTGACCCGCGCGCGCGCCAGCCTGGTGCGCGAGTCCGCCCTGGCCGAACTGGCGCGCCAGCTTGAGCTGGGCGGGCGCATCGAACTGGGCCCGGGCGAAATGAAAAGCGGCGGCCATCGCCGTGACTCGATCCTTGCCGACGCGCTGGAAGCGATCGTGGCGGCCATCCACCTCGACGCCGGCTTCGAAACCTGTCGCGCCGTGGTGATGCCCTGGTTCGAACCAATGCTGGCCGAGCTGCCGACCGGCAAGGCCGAGAAAGATCCCAAGACCCGCCTGCAGGAATGGCTGCAGGGACGACAGCTGCCGCGGCCGAACTATCGGCTGGTGGAGACGCACGGCGACGACCACGCCCGCATCTTCCTGGTCAGCTGCGAAACCACCGACCCCATCCACGCCGAGCTGGCCGAGGCCGCGTCGCTGCGCGCCGCGGAACAGCAGGCAGCCGAACGCCTGCTGGCGAAACTGGAGAAGAAGTGAACACCGTTCCCCCGACCGACCCCGCGTTCCGCGCCGGCACCATTGCCGTGCTCGGCCGCCCGAACGTGGGCAAGTCCACTTTGATCAATGCCATGGTGGGCGCCAAGGTAAGCATCGTCTCGCCCCGGCCGCAGACCACGCGCCACCGGCTGCTGGGCATCGCCACTTTCCCCGAGGGGCAACTGCTGCTGGTGGATACGCCCGGCATCCACGGCCAGCAGAAGCGCGCGATGAACCGCATGATGAACCGCGCGGCGCGCGGTGCGGTCGAGGGCGTGGACGCGGCGGTGCTGGTGATCGAGGCCGGCCGCTGGACCGACGACGACGCCTTGGCCTACCAGGCGCTCAAGACGTCCGGCGTGCCCTGCGTGCTGGTGATCAACAAGGTGGACAAGTTCCCCGACAAGGCCGCGCTGCTGCCTTTCATCGCCGAAGTGACCAAGGAGCGCGAGTTCAGCTCCGTCTATCCGCTGTCGGCCCTGAAGAAACGCGGCCTGGATGGCCTGGTGAAGACCCTGCTCAAGCTGGTGCCGGAGTCGGAGGCGCTGTATGCCGACGACGAGATAACCGATCGCAGCGAACGATTCCTGGCCGGCGAACTGGTGCGCGAGCAGCTGATGACCCGCCTGGGCGATGAGCTGCCGTACTCGGCCACGGTGGAAATCGAGAAGTTCGAGCTCGACGGCGAGATGCTGCGCATTGCCGCCGTGGTCTGGGTGGAGCGCGAGGGCCAGAAGCCGATCGTGATCGGCAAGGGTGGCGAGCGGCTCAAGGCGATCAGCACCGGTGCCCGCATCGGCATGGAAAAGCTGTTCGACCGCAAGGTCTTCCTTGAAACCTGGTGCCGCGTGCGCGAGGGCTGGTCGGATGACGAGGCCGCGCTGCGCCGCTTCGGCTATTCGGACTGACATGGGCCGCCCGCGCCTGGCGCGTCCGGACTGACCGGCGTGCGGATCGAGGCCCAGCCGGCCTTCGTGCTGCATGCGCGGCCCTGGCGCGAAACCAGCCTGATCGTCGAGCTGCTGACCCGCGACCATGGTCGGGTGGGGGTGATCGCGCGCGGCGTGCAGGGCGCCAAGCGCCACCCGCTGCGTGCCGCGCTGCAGCCGCTGCAGTGGCTGCGCGTGGACTTGCTGCCGCGCGGCGAGCTGGCCCGCCTGCTGCAGGCCGAGGCGCTGGACGCGGCGCCGCTGCTGCAGGGCGAGGCCCTGATGGCGGCGCTGTATCTCAATGAGCTGCTGCTGCGGCTGCTGCCGCGGCAGGATCCCGCGCCGGCGCTGTTTGATCGCTATGCCCAGGTGCGTCAATCGCTGGCCGGCGCAGACTCGCTGGCCTGGACCCTTCGCCGGTTCGAACGCGACCTGCTGGAGCTTTTGGGCTACGGGCTGCCGCTGGACCAGGGCGAAGACGGCGAGCGGCTGGACCCGGCCGGACGCTACCGGCTTGATCCGGAGCTGGGACCGGTGCGCGACCGCGCGCATGCCGCCGGGTCCACCAGCGGTGCGGCCCTGCTGGCCTTGGCCGACGACCGGCTGCCGCCGCCCGGGCAACTGGCCGAGCTGCGGGGGGCGCTGCGCGGCGTGCTGCAGTGCCACCTGGGGCCGCAGCCGCTCAAGTCCTGGGGCCTGCTGTCCGAGCTGGCCCGCATCAGCAAGCCCTGATCATCCCGCCAAGGCGCCGGCCTGCCGTTGGAAGGCCGCATGCGCGGCGGCATCGCCCGGTGTGCGCGACAGCGCCTGCACGGCGCCCAGCAGCGCGGCCGCACCTACGAAGCCGCAGCTGGCCTTGAGCCGATGCAGCTGCGCCTGCGCGCGGGCCTGGTCGCCGTTGGCGAGGGCGGCGGCGATGTCGGCGGCCTGTCCGGGCAGTTCGGCCAGGAACAGCGCCCTCAGCGACTGCACCGCTTCACAGCTTCCGCCCAAGGCTGTCAGCGCCATCGGGTCGTCCCAGCCGGCCGCCGGGGCAGGTAGCCATTCGCGCACCGCGTGCTGCAGGGCCGTCGAAGAAACGGGCTTGGCCAACACGCGCTGGAAGCCGTCCTGGCGCAGCTGCTCGTGCAACCGCGGCTGGTCGTCGGCAGTGAGCGCCAGCGCCGGCACGCGCAGTCCGCCCAGGCGAAGTTCGCGAAGCAGCGCACCGCCATGGCCGTCGGGCAAGTGGGCGTCGAACAGCCAGAGCGCCTGGCCGGGGTCGGCCAAGCGCCGCGCCGCTGCCAACGAGGCCGCATGCTCGATTTCGACCGGCAGTGCGGCCAGCGCCTGGCGCAGGAAGGCCGCGCTGACCGGGTCGTCTTCCAGCAGCAGCAGGCGGGGGTTCATCGCGGCCATCGTTTAATCGTTCCGTCGAAACCACTTATGCTGGCAGCATGCGGCGACCCGCCACGCTCGGCAAGATGCTACTGATTGGCCTGATGGTGCTGGCCACGCTGCCCGCGCAGGGCCGCACGCTGCGTGCGCAGGTGGAGTCGGTGCGCACCGGCGTGGGCTCGCTGCAGGGCGTGGAGTTGGTGCTGGCCTGGCCGGACGGCGCCAGCAGCGGCGCGCTTGAGATGCGCGTGGCGCTGCTTGATATGCCGCTGCTTTCGCATCGCTCACGCAACCTCGCGTGGCGCTGCCCTCTGCAGCGCACCGACGACGGCGGCTGGTCGTGCAGCGGCCCGCTGCAGGCGACCGGAGCCGCGCCGGGCCGGCTTTCCCTGGCCGTTCTTCCGACCTCCACGAGCGCGCAATTCAAGGTCGGCAAGCAGCAGATTTCGTACGAATCGTCGGCCGCTTCCCCCGACCTCTCGCGCATTCGCCTGGAGGCCATCCCCGTGGCGTGGCTCCAGGCCTACCTTGCGTCGCTTTGGGCCGACGGGCAGTGGACCCAGGGCAGGGTGGCCGGGCAACTGGACGTGATCGCTCCCCAGGGTGGCCCGTTCCAGGTGCAGGCGCGGCTGAAGCTTGACGACATCGGCCTGGAAACCCCCGATGGCTGGCTGGCCGCGGCCGGGCTTTCCGCAGGCCTTGAGCTGGACTACAGCGAGCGCGGCGCCGACACCCGCGTGCAGGCCCAGCTCACCACGCGCGGCGGCGAGTTCCTGGCCGACGGGCTTTATGCCCAGCTTCCAGCGACCCCGGTCGAGGTGAGCCTGACCGCCGAGCAGCGCGGCGCGCAGCCCTGGCGACTGCCGGCCTTCTCGTGGCGTGACGGGCAGGTGCTGCAGGCCCAGGGCAGCGCAGAGCTCGATGCGTCGTCGGCGGTGAGCGCATTGGTGCTAGAGATGTCGCTGGCTGACCTCGCGGTGGCGCGCGACCGCTACCTCAGCGGCTTCCTCGCGCCGGCGGGCTTTGCCGACATCGTGCTGTCCGGCCAGGCGAAGGCCCGGCTTTCACTGCGCGAGGGCAAGCTACGGTCGATGGCGCTCGACCTGGGCGCAGTGACGGCGGTGGACCCGCGCCAGCGCTTCATCCTGGCGGGGCTGGACGGCAGCTTGCGTTGGACCGCAGGCACGCCGCCCGTGGCCAGCCGGCTTGCCTGGGACAACGGCGCGCTTTACGGCGTCGGCCTGGGCCCGGCGCAGTTGGAGTTCAGCAGCGCCGGCGGCGAGCTGCGGCTGGTCCGACCCAGCCGCATCGCGGCCCTGGACGGCAGCGTGAGCCTGGACGACCTGCGCTGGCAGCCGCCGCAGGGTGAGCGCGGCACCCGCTTCCAGCTGGGGGCCACGCTGGACGCACTGGACCTGGGCAGCCTTTCGCAGCGCCTGGGCTGGCCGCCTTTCACCGGTTCGATCGGCGGCCGCATCCCCGCCGCGCGCTACGAGGACGGCGTGCTGACGCTGGACGGCGGCTTGGCCATGCAGGTGTTCGGCGGCAGCATTGCCCTGTCGGAGCTGGTGATGGAGCGGCCGTTCGGCGTCGCGCCCACGCTTTCGGCCGACATCGAGATCCAGGACATCGACATGGAGCCGATGACCAACGCGTTCGGCTTCGGCACCATCACCGGGCGCCTGGACGGCCGCATCGCCAAGCTGCGCATGGTTGACTGGTCGCCCGTGGCCTTTGACGCGCGGCTGCAGACCGATCCGGCCTGGAAGGGGCCCCGGCGCATCAGCCAGCGGGCGGTCGAGGATATTTCCAAGGTCGGCGGCGCCGGCCTCGCAGCGGGGCTGCAGGCGCAGGTGCTGAAGCTGTTCGACGACTTTGGCTATGCGCGCATCGGGCTGGCCTGCCGGCTGCGCGACAACGTCTGTGCAATGGATGGCGTCGGTTCAGCCGGCAATGGCTATACCATCGTGGAAGGTTCCGGCCTGCCGCGCATCGAGGTGGTGGGCTTCAGCCGCAGCGTCGATTGGCCCACCCTGGTGGCCCGCCTGGTGGCGGCTACCGAGGGCCAGGCACCGGTCATCCAATGAAGGAGTTCATCATGGGTTTGAAGAAACCGTCGTACCTGTCCTCGTCGCTGATGCTGGCGGGCGTGCTGGCGCTGGGCGCCTGCGTCACCATCAACGTCTATTTCCCGGCCGCCGAGGCCCAGCAGGCAGCGGAGGAATTCGTCGAGAAGGTGCTTGGCGACGACCTCACGCCCGCCCCGGTGGAGGCTGTCAACCCGCAGTCGTTGCAGGCGCCGGCGCGCCGTTCGTTCGATTTCGCCTCGCTGTTCATCAGCTCGGCGCAGGCCCAGAGTGCGGACATCACCATCCGCACCCCGGCCATCCAGGCCATCCAGGACCGCATGGCGGCGCGCTTCCAGTCCACCCTGCAGGCGCACTTCAGCTCCGGCGCGCTGGGCTTTGGCAAGGACGGCCGAGTGGTGCTGCGTGACGCCACCAAGGTCGGCCTGAAGGACCGCGTGGCCGTGACCCAGCTGGTGGCCGAGGAAAACCGGGACCGCGATGCCGTGTACCGCGAGATCGCCGTGGCCAACGGCCACGCGGAGTGGGAAGCACAGATCCGCGAGACGTTCGCCAGGCAGTGGGTCACCAGCGCCCGCGCCGGCTGGTGGTACCAGGCCGCCGACGGCAGCTGGAAGCAGAAATAGCCCAGCCTGCCGGCCGGTTGCCGGTTTCGATTCCCCAGGCGGGGTGGGGATTTGCGAGAATCTCCGCCCCGTTTCGCTGCCGGCTCCCGACGTGGCCCGATCCCGATCCAAGATCCACCAAGTATTTGAACTCGATATCGACACCCTGGCCCACGACGGCCGCGGGGTAGGGCAGCGCGGGGGCAAGCCGGTGTTCGCCGCGGGCGCGCTGGCGGGCGAGACGGTGCGGGTCCAGCAGACCGGGCGAAATCGCCACTTCGACGAGGCGCGCACCGTGGAGGTCATCAGGGCCTCGCCCGACCGCGTGGCGCCGCGTTGCCCGCACTTCGGCATTTGTGCCGGCTGCGTGCTGCAGCACCTGGACGAAGGCCGGCAGATCGACGCCAAGCAGCGCGCGCTGCTCGACAACCTGCAAAGCATCGGCCAGGTGTCCGCCGAGCGCACGCTTGCGCCGCTGGTGGACGCGGCCTGGGGCTATCGCCGCAAGGGGCGGTTCTCGGTGCGCTACGTCGAGAAGAAGGGCAGGGTGCTGGTTGGCTTTCGCGAGACCGATCCGCGCTACGTCGCCGACCTGTCGGTCTGCCACACCGTGGTGCCCGAGGTTGGCGGGCGGATCCAGGAGATCGCCGCCCTGGTGGACGCCTTGGACGGCAAGCGCACGCTGCCGCAGATCGAATTCATCGCCGGTGACGACGCCGTGGCGCTGGTGTTCCGCCACCTCGAGCCACTGTCGGCCGGCGACCTGGTGCGCCTGACGGACTTCGCCAAGGCCTCCGGGCTGGCCGTGTTCCTGCAGCCCGGCGGCGTGGATACGGTGCATGCGCTGTGGCCCGATCAGGTGCCGCTGTCGTTTTCGATCCCGGGGCACGACCTGACGCTGGCGTTCCGGCCGCTGGATTTCATCCAGGTCAACGCCACGCTCAACGGCAAGATGATCGATTCGGCGCTCGAACTGCTCGACGCCGGTCCGGGCGACCGGGTGCTGGACCTGTTCTGTGGCCTGGGGAATTTCACCCTGCCGCTGGCCAGGCGCGTCGGCCAGGTGGTGGGGGTGGAGGGAGACGCCGGGCTGGTGGCCCGCGCACGCGAGAACGCCGCGCGCAATGGCCTTGCCAACGTGCAGTTCCACGCCGCCGACCTGGCCAAGGACCTCGCGAACGAACCCTGGATGGCCGCCGGCTTCGACAAGCTGCTGCTCGATCCGCCGCGCGCCGGCGCCGCGGAAGTGCTGGCGCAGCTGCCGCTGGACGGCATCCGGCGCATCGTCTACGTGTCCTGCCAGCCGGCCTCGCTGGCGCGCGACGCGGGCTTCCTGGTGCGCGAGCGCGGTTACACGCTCAAGGCCGCCGGGGCCATGGACATGTTCCCCCAGACGGCGCACGTCGAATCGATCGCCCTGTTCGAGAAGTAGGCCCGCGGCGCAGGCGCGCGGGCTTACAATCGCAGGCCTTGGACGCAGCAGGATGGACGCGGTGGCAATCGAGATCGAGCGCAAGTTCCGCGTGTTGGACGATGGCTGGCGGGCCGGCGTGGTGAAGTCGGTGCGCATCGCGCAGGGCTATATCAACGACATGGACACCCTGCGCGCCGGACGGCAGAACGCCTCGGTGCGCGTGCGCATCGCCGGCGACCAGGCCTACCTCAACCTCAAGTCGCGCGAACTGGGCCGCAGCCGGCAGGAGTTCGACTACGCCATTCCCGTGATGGATGCGCAGGCGCTGCTGGCGCTGTGCGTCGGCGGCCTGATCGACAAGGTCCGGCACTATATCCCCCAGGACGATCTGACCTGGGAAGTGGACGAGTTCGCCGGCGATAACGCCGGGCTGGTGGTGGCGGAGCTGGAGCTGCCGACCGTGGACAAGGTGTTCGCGCGGCCGGCTTGGCTGGGACGTGAGGTCACCGAGGAACAACGGTTTTACAATCTTGCGCTCGCCGAGCGCCCGTATTCGCGCTGGAGCGCGCTGGAGCAAACCTGATGCTGGTGATTTCAATAAGCGGCCATGAACTGGCCGATCGTGAGCGCGAATGGCTGCAGCATTCATCCGTTGCGGGCGTGATTTTTTTTGGCTGCAACTTCGCTTCCAAGGCGCAGATGGCCGAGCTGTCCGCCGCCATCCGTGACGCTGCGCCGCGCCCGCAGCTGCTGTGCGTTGACCAGGAAGGCGGGCGCGTGCAGCGCTTCCGCGACGGCTTCCACGCGCTGCCTTCGCTGGATGGCTTTGGCCGCCTTTATGAACGCGACCGCGAGGCCGCGCTGCAGTTGGCACGTGAGCACGCCTGGCTGATGGCCAGCGAAATCCGCGCCACCGGCATGGACCTGAGCTTCGCGCCGGTGGTGGACCTGGGCCGGGGCAACCTGGCCATCGGCAACCGCGCCTTCCACGCCGACCCGGCCGTCGTCGCGCAGTTCACCCACGCCTACGTGGCGGGCATGCACGAGGCCGGCATGGCGGCCACGCTCAAGCATTTCCCGGGCCACGGTTCGGTGCTGGAAGACACCCACTTCGACGACGCCGTGGATCCGCGGACACTGGACGAACTGCGCGCCAACGACCTGTTGCCGTTCGTGGCCGGCATCGACGCCGGCGCGGATGCGGTGATGATGGGCCACGTGAAGTACCCGGCGGTGTCGCCGGAAAAAGCCGGCTATTCATCGGTGTGGATCAAGGACATCCTGCGCGGCGAGATGGGCTTTCGCGGCGTGGTGTTCTCCGACGACATCGGCATGGCCGCGGCCAAATCGGTTGGCGGCGTGAAGTCGCGCATCGACGCGCACCTGGACGCCGGCTGCGACGTGGTGCTGGTGTGCAGGCCGGCGCTGGTGGAGGATTCGCTGCTGGCGATGGATTCGCGCCCGGTGTCGAACACCGCCACCCTTTCCGCGCTGCTGGGCCGCGGCCCGGCCGGCTGGGACGGCCTGCTGGCTGATTCGCGCCATGATGGCGCCATCGCCCGCTTGTCCGGGCTCGACAAGGGAGTCGCCTGACATGCCCCATGACCTGGCTTCGGTGCTTGCCGTTTCGGAACTGCTGTTCGACCGCGAGACCATCGACGCGCAGGTGGCGCGCATCGCCGCCGAAATCGACGCCGACTACGCCGGTGGCCCGCGCCCGGTATACCTCACGATCATGCACGGCGGCATGCTGTTCGCGTCCAGCCTGGCGCTGGAGCTCGAAACCGACCTGGAATTCGACTACCTGCACGCTACCCGCTACCGCGGCGCCACCGTCGGTTCGGGCCTGGCCTGGCTGCACCGTCCGGCCACGCCGCTGCGCGGCCGCCGCGTGCTGCTGGCCGACGACATCCTGGACGAAGGCCATACGCTCAAGGCGGTCAAGCGCTGGTGCGAGGACGAGGGCGCCGCCGACGTGCGCATCGCCGTGCTTTCGGTGAAGCAGCACGACCGCCGCGTGGACGACATCCACGCCGACTACGTCGCGCTGGACGTACCCGACCGCTATGTCTACGGCTACGGCATGGACTACCACGAACAGGGCCGCAACCTGCCGGCCATCTACGCGCTCGGGGCCTGACATGGACGCGATCGACCTGGCCATCATTGGCGGCACCGGCGTGTACCGGCTGGCTTCGCTGGAAGATACTCAGGCCATCGAAGGCGAAACGCCCTACGGGGCGCCGTCGGGTCCGGTCCGGGTGGGTCGGCTGGCGGGCCGCCGCGTGGCTTTCCTCGCGCGCCACGGCGAGGGCCATTCGCTGCCGCCCCACCGCGTGAACTATCGCGCCAACCTCTGGCAGCTAGAATCACTGGGTGCCCAGCGGGTGCTGGCCATCAACACCGTGGGCGGCATCACCGAGCGCTTCGGGCCGCGCGTGCTGGCCTTGCCCGACCAACTCATCGACTACACCTGGGGCCGCACGTCGAGCTTCTGGGACGGCGAGGGCGGCGAGTTGCTGCACGTTGACTTCGGCGACCCCTACACCCCCTCGCTGCGGCAGGCGGTGCGCGAAGCGGCGGCGAAGTCCGCGATCGAACTGGTGGACGGCGGCTGCTACGGCGCCACGCAGGGGCCGCGGCTGGAGACCCGCGCCGAGATCGCCCGCATGCGCCGCGACGGCTGCGACCTGGTCGGCATGACCGGCATGCCCGAGGCCGGGCTGGCGCGCGAGCTGGGCCTGGACTACGCCTGCCTGGCCGTAGTGGCCAATTGGGCCGCCGGCTGCGGCGACGACGCCGAGATCACCCTGGCCGACGTGCTGGCCAACGTGGATGCGGCCAGCGCCGGCCTGCCGGCCTTGCTCGACGCCCTGCTGGCCTGACTCAACTCGATTCTGGAGCGTTCGGAGGTATCGCGCGCGCGAAGCGCAGCGCGGTGCCTGCGGTGATGCCAGGGCGCTCATGCCACCAGCGCCCGCCGGGGCGTTGCGGTTCGTGCCTGTGGTGCCCGCGGCGCCAACTGCTAGTATTTGCGCTCGACCATCGGAGACGACGAATGACGTTCAGGAGATTTGTGCTGGCGAGCGCCGTTGGCGTGGCTCTGGCGGTCGGCGCAGTTGGCACGGCCACGGCCCAGGAGATCGCACCGGTGGCGGTCGCCCCGGCGGCCCAGGCCAAGTCGCTGATCCCCGCGCAGACTTTCGAGCTGGACAACGGCCTGCGCGTCGTCTTCCACATCGACCGTTCCGACCCCGTGGTGGCGGTGGTGCTGGCCGCCCGCGTCGGATCGGCGCGCGAGGAGCCGGGCCGGACCGGCTTCGCCCACCTGTTCGAACACCTGTTCTTCCTTGATTCCGAGAACCTCGGCCCCGGCGGCCTCGACCGGATGAGCGCCCGCATCGGCGGCTCGGGGGCCAACGGCTCGACCAGTTTCGACATCACCGACTATCTGCAGACCGTGCCCAATGACGCGCTGGAGAAGATGATCTGGGCCGAGGCCGACAAGCTGGGCTATTTCATCAATACGGTCACCGATGCCGTGCTGGCCAAGGAGAAGCAGGTCGTCAAGAACGAGAAGCGCCAGTCGGTTGACAATGCCCCCTACGGCCATGTCTACGGCGTCGTTCTCGAGAACATGTACCCGCAAGACCACCCTTACAGTTGGCCGGTGATCGGATCGCTGGCCGACCTGGACGCGGCGACGCTGGAGGACGTGCGCGCTTTCTATCGCCGCTGGTACACGCCGAACAATTCGACGCTGGTGATCGCCGGGGACTTCGACCCGGTCCAGGCACGCGCCTGGGTGCAGCGGTATTTCGGCGAGATCGCGCGTGGCCCCGAGGCCCCGGTCCCGCAGGCACGTCCGGCCGGCCTGACGCAAACCCGGCGGCTGATGCACGAGGACGGCTTCGCGACGCTGCCGCAACTCACCCTGGCGTTCCCATCCGTGGAGCGTGGCCACCCCGACGAAGCCGCGCTGGATGTGTTGTCCAACTTGCTGACCTCGGGCAAGGAAGCTCCGCTGACGGCCGTGCTGGTGGATGAAAAGAAGCTGACCGATGAGGTTTCAGGCTTCACCAGAGCCGACCAGATCGCCGGCATGGTGATGTTCCGGGTCACGGCCTTCGACGGCGTGGATCTTGACGCGGCTAACGCGGCCCTTGATGAAGGTTTCGCGCGGTTCGAAAGCCAAGGCGTCGACAAAGCCGCACTCGAGCGGGTAAAGACCGTGGCCGAAGCGGGTTTCTATGCCCAGCTGGGTAGCGTGCTGGGCAAGGGCGCGGCGCTCGCAAGATACGACCTGTACGCGACCACCCCGGACAGGGACCTGGCAGCGCTGAGGGCCGTGACTGCCGCGGATGTGATGCGTGTGTATCGGACCTACTTCAAGGGTCGCCCGCACGTGGCCACCAGCTTCACGCCCAAGGGTCAGGCTGACCTGGCGCTGGACGATTCCACCGTCGCCGCCGTGGTCGAGGAGCCGATCGTCCAGGGCGCTGAAGCCGCCGTCGATCCGCGCGCGCAGACCGCCGCCTACGAACGCACGCCGTCGAGCTTTGATCGCACGATCGAGCCGGCATTCGGCAATCCCCCGGTGGCAGCGTCGCCCACGATATGGAACCTGACCCTGCCCAACGGGCTGGCGGTCTCGGGCATCGAAAGCAACGAGACTCCGCTGGCGTATTTCGAGCTGTCGATCGATGGCGGTCGGCTTTTCGACGATCCGGCAAAGCCGGGCGCCGCCAGCCTGCTGGCGCGGATGATGGACCGGGGTACGCGCGACCGCACCCCGGCCGAGCTCGAGAACGCCTTCAAGTCGCTGGGCGCGGAAGTCAACGTCCTCGCCTTCGACGAGCGGTTCGGGATATCGGGACGGACCCTGTCGCGCAACCTCGCCGCTACGCTGGACCTGGTCGAGGAAATGCTGCTCGAGCCGCGCTGGGACCCGGCCGAACTGGACCTGGCCAAGGCGGCGGCAACGGCGCAGATCCAGGCTTCGCGCGCCCAGCCCAATGTCATCGCCGGTCGCGCCTACAATCTCATCGCCTATGGGTCCGACCATATCCTGTCGCGCGGTTCCCTGGGGACCGAAAGCTCGGTCGCGGCCTTGACCATGGACGACCTGAAGGCTTGGCAGGCGAACAACCTGGCTCCGGACAACGCTCGCTTCCGCGTCGTAGGGGCCGTGGATCAGGCCGCTGCGACGGCGGCCCTGGCGGGCCTGGGCGAACGCTGGCTCCAACGCGACGTGACGGTCCCGGCCTATGCCCGACCGGCCGCCCCGGCCAGGTCGCAGGTCTATTTCTACGATATGCCCAACGCGTCGCAGTCGGTCCTGGTGTTCGGCTACCCGGCGCTGACCCGTGCCGATCCGGCCTTCTACCCGGCGACCGTGGCCAACTACGTGCTGGGGGGTGGCGGCTTCGCTTCGCGCCTGACCCAGCAGATGCGCGAGGGTGCCGGCTATACCTATGGCGTACGCAGCGGCTTCACCGGCGGCGAGAACGTGGGGCATTTCCAGCTGTCCAGCGCCGTGCGCGCGAATGTCACCCTGGAGGCCGCGACCATGGCCCGCGACATCATCAGGGACTATGGCGCGACCTTCACCGAGGCCGACCTGACCGTCACCCGCAGCGCGCTGAGCAAGAGCCGCGCCCGGGCGTTCGAGACCGCTGGCGCCAAGCTGGACGTGCTCGAGGCCATCGGCGACTACGGCCTGCCGGCCGACTATCTGGATCATGAGGCCCGGATCATCGAGGGTCTGACGGTGGAGCAGGTCCGGGCGTTGGCCGCCAAGCATCTGCGCACCGACGGCATGATCTTTGTCGTCGTCGGAGACGCCGCGACCCAGGCAGCGCGGCTGGTGGGGCTGGGCTACGGGCCCGTCGTGATGATCAACGACCGCCTTACGGCCGCGGACCAGTGAATGTCGATCCGGGGATGGCGGGGCAGGTCATGCTGCCGCCAGAACCAAGCAGGGCGGGCCCACCGTCGGACCTGCCCCTGGATTGGTGCGGGCGCGCTCAGGGGTTGAACTGCAGGCGCGCCAGTTCGGCGTAAAGCCCGCCCTGTGCCAGCAGCTGCACATGCGTGCCCTGGGCGATGATGCGGCCCTTGTCCATCACCACGATGCGGTCGGCCTGCAGCACGGTGGCCAGGCGATGCGCGATCACCAGCGTGGTGCGCCCTTCCATCAGTCGCTCCAGCGCCTGCTGCACCGCGCGTTCGCTCTGCGCGTCCAGCGCGCTGGTGGCTTCGTCCAGCAGCAGCACCGGCGCGTCCTTGAGCAGGGCGCGGGCGATGGCCAGGCGCTGCTGCTGGCCGCCGGAAAGCCGCGCACCGCGTTCGCCCAGTTCGCTGTCGTAGCCCTGCGGCAGCTCGGTGAGGAATTCGTGCGCCTCGGCGCTGCGCGCGGCGGCCTCGATTTGCGCCGCGTCCGCCTCCAGGCGGCCGTAGCGGATGTTCTCGCGCGCCGTGGCGCCGAAGATCACCGGGTCCTGCGGCACCAGCGCCACGTGCCGGCGCAGGTCCTCGGGATCGAGCTGGCGCAGGTCCACGCCGTCGAGCGTGACGCGGCCGGCCTCCGGGTCGTGGAAGCGCAGCAGCAGCTGGAACACCGTGCTTTTGCCGGCGCCGGACGGCCCCACCAGCGCCACCGTTTCGCCCGGCTCCACCGTCAGGCTGAAGTCGTCCAGCGCCGGGGTGTCGGGCCGGGTGGGGTAGTGGAAGCGCACACCCTGCATGGCGATGCGGCCCTGCAGCGGCACCGGCAGCGCCGCCGGCTGCGCTGGCAAGGCCAGCACCGATCGCTCCTGCAGCAGTTCATTGATGCGCGACATGCCGCCGGCCGCGCGCTGCACTTCCGACCACACTTCGGTCAACGCGCCCACCGAGCCCGCGCCCAGCATCGCGTACAGCAGGAACTGGCCCAGCGTGCCGGGCGTGAGCTCGCCCGAGACGACGTTCTTGGCGCCGATCCACAGCACCGCCGTGATTGAACCGAACACCAGCACCACCACGATCGCGGTCAGTGTCGCCTGCAGCCGGATGCGCTTGCGCGCCATGCCCAGGGCGACGTCCACGGCGGCTCCGAAGCGGTCGCGTTCGTAGTCTTCGCGCGCGTAGCTCTGCACGGTATGCATCGCGCCCAGCGTCTCGCCCGCCCGCGCATTGGCGTCGGCCACCCGGTCCTGGCTGTCCTTGGCCACGCCGCGCACGCGGCGGCCCGACAGCACCATCGGCAGCACGACCAGCGGGATGCCCAACAGCGCGTACAGCGCCAGCCTCGGGCTGGTGACCGCCAGCATCACGGCGCTGCCCACCACGGTGATGCCGCTGCGCAGCGCCACCGACATGCTTGATCCCACCACGCTGCGCAGCAGTTCGGTGTCCGCTGAAAGCCGCGACAGCAGTTCGCCGGTGCGCGTGCGCTCGAAGAAGGCCTGGTCGAGCGACAGCAGGTGGCCATACAGCGTGCGCCGCAGGTCGGCGATCACCCGTTCGCCCAGCAGCGACACGAAGTAGAAGCGCGCCGCGGTCGCCAGCGCCAGCACCACCGCCACCACGAACATCAGCCCGAACCACTTGTCCACCGAGTTGCCGGCCGCGAAGCCCTGGTCGATCATGTACTTCACCGCCACCGGCAGCGTCAGCGTGGCGCCCGACGACAGCGCCAGCGCGCCCAGCCAGCTGGCCAGCAGCGGCCGATGCGGGCGCAGGAAGGGCAGCAGCCCGCGCAGCGAATTGACCGGCGGTTTGCTTGCGGCGATGGCGTCGGTCATTCGGATGGATTCTCGAGGGATCGCAGGCTGGCGGCGCCACGGCTTGCATCACGCAGCCGGTCCGCCAGTGCAGCATAGCTGGAGGCGGGAAGGCGCAAACGCAAGTGCAGGCCGTGTTCGTCGAAGTGTTCATGGAGCTTTTGCGCGCCGCTGGCGTCCAGCAGGCCATGCACCGCGCCGGCCAGCGCGAAGTCGCAGTCCAGGCTGGCGTGTTGCCACACCACAAGTTCGCGACGCGGTGCGGTTCGCAGGCATTCGGCGGCCGCGCCGCCATAGGCGCGGACCAGGCCGCCGACGCCCAGGTTGGTGCCGCCGTACCAGCGGGTCACTACCACGGCCACGTGGTCCAGTGCCTGGCCTTCGATCGCCGCCAGTATCGGGCGACCGGCGCTGCCGCCGGGCTCGCCGTCGTCGCTGGACCGGTAGTTCGCGCCAATGCGGTAAGCCCAGCAGTTGTGGGTGGCCGCGGGATCGGATGCCTGCTGCAGCCAGGCAAGCGCGGCTCCGGGGCTGTCCACGGAGCAGGCCCGGGCAAGGAAACGGCTTTTTTTCGCCTCGAGCGCGAACTGCGCCGGGCCGGCCAGCGTTGCCAGCGCCATCAGCGCAGGCGGTCGAGGTCGCTGGGAACCGACGCCTCGGGATGGGCCTGCACGAACAGGCGCAGGCTGGCGCGCGCGCCGGCGCTGTCGCCCTGGCGCAGGCGTTCGCGGATGCGTTCGAGCCACGCGTCGGCGCCCAGCCTGGCATCGTCGGCTGACGGCGGCAGGATTTCCGCATCCGGTGCGGCGTCGGCGGACGCCTTGGCCTGCGCACGCCGCGCATAGGCTTCCTGGTGAACGCGGCGCGCTTGGTCGGTGGCCTCGCTGCGCAGTCGGCTTCCGCGCTGTGGCGCCATCTCCGCAACGGTTGCGTTTTCATTGGCGGCGCCCAGCGCCGGTGCTTCTTCGATGGGCGCCTTCGCCGCGGTAGCGGGGAACGCCTGGGCTTCGGCGGCCGGCAAGGGCTGCGCCGGCATCGGCGCGGATGCGGCGGGAGGCGGGGGAGGCGGTGCCGCTGTTCGCGTGGACTGGCGCAGCGCGGAGGGAGCCGACGCCGGCGGTGGCGTGTCGGCCTGGTCGGCTTCGATCAGGTCCACGCTCAGGCGCTCGCGCGCCTGCGGCATGGGTTTTGCGGCCTCTGACCTCGAAGCGGGCGACGCCACCGGGGCCAGCGGCGGTCGCAGTTGGGTGCCGATACCCACCGCCAAAACGGCGGCGGCGGCGGTACCGATGGCCCAGGTGGGAAGCCACGGAAGAACCCGGGCCGGCCTGCGCCGCCCCGGGGATGCCGCGTCGGTGGCCGCGCGCAGGATCGCGTCGTCCACGCTCGCCGAAGGCTCACCCGCGGGCAGGGCGCGCAGGACCCTTGCCAGGGCGATCTCGTCGTCCTGGAGGGGCTGCTTGCGCGGGTCCTGCGGCTGGGTCACGGCGATGGCTTCACTGTTGGCTGATCACGACCGCGGGGTCGCGCGTGGGGTTGAGGCTGCGGGCCTGCGCCACCAGCTGCAGGAATTCGCCGCGGTAGCCCCAAGTGTCCTCGCCGCGGGCACCTCGCGCCAGCGCTTCCACCTGGTCCCAGCTGAAACCGTTGGTTTGGGCGCCGCCGCGAAGCAGGTCGGCGTAGGCCGCCACCGCTGCCGCGAAACGCAGGCTTTCGCCGGCCTGCGCACGGATGTCGCGGCGGGTGATCGGGCGCTCCATCAGCACGCTGCGATCGCTGCCGGGTACCTTGTAGCGCAGCTTGAGGTGGGCCAGTTCAGCGCCGGCGCCGGGCATCGGCCGGGTGCTGGCATAGCGCAGCGGGTCGGAGGCTTCTGCCCCCGAGCCGACCAGGCTGATCTCGTAGATCGCCGTCACGTCATGGCCGGCGCCGATCTCGCCGGCGTCCACCTGGTCGTTGTTGAAATCCTCGCGCTTGAGCTGGCGGTTCTCGTAGCCGATCAGGCGGTACTCGGCCACGGTGGCGGGATTGAACTCGACCTGGATCTTCACGTCGCTGGCGATGGTGAGCAGGGTCGAAGTCATTTCCTCCACCAGCACCTTGCGGCCTTCCATCAGGTTGTCGATGTAGGCGTGGTTGCCGTCGCCGATGTCGGCGAGCTTCTCGGCCATGGCTTCGTTGTAGTTGCCTTGGCCGAAGCCCAGGGTGGTGAGCGCGATGCCCGCCTCGCGACCGTGTTCGACCTTGGTTTCGAGCGCGCGCTGGTCGTACACGCCCACGTTGAAGTCGCCGTCGGTGGCCATCACCACGCGGTTCACGCCGCCCTTGATGAAGGCCTGGTTGGCCATCGCGTAGGCGAGGTCAAGGCCTTCGCCGCCGTTGGTCGAGCCGCCGGCTTCCAGGCGGCCCAGCGCCGCGAGGATCTCGTCGTGGCGGTCGCCGGGGGTGGGCGGCAGCACCAGGCCGGCACTGCCGGCATACACCACGATGCTCACGCGGTCCTGCGCGCGCAGGCGCGGCACCATCTGGCGGAAGCTTTCCTTGAGCAGGGGCAGCTTGTCGGCGTCGGACATCGAGCCGGACGTGTCGATCAGGAACACCAGGTTGGACGCGGGGATCTCGCTGCGGTCGACGTCATAGCCCTGGATACCGACCTGCAGCAGCAGGCGCTTGCCGTTCCACGGGGCCGGCGCCAGCGCGGTGGTGACCTGGAAGGGCTGGCGGCGGTTGGCCGGGCCGGGGTGGCCGTAGTCGAAGTAATTGATCATCTCCTCGACCCGCACCGCGTCCTTGGGCGGCAGCTGGCCCTGGGCCAGCATGCGGCGCACGTTGCTGTAGCTGCCGGTGTCGACGTCAATGGAGAACGTGGAAACGGGCTGCTCGGACGTGCGGAAGATGCCGTTGTCCTCGAACCCGGCGTAGTTCTCGGTGTTGGCTTCCGACGTGGCCGGGGCGAACGTGGCCTGCGGCAATGCGCCGATCGCGTGGGAGGCTGGCGCGGGCGGCGAGGGCGGCGGCGCCATTTCGTGCGCCGTGCTGCCGGCGGCTGGCTCGGAGTGCTGGCGCTGGGCCATGGCGATGGCGTCGAGGGTGGCGGCCTGGTTGGCCTTGGGTTCGAGCTTGGCCTCGGCATCCGCCTCGGCCCCGGCCCCGGCATCGGGTTCCTGGAGCCTGGTTTCCTGGGTATTGCGGGCGCAGCCCGAGGCGATGGCGAGGGCAAGGCAGCTGATCAGCAGAGGACGCATGGGGTGGCTCCTGGTTGGGGTGGCCCTACCTCCAACGTGCCGGTCCCCGGAACGGGGTTGATGGATCATGGCTGCAGCCTCGCGCGCAGCTTGTCCATGGCGTAGCGCAGGCGCGACTTGACCGTTTCGCGGCCTACGCCGGTGATTTCGCCGATCTCCTCAAGGCTCAGCTCCTGCTCCAGGCGCAGCAGCACCACCTCGCGCTGGTCGTCGGGCAGCTCCTCGAGCGCCCGCTGCAGGCGGCGGCGCTCCTCGAAGGCCGACAGCGCGCGTTCGGGTGTTTCCGGGTCCGGCACGCGTTCGGCCAGTTCGGCGGCATCGTCGGGTGCGGTGGGCCGGTGCTGTTTGGCGCGCCAGTGGTCGGTGACCCGGTTGTGGGCGATCTGGTAGAGCCAGGTGGCGAACTTGGCCTCGGGCCGGTAGCGGTCGCGGGCGGTGATAACCCGCTGCCAGGTGTCCTGGAAGAATTCCTCGGCCAGCCCCTGGTCGCGCAGCTGCCGCTGCAGGTGGCGGAACAGCGGACCGCGATGGCGCGAATACAGCGTCTGGAACGCGGTGACGTCGCCGGCTCCGTAGGCCAGCATCAGTTCCTCGTCGGTAGGCTCCCCCTGCATGCGTTCAAGCCTACGGTCTTTCGCCATGGCGGTGAAGCGCGGGCCGCTCACGTGCCGGCAGGGGGCGCGGGTGTAAATTGGCGGGATGCCCCAGTCCGTTCAACCGATGCCCTTCGCGGCCAGCGCCCGCGCGCTGCGCGCCGACGGCTGGCTGCGGCCTGGGCGGCATTTGCTGGCGGGCATGCTGGTGCTGGCGATTGGCCTGTACTTCAGTTTCAACGCGGGCAATCTCGAGCATCGGCGCGAGCTCAGCGAGCGCCAGCGCGAGGTGCAGGCTGAGCTGTCGGATTTCCGCGCCCGCTTCGAGCGCGACATCTATGCCAGCGAGGCGCTGGTGCGGGGCCTGGCCGTGCAGGTGGTGCTGCGCGAAGGACTGTCCAACGATGAGTTCGAGGCCATCGCCGACGAGCTGCTGCGTGGCCAGACGGACATCCTCAATTTGTCCCTGGCGCCGGGCTTCGTCATCCGCGACATCTATCCCAGGCGCGGCAACGAAGCCGCCATCGGCCTGAACCTGCTGGAACAGCCCGGCCAGAAGGAGGCCATGCTGCGCGCCATCGCCGAGGACGGCCCGGTGCTGGCCGGACCCTATGAGCGGGTGCAGGGCGGCAGCGCCCTGTCGGTGCATTTCCCGCTGTGGGTGAACGTGGAGGGCGTGCCGCGCTTCTGGGGTGCGGTCAGCATCGCGCTTGACTACGAAATCATGCTCGAGCGCGCCGGGCTGCGGCGGCTGGAGCGTTCGCTTCGCTTCGACGTCGTGGGCCGGGATGCCACCGGGCCGGGTGGCGGCATCATCCGCGGTCCGCGTATCGCCGCGTCGGCGCTGCCGGTGAAGATGCCGGTGTTCCTGCCCGGCGGCAGCTGGCTGATTTCGGCGGTGCCGTTGGAAGGCTGGACCCGTCACCCCTGGTGGCGATCACCGGCATTCGTTTTCAGGGTGCTGCTGAGCGTGCTGGCTGCGCTGGCCACCGCGCGCATCCTGCACGACCGCTCGCGCATCCGCCTGCTTGCCGGTATCGACGTGTTGACCAATCTTCCCAACCGGCGCTGGGCGCTGCAGCAGCTCGGCCGGCTGATCGCCCGGGGCCAACGCGGCGCGGGTCGGTTCGCGCTGATGTCGCTCGACCTGAACGGTTTCAAGCCCGTGAACGACACCTACGGCCACGCCGCCGGCGACACCGTGCTTGAACTGATCGGCCAGCGCCTCATCGAGGCGGTGCGGCCGGGCGACCTGGTGGCGCGCATGGGCGGCGACGAATTCCTGGTGATGTTGCCCGTGGACGACAACGCCGACGAGACGTGGCTGCTTGCCGCCGCGCGCCGGGTGCAGACCGAGATCAGCCGCCCGGTGCAGATCGAAGGCCATAGCGTGGTGGTGGGCGTGAGCATCGGCGTGGCGCGCTTCCCGGAGGATGGCGACGCCTCCGAGGCACTGCTGAACAGCGCCGACGAGGCCATGTACCGGGCCAAGCATGGCGACGGCGACGGCATCGCGTTCGCCACTTCCCCGCTGCCGCCGGAGTCGTGAGGCCGGCCAGGCCTCAGTCCTGGTCGTCGCCAACCTGCAGGCGCAGTGTTCCCTCGGCCAGCCGTGCGCGCAGCCAGGTGCCCTTGGCCGCATCGTCGGGTCCGCGAACCACCGCGGCGTCGGACTCGCGCTGCAAGATCGCATAGCCGCGCCCCAGCGTCGCCAGTGGGCTCACGCTCGACAGCGCGCGCGCCAAACCCTGCAGCTGCATCCGACGCTGCGCGAGTGCCTGCGGCGGCGCGGCGCGCAGCCGTTGCCCGAGCATCTGCAGGCGATGGCGATGGTCCTGCAGCCGCCGCCGGGGATGCGCCTGGTCCAGGCGCCTGAGCAGTTTGGCGGTGCGCTCACCCGCGCCGGCCAGCGGTTGGGCCACGGCCAGGTCGAGTCGGCGGCGCAGCGCGGCCAGCCGGCCGCGCCCCTGCTCGAGCCGCAGCTGCGGACGCAGCGCCTGCAATTTGAGGAAGGCCTGGTCGGCGCGCTGGGCGCGCGCGGCCTGCATGCGGGCCAGCAGCGCCTGCAGTTGGCGGTGGCGCTGGTGCAGCCGCGCGGCCAGTTCGCCGCGCTCGGGCACCAGCAGTTCAGCCGCCGCCGACGGCGTGGGTGCCCGCAGGTCGGCGGCGAAGTCCGTGAGGCTGGAATCGATCTCGTGGCCCACGGCCGACACCACCGGCACCGGCGACTGCGCGACGGCGCGCGCCAGGGCTTCATCGTTGAAGGCCCAGAGGTCCTCAAGCGAACCGCCGCCGCGGGTCAGCAGCAGCACGTCATAGCGGCCGCTGGCGCCGGCCCGGCGCAGCATGTCGAGGATCTGGGCGGCCGCCCCGTCGCCCTGCACCGGCACCGGCAGGACATCCACTTCCAGCAGGGGAAAGCGCCGCGCCAGGACGCTCAGCACGTCCCGCACGGCCGCGCCGCGCGGCGAGGTGATCACGCCCAGGCGGCGGGGGAAGGCCGGCAGCGGCCGTTTGCGCGCGGCGTCGAACAGCCCCTCGGCTGCCAGCCGGGCCTTGAGCTGTTCGAAGGCCCGGCGCAGGGCGCCTTCGCCGGCCTCTTCCATGTGGTCGAGCACCAGCTGGTAGTCGCCGCGCGCCTCGTAAAGGGTCAGGCGGCCGCGGGCCAGCACCTGCAGGCCGTCGCGCGGCAGGAAGCGCAGCGCCTGGGCCTTGGGCTTGAACAGCGCGCAGCGCACCTGGGCGCGCTCGTCCTTGAGGGTGAAGTAGGCGTGCCCGGACGCCGGCCGGGAGAAGTTGCTGATCTCGCCCTCGACCCAGACCTGCGCGAAGCTGCCTTCGAGCAGGTCGCGCGCCAGCGCATTGAGCTGGGACGGGCGCAACACCTGGCGTTCACGGGCGAGCTGGGACATGGAGGGTGCCGGGGACGGCCTGACAGGATAGCGCGCCGCGTTTGCAACGGGGGGTACGGCCGGCCCCCGGCCGGTCTAAACTGTCGGAGTCATGAGGACACACGATGAGCGATAGCTACGCAAGGCTGGGCGAAGATCTTCCCGACCGTGTCGACGGTGACGGGGTGTTCGTCGCCGATGCGCGCAAGGTCAAGGCCTGGGTGGCAGCGCTGCCGCGAGCCAATGCGCAGGCGACCGAACAGTCGCTGACCCGGGCTTTGGAAAGCCTGGTGAGCCAGAAGCTCTCGGGCACCCAGAGGCTGGGTGCCCTGGAGGAAATGCGCGCCGCGGTGATCGAATCGGTGAACCTGCTCGAAGGGCAGTTCTCCGCCAATCCGCTGCCGCTGCCGCCGGACAAGGCGCGCGCGGCCGCCGTGGCTGAAAGCTTCCACCGGATGCTGGGGCACGGCTACCGCCGCGCCGCGTACGACATCTGCGCTCCCGCCGGGTCGGTTCCCTTCCTCAAGGGCAGCAGCGTGCTGCAGTCGCTCGAGCGCGCGGCCTGGCACTACTCGCGGGCGCTGGCGCTGGCCTGGCGCGTGTATCGCGCGCCCGGCGCAGGCGCCTGGCAGGGGCTGCACCGGGTGCACCGGTTCGCCGCCGTGCTCAAGCTTGACCGCAAGCTGGTGGACGACAGTGCCGCCGGCGCCAGCCAGGACGTCAACACGATCTACGTTCAAACCCTGCTGCTGGCGGCCATCAACCCTTATGCCTTTGGCCAGTCCGAACAGGACGCCCTGTGGCCGATCACGCGTGGTTACGCCGCCCGCTGCGGCCTGAGCGAGCAGCCGCCCGATGGCCTGGCGCCGGTGGTGCCCGAGGACGCCGACCGCGGGCCGGGCCCCGGCGCCGGCGACGAATCACACTCGCTCTGGCTTGACCTGCGCGCCTTCGCCGACGACGTGGATCGCGCCATGCTTCGCGTCCGCGACGGCCAGTCCGATCTCAACCCCAGCCCGGGCGCCGCCGTGCGCGTGGGCAACGACCTGCTGATCCGCCTGCGGCGCGCCTTCGGCCAGATCGCGGCACGCGGCCTCACGCGGTTGCCCGCCGGGCACCGCCTGGACACCGTGCTGGGCTTGAGTGGGCTGCACTACTTCCTGGCCGGCCAACGCGACTTCGACACCTTCATGCGCCAGTCGGCGCAGGGCACGGTGCACGTGATCGCCGGCGCGGCCTGGACCCAGGGTGCGGCCGGCATGACCAAGGTACCGCGCTTCACCGGCAAGGTTCTCGACCAGAGCCTGGGCGGCTATCGCATGGCCTGGGACAGCGCCGAGCAGGCCCGCGCCCGCGTCGGTGAACTGGTCGGCCTGAACTTCGGCGACCAGGGCGACGACCAGGAGTGGATGGTCGGCGTGATGCGCTGGCTGCGCTACGAAGACGACGGCAGCCTGTCGGCCGGCGTCGAGCTGCTTTCGCGCCGGGCCAGCCCGGTGGCGCTGCGGGTGGTCAGCGCCGACGGCGGCAGCCGCCAGCTCAGCCGCGCGGTGGAGATATTCCCGATCGACGGCACCCAAGGCCGCTGCTTCATCTCCAACGCAAGCGTGGAATCGGGCAGCCGCATCGAAGTCATCCATGATGTCAGCAGCCAGTTCCCCGAGATCGCGCCGCGTGGCCCCGACGTCCTGCCGGACGTGGCCGTGCTGCTCAACGCCGGCGACTACGTGCTGCTGGGCGAACACCAGGCCGTGGCCGAAGGGGAGGCCGCATGACCGACGCCTCCGCCCAGCCCCGGCGCAATACCCGCGCGGTGGCCGTTGACAAGATACTGATCGGTGGCGGCGCGCCGGTGGTGGTGCAGTCAATGACCAATACCGACACCGCCGACGTCGACGCCACCGTGAAGCAGGTGGCCGCGCTGTGGCGCGCCGGCTCCGAGCTGGTGCGCGTCACGGTGAACAACCCAGAGTCTGCCGCCGCCGTGCCGCGCATCCGCGAGAAGCTCGACATGATGTCGGTGCCGGTGCCGCTGGTGGGCGACTTCCACTACAACGGCCACCAGCTGCTGGCCGACGAGCCGGCCTGTGCCCGCGCCTTGGCCAAGTACCGCATCAACCCCGGCAACGTCGGCTTCGGCCGGAAGAAGGACCTGCACTTCGGCGCGATCATCGAAACCGCCGTGCGTTACGGCAAGCCGGTGCGCATCGGCGTCAACTGGGGCTCGCTGGACCAGTCGCTGGCGGCGCGGCTGATGGATGAAAATGCCGCGCGCGCCCAGCCTTGGGACGCGGCGCGCGTGCTGCGCGAAGCCCTGGTGGTGTCGGCGCTGGAGTCGGCGGAGAAAGCCGTCGAGATCGGCCTGCCGCGCGACCGCATCATCTTGTCGGCCAAGGTCAGCGGGGTACAGCAGCTGATCGCGGTATACCGTGAGCTGGCCCTGCGTTCGGATTTCCCGCTGCACCTGGGGCTCACCGAAGCGGGCATGGGCAGCAAGGGCATGGTGGCGTCGAGCGCGGCGCTGGCGGTGCTGATGCAGGAAGGCATCGGCGACACGATCCGCATCTCGCTCACGCCCGAGCCCGGTGCGTCGCGCACCCTGGAAGTGGTGGTGGCCCAGGAACTGCTGCAGACCATGGGCCTGCGCGCGTTCACCCCGCTGGTGACCGCCTGCCCAGGCTGCGGGCGCACCACGTCGGAATTCTTCCAGGTGCTGGCGCAGCGCGTGCAGGAACACGTGCGCGGGCAGATGCCGGTCTGGAAGCTCAAGTATCCGGGCGTGGAAAACCTCTCGCTGGCGGTCATGGGCTGCGTGGTGAACGGCCCGGGTGAATCGCGCCATGCCGACATCGGCATCTCGCTGCCGGGCACGGGCGAGGCACCTACCGCACCGGTGTTCATCGACGGCCAGAAGGCGATGACGCTGCGCGGCGAAAACATTGCCGACGACTTCGTCAAAGTCATCGACGACTACGTGGCCAAGCGCTACGCGGCGCCGTCGCCCTGAGGTTGCTGACGCGTCTGCTCGGCCACTGGCCTGGCGTCGTCGAGGCCAGCCTGCGCTTCCTGAAGAAGCGCGCGCGGCGCTTGGTGCTGGCCTTTGCCGGCGTGGCCCTGCCGCTGGCGATCTTCGCCGAATTGGCCGAGGAAGTGCGTGAGGCCGACACCTTCGGCTTCGACGAGCCGCTGCTGCGCTTCGCACGGGACGCCAGCTCGCCCACTTGGGATGTGGTGATGCGGCTGGCGAGCGACCTGGGTTTCGCCTGGGGCGTGATTCCCGCCGACCTACTTTTGTTTGCCGCGCTGCTGGCGCTGGGTCATCTGCGCCCGAGCCTGTTCTTCGGCCTTGCTGTGGGCGGCTCGGCCCTGCTCAACATGGCCGGCAAGGCGGCTTTCGCGCGCGAGCGACCCGACCTGTGGCTGTCGATGGCGCCCGAGCACACCTTCAGTTTCCCCAGCGGCCACGCCATGGGCTCGGCCACGCTGGCGGCCGCGGTGGTGATGCTGCTCTGGCGCACGCGCTGGCGCTGGCCGGCGCTGGTGTTGGGGGTGGGCTTCGCGGCATGGGTAGGTGCCTCGCGGGTGTACCTGGGCGTGCACTACCCCTCGGACATCCTGGCCGGCTGGACGGCCGCGCTCACCTGGACCTGCCTGGTCTACCTGGTGGTGCGGCCGAACCATCGGGGCGCCGGCCCGGCGGCGCTGGACGACGGCCCCGCCCGCGATTAACCGTCGCCCTGCACCCAGACCCGGTTGCGTCCGGCTTCCTTGGCGCGATACAGCGCCGCGTCGGCCGCCTGCATCAGTGCGCCACGCTCGGCGCGGCTGGGATCCAGGCCGGCGATGCCGACGCTGATGGTGACCTGCCGCGGCTCGCCGCCCAGTACGAATTCGCTTGCCGCCACGGCCTCGCGCAGCCGCTCGGCGAACACGCGCGCAGACGCCAGGTCCGACTCGGGCAGCAGCACCGCGAACTCTTCGCCGCCGATGCGCGCGGCGATGTCTTCGCCGCGCACGAACCCGCGCACCACGCTGGCCAGCTGCCGCAGTACGCCGTCGCCGGCGACGTGGCCGAAGCTGTCGTTGACCGGCTTGAACAGGTCCACGTCGATGATGCACATCACCAGCGGCCGGCCGTGGCGATGGGCGCGGGCGATCTCCTTGTCCACCAGCTCGATGAAATGGCGGCGGTTGTAGAGCTCGGTCAGCGCATCGTGGGTGGCCAGTTGGTAGACCTCCTCGTGGTAGCGGGCCTCCACGCTGGAATGGCTGATGAACTTGAGGATCGACTCGCCCAGGGTCACGTGGTCGCCGTCGCACAGGGCGGCTTCGGTGATCGGCTGTTCGTTGACCCGGGTGCGGTTGGTCGCGCCGAGGTCGCGGATACGGTAGGTGTCGTCCTGGCGCCAGATCTCGCAGTGCTGCCGGGACACCGATGTGTGCGGGATGTGCAGGTCCGCCTCCCGCGATCGGCCGACCACCACGGGTGTCGCCTCGATGTCGGCGCGCTTTCCCAAGCCTTCGCCGTGGATCACCACCACGCACGCCGAGCGCGGCCCGCTGCGGCGTGGCC
>QBLY01000021.1 GCA_003241895.1 Lysobacteraceae bacterium
GAAAGCGTCGACACCGCGGCCGAGCGCGTCGCCGCCACCCCGCGTCGCCCCACCGCCACGCCCGATGGTCGCCTTGAGATCGTGCCGCCCTCGGGCGCCGACAGCGCCGCGCGCGGCGTGCAGTCGGGCGCCAGTGGCGCCGGCACCGGCAGCGAACTGCGCGCCGAGCTTACCCAGACCCGCGAAGACCTCGCGGCCCGCGAAGCCGAAGTGTCCGAGCTGCGCTCGCAGCTGGCCGAACTGGATCAGCAGCAGGCCGACAGCCAGCGCCTGATCCAGATGCAGGACAGCCAGATGAAGGCCCTGCAGGATCGCCTTGGCCAGCCGGCCCCGGCCCCGCCCCCCGCGCCCGAAGCCACCGCCAGTGCCGCAGCGGTGGCAGCCGGTACGGCGCCTGCCGCCGAAGACGTGTCCAAGCCCTGGTATCTCAATCCGCTGGTCTGGGGCGGCGGTGGCCTGGTGCTGGTGCTTGCGGGCCTGGTGCTGGCGTTGCGCGGACGCCGCACCGCCAGCCCGATGCCGCTGCCCGGACGCCGCATTTCCGACGACGATGCCCTGCACGCCAGCCTGGCCAGCAGCCACAGCGAGTCCGCGGTTGCCGATCAGGCACAAGCAGAGGAAGAAGAAGCTACGCCGGTCGATGGCGACCAGACCCGATTGGAGGAGGCCGTTGCCTCCCGTCCAGACGACCTGGAAACCCACATCAGCCTGCTTCGCCACCTCTACGCGCGCGGCGACAAGGCCCGGTACGATGCCGCGGCACAGGCCATGCGGGACCGCGTCCGCAGCACGCTCGACCCGCGCTGGCGCGAAGCGGTGGTGATGGGCGTGGCCATCTCGCCCGCGAATCCGCTGTTCAGCCAGGCCGGTTGGAATTCGCCCCGCTTCGGCGACACCGGTGTGATGCCGGCGGCACCGCCCACGGCGGCGGCAGCGGTGGACATCCCGGATCTGGACGATCCCGATCCCGTCGTGGCGGCAGCCCCTGCCCCGGCAGTCGAGGACCAGGACGACGACTGGGATCGACTGACGCTGGCTGCCTCGGGCGTCACCACCAGTGCAGCCGACCCGGAGCCGGACCTCTACGACGCCGTGACCCTGGAGCCGGTAGCCACCGAAGCCGCCGCGGCGGACGGCGACGACGGCAGCGACACCAAGATCGAACTGGCCAAGGCCTACCTGGACATCGGCGACATCGAAGGGGCCAAGGGCATGCTCGAGGAGGTCATCGCCGAGGCCGGCCCGTCGGGTCGCACCGAGGCCGAGCGGTTGCTGAAGGAAATTGGCTAAGCCCGCGCTTCCCGCCAACGCTGCGGACACGGGGCCGGGGCAACCCGGCCCCGCTGTTTCCAGCCTGCGCTTTGCGCTGGGCATCGAATACGACGGCAGCGCCTTCCAGGGCTGGCAGCGCCTCTCGCACGGGCCTTCGGTGCAGGCGGCCGTGGAATCGGCGCTGTCCTTCGTGGCCAACCATCCACTGGACGTGGTCTGCGCCGGTCGTACCGACAGCGGCGTGCATGCGCGCTGCCAGGTGGTCCACCTGGACACCGCGTCCGGCCGTACGGCCTTCGCGCTGCAGCAGGGCGGCAACAGCCGCCTGCCCGGAAGCGTTGCGATCCTGTGGTGCCAGCCGGTGCCGCAGGACTTCCATGCGCGCTACGCGGCGCGCGCACGCCGGTACCGCTACACCTTGCTCAACCGGCGCACCCGCCCGGCCATCCACCGCGACACCCTGACCTGGGAGCGGCACCCGCTGGACGCCGAGGCGATGCACCGCGCCGCCCAGGCCCTGGTGGGTGAGCATGATTTCTCCGCCTTTCGCACGGTGCACTGCCAGGCGCCGCACCCCAACCGCAACGTCCACGAGATCAGCGTGCGCCGTGAAGACGACCGGGTGGTGATCGAAGTGCAGGCCAACGCCTTCCTGCACCACATGGTCCGCAACTTCGTGGGCAGCCTGCTGCCCGTGGGGCGCGGCGAACAGCCCGAGGGCTGGCCCGGCGAACTGCTGCGGGGCCGCGACCGCGCGGTGGCCGGCCCGACCGCGCCGTCCAGCGGCTTGGTATTCCTTGGCCCGCGCTACCCGGCGTCGTGGTCCCTGCCCGGCGAGGTCACGCTCTGAGCGTTTGTTTCATCGCGCCTGCACAGCAAACACACGCGCAGCGCCTACAATAAGCCATGAGAACAAGGATCAAATTCTGCGGCCTCACCCGTCCCGGCGACGTCCGGCTGGCGGTCGAGCTGGGCGTGGACGCGCTGGGCTTCGTGTTCGCGACCGCCAGCCCGCGCCGGTTGGTGCCTGAACAGGTGGAATCGCTTCGGCAGGCCGTGCCGCCGCTGGTGGACGTGGTGGCCTTGTTCATGGACAACCCGGGCAGCGACGTGGTCGCCGCCATCCGCGTGCTCAGGCCCAGCGTGCTGCAGTTCCACGGCGGCGAAGACGACGCGTTCTGCCGCAGCTTCGGGCTGCCCTTCATCAAGACCGTGGCGATGGGGCAGGGCGCCGCCGATGCGGTGCTGGCGCGGAAACGCTACCCTTCGGCCAGCGCTTTCCTGCTTGACGGCCACGGCCCCGGACAGCCCGGTGGCCGAGGCGAAAGCTTCGACTGGAACATCATCCCGCCGCTCGGCCGGCCGGTGTTCCTGGCCGGCGGCCTGGCGCCCGGCAACGTCGGCCAGGCCATCCGCGCAGCCAATCCCTACGCCGTGGACGTGTCCAGCGGCATCGAGAGCGTGCCGGGCACCAAGGACGGCGAAAAAATGCAGCAGTTCGTAGACGAGGTTAGACGTGCAGACCGCAATGCCCAGCAATGACATCCCCAAGGCCGCCGACATCGCCGATTTCGGCGCCTGGCCGGACGCCGCGGGACACTTCGGCCGCTACGGCGGCGTGTTCGTTTCCGAAACCCTGATCGGTCCGCTGCGCGAACTCGAGACGGCCTACGACAAGTACAGCAAGGACCCGCAGTTCCTGGCCGAGCTGCGCCACGACTACCGGCATTACGTCGGCCGCCCCAGCCCGATCTATGAAGCGGTGCGGCTGTCGGAATACGTGGGCGGCGCGCGCATCCTGCTCAAGCGCGAAGACCTCAACCACACCGGCGCGCACAAGATCAACAACACCATCGGCCAGGGCATGCTGGCCAAGCGCATGGGCAAGACCCGCATCATCGCCGAGACCGGTGCCGGCCAGCACGGCGTCGCCAGCGCCACGGTGGCCGCGCGGCTGGGCCTGGAATGCGTGGTGTACATGGGCTCCACCGACGTCGAGCGCCAGGCGCCGAACGTGTTCCGCATGAAGCTGCTGGGCGCCACCGTGGTGCCGGTCACTTCGGGCTCCAAGACGCTCAAGGACGCGCTCAACGAGGCCATGCGCGACTGGGTGACCAACGTGCACGACACCTTCTACATCATCGGTACCGTGGCCGGTCCGCATCCCTATCCCAAGCTGGTGCGCGACTTCAACGCGGTGGTGGGCAAGGAAGCGCGCGCGCAGATGCTCGAGCAATACGGTCGCCTGCCTGACGCCATCACCGCCTGCGTGGGCGGCGGCAGCAACGCCATCGGCATGTTCCATGCGTTCCTCAACGACCCCGGCGTGGCCATCATCGGCGCCGAGGCCGCGGGCGACGGCATCGAGACCGGCCGTCATTCGGCGTCGCTGGTCGCCGGTCGCCCGGGCGTGCTGCACGGCAACCGCACCTACGTGATCTGCGACGACGACGGCCAGATCACCGAAACCCATTCCATCTCGGCCGGCCTGGACTATCCGGGCGTCGGCCCTGAGCACGCCTTCCTCAAGGACAGCGGTCGCGCCAGTTACGTCGGCGTCACCGACGACGAGGCGATGGAAGCCTTCCACCTGCTGGCGCGCAAGGAGGGCATCCTGGCGGCGCTGGAGTCGGCCCACGCCATCGCCCAGGCGATGAAGATCGCCCGCGGCATGCCCAAGGACGGCCTGGTGCTGTGCAATCTTTCGGGCCGCGGTGACAAAGACATCTTCACCATCGCCAAGCGCGAAGGGATTGTTCTTTGAACGATTGGCGCGGATGCGCTTACCTTCGCCTTTGACTCCTTCATCCGCTCTTATCCGCGTCTTCCATGCAAATCCGTGGCCAAAATGAAAATGTCCAGAATCGACGCCAAGTTCGCCCAGCTCGCCGCCCTCAAGCGCAAGGCCCTCGTGCCGTTCATCACCGCCGGCGATCCGTCGCTGGAGGCCACCGTGCCGGTGATGCACGCGCTGGTGCAGGCCGGCGCCGACGTGATCGAGCTGGGCGTGCCGTTTTCCGACCCGATGGCCGACGGCCCGGTGATCCAGCGCAGCTCCGAGCGTGCTATCGAGCGCGGCGCCGGCCTGCGCTACCTGTTCGAAACGGTGGCCAGGTTCCGTCGCGACGACGCCACCACGCCCGTGGTGCTGATGGGTTACCTGAACCCGGTCGAGATGCGCGGCGCCGAGGCTTTCGCCAAGGCGGCCGCGGAAGCGGGCGTTGACGGCGTGCTGCTGGTGGACCTGCCGCCGGAAGAGGCCGGCCCCACCCGCGAGGCCTTCAATGCGGCAGGCCTGCAGCTGATCTCGCTGGCCGCGCCAACCACTACGCCCGACCGGCTGGCGCGCCTGGCCACGCAGTCGCAGGGCTACCTGTACTACGTTTCCTTTGCCGGCGTCACCGGTGGCGGCCAGCTCGACACGGCGGCGGTGCTGATCAAGGCCGGCGACCTGCGTGCGATGGCGAACGTACCGGTGCTGGTGGGTTTCGGAATCCGCGACGCGGCCTCGGCGGCGGCGCTGGCGCCGGCGGCCGATGGCGTGGTGGTGGGCAGTGCGCTGGTGGATGCCCTGTCTGCCGCCACCGACCCGGAAGACGCCGCCAGGCGCGCCGCCGCCTTCCTCGCCCCGCTGCGTGCCGCGTTGGACCAGGTGGCCTGAGCGCGGCACGGGCGGTGCCGGGGTTCGCCGGGGCGGGCACTTCCCACCCCGGCCTTTCGGGCTAAACTCCACGACCCGAACAAGACCGGTGGCTCAATGAGCTGGCTGACCAAATTGATGCCGTCGCGCATCCGCACCGAGGGCGGCGGCAAGCGCGCCGTGCCCGAGGGACTGTGGGAAAAGTGCGACCGCTGCGGGGCCGCGCTGTATGGCCCCGAGCTCGAGAAGAACCTGCGCGTGTGCCCCAAGTGCAACCACCACATGAGCATCGGCGCGCGCGAGCGCCTGGTGGCCTTCCTGGACGACGAGGACGGCGAGGAAATCGGCGCCGCGCTGGGGCCGGTGGACGCACTGCACTTCAAGGACCAGAAGAAGTACTCCGAGCGCATCAAGGCGGCGCAGAAAGCCACCGGCGAGCGCGACGCGATGGTCGCCGTGCAGGGCAAGCTCAAGGGCCACCCGGTTTGCGTGGCGGCGTTCGAGTTCCGCTACATGGGCGGTTCGATGGGTTCGGTGGTGGGCGAGAAGTTCACCTTGGCGGCCGAGCGCGCGCTGGAAGTGGGCTGTCCCCTGGTGTGCTTCTCGGCCACCGGCGGTGCCCGCATGCAGGAAGGCCTGTTCTCGCTGATGCAGATGGCCAAGACCTCGGCGGCCCTGGGCCGGCTGCGTGCGGCGGGCCTGCCGTTCGTGTCGGTGCTCACGCACCCGACCACCGGCGGCGTTTCGGCCTCGCTGGGCATGCTGGGCGACATCAACGTGGGCGAACCGCACGCGCTGATCGGCTTCGCCGGCCCGCGCGTGATCGAACAGACCGTGCGCGAGACCTTGCCCGAGGGCTTCCAGCGCTCGGAGTTCCTGGTCGAACATGGCGCCGTGGACCTGATCATCGACCGCCGCCAGATGCGCGAGAAACTCGGCGCGCTGCTGGCGCTGATGATGCGCCAGCCGATGCCGGCGCACGATCCCGCGCCCAGCGCCGATTGAGCCGCCCGTGAGCACACGCAAGTATTTCGGTACCGACGGTATCCGCGGCCGGGTCGGTGATTTCCCGATCTCCGCCGATTTCATGTTGCGCCTGGGCGCCGCGGCCGGCCAAGTGCTGGTGGGCGAGGGCAACGACCACGCTACCGTGGTCATCGGCAAGGACACGCGCATCTCGGGCTACATGTTCGAGGCCGCGCTGGAGGCGGGGCTGGTGGCGGCCGGTGCCGACGTGCGCATGCTGGGCCCGATGCCGACCCCGGCCGTGGCCTACCTGACGCGTTCGCTGCGCGCCGACGCCGGCATCGTCATCAGCGCATCGCACAACCCGCACTACGACAACGGCATCAAGTTCTTTTCCGCGCAGGGCGAGAAGCTCGCCGACGCCATCGAAGCCGCGATCGAGGCCGAGCTCGACCAGCCATTCCGCACGCGACCCTCCGAACAGTTGGGCAAGGCCTCGCGCGTCACCGACGCGCTGGCCCGCTACGCCGAGTTCTGCAAGACCACGGTGCCCGAGGACTTCGCGCTGTCGGGCATGAAGATCGTGATCGACTGCGCCCACGGCGCGACCTACCAGGTGGCGCCGCGCGTGTTCTCCGAACTGGGCGCGCAGGTGGACGAGATCGGCACCGAGCCCAACGGCCTGAACATCAACGACGGCGTCGGCTCGACGCATCCGGAAGCCTTGATCGCCCGCGTTCGCGAGACCGGCGCCGACCTTGGCATCGCCTTCGACGGCGACGGCGACCGCGTGATGATGGTGGACGGCGACGGCCGCCTGGTGGACGGCGACGGCCTGGTCTACCTGCTGGCCCGCGACTGGCACGCTTCGGGCCGCCTGTGCGGACCGGTGGTGGGCACGCTGATGACCAACTATGCGATGGAGCGCTCGCTGGGCGAGGGCGGCATCGATTTCCTGCGCGCCAAGGTCGGCGACCGCTTCGTGCACCAGGCCTTGGTGAAAGGCGGCGGCGTGCTGGGCGGGGAAGCCTCGGGCCACCTGCTGTGCCTGGACCGCGCCAGCACGGGTGACGCCATCGTCAGCGCGCTGCAGGTGCTGGAAGTGCTGCGTCGCACCGGGCAGACGCTGGCGCAGTCGCAGGCCGGCTATGTGCCGCTGCCCCAGCAGACCGTCAATGTGCGGATAGCGCCCGGCGCCCGGCCGCTGGAGGACGCCAGCGTGCAGCTGGCCCAGGCCGAGGCCGAAGCCGCCTTGCGCGGCCGTGGCCGCCTGGTGCTGCGCCCGTCCGGCACCGAGCCGGTGGTGCGTGTCACAGTGGAGGCGGACGACGAGGCGCTGATGAACCAGGTCCTGGATCGCCTGGCCAGCGTCGTGCGCGCGGCGACTTGAGCCGCGTCAACGCCGCGCCCACCGTTCCGCCCTTAGACTCGCCCCCTTCACTGACCCGGACGACCGCCTTGACCGCCAGCATCCCGACCCTCGACATCCAGCGTTTTGACACCGACCGCGACGCCTTCGTCGCCGATCTCGGCGCCGCTTACCGCGAGTGGGGCTTCGCCGGCATCCGCAACCACGGCATCCCGCAGGCGCAGATCGACGCCGCCTACGATGTTTTCCAACGCTTCTTCGCCCTGCCCGAGCCAACCAAGCGCCAGTACCACGTGCCCGGCAGCGGCGGCGCCCGCGGCTATACGCCGTTCGGCATCGAGACCGCCAAGGGCGCCCAGTACTCCGACCTCAAGGAGTTCTGGCACGTGGGCCGCGAGATCCCGCGCGATTCCAAGTACGCCGACGTGATGCCGGCCAACCTGTGGCCCGCCGAAATCCCCGAGTTCAAGGGCGTGGCCTACGGCCTGTTCCAGGCCCTGGACCAGTTGGGCTCGCGGGTACTGTGCGCGCTCGCGCTGCATATCGGCCTGCCGGTGGACTACTTCGCCGACAAGACCCACTTCGGCAACTCGATCCTGCGCCCGATCCACTACCCGCCGATCACCGCCGAGGACGTACCCAACGTGCGCGCCGGCGCGCACGAGGACATCAACTTCATCACCCTGCTGGTGGGCGCCAGCGCCGCCGGTCTGGAAGTGCTGTCCCGGAAGGGCGATTGGGTGGCGTTCACCGCCGACGCCGACACCATCGTGGTCAACATCGGCGACATGCTGCAGCGCCTGAGCAACCACGTTTATCCGTCCACTACCCACCGGGTGGTGAACCCGCCGGGCGAGGCGGCGCGCAAGCCGCGCTACTCCACGCCGTACTTCCTGCACCCCAACCCGGACTTCGTCATCAAGACCCTGCCGGGCTGCATCAGCGCTCAAAACCCGGACCGCTATCCCACGTCCATCACCTCGCACGAGTACCTGATGGAGCGGCTGCGCGAGATCAAGCTGGCCTGAGGTTTGCGCTGGACCGCGCGGTCAGTCGGCGTCGCGGAAATCCTTCGACCGCGACCCGATCAGGGCCCGCGCCACGCCCTCGGGCAGGTATTTCCCCAGCGTGGCGATGATGCGGTTGGCGCGCCCGGTCACGACGCGCGGCTTGCCGGCCTCCACCGCGTCCACGCCCAGCCGGGCCACGGCTTCGCTGCTGAGCCAGATGCCCTTGGGCAACTTGGCGACCTTGTCGCGCATGCCGTTGACGTCGTGGAATTCGCTGTAGGTCATGCCCGGGCACAGCGCGGTGACGTGCACGCCGCGCGACCGTGATTCCTGGTCCAGCGACTCCGAGAAGCGGATCAGCCACAGCTTGGTGGCGCCGTACAGGGTGTGCCCGGCGCTGGCCGGCACCAGGCCTGCCAGCGAGGCCACGTTCAGGATCCGGCCGTAGCCGGCGGCTTCCATCGCCGGCAGGTAACGGTGGGTGAGTTCGGCCACCGAGGTCATCAGCACCTGCAGGAAGTCGGCGTGGGTCTTCCAGTCGGCGGAAAGATAGCGGCCGGGGACGCCATAGCCGGCGTTGTTCACCAGCGTGGCGATGAACAGGCCGCGGGCCTGGGTCTGTTCGAACAGCCGCGCCGGCGTGGCGGGATCGGCCAGGTCGGCGGCGATAACGACGCAGTCCACCAGCGGCGAGAGCTCGGCCGCCAGCGCCTCGAGCCGGTCGGCGCGGCGCGCCACCAGCACCAGCGGTACGCCGCGACCGGCGTATTCGCGGGCCAGGGCGGCGCCGATGCCGCTGGAGGCGCCGGTGATGAGGGCGTAGCCACGGGGAAGGGGTGGGGTCATGGTCGCAAGCTCGGGTGGCCGGGTGATGGGCATTATCACCGGTGCGGCCTCCGGGTCGTCAGTCCAGGGCGGGCGCGGTATCCTTCACGCCTGATTCCGAGGACACCCCCATGCGCCCGAAGATAGTGGCCGGCAACTGGAAACTGCACGGGGACCGCGCCTTCGCGCGCGCCCTGATGGACGCCCTGGTGGCGGCGCCGCGCGCGGCCGGGGTGGAACTGGTGATCCTGCCGCCCACGCCATACCTGGGCGAGCTGGCCGACCGCTACTCCCGCGACGGCGTGGCCTTCGGGGGCCAGGACCTGGACGTGAACGACCAGGGCGCCTACACCGGCGAAACCTCGGGCCGCATGCTGCGCGACGTGGGCGGGCAGTACGTGCTGGTGGGCCATTCCGAGCGCCGGCAGTACCACGAAGAGGACAGCCAGCAGGTCGCCGAGAAGTTCGTCGCCGCCCAGAAGGCCGGCCTCACGCCCATCCTGTGCGTGGGCGAGACCCTGGGCCAGCGCGAGGCGGGGCACACCGAATGGGCCCTCCAGCGCCAGCTCGAGCCGGTGCTGGCGCTGGCGGGCATCGCGGCCTTCGAGCGCGCCGTCCTGGCCTATGAGCCGGTCTGGGCCATCGGCACCGGCCGGACCGCCAGCCCGGACCAGGTCCAGGAAGTCCATGCCTTCCTGCGTGGCGAACTTCGTGCACACGATGCTAGAATCGCCGGCTCGCTGCCCCTGCTTTACGGCGGCAGCGTCAAACCCGCCAACGCGGCCGAGCTGTTTTCCCAGCCCGACGTCGACGGCGGCCTCATCGGGGGCGCGTCCCTCGTGGCCCAGGATTTCCTGGCAATCGCTGCCGCGGCGGCGAGGTAAACGTACCCACCATGCTGCTCACCATCATCAGTGTCACCTATGTGCTGGTCGCGATCTCGATGATCGTGCTCATCCTCATGCAGCGCGGCTCCGGTGCCGCCGCAGGTTCCGGCTTCGGCGGCGGTGCCTCGGCCACGGTGTTCGGCGCGCGCGGCTCGGCCAACTTCCTGTCCACGGCCACCAAGTGGCTTGCCGTCCTGTTCTTCGCGATGAGCCTGGGCATGGCGTGGAACGCCACCCGCAGCACGGCCAGGCTCGCCCCGGTGGAAGACATCGGCGTAATGTCCGAAGTGCCCGCCGCGGCTTCGGCCACCCCCGCTCCGGCGGCTGGCGGTGACGTTCCGGTGATTCCGGCGGCCCCGGCTCCCGCAGCCGGCGCCACCGGGGAAGCACCGGCTGCGCCGGTTGAAACCACCGAAGCGGAGCCGGCCGCGCCCGCGCCCGCGCAGGGTGATGAAAAGGGCAGCCAGGAAGGCTGATCCGCTGCTATAATTTGCCGCCTCCACTCATGCGTTGATCGAGTGGGGCACACCTGCCCGGGTGGCGGAATTGGTAGACGCACTACCTTGAGGTGGTAACGGCTTAGGTCGTGGGGGTTCGAGTCCCCCCTCGGGCACCAAATTGTTGTACGGGCTGCCGCCCGGCGAAGCTGGAGCGGCGGCACGAACGCGCCCAAGGGCGCAAGGGTGAGGACGCGCGCGTGCTGGGCGAATATCTGCCGATCCTGCTTTTCCTTTTCGTGTCCACCGGTCTGGGCATCGTCCTGCTGGTGTTGGGTTGGGGCCTGGGCCCGAGGCGACCCACGAGCGAAAAACTCTCGCCGTACGAATGCGGCTTCGAGGCCTTCGAGGACGCGCGCATGCAGTTCGACGTGCGCTATTACCTCATCGCCATCCAGTTCATCATCTTCGACCTGGAAATCGCCTTCGTGTTCCCGTGGGCGGTCAATTTCCGCAACCTCGGCATCGTCGGCCTCACCGAGATGGGCATCTTCATCGGCCTGCTGCTGCTGGGCTACATCTACGTCTGGAAGAAGGGAGCGCTGGAATGGGAGTGACGTCCGCGATCGCGCGCGTGATGAACAACCCCGAGCCGATCGGGGTGGTGGACGACATCCTGCGCCCCGAGGGCGACAACCCCCTGATCGAGCGCGGCTTCGTCACCACCAACGTGGACACGCTGGTCAATTGGGCGCGCACGGGTTCGATGTGGCCGATGACGTTCGGCTTGGCCTGCTGCGCCGTGGAAATGATGCATGCGGGCGCCGCGCGCCTGGACCTCGACCGGTTCGGCGTGATCTTCCGCCCGTCCCCGCGCCAGTCCGACGTGATGATCGTCGCCGGCACCCTGGTCAACAAGATGGCGCCGGCGCTGCGCAAGGTCTATGACCAGATGCCCGAGCCCAAGTGGGTGATCTCGATGGGCAGCTGCGCCAACGGCGGCGGCTACTACCACTACTCGTATTCGGTGGTCCGTGGCTGCGACCGCGTGGTGCCGGTGGACATCTACGTGCCGGGCTGCCCGCCGACGGCCGAGGCGCTCATCTACGGCATCCTGCAGCTGCAGAAGAAAATCCGCCGCACCAACACCATCGCCCGCTAAGGACCCAGCCGACGCCATGGTCGAAACCACCACGAGTTTCATCGAACGCCTGAAGGCTCGCCTCGCCGAGCGCGTGGTGTCGGTGCGCGAAGCGCTGGGCGAAACCACGCTGGAAGTCACGCCCGACTCCTGGTTCGAGTCGGCGCGCATCCTGCGCGACGAGCCCGAGTTCGGGTTCGAGCAACTGGTGGACCTTTGCGGCGTTGACTTCCTGGGCTATGGCGACGACGAGTGGGAAACCACCGACGTCTCCAACGAAGGTTTCTCGCGTGGCGTCGACGGTGCCGGCCCGGGCCGCTTCACCTGGGAAAACCGCCCGCGCGGCAACGGCCCTGATCGTCGCTTCTCGGTGGTGGTGCACCTGCTGTCGGTGCGCAACAACCGGCGTTTGAGGCTTCGTTGTTTCGCGGCGGACAACAGCCTGCCCACGGTTTCGTCACTGGTGGATGTCTACCCTGTGGCCAATTGGTTCGAACGTGAGTGCTTCGACCTGTTCGGCATCCTCTTCGAGGGGCATCCGGACCTGCGCCGCATCCTGACCGACTACGGCTTCGTCGGCCATCCGTTCCGCAAGGATTTCCCGCTGTCCGGCAACGTCGAGGTCCGCTACGACGCCGAGCGCCGGCGCGTGGTGTACGAACCCGTTTCGATCGAGCCGCGCGTCGGAGTGCCGCGCGTCGTGCGCGAGGACTCGCGCTGGCAGCAGGCCGCCAGCGAGCATCCGCGAAAGGATCCGGCCACGCCATGACCCAGGAAATCCGCAACTACACCCTCAACTTCGGGCCCCAGCACCCGGCTGCCCACGGCGTGCTGCGCCTGGTGCTGGAGATGGACGGCGAGGTGGTGCAGCGCGCCGACCCGCACGTGGGCCTGCTGCACCGGGGCACCGAAAAGCTGGCTGAATCCAAGCCCTACAACCATTCCATCGGCTACATGGACCGGCTCGACTACGTCTCGATGATGTGCAACGAGCACGCCTACGTGCTGGCCATCGAGAAGCTGCTGGGCGTCGAGGCGCCGATCCGCGCCCAGTACATCCGTACGATGTTCGACGAGATCACCCGCATCCTGAACCACCTGATGTGGATCGGTTCCAACGGCCTCGACCTTGGCGCGATGGCGGTGTTCCTCTACGCCTTCCGCGAGCGCGAAGAGCTGATGGACTGCTACGAGGCGGTGTCGGGCGCGCGCCTGCATGCCACTTACTACCGCCCGGGCGGCGTGTTCCGCGACCTGCCCGACGCCATGCCCAAGTACCGTGAATCGCCGTGGCGCAAGGGCGTGGACCTCAAGCGCGCGAATGAATGGCGCGAGGGTTCGCTGCTCGACTACCTGGACGCCTTCACCAGCGACTTCCCGCAGCGCGTGGATGAGTACGAGACCCTGCTCACCGACAACCGCATCTGGAAGCAGCGCACCGTCGGCATCGGCGTGGTGCCGGTGGACATGGCGCTGGCCTGGGGCATGACCGGCCCGATGCTGCGCGGCTCGGGCCTGGCCTGGGACTTGCGCAAGAAGCAGCCCTACGCCGCCTACGACAAGGTCGACTTCGACATTCCCGTGGGCGTGCAGGGCGACTGCTACGACCGCTACCTGGTGCGCGTCGAGGAAATGCGCCAGTCCAACCGAATCATCAGGCAGTGCGTCCAGTGGCTTCGCGCCAACCCGGGCCCGGTGATGGTGAAGAACTTCAAGGTGGCGCCGCCGTCGCGCGCCGAGATGAAGGACGACATGGAAGCGATGATCCACCACTTCAAGCTCTTCACCGAGGGCTACTGCACCCCCGCCGGCGAAGCGTACGCCGCGGTCGAGGCGCCCAAGGGCGAATTCGGCGCGTACATCGTCTCCGACGGCGCCAACAAGCCCTTCCGCCTGAAGCTGCGCGCGCCTGGTTTTGCCCACTTGTCTTCCATGGACACGATCGTGCGTGGCCACATGCTGCCCGACGTCGTCGCCATGATCGGCACCTACGACATCGTCTTCGGCGAGATCGATCGCTAAGGATTGTTTGACCGATGAAAGCCACAGGAAATTTCGCCGCCTGCCAGGACATCGACCCGATGGTTGCGTTGAGCGGCGCCACGCGCGCGCACATCGACCATTGGGCGGCCAAGTTCCCGGCCGACCGCAAGCGTTCGGCCGTGATCCAGGGCCTGATGGCCGCCCAGGAACAGAACGGCGGCTGGCTGAGCGACGAGATCATCGCCGCCACCGCCCTGTACCTGGGCCTGCCGCCGGTGTGGGCCTATGAAGTAGCCACGTTCTATTCGATGTTCGACCTGGCCCCGGTGGGCCGGCACAAGGTCGCCATCTGCACCAACATCAGCTGCTGGCTCAACGGCGCCGAAGGCATCGTCAGCCACTGCGAGAAAAAGCTCGGCATCAAGCACGGTGAAAGCACGCCGGACGGCCGCATTTTCCTCAAGATCGAGGAAGAATGCCTGGCCGCCTGCTCGGCGGCGCCGATGATGGTGATCGACGGTCATTACCACGAGCGGCTCACCACTGAAGCAGTGGACGCCCTGCTCGACGGACTGGAGTAAGCAAGGCCATGGCGCACGCTTCCCACTATTCCCAGCCCACCGGCCCCGTCGGCCCGGCGCCGCAGGAACACAACGTGGTCTACACCACGCTGCACTTCGACAAGCCGTGGTCGTACGACAACTACCTCAAGACCGGCGGCTATGCCGCCTGGCGCAAGATCCTGACCGAGAAGATGGATCCGGCCACGGTGATCGATATGATCAAGCAGTCGGGTCTTCGCGGTCGCGGCGGCGCCGGCTTCCCGACCGGGCTCAAGTGGAGCTTCATGCCGCGCAACTCGCCCGGCCAGAAGTACATCCTGTGCAATTCCGATGAATCCGAGCCGGGCACCTGCAAGGACCGCGACATCCTGCGCTACAACCCGCATTCGGTGATCGAGGGCATGGCCATCGCCTGCTACGCCACCGGCTGCACCGTGGGCTACAACTACCTGCGCGGCGAGTTCCACCACGAGCCCTTCGAGCACTTCGAGGAGGCGCTCAAGGAGGCCTACGCCAACGGCTGGCTGGGCAAGGACGTGCTGGGTTCGGGCGTGGACGTGGACATCCACAGTGCGCTCGGCGCCGGCGCCTACATCTGCGGCGAAGAGACCGCGATGATGGAGTCGCTCGAGGGCAAGAAAGGCCAGCCGCGCTACAAGCCGCCGTTCCCGGCCAACTACGGCCTGTTCGGTCGCCCGACCACCATCAACAACACCGAAACCTACGCCTCGGTGCCGGCCATCATCCGCAACGGCGGCGAATGGTTCCTCAACCTGGGCAAGCCCAACAACGGCGGCCCGAAGGTGTTCTCGGTGTCGGGCCACGTGGACAAGCCCGGCAACTTCGAGATCCGCCTCGGCACGCCGTTCAGCGAACTGCTGGCCATGGCCGGCGGCATGAAGGGCGGCCGCAAGCTCAAGGCCGTGATCCCCGGCGGTTCGTCCATGCCGGTGCTGCCCGCCGAGAACATGATGGCCTGCACCATGGACTACGACTCGATCCAGAAGGCCGGTTCGGGCCTGGGTTCGGGCGCCGTGATCGTGATGGACGACACCACCTGCATGGTACGTGCCTGCCAGCGCATCGCGCGCTTCTACTACGCCGAGTCCTGCGGCCAGTGCACGCCCTGCCGCGAGGGCACCGGCTGGATGTACCGCGTGGTGACGCGGATCGTCGAGGGCCACGCGACGATGGAAGACCTGCACATGCTCAAGGCCGCCGCCGGCCAGATCGAGGGCCACACCATCTGCGCGTTCGGCGAAGCCGCCGCGTGGCCGGTGCAGGGCTTCCTGCGCCACTACTGGCATGAGTTCGAATACGCCATCGTCAACAAGCGCTTCTACGTGGACGACGAGGCCAAGGGCCAACTGGCCACGGCGGAGGCGGCATGAGCGCCGTTCCCACCGCTCCCAACATCGCGCCCGACGTGGTGAACATCGAGATCAACGGCGTGGCCATGACCGCGCCCAAGGGCTCGATGATCATCCAGGCCGCCGACAAGGCCGGCATCCCGGTGCCGCGCTTCTGCTACCACGAGAAGCTGCCGATCGCCGCCAACTGCCGCATGTGCCTGGTGGACGTGGAGAAGATGCCCAAGCCCGCGCCGGCATGCGCCACGCCGGTCATGGAAGGCATGCGCGTCACCACCCAGACCAAGCGCGCGCTCGATGCGCAGCGCAACGTCATGGAGTTCCTGCTGATCAACCACCCGCTGGACTGCCCGATCTGCGACCAGGGCGGCGAGTGCGAGCTGCAGGACGTGGCGATGGGCTATGGCCGCTCGGTCTCGCGCTACGTCGACCGCAAGCGCGTGGTCGCCGACGAGGACCTGGGTTCGCTGGTCGCCACCGACATGACCCGCTGCATCCAGTGCACGCGCTGCATCCGCTTCACCGCCGACATCGCCGGCACCTTCGAGCTGGGCGGCATGTACCGCGGCGAAGACCTGCAGATCGGCACCTACGACGGCAAGCCGCTGATGACCGAACTCTCGGGCAACGTGATTGACGTCTGCCCGGTCGGCGCGCTGACCAACAAGGTTTTCCGCTACCGCGCCCGCGCCTGGGAACTGGTGGCCCGCGAGAGCATCGGCTACCACGACGCGCTCGGATCCAACCTCTACCTGCACGCCCGCCGCGGCGACGTTCTGCGCACCGTGCCGCGCGACAACGAAGCGGTGAACGAGTGCTGGCTGTCCGACCGCGACCGCTATTCGCACCAGGGCCTGGCCGCCGCCGATCGCGCCACCCGGCCGCTGGTCCGCGAGGGTGACACCTGGCGCGAAGCAAGCTGGGACGAGGCGCTGCCGCTGGCTGCCAAGCTGCTCAAGGACGCCGGCGAATCGCTGGGCGTGCTGGCGCATCCGGCCACGTCCAACGAAGAGGGTGGCCTGCTGGCCTCGCTGGCCAAGGGCCTGGGCACCGGCCACGCCGACCATCGCCTGTCGGCGCTGGACTTCGCCGACGACGCCTTCGCTGAAACCTTCCAGATGCCGGCCGCCGAACTCGAGCGTGCCGACGTGGTGCTGCTGGTGGGCTGCAACCTGCGCCACGAACTGCCCCTGCTGCACCAGCGCCTGCACAAGGCCGGCAAGGCCGGCGCCAAGGTGTTTGCCATCAACCCGGTGGACTACGAATTCACGTTCGCCATCGCCGGCAAGCGCATCGTCGCGCCGTCGCAGCTGCCGGGCGCACTGGCCGCGGTGGCCAAGGCCGCCGGAGCATCGCTGGCGGCCGCCATCGCCGTGCACGAACATGACGGCGCCAAGGCAATCGCCGACGCTCTCAAGAACGCCGGCAACGCCGTGGTGATCCTGGGTGAAACCGCCGAGAACCACGCCCATGCGTCCTGGCTGCGCGCCGCCGCGCGTGCCCTGGCCACGGCCACCGGCGCGCGCCTGAACCGTATTCCCCAGGGTGCCAACGCCATCGGCCTGGCCCACCACGGCCTGCGGCCGGTGGGGCAGGGCAAGCATGCCGGCGCGATGCTGGCGCAGCCGCTGCCGGCCTACCTGCTTTACGGCATCGAGCCGCAGTTCGACTTCGCCCATGGCGCCCAGGCGGTCAAGGCGCTGTCGGGTGCCAAGGTGGTGGCGTTCGCCGCGTTCGCGTCCGACGAGATCAAGAAGCTTGCGCACGTGATCCTGCCGATCGGCCTGTTGCCGGAAATCGAAGCCACGCTGACCAACCTCGACGGCACCAACCAGTCCACCCAGGCTGGCGGAAAATTGCCCGGCGAGGCCCGCTCCGGCTGGCGCGTGCTGCGCGCGCTGGGCGGAAGCCTGGGCTTGCCCGGCTTCGAGTTCACCGACCTGCATGGCCTGCGGGCCGGCCTGGCGCCGGAAGCTCCGGCCCAGGGCCAGGGCCTTTCCGAACCGGGCAAGCACGACGCCGGGCTGGAGCGCATCACCAGCACGCCGATCTATCGCGGCGACGCGGTGCTGCGTCGCGCTGCCGCGCTCAATGCCCATCCGCTCACCCACGGCCCGCGCCTGGTGCTGCATCCGGAGGAGGCGCTGGCACGCGGCCTGTCCGACGGCGGCGTGGCCAAGGTGGGCGACGGCGTTGGCAGCGCGGCGCTGCCGGTGGCGGTCAGCGCCCGCGTGCCCAAGGGCGCGGTCTGGATCGAATCGGGTTACGACGCCACGGCGCCGATGTCGCCGGTGGCGCGGCTTGCGGTGGTAGGGGCCTGAGATGATCGAAGCGATGCGCGAGTTTTTCCTCAGCTTCGGCGACCCGGGCCTGGTCATCTGGACCCTGGTCAAGATCATCGCCATCGTGCTGCCGATCACCATCGGCGTGGCCTTCTACACGCTGGCCGAGCGCAAGGTGATCGGCTGGATGCACGTGCGCCACGGGCCCCAGTTCATCGGCGGCTTCATGGGCGTGGGCGTCGTGCAGGCCTTTGCCGACGTGTTCAAGATGCTGTTCAAGGAACTGGTGATCCCCAGTTCGGCAAGCCCGACGCTGTTCCGCCTGGCACCGCTGCTGGCGCTGGCACCGGCGTTGGCGGCCTGGGCGGTCATCCCGTTCGACGACGGCGTGGTGCTGGCCGACGTCAACGCCGGCCTGCTGGTGCTGCTCGCCCTGACCTCGATGGGCGTGTACGGCATCATCATTGCCGGCTGGGCGTCCAACTCCAAGTACGCCATCCTGGGCGCGATGCGATCCGCGGCGCAGGTGATCAGCTACGAAATCGCCATGGGCTTCGCCCTGGTGGGCGTGCTGGTGGCGTCGGGCACCATGAACCTCAGTGGCATCGTCAACGCGCAGGCGGGTGACCTTGGCCTGCTGGAATGGTTCTGGCTGCCGCTGTTCCCGCTGTTCATCATCTACATCATCTCCGGCGTGGCCGAAACCAACCGCGCCCCGTTCGACGTCGCCGAAGGCGAATCGGAAATCGTCGCCGGCTTCCACGTGGAGTACTCGGGTTCGGCCTTCGCGATCTTCTTCCTGGCCGAATACGCCAACATGATGCTGATCAGCCTGCTGACGCCCCTGCTGTTCCTGGGCGGCTGGCTGTCGCCGTTCCCGGCGTCGTGGGGTTTCCTGGGCGAGCCGGGCTGGTGGTGGCTGGCGCTGAAGTTCCTGTTCTTCGCCTTCACCTTCCTGTGGTTCCGCGCCACCTTCCCGCGCTATCGCTACGACCAGATCATGCGCCTGGGCTGGAAGGTGTTCATCCCGATCACGATCTTCTGGATCTTCGTGACCGCCATCATGGCCTACAACAACTGGTTCACGGTCGGGGCCTGAGACGCATATGAACGCAATCGCGAACTACCTCAAGAGCCTGATGCTGCTGGAGCTTCTGGCTGGCATGAAGCTCACGCTGAGCTACCTGTTCAAGCCCAAGTACACCGTGAACTACCCGTTCGAGAAGATCCCGCAGTCGGGGCGTTTCCGCGGCCTGCATGCGCTGCGTCGCTATCCCAACGGTGAAGAGCGCTGCATCGCGTGCAAGCTTTGCGAAGCGGTTTGCCCGGCGCTGGCGATCACCATCGATTCCGAGCCGCGTGCCGACGGTTCGCGCCGCACCACCCGCTACGACATCGACCTGTTCAAGTGCATCTACTGCGGCTTCTGCGAGGAAAGCTGCCCGGTGGACTCGATCGTCGAGACCCATATCCACGAATACCACTTCGAGAAGCGCGGTGAGAACATCGTCAGCAAGCAGCAGCTGCTCGCCATTGGCGACCGCTTCGAAGACGAGATCGCGCAGCGACGGGCCGCTGATGCGGCCTACCGTTGAGGCAGGGGACCCACTGACATGACCTACGAACTCGCCGCCTTCTGGGCTTTCGCCACCGTCACCGTGATCTCCGCGCTGGGCGTCATCCTGGCCCGCAACCCGGTACACGCGGTGCTGACCCTGGTGCTGTGCTTCTTCTCCACCGCCTGCCTGTGGCTGCTGCTCCAGGCCGAGTTCCTCGGGGTGGTGCTGGTGCTGGTGTACATCGGCGCCGTGATGGTGCTGTTCCTGTTCGTGGTGATGATGCTGGACGTCAACACCGCGCCCCAGCGCGAGGGATTCACCCGCCACCTGCCGCTGACCGGCGCCGTGGTGGTGGTGATGGCGGCCGAGATGATGATGCTGATCGGCAGCAAGCGCTTCGAAGTCACGCTGCCGGCCAGCGACCCGGCCGCCGCGCTCGGCAAGTCCAACATCGAATGGATCGGCGAAACGCTGTTCAGCAAATACATCCTGCCCTTCGAGATCGCCGCGGTCATCCTCACCGTGGCCCTGATCGTGGCCGTGATGCTGACGCTGCGGCGCCGTCCCGGCACCAAGCACCAGGACGCCAGCCGCCAGGTGGTGGTGAAGCGCGATGACCGCGTCCGCCTGGTCAAGGTGGCCTCCGAACCCCGCCAGGAGCGCAACCCGTGATCACCCTCGGTCATTTCCTCGCGCTGGGCGCAGTGCTGTTCTGCATCAGCGTCGCCGGCATCTTCATCAACCGCAAGAACGTCATCGTGCTGCTGATGTGCATCGAGTTGATGCTGCTGGCGGTGAACATCAACTTCGTGGCGTTCTCGCGCTTCCTGGGCGACGTGTCGGGCCAGATCTTCGTGTTCTTCATCCTGACCGTGGCCGCCGCCGAGGCCGCCATCGGCCTGGCCATCCTGGTGACGCTGTTCCGCAATACGCGGACCATCAACGTCGCCGAACTCGATTCGCTGAAGGGCTGAGCACGCGATGATCTCCTTGAACACGCTGCTGGTCATCGCGCTGGCGCCCCTGCTGGGCAGTATCATCGCCGGTTTCTTCGGCAAGCAGGTCGGCCGCGCCGGCGCCCATTGGGTCACCATCGCCGGCGTCGCGGTCAGCTGCGCGTTGTCCATGCAGGTGCTGTGGCAGCTGGTGGTGCAGCACGCCGATCCGTTCAACCAGAACATCTACACCTTCTTCCAGGTGGGCGGCTACTCCGCGCACGTGGGCTTCATGGTCGACAACCTGTCCGCGATGATGATGGTGGTGGTCACCTTCGTGTCGCTGCTGGTGCACGTCTACACCATCGGCTACATGGCCGACGACCCGGCCTACCAGCGCTTCTTCAGCTACATCTCGCTGTTCACCTTCAGCATGCTGATGCTGGTGATGAGCAACAACTTCCTGCAGCTGTTCTTCGGCTGGGAGGCGGTGGGACTGGTGTCCTACCTGCTGATCGGCTTCTGGTACAAGCGGCCGACGGCCATCGTCGCCAACCTCAAGGCCTTCCTGGTCAATCGCGTGGGCGACTTCGGCTTCCTGCTGGGCATTGCCGGCGTGCTGGCCTGGATCGGCACGCTCGACTACGCAACGGCGTTCACGCACGCGTCCAATGCCGAGCTGACCGGCACCTTCAGCCTGTGGTCGGGGCAGATCAGCCTGTTCGGCCACACCTGGCAGGTGATGTCCTCGGCCGTGGAAGTGCAGGTCATCAGCTTCATCTGCATCTGCCTGTTCATCGGCGCGATGGGCAAGTCGGCCCAGGTGCCGCTGCACGTCTGGCTTCCCGATTCCATGGAAGGCCCGACGCCGATCTCGGCCCTGATCCATGCCGCCACCATGGTCACGGCCGGCATCTTCATGGTGGCGCGCATGTCGCCGCTGTTCGAACAGAGCGAGGCGGCACTGGGCTTCGTGCTGTTCATCGGCGCCACCACGGCGCTGTTCACCGGCTTCATCGGCATCGTGCAGAACGACATCAAGCGCGTGGTCGCGTACTCCACGCTGTCCCAGCTGGGCTACATGACGGTGGCGCTGGGCGTGTCGGCGTATTCGGCCGCGGTGTTCCACCTGATGACCCACGCCTTCTTCAAGGCGCTACTGTTCCTGGCGGCCGGCTCGGTGATCATCGGCATGCACCACCAGCAGGACATGCGAAAGATGGGCGGCCTGCGCAAGTACATGCCCATCACCTACATCACCAGCCTGATCGGCACGCTGGCGCTGGTGGGCACGCCGTTCTTCTCGGGCTACTACTCCAAGGACACCATCATCGTGGCCGCGGGCGAAGCGGCCAAGACCGGCGGCTGGGTGCAGGCCTACGGCTACTGGGCGGTGATGCTGGGCGTGTTCGTGACCGCCTTCTACAGCTTCCGCCTGCTGTACCTGACCTTCCACGGCAAGGAGCGCTTCCGCGAGGTCGCCGCGCACGACGAGGGCCACGGCCACGACGCGCATGCCGATGCCCACCACGGCGACGCGCATGACGACCACGGCCACGGCCACCACGGCCCGGTCGAGCCGCATGAATCGCCCAAGGTGGTGACCATCCCGCTCATCCTGCTGGCCATCCCGTCCGTCCTGATCGGCTTCGTGACGGTCGGGCCGATGCTGTTCGGCGACTTCTTCCGTGGCGCCATCGAGGTGCTGCCGGCGCACGACACGGTCGCGGCGGCCGCCGCCGAGCTCTGGCATGACCACGACGGCTGGGTTGTTGCAGCGGCCAAGTTCGGCGCCCACTTCTACGCCTCGCCGGTATTCTGGCTGGCGTTCTCGGGCTTCGCGTTGGCGACGTTCCTCTACCTGTTCCGCCCCGACCTGGCCGCGCGCATGCGCGCCAGCAAGGTCGGCGCCTTCTTCACCCGCATCCTCGAGAACAAGTACGGCTTCGACGACCTGTGGATGAAGGGCTTCGCCGGCGGCGGCATCAAGCTGGGCAAGTTCTCCTGGAAACGTGGCGACATCGGCCTGATCGATGGCGTGCTGGTGAACGGTTCGGTCGTGGTGATCGACCGCGTGGCCGGCCTGCTGCGCCAGATCCAGACCGGACGCCTCTACAACTATGCCTTCGCCATGATCCTCGGCCTCATCGTCCTGTTGGCGGTGCTGGTGAAGACGGTCGGCGCCTGAGACAGACAAGGAAGACCTGATGGAAGCCAACTTCCCCCTGCTTAGCGTGCTGATCTGGCTGCCGATCCTCGGCGGCCTGCTCACGCTGGCGTTTGGCGACACCCGTGCCCAGCAGGGCAAGGTGTTCGCCTTGGCGGTGGCGGTGGCCACCTTCGCCGCCAGCCTGATGCTGTTCGCCGGCCACGACGTGTCGTCGCCGGCCATGCGCTTCGTCGAGGACCGCGCCTGGATCCCCAGCTTCGACATCCGCTATGCCCTGGGCGTGGACGGCCTGTCGATCGCGCTGATTGCACTCACCACGCTCACCACCGCGCTGGTGCTGGTGGGCTCGTGGACGTCGGTGGAACGTCGCGCGCACCAGTACTTCGCCGCTTTCCTGATCCTCGAGGGACTGATGGTGGGCGTGTTCTGCGCCCTGGACGCGATGCTGTTCTACGTGTTCTTCGAAGGCATGCTGATCCCGATGTTCATCATCATCGGCGTGTGGGGCGGCCCCAAGCGCGTGTACGCGTCGGTGAAGTTCTTCCTGTACACGTTCCTGGGCTCGGTGTTCATGCTGGTGGGCCTGGTGTACCTGTACCTGCGCACGGTGGAGGCGGGCAACCCCAGCTTCCTGCTGGCCGACTTCTACCAGCTCAAGCTGACGATGGCCGAGCAGACCTGGCTGTTCTTCGCCTTCCTGGCGGCGTTCGCGGTCAAGGTGCCGATGTTCCCGGTGCACACGTGGTTGCCCGACGCCCACGTCGAGGCGCCCACCGGCGGCTCGGTGATCCTGGCCGCCATCATGCTCAAGATCGGCGGCTACGGCTTCCTGCGCTTCACCCTGCCGATCGTGCCGGACGCGGGGCAGGAGTGGGCCTGGCTGGTGATCGGGCTGTCGCTGGCCGCCGTGATCTACATCGGCCTGGTGGCGCTGGTGCAGGAAGACATGAAGAAGTTGATCGCCTATTCGTCGATCGCGCACATGGGCTTCGTTACGCTAGGCACCTTCATCGCCTTCGCGCTGGTGCGCGAACTGGGCAACACCGACGCCGCGCAGCTGGGCCTGCAGGGCGCGATGGTGCAGATGATCTCGCACGGCTTCATCTCGGGCGCGATGTTCAGCTGCGTGGGCGTGGTGTACGACCGGATGCACAGCCGGATGATCCGCGACTACGGCGGCGTGGCCAACACCATGCCGTGGTTCGCCGCGTTCTTCGTCTTCTTCGCGATGGCCAACGCCGGCCTGCCGGGCACGTCGGGCTTCGTCGGTGAATTCATGGTCATCCTGGCCGCCTTCCAGCACAACGTCTGGGTTGCGTTCGGCGCCGGCTTCACGCTGATCCTGGGCGCGGCCTACACGCTTTGGATGGTCAAGCGCGTGATCTACGGCGAAGTGGCCAACCACCACGTGGCCGAGCTGACCGACATCAACGGCCGCGAGGCCTTCGTGCTGGGCGTGTTCGCGCTGGGTACGCTGGCGCTGGGCGTTTACCCCAAGCCGCTGATCGACCTCATGGAAGCACCGATCGCGCAGCTGCTCGTGCAGCTCGCCGCCACCAAGCTGTAAGGGAATAAGAATGGCCTTGCCGATGCCGACACTTGCCGACCTGGTGCCCCTGGGACCGGAAATCTTCGTCTGCAGCGCCGCGTTCGCGCTGCTGATGGTCGACCTTTTCCTGTCCGAGCAGCGGCGCGGCCTGACCCATTTCCTGGCGCTGTTCATCCTGGCCACGGCCGCGGTGCTGACCGCCCGCGACATGGCGATGGAGCCGGTGTACGGCTTCGCCAACCTGTTCGTGCGCGACACCGCCAGCGACGTGCTCAAGATCGGCGTGTACCTGGTGGCCGGCGCCTCCTTCGTTTACGCCAAGCCCTACCTGCAGGACCGCGGCCTGTTCAAGGGCGAGTTCTACGTGCTGGGCCTGTTCGCCGTGCTGGGCATGATGCTGATGATTTCCTCGGGCAGCATGCTCACCCTTTACCTGGGGCTGGAACTGCTGGCGCTGAGTTCCTACGGCCTGGTCGGGATGGACCGCGACAACCCGCGCTCGTCCGAAGCGGCGATGAAGTACTTCGTGTTGGGCTCGCTGGCCTCGGGCATGCTGCTTTACGGCATGTCCATGGTGTACGGCGCCACCGGCAGCCTGCAGCTGGGCGAGATCCACGCGGCCGCGGCCAGCGTCGGCGACCGCACGCTGCTGCTGTTCGGCGTGGTGTTCATGCTGGTGGGCATCGCCTTCAAGTTCGGCGCGGCACCGTTCCACATGTGGCTACCCGACGTCTACACCGGCGCCCCGACGGCCATTACGCTGTTCATCAGTTCGGCCCCCAAGATGGCCGCGTTCGGCATGGCCTATCGGCTGCTCGAGTCGGGCGTGGGCCCGCTGGACGCCTACTGGCAGGACATGGTGGCTTGGCTGGCGGCACTGTCGCTGGTAATCGGCAACCTGGTGGCGCTGGTGCAGACCAACCTCAAGCGCATGCTGGCCTACTCGACCATCTCGCACGTGGGCTTCCTGTTCATGGGCATCGCCCAGGGCGGGCAGGCGGGCTATTCGGCGGCGATGTTCTACGCCATCAGCTACGCCATCATGTCCACCGCCGCGTTCGGCGCCATCATCCTGCTGTCGCGCAAGGGTTTCGAGGCCGAGGACATCGCCGACTTCCGCGGGCTGTGGTCGCGCAACCCGGTGCAGGCCATGCTGGTGCTGTTCGTGATGGCGTCCCTGGCCGGCGTGCCGCCGTTCCTGGGCTTCTGGGCCAAGCTTGAAGTGCTGCGCGCGGCGCTAGACGCCGGCCTGCTGTGGCTGGCCATCGTGGGCGTGGTGTGCGCGGTTATCGGCGCCTTCTACTACCTGCGCGTGATCAAGGTGATGTTCTTCGACGAGCCGGAAGGCGAGGGCGCCAAGATCCATCCCGACGGCCACCTGCGCCTGATCTTCACCGTCAACGCCTCGGCGCTGCTGGTGCTGGGCCTGTTCGCCGAGTGGATCATGGGCTGGTGCCGCCTGGCCTTCCCGGTCTGACCCACCGCTGCACGCCGTTGCATTAACACCCGCCAAGGGCCGATTCGTCGGCCCTTCGCTTTTGGCTCCGCCGGCGCTGCGATGCAGTCGGGGTGTGCGGCTTTGGGATGGCCTGAGTGACCGGTAGAGACTGGCCTGAGGCCTCGGTGAACATCGGGCTTGCGCCGGCCGCCGGTCGGCCCCTATAATGCGCGTCTACTGCTGCGGGGTGGAGCAGTCTGGCAGCTCGTCGGGCTCATAACCCGAAGGTCGCAGGTTCAAATCCTGCCCCCGCTACCAGTTTCTGGCTTTGGATCCGAAAGGAATCATTGCACAGGCTTTTTCCCTCGGGTTGGCCCTCATGGCAGCCCCGGGAAGCCGGAACCTGGATGTACCGGAAAAGGGCCTTATGGCCCTTTTTTGTTTTCGAAATTCCGTAAACGCACGAGGCGAACCTCCAAACGATGTCCGGCAAGGCGACTGAAATCATCGAACTGCTCTCGCCCACGGTCGTGGCGCTGGGGCTTGAGCTGCTGGGCGTGGAGTTCTCTCCCACCGGCAACAGCGCGATGCTGCGCCTGTACATCGACGCGCCGGGCCGGCTGGTGGCGATCGAGGACTGCGAGGCGGTGAGCCGCGAAGTGGCGGCCGTGCTCGACGTCAACGACCCGATCACCTCGGCCTACACGCTGGAAGTGTCTTCGCCGGGCATCGACCGCCCGCTGTTCACGGCCGAACAGTTCGGCCGCTTCATCGGCGAACAGGCCCGCGTCACGCTGCGCATGGCCCAGGACGGCCGCCGTCGCTTCCAGGCCCGCATCACCGGCGTGGAAGGCGATGACGTGCTGTTGGCCCACGAAGCCGGCGACATGCGCATCGCGCACGACAACATCGAGAAGGCGCGCCTGGTCCCCGACCTGGTTGCCCTGGGCCTCGCGGCCCAGCCCAAACCCTCCGGCCCGGGCGGCACCCGCCGCAAGACGCCGAAAGACGAATCCTGATCAACCCCGAGGCGGCCAGGCCGCCTTTGACGGAGCTGTAGACGATGAGCAAGGAACTGTTGCTGGTGATGGAAGCGGTGGCCAACGAGAAAGGCGTGCCGCGCGCCGTGATCATCGAAGCGATGGAGGCCGCGCTGGCTTCCGCCGCCAAGAAGCGCTACCACGAGCAGGACGTGTCCGTGCGCGTGGCCATCGACCCCAAGGACGGCAGCTACGAAACCTTCCGCCGCTGGGAAGTGGTGGCTGATGACGTGGTGATGGAATCGCCCGAGCGCCAGATCCGCATGATGGATGCGGTGGACGAGAAGGAAGGCGCCGAGATCGGCGACTTCGTCGAGGAACAGGTGGACAACGCCGAGTTCGGCCGCATCGCCGCCCAGGCCGCCAAGCAGGTGATCGTGCAGCGCGTGCGCGAGGCCGAGCGTGCGCAGGTGCTGGACGCCTGGCGCGACCGCATCGGCGAGCTGGTCAACGGCATCGTCAAGCGCGTCGAGCGTGGCAACGTGTTCGTGGACCTTGGCGGCAATGCCGAAGCGTTCATCCCCAAGGACAAGGCCATCCCGCGCGACGTGCTGCGCCCGGGTGACCGCGTGCGCGGCTACCTGCTGGACGTGCGCGCCGAGGCCCGTGGCCCGCAGCTGTTCATCAGCCGCACCGCGCCCGAGTTCATGATGGAACTGTTCAAGCTCGAAGTGCCGGAAGTGGGCCAGGGCCTGGTGGAGATCAAGGCCGCCGCGCGTGACCCGGGCGACCGCGCCAAGATCGCCGTGCTGGCGCACGACCACCGCACCGATCCGATCGGCGCCTGCATCGGCATGCGCGGTTCGCGCGTGCAGGCCGTCAGCAACGAGCTCAACGGCGAGCGCATCGACATCGTGCTGTGGTCGGACAACCCGGCGCAGTTCGTCATCAACGCGATGGCGCCGGCTGAAGTGCAGTCGATCATCGTTGACGAAGAAAAGCATTCCATGGACCTCGCGGTCGCCGAGGACAAGCTCGCCCAGGCCATCGGCAAGGGCGGCCAGAACGTGCGCCTCGCCAGCCGCCTGACCGGCTGGCAGCTCAACGTCATGACCCAGGACCAGGTCACCGCCAAGTCCGAGGGTGAGCAGTCCACCGCGCGCCAGCTGTTCATGGACAAGCTGGAAGTGGACGAGGAAATCGCCGGCATCCTGGTGGCCGAGGGCTTCAGCACGGTCGAGGAAATCGCCTACGTGCCGGCCGCCGAGCTGCTGGCGGTGGAAGGCTTCGACGACGACATCGTCGAGGAACTGCGCGCCCGCGCCCGCGACGCGCTGCTCAACGAAGCGCTGGCCGCCGAGGAAGAGATCGAGGAGCACAAGCCGGCCGACGACCTGCTGTCGCTCGACGGCATGGACGAGGCCCTGGCCTACACCCTGGCCGGCCGCGGCGTCGTCACCCGTGACGACCTGGCCGACCTGGCCACCGACGAGATCACCGACATCGAAGGCATGGATGCCGACCGCGCCGCCAAGCTGATCATGGCCGCGCGCCAGCATTGGTTCGAATAAGGCAGTCGCTACAAGCCGTTACAAGACTCACCATAGCGCGCCGTCCGGCGCGCAGCCCCAAGGAATCACCTAACAATGTCTGAAGTCACCGTAGCTTCGCTGGCCAAAGTGCTGGGTATGCCCTCCGAGAAGCTGCTCGTTCAGCTGGCCGGTGCCGGCATGACCTTCAGCGGGCCGGATCAGGTGGTCAGCAGCACCGAGAAGATGAAGCTGCTCGGCTTCCTTCGCCGTACCCACGGCAAGGACGACCAGCCGGCGGAAGCCACGGTGCCCAAGAAGATCACGCTGCAGCGCCGCAAGCAGGAAGAGCTGACCGTCAGCGCCGGCAAGACCAAGTCCACGGTCACCGTCGAAGTGCGCCAGAAGCGCACCTACGTCAAGCGCGACGACGCCGATGCGCCGGTGGTGACCGACGAGCGCCAGGACGCCCTGCGCAAGCTCGAGGAATCCAGGGCCAAGAACGACGCCGAGCTGGCCGCGCTGAGCGAGTCCGATCGCAAGCGCAAGATCGAGCGCGACGCGGCCGAACTGGCCCGCATCGAAGCGCTGAAGCCGCCGGTGGTGGTGGCGCCCGTGGAAGAGATGGTCGAGGTGATCGAGCAGGTGCCGGCGCCGGCTCGCCCGCGCATCCAGGAAGTCGAGCGCGCAGCGCCCGGCGCCATCGTCATCCACGAGCCGCGCAAGGCCCGCATGGAGCCCAAGGCGCCCGAGCGCAAGCCCGGCCCGATGGCGCGCCCGACCCCGGGTGGCCCGAACCGTCCGCCCGCCGCCGGCGCCAACAAGGTGCCGCCGAAGAAGAACACGGTGCGCGGCTCGAATTCGATGGTGGACAACGAGGGTGAAGAGGGCCAGGCGCAGCGTTTCGCCGCCGGCCAGCTGCACCTGACCGAGTCCGAGCGGGCCCGCCGCGGCGCCGCCGGGAATCGCAAGAAGCCCAAGATGCGCGGTCCCGAGCCGTCCCGTACGGCCAGCGGCCAGCACGGGTTCTCGCGCCCGACCGCGCCGATCGTGCGCGACGTCTACATCGGTGAGTCCATCACCGTCGCCGACCTGGCCGTCAAGCTGGCCATGAAGGGCGGCGAAGTAGTGCGGTCACTGTTCAAGATGGGCGTCATGGCGACCATCAACCAGCTGATCGACCACGACACCGCCGTGCTGGTGGTGGAAGAACTTGGCCACCGCGCCAGCAAGGCCAGCGACGACGACGATGCCGAGATCGCCTTGGTTGCACACCAGGACGTGGTGCAGGGCGAGCGCACGACGCGGCCGCCGGTGGTCACCATCATGGGCCACGTCGACCACGGCAAGACCTCGCTGCTCGACTACATCCGCCGCACCAAGGTGGCCACCGGCGAAGCCGGCGGCATCACCCAGCACATCGGCGCCTACCATGTCGAAACCGAAAAGGGCGTCATCAGCTTCCTCGACACCCCGGGCCATTCGGCGTTCTCCGCCATGCGTGCCCGCGGCGCCAAGCTCACCGACATCGTGGTGCTGGTGGTCGCGGCCGACGACGGCGTGATGCCGCAGACCATCGAAGCGGTGAACCACGCGCGCGCCGCCAAGGTGCCGCTGCTGATCGCGGTCAACAAGATGGACAAGCCCGAAGCCAACCCCGACAACGTAAAGCAGGGCCTGGTGAAGCTTGAAGTGGTGCCCGAAGAGTGGGGCGGCGACGTGCAGTTCGTGCCGATCTCGGCCAAGACCGGCATGGGCGTGGACGCCCTGCTGGAGGCGATCGCGATCCAGGCCGAGGTGATGGAGCTCACCGCCGTGTACGACGCCCGCGCCACCGGCGTGGTGATCGAATCGGCGCTCGACAAGGGCCGCGGCCCGGTCGCCACCGTGCTGGTGCAGCAGGGCACGCTCAAGAAGAGCGACTACCTGGTGTGCGGCGTGCACTACGGTCGCGTCCGCGCCCTGTTCGACGAGAACGGCAAGCAGGTGGACCAGGCCCAGCCGTCGATCCCGGTGCAGGTGCTCGGCCTTTCCGGCGTGCCCGATGCCGGCGACGATTTCGTGGTCGTGGCCGACGAGCGGTTGGCCAAGGAAGTGGCCCAGCAGCGCGACATCAAGCGCCGCGAGTCGCGCCTGGTCACCACCGCCGGTTCGCGCATGGAAGACATCATGGCGTCCATGGGCCAGAACCTCGGCCAGGCCAACCTCAACCTGCTGGTGAAGGCCGACGTCCAGGGCTCCGTCGAGGCGCTGCGCCAGTCGCTGGTGGCGCTGTCGAACGACCTGATCAAGATCAACGTCATCAGCTCCGGCGTGGGCGGCATCACCGAATCCGACGCCACGCTGGCGGCCACGTCCAAGGCCGTCATTATCGGCTTCAACGTGCGCGCCGACGCCAGCGCCCGCCGCATCATCGAGACCAATGGCCTCGACCTGCGCTACTTCTCGATCATCTACGACGTCATCGACCAGGTGAAGCAGGTCGCTTCTGGCCTGCTGGGCGTGGAGATCCGAGAGGAAATCCTCGGCATCGCCGAAGTGCGCGACGTGTTCCGCAGCTCCAAGTTCGGTGCGGTCGCCGGTTCGCTGGTCACCGAGGGCACGGTCAAGAAGTCCAAGCCCATCCGCGTGCTGCGCAATTCTGTGGTGGTGTTCGAGGGCGAACTGGAGTCGCTGCGTCGCTTCAAGGACAACGTCGAGGAAGTCCGCAGCGGCGTCGAGTGCGGTATCGCCGTGAAGGCCTACAACGACGTGCAGCCGGGCGACCAGATCGAGTGCTTCGAGCGCATCGAGGTCCAGCGCACGCTGTAAGGCGAGGGCAAACCCATGGCTACCAGAAGTTTCCATCGCACCGACCGCGTCTCGGCCCAGCTGCGGCGCGACATCGGCCTGATCGTGCACCAGGCGGTGCGCGAATACGGCCTGCCTTCGGTCAGCGTGTCGGACGTCGAGGTCACCCGCGACCTCGCGCACGCCAAGGTGTTCGTCACCGCGCTGTTGGCCGAACAGGGCCCGGCGGCGGTGAAGGCGCTCAAGGAAATCGCGCCCGAGCTGCGCTACCGGCTGGGCCAGGCGGTGCGCATGCGCCACGTGCCCGAGATCCACTTCCACTACGACGACTCGGTCGACAAGGGCGAGCGCATCGACCAACTGCTGCGCGACAACCCGCCCAGCGAATCCACCGACTGAGCCACGGCCTGCCCGTGGCCAAGACCTTCTTCCGGCCGCTCGACGGCATCGTGCTGCTCGACAAACCCGCCGGCTACAGCTCCAACCAGGCCCTGCAGGACGTGCGGCGGCTGTTCCGCGCGGAGAAGGGCGGCCACACTGGCGCGCTTGATCCGCTCGCCACCGGCCTGCTGCCGCTGTGCCTGGGCGAAACCACCAAGATCGCCGGCCTGCTGCTCGGTGGCCGCAAGGCCTACCAGGCGCGCGTACGACTGGGCACCACCACCGACACCGATGATTCCGACGGCGTGGTGCTGCGCGAGCGCGCCGTGCCTGCGCTGGATCGGGCGACGGTCGAGGCGGCGCTGCGCCCCTTCGTTGGCCGCATCCGCCAGCGTCCGCCGATCTATTCGGCGCTCAAGCAGGGCGGCGAGCCGCTGTACACCAAGGCGCGCCGCGGCGAAGCCATCGACGTGCCCGAGCGCGAGGTCGAGGTGGAGGCCATTGAACTGCTCGAGCTCGATGGCGACCAGCTGAGCCTGGTGGTGACCTGCGGCTCGGGCACCTACATCCGCAGCCTGGCCCGGGACCTGGGCGAGGCGCTGAGCTGCGGCGGCCACATCACGGCGCTGCGCCGGACCTGGGTTGAGCCGTTCCGTGAGGCGCGCGCCTACACCTTGGGCGAACTGCAGACGGTTGCCGAGACCCAGGGCGAGGCGGCGCTGGAAGCCCTGCTGCTGCCGGTGGAGGCGGGGCTGGCCCATTGGCCGACGGTGGTGGTGGACGCGGAGCAGGCGCGGCGCCTGGGGATGGGGCAGCGGGTTGAGGTGGGCGAAGCGGGCCTGGAGTCCCTCCCGCGGGGGGTTGCCAGCGTTGTCGGCCCCTCCGGGCCCGTCCTCACGACCCCCGCGGCCCTTGGTTCAGGCCCGACGGTCCTGGCCGTGAACCTGCTGGACGCCACCGGCCGATCCCTCGGCCTGGGCGAACTCTCGGACGACGGCAAACTCCGGGCCAAACGCCTGTTCCGCTGGGCGGCGGCCGGCTGAATCGCGCCCGCTGCGCTGCGTGCCTTGTCCGGACAGACCCGGGCAGCTATAATTTTGCGGCTTTCACAAGCACATCCCAACCGGCGAGCCACGCGGTGCGGCGTCAATAATGGCGACGTTCCTGCAGGCTGCGCATCACACAGAAGAGAACATCATGTCCGTCGATTCCGCCAAGATCATCGAAGAGTTCAAGCGCGTCCCCAACGACACCGGTTCCCCGGAAGTCCAGGTGGCCCTGCTCTCCGCCCGCATCGACCACCTCACCGACCACTTCAAGGCCCACAAGCAGGACCACCATTCCCGCCGCGGCCTCCTGAAGATGGTCAACCAGCGCCGCAGCCTGCTTGGCTACCTCAAGAAGAAGGATTCCAAGCGCTACCAGACCCTGATCGAGCGTCTGGGCCTGCGCCGCTAAGACAAGTAAACCAACGCGGCGCAGAAATGCGCCGCGTTGCATTTGGGGCCCCGGTACCTGCCGGGGCCAAACCGCCGGGCAGGGTGCCCGCCGGATCGAATCCGAAGACGAGGAATTAAATCGTGGCGAAAGTAACCAAGACGTTCCAGTACGGTCAGCACCAGGTCACCCTTGAGACGGGCGAAATCGCCCGCCAGGCCGGTGGCGCAGTCGTCGTGAAGTTCGGCGACACGGTCGTGCTGGTAACGGCAGTCGGCAACAAGAGTGCGCGCGAAGGCATGGACTTCTTCCCGCTCACCGTCGACTACATCGAGAAGTTCTACGCCGGTGGCCGCATCCCGGGTGGCTTCTTCAAGCGTGAAGGCCGCCAGACCGAGCGCGAGACGCTGGTGTCGCGCCTGATCGATCGCCCGATCCGCCCGCTGTTCCCCGAGCACTTCCGCAACGAAGTGCAGGTCATCGCCACCGTGATGTCGATGAACCCGGAAATCCACGGTGACATCCCGGCCCTGATCGGCGCGTCCGCCGCGCTGGCCCTGTCGGGCATCCCGTTCGCGGGCCCGATCGGCGCCGCCAAGATCGGCTACATCAACGGCCAGTACGTGCTCAACCCGACCGTCACCGAACTCAAGACCTCCGACCTCGAGCTCGTCGTCGCCGGTACCGCCAACGCGGTGCTGATGGTCGAGTCCGAAGCCAAGGAACTGAGCGAAGAGGTGATGCTGGGCGCCGTGATGTTCGGCCACCAGCAGATGCAGGTCGTCATCAACGCCATCAACGAGCTGGTTGCCGAAGTCGGCGTGAAGCATTGGTCCTGGACCGCGCCGGAAAAGGCGCAGGCCCCGATCGATGCGCTCAAGGGCGCCATCGGCAACAAGCTCGAGGCCGCCTTCCAGGTGCGCGACAAGCTTGAGCGCAAGGAAGCCATCTCGGCGGTGAAGAAGGAAGTCATCGCCTCGCTGGCCCCGCAGATCGAAGCCAACGGCTGGAACGCCGCCGACCTGTCCAAGGAATTCGGCGAGTTCGAGTACTCCACCATGCGCGACTCGGTGCTCAAGACCAAGACCCGCATCGACGGCCGTGACCTGGTCACCGTCCGCCCGATCACGGTCAAGACCGGCATCCTGCCGCGCACCCACGGCTCGGCGCTGTTCACCCGCGGCGAAACGCAGGCCATCGTGGTCACCACGCTGGGCACCGCGCGCGACGGCCAGGTCATCGACGCCGTCGAAGGCGAGTCGAAGGACCACTTCCTGTTCCACTACAACTTCCCCCCGTATTCGGTGGGCGAAGCCGGCCGCATGATGGGCCCGAAGCGTCGCGAGATCGGCCACGGCCGCCTTGCCCGCCGCGGCGTCCAGGCCGTGATGCCGACGATGGAATCGTTCCCGTACACGATCCGCGTGGTGTCGGAAATCACCGAGTCCAATGGCTCCTCGTCGATGGCCTCGGTTTGCGGCTCGTCGCTGGCGCTGATGGACGCGGGCGTGCCGATCAAGTCGCCGGTGGCCGGTATCGCCATGGGCCTGATCAAGGAAGGCAGCGACTTCGCCGTGCTGTCCGACATCCTGGGTGACGAAGACCACCTGGGCGACATGGACTTCAAGGTGGCCGGCACCGAGGGCGGCATCTCCGCCCTGCAGATGGACATCAAGATCGACGGCATCACCGAGGAAATCATGAAGGTCGCGCTGGCGCAGGCCAAGCAGGGCCGCCTGTTCATCCTGGGCGAAATGGCCAAGGTGATCTCGACCTCCCGCACCGAGATGTCCGAGTACGCCCCGCGCCTGCTGACCATGAAGATCCACCCGGACAAGATCCGCGAAGTGATCGGCAAGGGTGGCTCGGTCATCCAGGCCATCACCAAGGAAACCGGCACCCAGATCGACATCCAGGACGACGGCACCATCGTCATCGCGTCGGTGAACGCCGCCGCTGCGCAGGCCGCCAAGGAGCGCATCGAGTCGATCACCTCCGACGTCGAGCCGGGCCGCATCTACGAAGGCAAGGTCGCCAAGATCATGGACTTCGGTGCGTTCGTCACCATCGCCCCGGGCAAGGACGGCCTGGTGCACGTGTCGCAGATCTCCAACGAGCGCGTCGAGAAGGTTTCCGACAAGCTCAAGGAAGGCGACATCGTCAAGGTCAAGGTGCTGGAAGTGGACAAGCAGGGCCGCATCCGCCTGTCCATGAAGGCCGTCGAGGAGGGCGAGGGCCTGTAAGCCCCCGCTGCAATTCGCACGATCCGGAAAAGCGGGCTTCGGCCCGCTTTTTCTTTTTCGACTTCGCCCACTGTTTCGCCCACGGCCGGGCAACTGGTAGATTCATGGCCAGTCCACTACAGGCAGAAGCTGATGGCATCGGGAACCCAGGACATCGATCTTTTCGTCCGCGAAGCCCTGGCGAAAGGGTGTTCGCGCGAGTCCATCGAGCAGGCGCTGGCCGCCGCCGGCTGGCCGCCCGAGCAGTCGCGCAGCGCGCTGGCGGTCTATGCGGACGTCGCCTTCGCCTTGCCCGTGCCCAAGCCGCGGCCCTACCTCTCGGCGCGCGAAGCTTTCCTGTACCTGCTGCTGTTCGTGGCGCTCTATATCTCCGCCTTCCATTTCGGCAGGATGGTCTTCGACTTGATTTCGGTGGCGCTGCCCGATCCGGCCGAACCGGGCTACCAGAACGACCAATTGATGGGTTCCATCCGCTGGTCGATCGCGTCGGTGGTCATCGCCTTCCCGCTTTACCTGTTCATCGCCAGCTTCCTGGGCAAGGAAATGACCCACAGCCCGGTCAAGCGCCTGTCCGCCGTGCGGCGCTGGCTGACGTACCTCACGCTTTTCATCGCAGCCACGGTGCTGATGGCCGACATGATCACGCTGGTGAACGGCGTGCTGGCCGGCGAGCTCACGCTGCGCTTCGTGCTGAAGGTGGTCGTTGCCGCGGTGATCGCGGGTGGCATCTTCGGTTATTACCTTTGGGACCTTCGGCGTGAGGAGAAAGAGCCGTGAGCTCCGGCCCCGGCAAGCTTCTTTTGGTACTGGCCAGCCTGACGGTGGTGGCGGTGTTGGCGATCGCTCTGTGGGTCGTAGGCTCGCCCGCCGCTCAGCGTGACGCTAGGCTGGACCAGCGTCGAACCGAGGATCTTCAGCGGGTGGAGCGGGCGGTTGTTGCCCATTGGGAGGCCAATGGATCGCTGCCTGCCGACCTGGCCGCTTTGGCGCGCGTACCGGGGCAGTCCCTGCCCTTGAACGATCCTGCGGGAGGCCCGGCCTATTCCTACGAGCCCACGGGATCACGCACATTCCGTCTGTGTGCCAGCTTCGTCACCGACACCGCCGATGATCCACGAACGCGCCGTGGCGCCAACGAAGATTGGCTGCATGCCGTCGGCCCGAAGTGCTTCGACCGACAGATCCGTGATAGTCAAGACTGAGGCCACTGGAGTACTGCCATGAAGCGCCATTTCTCGATGCTGCGTGAGTTCCACCTCGCGGACTGGTTCACGCTGGCCAACGCCTTTTGCGGCACCGGTGCGGTGTTCGCGGCGATGCGCTTCCTGCAGGAGGGGCGCACGTCCGACCTGCTCTGGGGCATGGCACTGATCCCGCTGGCCTTCATCTTCGACGCACTCGACGGCAAGATCGCGCGCTGGCGGCACACGGCTTCCACGCTGGGCCGCGAACTCGATTCGCTGTCGGACGTGATCTCGTTCGGCGTGGCGCCCGCCGCGCTGGCCTACGCCTGCGGCATGCAGGGCGGCTGGGACTGGCTGGTGCTGTCGTACTTCGTGTGCTGCGGCGTAAGCCGCCTGGCGCGCTACAACGTCACGGCCGAGGCCATGACCGGCGACGAGGGCAAGGTGAAGTACTTCGAGGGCACGCCCATCCCCACCAGCCTGGCCCTGGTGGTCGTGCTGGCCATCGCCACCTGGCAGGGCAGCATCGGCGACGCGCTGTGGTTTGGCAGCGTGGACCTGGGTTGGGAACTGCATCCGCTGGTGCTGATGTTCGCGCTTTCAGGTTCACTGATGATCAGCAAGACCCTGCACGTGCCCAAACCCTGAGGCTTTCCCGCACAAGCTGAACCGCTGCCACTCCGGCGGGGCGCGGCTCCCGGCGCATTCAGGGCCGGACTGCTATTAACGATGCACGCGGCCTCGTGCGCGCCGGAGCCGGCTCCTCGACCGGAGGCACCAAGGAGTCGCCCCATGTCGTTCGCCCTGTTCCTGATTGGTCTGGCCCTGCTCGTCGGCGGAATCGCCTGGGGCATGGTCACCGCCGGTGTCGCCCCGCTGTATGTCGGCATCACCTGCATCATCGTGCTGGGCATCGGCATCATGACCGCCGTGTCGCGGACGCGTACCAAGGACTAGCCGTGGCCGGGCGGTTCGGGCCATGTGGTCATGCCACCCTTGTTTCCTGGGATCGATGCCGACCCACGCATAGCCCAGGAACACCACCAGCAGGCTGACGAAATACCGCAGGTAGCGAATGATCGCCCCGCCGATGGATATGCCCTGGCCGGTGTTCGCGTCTACCACGCGTGCTCCGATCGCCATCTTCCCCGGGGTCTGGCCCAACCAGACCCAGAGCCCGATGGTCGTCACCGCCGGGAACAGATGGGCGATCAGGAAGTCGGCAGGACCCCGGATGAACGTCTGGTCCGTCCAATAGACCATTCCGTAGTTCACCGTCAGCAGCGGGAATGTGATGGCGACCACCACGATCGCATCGATGATCGAAGCACCGACCCGCGGCCAGAAGCCCACGTATTCCATGTCCGGTCGTTCCATCGCCGGGTCCTGCGTGGTCATGCGGAATGCTCCCGGGTCTTCGGGGCTTTCGCCGCGCGAAACGATTGAATGGCGGTGGGCAGCAACAGCAGTCCCGCCACGAAACACGCCAGCGACCCGATCAGGATCGCCGGGCCGACCCAGGCCGGCGTGGTGCCGAGGGCATTGACGTAGAGGCGGCCGACGAAGGAGCCGGCCAGGCCGCACGCCATGAAGAACGCAACGGTGGCGAGCGCGCGGAAGCGGGACACGGGGGCGGGGGCAGTCATCGCTTGATTCTGCGTGATCGCGCCGATATGGCAACGCCGCGAAGCGCCTGCCGTCGCCGCGGGTTCCGGCGACTGCGCGAGATCCCTTAAACCCAGCCGGTGGCGTAGTAGACGCCGATGATCACGAACACCGCCAGCGTCTTGATGATGGTGATGGCGAAGATGTCCTTGTAGGACTGGCGGTGCGTCAGTCCCGTCACCGCCAGCAGGGTGATCACCGCGCCGTTGTGCGGCAGCGTATCCATGCCGCCGCTGGCCATCGACGCCACCCGGTGCAGCACTTCCATCGGGATGTTGGCGGCGTTGGCATTGGCGATGAAGGTGTCGGCCATCGCCGCCAGCGCGATCGACATGCCGCCCGACGCCGAGCCGGTGATGCCGGCCAGCGCGGTCACGGTTACCGCTTCGTTGATCAGCGGGTCGGGGATCGCGCCCAGCGCGTTGGCCACGATCAGGAAGCCGGGCAGGGCGGCGATGACGGCGCCGAATCCGTACTCGGACGCGGTGTTCATGGCCGCCAGCAGCGCGCCGCCGATCGCCGGCTTGGTGCTTTCGGCGAAGTGCGTGCTGACGGTGCGCCACGCGAGCAACAGCACCGCCAGGATGCCCACCAGCAGCGCGGCCTCGACCGCCCAGATGGCGGCGATCTTCGATATTTCCTGCACCACCGGCGCCGGGCTGCCGACCACCGAGGGCACGAACGAATGGCTGTCGCCGTAGGCCTGCGGGATCAGCACGGTGAACACCTTGTTCGACACGCCCACCAGCACCAGCGGCAGCAGCGCCACCCAGGCGTTGGCGAGGCGGTCGCCGGCGAAGGGTGCGGGCTCGTTGAGCAGCTCGGTGCCGTAGCCTTCGCCCGCGGTGCGCGCGACGCGCCGGCGCCACTCCAGGTAGCTCAGGCCCAGCGCCAGGATGAAGATGCCGCCGATGGTGCCCAGCACCGGCGCCGCCCAGGTGTCGGTGCCGAAGAACGAGGCCGGGATGATGTTCTGGATCTGCGGGGTGCCCGGCAGCGCATCCATGGTGAAGGTGAAGGCGCCCAGGGCGATGGTGCCGGGGATCAGGCGCTTGGGGATGTCGCTCTGGCGGAACAGTTCGGCCGCGAACGGATACACCGCGAACACCACCACGAACAGCGACACGCCGCCGTAGGTCAGCACCGCGCACACGGCCACGATCGACAGCATGGCGCGATCGGGCCCGAACAGCCGGATGACCGCCGCCACGATGGACTTGGAGAAGCCCGACACCTCGATGAGCTTGCCGAAGATCGCGCCCAGCAGGAACACCGGGAAGTACAGCTTCAGGAACCCGACCATCTTGTCCATGAACAGGCCGGTGAACATCGGCGCCACCAGGGTGGGGTCGGTCAGCAGCACCGCGCCCATCGCCGCCACCGGTGCGAACAGGATGACGCTGTAGCCGCGGTAGGCCACCAGCATCAGGAACACCAACGCACCAAGCACGATCAGGAAGGACATGCCTTCGTTTCCCCGGGGAATACAGGCAGGCAGTGTCCGCAGCCCCGGGCCTTCGGGCCACCTGTACCAAGGTACAGGTACCCGCGGTAAGCCCACCGTCATAATCTGCGTGGCAAGCGGCCATCCGGCCATCCACACGCGTCGCAAGGGGACCACATGAAGCGCAACCACCTAAGCCTGGCCATCGGCCTCACCCTCTCCCTGGCCGCCGTGCAGGTGCACGCCCAGGATGCCGCCGCGCCCTCCGAGGATGGCTCCGAGGCCGTGACGCTCGACGCCGTGCAGGTTACCGCCCGAAAGCGCGAAGAGACCCTGCAGGAGGTCCCGGTCGCCGTGACGGCGTTCACCGCCGAAACGCTCGACAAGCTCAACATCCGCGACATCAGCGACCTTGACGCCCAGGTGCCCAACCTCACCATTTACGCTGCGCGCGGCTCCAGCAGCACCGTGACCGCCTACATCCGCGGCGTCGGCCAGTCCGATCCGCTCTGGGGCGTTGATCCGGGCGTGGGCATCTACCTGGACGACGTCTATATCGCCCGCCCGCAGGGTGCGCTGCTGGACGTGTTCGACGTTGAGCGCATCGAAGTGCTGCGCGGCCCGCAGGGCACGCTGTACGGCAAGAACACCGTTGGCGGCGCCATCAAGTACATCTCGCGCGGCCTGCCGACTGAAACCGCAGGCAACGCCTCCGTGACGGTCGGCAACTACGGCCAGATGGACGTGAAGGCGGCCATCGGTGGCTCGCTCGACGAGCGTGACACGCTGCGCGGTCGCATCGCCGTGGCCAGCCTCAGCCGCGACGGCTTCGGCGAGAACACCATCACCAGGCAGGACGTCAGCGACAAGGAAATTCTGGCCTTGCGCGGCCAGCTCGGCGCGTACGTCACCGACGACGTGAACTTCCAGTTCGCCTTCGACTGGATGGAAGACCAGTCCGGCGTGCGCGGCGCCCAGATGCTTGCGCCCAACCGCTTCACGCCGCTCTACCCGCCGCTGGACAGCCGCTACGACGTCCGCAACGGCATGCCCAACATCAACGACACCACCCTCAAGGGCGTTTCGGCCACCGCCAACTGGCGCGTCAACGACAGCTGGGCGCTGAAGTTCGTTACCGCCAAGCGCGAGTCCAACACCGAAACCAACATCGACTTCGACACCACCCCGCAGACCATCGCGGACGTGAAGGCCTTCTACCGCGACCAGCAGGTCAGCAACGAGCTGCAGCTCAACTTCGACGGCGGCGACCGCCACCGCGGCGTGTTCGGCCTGTACAAGTTCAATGGCGAAGCCGGCGGCCAGGTCCGCAACAACTTCTTCGGCTTCCTGTTCGGTGATACGCAGGGAACCGTGTATACCGACAGCGTCGCGGTTTACGGCGACTGGAGCTTCGACATCACCGACCAGTTCAACCTGGACGTTGGCCTGCGTTACACCGACGAGGACAAGCGTGCCGACGTACTCAACCGCGGCTACACCAACGGCACCTACACGGTGCCCACCAACACCGTTGCCGACTTCGACAAGACCATCAACTTCACCAACCTCGCGCCCAAGGTTTCGCTGGGCTACCAGCTCAACGACGACATCCTGATCTACGGCCTGGCCACCCGCGGCTTCAAGTCGGGCGGCTACAACATCCGTGCCCAGGCCACGGCAGTGCCGCGCTCGGCCGAGCCGTTCGACGACGAGGTGGTGGACAGCTTCGAAGCCGGCGCCAAGATGTCGTTCCTCGACCAGCGCCTGTTCCTGAACGTTTCGGCCTTCCACAACAAGTACGAGGACATCCAGCTGTCGGTGTTCACGTCCTTCGACAGCGACGGCAACGGTTCGCTCGATTCCTTCTTCGGTGACTTCACCAACGCCGGCTCGGGCACCGTGAACGGGCTGGAGATCGAGTACCAGTGGCTGCCGACCCGCAACTGGCTGATCAGCGGCAACTTCGCATTCCTGGACGCCAAGTACGACGAATTCATCTACCGGGGCGAGAATATCGCCGACGAGCAGGAGTTCACCAACGCCCCCGAGTTCTCGGGCGCCATCAACGTCGAGTACCGCACCGACCTGGCCAATGGCGGCAACCTCTCCGCCCGCGTCGGCTACAGCTACCAGGACGACGTGGTGGCCACGACCGAAATCGTTCGTACCGGCGCGCGGCCGATCACGCAGGATGCCTATGGCCTGCTCAACGCCGGCGTCATCTGGAACACCGGCGGCGCCTGGTCGTTCTCGCTGCAGGGCTCCAACCTCGCCGACGAGGAATACCGCACCACCGGCTACAACATCAGCGCGGCGCTGGGCGTCCTGACCGGCTTCTACGGTGCGCCGCGCCAGTACAGCCTGACGGCGCGCTACGAGTTCTGATGGCCAGAGTTCCCCGGGAACTTTCCCAACGGGCCGCGCAAGCGGCCCGTGTTTTTATCCCCGCCGCCCTGGCGCTGGCGCTGCTGGCCTGTGCCGGCGATGTGCCACCGCCGCTGCCGCGGATCGAGGTCGATCCCGACCGGGTCGCCGTGGCCGGGCTGTCGTCGGGCGCCTACATGGCCACCCAGGCGCACTTCGCCTGGTCGGACCGGCTGCGTGGCGCGGCCCTGATTGCCGGCGGACCTTATGGCTGCGCGGGCGGCTCGCTCGATATCGCGTTGGGCCTGTGCATGACCGGCGCACCGGATGCGTCGCGCTTGGCCGGCAAGCTCCGGCAGCGCGCCGCCAGCGGCGCCTTGGCGCCGCTGGCGGGCCTGGCCGGGGACCGCGTGTACGTGCTGCACGGTAAAGACGACGCCACGGTTTCCGAGCCGGTGAGCCGGGCCGGCGAGTCAGTCTATGCGGCGCTTGCGGACGGGGTCGGCGGCATCGCCCTGCGTTGGGACGGTGGCCGTGACTTCGGGCATGTGATGCCGACCACGGACGTGGGCGTGGACTGCCGAGTGGGTGGCAGCCCCTATCTGGGCGCCTGCGGCTTCGATGCGGCCGGCGAAGCCATGGCCTGGCTGTTCGGCGACCCATCCGGGGCGGCGAACGCGGCTACCGGCGAACTGCTCGCCTTCGACCAGGATGCCCTGCTGTCCGACGGCGAGGACGCACAGTTGGCCGACCGCGGCTGGCTTTACCTGCCCACGGCGTGCCGCGACGGCAAGGCCTGCGGCGTGCTGGTGGTCTTCCACGGTTGCCAGCAGAACGCCGACGCCATCGGTGATGTCTTCGCGCGCGACGCAGGGTTCAACCGCTGGGCCGACGTACACCAGGTGGCCGTGCTGTATCCTCAAACGCGATCAAGCTATCTGCCGTTGAATCCAAAAGCATGCTGGGACTGGTGGGGCTATTCGGGACCGGACTACGACACCCGGCGCGGCGTGCAGCAGCGCTGGCTGGCCGCGGCCATGGCCGCCCTGGGCGCGCCGCTGGACGGGCCCGCCGCCGCAGTGAACTGAGCAGGGGCCGGTCCACGTGCTGACCGACGCGCTGGTCATTGGCGCGGGCCTGCTTTGGCTGGGCATGCTGTTCGGCACCGCGCTGTGGGCGGAACGACGGCCGACGCTGCTGGCGCGTCAGTGGCCGGTGGTTTACAGCCTGTCGCTGGCGGTCTACTGCACGTCGTGGACCTTCTACGGCACGGTCACCCAGGCGCAGCGTTCGGGCTGGCCCATACCGCCGACCTTCATCGGCACCATCCTTCTTTACGTGCTGGGCTTCGGCTTCCTGCTCAAGCTGCTGCGGCTGGCGCGCGAGCAGAACGCCACCTCGCTGGCCGACCTGGTGGCAACGCGCCTGGGCAAGAACTCCTGGCTGGCGGCGGTGGTGACCTTCGTCGCGGTGATCGGCATCGTTCCCTACATCGCGCTGCAGCTCAAGGCGGTGGCCATGAGCTACGGCCTGCTCACGCGCGCCTCCGAAGCGTCGCCGCCGGCGTGGCAGGACAGCGCGCTTTACGTGGCGCTGGCGATGGCGCTGTTCGCGATGCTGTTCGGCACGCGGCGCGCTTCGGCGGCCGAACACAACCGCGGCCTGGTGCTGGCGATGGCGGTGGAATCGCTGCTCAAGCTGGGCGCGATGCTGGCGTTGGGCGCGTTCGTCTGGTTGGGCCTGGACCTGCCGGACGTGCCGCGGGTGCCGCCGCCGCCCGACGGGGCTTCGGGCTTCCCGGCGCTGGTGCTGTTGGGCGCGCTGGCGATGTTCACGCTGCCCCACCAGTTCCACGTTGGCATCGTGGAGTGCCGCGACGAATCCCACCTGCGCACCGCGCGCTGGCTGTTCCCGCTTTACATGCTGCTGATCGCACTGCCGATCCTGCCGCTGGCGCGCGCCGGTGACGCGCTGTTGGCGCCGATGGGCGTGCCGTCCGACCTGTACGTGCTGGCGCTGCCGCTGGCGCAGGGGCACGAGGCGCTGGCTCTGCTGGCTTTCCTGGGTGGCCTGAGCGCCGCCACCGGCATGGTGATCCTTTCCACGCTGGCGCTCAGCGTGATGATCGGCAACCACTGGCTGGCCCCGCTGCTGGTGCGCGGGCCCTGGGCCACGCGCGGCGGCAGGGCCGCCGACCTGCGCGGCGCCGTGCTGCTGCAGCGACGCGTCGGCATCCTGGCGGTGGTGCTGCTGGCCTGGCTTTACAGTCGTGCCATCGCCGGCAGCGATGCGCTGGCCGACATCGGCGCGCTGTCGTTCTCGGGGCTGGCGACGCTGGCACCCGCGGTCGGATTCGCGGTGTGGCGCCCGCAGACGCCGGCACGCGCGGTGTTGGTGGGCGTCCTGGCGGCCGCGGCGGTGTGGGCGTGGGTGCTGCTGGTGCCCGCACTGGCCGAAGCCAGTGGCTACAGCGGCGCCTGGCTTACGCGCGGACCCTTCGCGCTGGCCTGGCTGTCGCCCGACGGCATGCTGGGCCTGGCCGAATGGAGCCGGCTGGGCCGCGCCACGGCGTTGAGCCTGGCCACCGGCGCGCTGGTGACGTGGCTGCTGGCCTTGCAGCTGGACGTGTCTCCTGATCGCGGCGACGGCGCCACGCTGTCGGCCCGCGGCCTGCGCGAAGTCGCCGCGCGTTTCCTTTCGCGCCAGAAGGTGGACGAAGTGCTGGCCGACGCACCCGCCGAGGGCGCGGTGTCCGCCGAGCTGCAGCAGCGCGTGGAGCGCGAGCTGGCTGCGGTGCTGGGCGCCGCGTCGTCGCGGTTGCTGCTGGACGCCGCGCGGCGCGAACAGGGCCGCGACCTCGACACCGTGGCCACCATCGTCGGCGAAGCCTCGCAGGCGCTGCGCTTCAACCAGCGCGTTCTCGAGGCGGCGCTGGAGAACATGACCCAGGGCATCAGCGTGGTGGACGCCGAGCTGCGCCTGGTGGCCTGGAATCGGCGCTACGCCGAACTTTTCGACTACCCGCCGTCACTGCTGCAGGTGGGCATGCCGGTGGCGCGGCTGGTCGAGCACAACCTGCATCGCGGTCACCCCGGCGCGGGCCGGATGGACAGCGAGGTAGCGAAGCGCCTGCAGCACATGCGCGCCGGCACGCCCTACGTCGCCGAGCGGCGCTTCGGAGACATGGTGGTGGAAATCCGCGGCAGCCCGATGCCCGGCGGCGGCTTCGTGGCCACGTTCACCGACGTCACCGACTTCCGGCGTAGCGAGTCCGAGCTCAAGGTGGTGGCTGAAACGCTGGAACAGCGGGTGGCGGATCGCACCGCCGAACTGGCCGGCGCCAAGGCCGAGGCCGAACGCGCCAACCGCGCCAAGACCCGCTTCCTGGCGGCGGTGAGCCATGACTTGGCGCAGCCGCTCAACGCGGCGCACCTGTTCGTGCACGCGCTGTCGCCGCAGCTGTCGCTGACGCCACACCGCGAAGCCTTGGCCAATATCGATGGCGCCCTGGGGTCGGCCGAATCGCTGCTGTCGGGGCTGCTGGATATTTCGCGGCTGGATGCGGGCGGCATGGAGCCCAAGCGGCAGGTGCTGCGCATCAACGACCTGCTGCAGCCGCTGGTCGCCGAGTTCCGTGTGCTGGCCGCGCAAAAGGGCCTGCCGCTGGACTGCATCCCGAGTTCAGCCTGGGTGGTCACCGACCCGCAGCTGCTGCGCCGCGTGCTGCAGAATTTCCTGGGCAATGCCGTGCGCTACACGGCGCGCGGACGCATCCTGGTGGGCTGCCGTCGCCGCGGCGATGTCCTGGCCATCGAGGTGTGGGACACCGGCCTGGGCATCGAACAGGCCGACCAGATCGTGATCTTCGAGGAGTTCCGGCGGCTCGACAGCGGCGGACAGGGCCTGGGCCTGGGGCTGGCGATCGCCGAGCGCGTGTCACGCCTGCTCGGGCATCCGCTGCGGCTGCGGTCGTGGCCCGGGCGCGGCACGGTGTTCGCCATCGAGGTGCCGCGCGCCGCGCCGGCGCCGGCCGTGGCCACGGTGCCCGAGCCCAGTGCCCCCGAGCCGCCGCGCAGCCGCGTGCTGGTGGTGGACAACGACCCCGCCGTGCTGCGCGGCATGCAGGCCCTGCTGACGGGCTGGCAGTGCGAAGTGCTGGCCGCGCGCGACGCCGACGAAGCCCTGCGTCTGGTGGCGCTTGGCACGCCCGACCTGCTGCTGCTGGACTACCACCTCGACGGTGGCCAGACCGGCCTGGGACTGCGCGAACGCCTGGCCGCTGCGATGCCGCCGCGGCCCTGCGTGATCATCACCGCCGACCATTCGACCGAAGTGCGCGACGCCGCGGCGGCCGCGGGCTGCACCTTGCTGCACAAGCCGCTGAAGCCGCTTGCGCTGAAGTCCGTGATGGCCCGTCTGCTCGCCGCCCAGCCTCGCTAGGAAGATCTCAGGGCAGGGTGCCGAGGTTGTCCGCAGTGAGCGGCGCGAGTGCGCCGTTGGCGAAAACGCGCGGCGTGGTGCGTATGCGCGCGTCGCCCGGCAGCGGTGCGCCTTCGGCTACGTGATTCCAGACCGCATCCAGGGCGCGGTAGCCGTAGGGCATCATCGGCACGTAGCGCATGCCCAGCGCGGGCAGGCCCAGGAAAGCGTCGAAGTGCTGCGCGTTTTCCACCGCCCAGTAGCTCACGGGGCGGCCATTCGCCTTGGCCCACGGCGCGTAGGCGCCACCGCTGAAGGCTTCGGGTATGAGGCCGTCGTCCACGCCGTGCACCACGATCACCGGCAGGCCCGCGCGCGGCAGCCCTGCGGTGGTGGCGGCGACGCTGGCGCGCACCGGTCCTGCCCGGTCGTCCCACAGCGCGTGCAGGCAGCGCAGGCCGGGCAGGTGCGGGTCGCTGCCGGCAGCCATCGTGTCCACGATGCCCACGCCGGCACCGGGCGCAATGCCGCTGCCGTCGCTCCACCAGGCGCTGCGTTCGGCGGCGGTGGTTGCGCGCGGTGAACCGTCGGGCGCCAGCGCCGCGAAGCGATAGCCGCAGGGCATGTCGCCCGGGCCGGTTCGCGCGTAGGCAGAGGCGTAGGTCACGTTGACCGCGCGCCACAGGTCGAAGGCCGTGCTGATGGACCCGGCCGCCAGCGAGGCGTCGGTCCAGCCTTGTGCGTTCAATTTGCGGTGCGCCTCTTCGGCCTGCGCCTGCGGCTCGGAAGCGGCGATGTCGCCGTCGGCATGCAGCGAGGCGCAGCGGGCCACGCCCGCCGGGTTCTTCGTGCCACCCGGCCGCGCCAGCAGCACGCCGTCGAAGGCCGACGCATTGAGCGCGCAGCCCATCCACAGCGCGGCCTCGGTGGTGTAGTCGTACAGCGCGCGGCCGCCGGTGGCCGGCAGCACGTTCGGAGACACCGCCACGGCGGCGTCAAGCCAGTCGCCCGGCAGCTCTGCAGCGCGCAGCACGGCGCCACCGCCGTTGGACACGCCCACGGCGATCACGCGCGTGCTGGCAGAGGTCCACGGTGCGCCCTGCGGCCTGGCCTGCTTGAGCACCTGCAGCGCGAACTGCGCGGCCTGCTGCATGTGCCGGCCCCAGTCGGCTTCGGGGTTGTCGCCCGAGTGCGCGTGCTTGAACGCGATCGGCGCCACGCCCGACGACGGCCCAGCGCTGGCGCTGAACTCCACCGTCGCACCGGCCTGGGCGCGGCGGCCGTCCAGGCCGATGCCCACGCCGTCGGTGGTGTCCACGTAGCCGGTGCCGGTGCCCTTGTCGGTGTAGGCCACCGCGCAGCCGCGCGGCAGGCCCCAGGCGCCGGCGAGGGCGATGGAACCGTAGATGCCTCGCGATCCCGACGAGGCGGTTACGATCACGCAGCGCTTGGCCAGGTCGAAGTCGTCGGGCAGCTGCACCAGCACGCGGTGCGGCTGGCGGCGGCCGGGCAGGGTGGCGAAGGCGGTGTATTCGCGCCCCGGCACCGGCGCCAGGGTGCCGTAGACGCTGGCGTAGCCACCGCCGGGCGCCAGGTCGGCGATGCCGCGCCAGTTGGTCCAGAACGCCCGGCGCCGCAGTTCCTGGGCGGTGGGTTGGTCGGGGTTGGCGAAGGGCGGTGGCGTCGCGCTGCGCAGCCCGGCTTCACCCAGCCCGGCGGTCAGCAAATCGTCCGCTCCGGTGTGGTCGGTGATTGCGATGCCGGTGATCGCCGGGGCGATTTCCGCGCTGCGTGAGTCCACGCCCGCGCAGCCGGCGATGGCCATGGCCGACGACAGCGCACAAAGCGCGATGCACTTTTTCCTTGGCCGGACGGGCTTGGCTGCCGCAGGCGGCGGAGCGGCGCCGGCAGGGCGGGTGCGGCGGTCCCAGGCGGGCTGGGGGCGTTCGGGCGTCTCGGGGG
>QBLY01000022.1 GCA_003241895.1 Lysobacteraceae bacterium
CCCCTGCCCCACCCGGCGACACCCGCGCATCCAGGCTCGCCTGCGCATCTGCGCCCGCCTTGGGCAGCGGATCCACCGCGGCCAGCTTGTAGGCCTCGCGGAACGGCAGCCCCGCCACGGCCAGCTCCACGGCCTTGTCGGTGGCGTACATGCCGTCGTCGAAGGCCTTGGCCAGGCGGTCGGTGTTCCAGGCCATGCCGCGCAGCAGGTTCGGCAGCAGGGCCAACGCGCCGATGCCGCGGCCGAAGGCGTGCACCAGGGCGCCCTTGGTGAACTGCAGGTCGCGGTGGTAGCCGGTGGGCAGGGACAGCAGCTGTTCGAGTTCGGTGCGCGACGCGGCGACGCTGGCGTAGGTGGCGCGCATCAGTTCAACCAAATCGGGGTTGCGCTTGTTGGGCATGATGGAGCTGCCGGTGGTGTACTGCGGCGGCAGCTTCACGAAACCGAATTCGGCGGTGGTGAACAGGCTCAGGTCCCAGGCCAGGCGGCGCAGGTCGAGCACGGCGGCGCCCAGGGCGTCCACGGCGGCGATTTCGAACTTGCCGCGGCTCAGCTGCGCGTAGATCGGGCTGACCTGCATGCGGGCGAAGCCCAGCTCTTTCGTGCTGCCCTCGCGGTCCAGCGGCAGGTTCACGCCGTAGCCGGCGGCCGTGCCCAGCGGGTTGGCGTCTATCCAGTCGTGGGCCTGCCCGGCGCGCACGGCGTTGTCTATGAAGGCCTCGGCGAAGCCGGCCCACCACATGGCGGTGGACGACACCACGGCGCGCTGCAGGTGGGTATAGCCGGGCATGGGGATGGCTTCGGCCTCGGCGCGCTGCAGGCAGACTTCCGCCACCTCGCGGCACACGGCCTGCACTTCGCCCAGCTGGCGCTTGAGCCACATCCGCGTGGCCACCAGCACCTGGTCGTTGCGGCTGCGGCCGGTGTGGATCTTGCGGCCGGCGTCGCCCAGGCGTTCGATCAGGCGCGATTCGATGGCGGAGTGGCAGTCCTCGTAGCGTTCGTCCAGCACGAAGGCGCCGGTCTTCAGGTCGTCCGACAGCACCGTCAGCTCACTGCACAGCGCTTCGCACTCTTCAGCGGTGAGGATGCCGATGCGCGCCAGCCCGCGCGCGTGCACGGCCGATGCGGTGATGTCGTCCTGGATGAACTCGCGGTCCAGCACCACGTCGTCGCCGGCCAGGAAGGCCTGGATGCGCGCGTCCACTTCAACGCCGGGTTTCTGCCACAGCAGGTCGCTCATGTCGGGATTCCCATGGTTTCGGGCAGGCCAAAGGCCAGGTTGAGGTTCTGCAGCGCCTGGGTGGCGGCGCCTTTCAACAAATTGTCGAGGGTGGACACCACCACCAGCCGGCGGCCGTGCGCCGACAGCGTGAAGCCGCCCACTTCGGCATGGTGCCGGCCTGCGATCTGGCTGACCCAAGGCGCCTCGTACTGCACCTGCACCATCGGCTCGTCGGCATACCGGCGCAGATAGGTTTCGCGCACTTCGTCCAAGTCGTGGGATCGCGACAGGTGCAGGTTGGCCGTGAGCATGATCCCGCGGAAAAACGGCGCCACGTGCGGAATGAACTCGACGGCGTGGCCCAGTTGGCGGGTCACCTCGGACTCGTGCACGTGGCCGGTGAGCGAATAGGGCACCAGGTTGTCGCGCAGCTTTTCCGGGTTGTTCTTGTCCGACGGCGTGGTGCCGGCGCCCGAATACCCGGACACGCCGAAACACTGCACCGGGGCCGCCAGCTGGTCGAGCATCGGCGCGATCGCCAGCTGCATCGCGGTGGCGTAGCAGCCGGGGTTGCTGATGCGGTGTGCGCCGTGGGCCCGGCCGCGGGTGATCTCGGGCAAGCCGTAGTGCCAGCCCTGGTTGAATCGATAGTCCGCCGACAGATCCAGCACCACGGTGGCCGGCGCCTGCGCGTCCACCTGGGCGACAAACGGCGCCGCCATGCCGTTGGGCAAGGCCAGCACCAGCGCGTCGGCGCCCTGCCCTGCGGCCTGTTCGGCGTTGAGGTTCACGTAGCGAAGGTCATCGGTGACCGAGGGCTCGTGGTCCGCCAGGCGCTGGCCATCGCGCTCGCGCGAGGAAACGAAGGCGAGCGTGAAGCGCGGGTGCGCCGCCACCAGCTTGATCAGTTCGGTGCCCACGTAGCCGCGGGCGCCGACCAGCCCCAGGCGGATAGGCGCACTCACGCGCGCGCTCCGCGGGCCAGGGTGTAGTCAAGATGGGTGCGCACGGTGGGCCACTCGCTATCAAGGATGGAATAGACGCGCGTGTCGCGCAGGTGGCCGTCGGGCATGCGCATCTGGCGGCGCAGGGTGCCGTCGTAGTGCGCGCCCAGCCGCTCGATGGCGGCGCGTGAGGCCAGGTTCAAACTGTGCGTGCGGAACTCCACCGCCGCGCAGCCCATCACTTCGAACGCGTGGCCCAGCAGCAGGCGCTTGGCCTGGGTGTTGAGCGGCGTGCGCTGGGCGCGCTTCGCGTACCAGGTGAAACCAATCTCGAGCCGGGGAATCTCCGGCTCCATGCGGAAGAAGCGGGTGCTGCCCACCGCCTGGCCGGAACCATCGCGCACCAGAAACGGCATCGCCGTACCGGCGTCGCGGTCCGCCAGCGCGCGGGCGAGGTAATCGCCCACGGTGTTGGGGCCGGGGATAGTGGTGTACCACAGCTTCCACAGCTCGCCGTCGGCGGCGGCGCGCACCAGCGCGTCGGCATCGGTGGCCTGCAGCGGCTCCAGCGTGGCGTGCTCGCCGGCAAGGGTGGGCTGGTCGGTCCAGTGGCTCATGGTCAGCCCTTCAACGTGGCCGGCCGGGTGATGCAGTGATCCACCGCGTAGCGGATCTGCTCCCAGCCGTCCAGCCCGTACCAGAACACGTTCCACTTCTCGCCCTTCAGGCAGCCGTCGGCTTCGTCGAAGTAGAAGTCGTTCACGGCGTTGCCGGCGCGGGCGCGCCAGAACAGCTGGTTCATCTCGCTGCGCATCACCTGCCAGGCGGCGCGGCCCAGGCCTTCGCCCTGCGCGTCGTCGCTCACGGCAAACTTGTCCAGGTGCGGGATACCGTCCTCGAGCGTGATCAGCAGCGCGGCGCGGTAGTGTTCGCTCACGTACGCCTTGTACAGGTTCGTCTTCTGGAAATAGTCCGGCGCCAGCTTGCGGCCGAAGCCCGACTCCACCAGCGACTTCAAGCGCTTCAGGTCAAGCTTCTTCCACGACGTCACCGTCAGCACCTTCTCGCCCCGGCGCACCAGCGTGCCCGAACCGCGGTGGGTGAACAGCTCCTTCGCCAGCTGGTCGGGCCGCGTGATGGACACCGAGCTTGAGGGCGGCAGCTCCATCAGCAAATCGTGGATCTGTTCGATCTTCACCTTCATGCCCGAGTGCAGCCAGGGCTGGCGCAGCAGCTCGTCGTATTCGGTGCTCAGGTTGATTGAATCAATCACCTGGTTGTCGCCGTCCAGCAAACCGCCGGTGCCGGTGAGGAAGATGATCTTGTAGGGCTGCAGCGTCTTGACCAGTTCGTTGGCGGCCCAGTCGGCGTTGATGTTGAGGATCTGGCCGCCGGCGGTTTCACCCAGCGAGGCAATCACCGGGATCGAGCCGACCTTGATGGCGGCCTTGATGCTGGCCACGTGCACCGCGTCCACTTTTCCCACCAGCCCGTACTTTCGCTTGGACAGATAGTCGCATTCGAACACGCCGGCGGTGATGGACGTGGCGCGCACGTCCTGCGCCTGCAGCGCCTCGACCAGCCGCAGGTTCTCCTGCTGCGACACCTGGCGCACGATGGACAGGCCGGCCGCGTCGGTAAAGCGCAGGCCGTCCACGGTTTTCTTGTCGATCTTGGCGGCCTTCATTCGCTCGTCCACCTGTGGGCCGGCGCCGTGGATCACGATCGGCGTCAGACCCACCTGCTGCAGGAACGACAGCGACGACACCAGCGCGTCCAGGTCGTCGCGCAGGATCGCGCCACCCACCTTGACCACGGCGAAGCGCTCGGCGTCGAGCTGGCTGAAGCGCTTGAGGTATTGCTGGATCTCTTTCGCGCTGGCCATGTTGGACAGCAGGCGAACGATCGTGGTGCGCATCTCAGACATGGAAGGATCCGGTGAGGTGGAAATACGCCTTCATTTCGATTGCATCAGGCGCTGGTAGTGGGCGGTCACGGAGGCAAGCTGGTCCAAAGCGACCCATTCGTCGGCGGTGTGGGCCTGGGCGATGTCGCCCGGGCCGAAGACGAAGGCGGTCATGCCGGCCTGGGAGAACAGCGAGGCTTCGGTCCAGAAGTCCACGGCGTTGCCGATCGGCAGGCCGAGTTCGTCGGCCAGGTCGCGTGCGGCCAGCCGGCGCTCCTCGGCGCGCGCCACGTCGCCCGAAGGAAGCGATGGGCCGGTGAAGGTTTCTTCGTACGAGCCCAGCATCCCGGCGGGCGCGAAGCTGCGGAAACGTTCATGCAGTTCTTCGCGCGACTGCGAGGGCAGCGGCCGGAAGCCGAAGCGCAGCTCGGCGCTGGGCGCGATCATGTTGGCCTTGATGCCGCCTTCCACCCGGCCGATGTTGAAGCGCAGGCCGGTCAGGCCGCCGAAGCGCAGGTGGTCCTGCGCCTCCACGAAGTCCAGCGCCCGGCCACCCCAGCGCATGGCCGCATGCAGGGCGCTGGTGTCGCGCGCGTGCTGGCCCGAAGCGTGGCCGGCTTCACCGCGGAACTGCATCATCACCGAGCTGATGCCGCGGTGCGCCAGCACCGCTTGGCCCATCGTCGGTTCGGACACGATGGCTTCGTCGAACCCGTGTCGGCTGGCCAGGAAGGCGGCGATGCAGCGGGGGTCGTTGGCCTCTTCGTCGGTGGTGAACAGGAAGGCGACGTCGCCGGTGGTCACGCGCGCTGCGGCAACGAGGCCCGCGGCGGCGCCCTTGATGTCGCAGGCGCCCAGCGCAATGGCGCGGTCGGCGGTGACGCGCAGCTTGTGCGGGTCGGCGCTCCACGCGGGCGACGACGGCACGGTGTCCAGGTGCACGTTGAACAGGCGCTTGGGCGCGCCGCGGACGGCGAAGAAGGAAACGGCACCGGCGCCATGGTCGGTGACCGTGATTGCAAAGTCCGGCAGCTGCGAACGCAGGTAGTCGAAGATGCCGCCCGTGCCGATCTCGCGCGGCGGGTTGCGGGTGTCGAACGACACCAGCTTTTCCAAGTGAATGAGAACCTCGGGCAGCAGCTCGCTCATGTCAGTCCTTCCGGTTCACTTCGGCCCACAGCGTGCTGCTCATGCCGAACAGGCGGATGAAGCCCTCGGCTTCGGCCACGCCCCAGTCGGCCGACTGCGCGTACGTGGCGCCCTTGGCGTTGAGCAGATGCGGCGAGCGCACGGCCACGGCGTCCACGCGGGCGCCCTGGGTTTCGATCACCACTTCGCCGTTCACGCAGGCCTGGCTGGAGCGCAGGAAAGCCTCGAGGTCGGTCTTGAGCGGGTCGTTGTAGAAGCCTTCGTAAACCAGCTCCACCCACTTGCGCGCCACTTCGGGCTTGAAGCGGTTCTGGTGCTTGGTGAGCACCGCCTCTTCCAGCGCGCGGTGCGCGGTGAGCAGCGCGGCCAGGCCGGGGGCTTCGAAGATGATGCGGCCCTTGAGGCCGATGGTGGTGTCGCCGGTGTACATGCCGCGGCCCACGCCGTACCTGGCGAACAGGCCGTTAAGCTTGGCCAGCAGCGCCGCTCCGGGCATCGCGACGCCGTCCAGCGCCACCGCCTCGCCCTGCTCGAAGCGCAGCGTCACGCGCAGCGGATCGGCCGGCCATTCGGCGCGCGGCGCGCACCAGCCGCGGGCGCCCTCGCCCGGCGCTTCCCAACGGTCAATCTCGCCGCCCGACATCGTCAGGCCCAGCAGGTTCTCGTTGATAGTGTAGGCCTTCTGCTTGGCGCGCACTTCGAAACCGCGCTCCTCCAGGTAAGCCTGCTCATACGCGCGGGTCTGGGTGTGCTCTTTCTGGATCTCGCGGATCGGCGCGACGATCTCGTAGTCACCGGCCGACTTCACCGCCAGGTCGAAGCGCACCTGGTCATTACCCATGCCGGTGCAGCCGTGGCCGATCACGCGAGTGCCGAGTTCGGCGGCGCGCTTCAAGGCGGCGTCCACGATCAGATAACGGTCCGACACCAGCAGCGGGTACTGGCCCTGGTAGCCCTCGCCCGCCATCACGAAGGGCTTCACGAAGCCGTCCCAGATCGCCGGGCCGCCGTCCACGGTGACATGGCTGGCCGCGCCCAGCTCCGCCGCGCGCGCCTCGATGTAGGCGCGCTCCTCGGCATCCACGCCGCCGGTGTCGGCGAACACCGTGTGCACCGCCCAGCCGCGCTCCTGAAGCCACGGAATGCAGAAGCTGGTGTCGAGGCCGCCGGAGAAGGCGAGGACGATGTCTTTCTTGTCGGTCATGTCGGCAGATTCCAGGAATTATTGGTTGGCGAGCGCGGCCATGATCGCTTTCTGCACGTGCAGGCGATTCTCGGCTTCCTCGATGGCGATGCAGGCGGGCGAATCCATCACGCCGTCGGTGGCTTTCACATTGCGGCGCAGCGGCAGGCAGTGGCTGAAGACGCCGCTGTTGGTGAGCGCCATCTTGGCTTCGTCCACGATGAAGTGGCGGTGGGCTTCGCGGATGGGCTTCTCGGCGTCCCAGCGGCCGAAGTACGGCAGCGCGCCCCAGCTCTTGGCGTACACCACGTCGGCGCCAGTGTAGGCCTGGGCGATGTCGTGGCTCACCTGCAGCGAGCCGCCGCTTTCACGCACGTTGTCGGCGGCCCAACCCATGTAGCGCTCGTCGAGCACGTAGTCGGGCGTGGGGCACAGCAGGGTCACGTCCATGCCCATGCGCGTGGCGATGGTAAGCGCGGAGTTGGCCACCGCGGTGTTCAGCGGCTTGGGGTGGTAGGTCCAGGTAAGCACGAACTTCTTGCCCCGCAGGTCGGGCGTCTTGAAGTGCTCCTGCAGCGCCATCACGTGCGCCAGCTCCTGGCAGGGATGGGTGATGGTTTCGAGGTTGATCACCGGCACGGTGGAGTACTTGGCGAAACTGCGCAGCACCGTATCCTCGCGGTCCACCGACCAGTCCTGGAACTTGGGGAAGGCCCGCACGGCGATCAGGTCGGCGTAGCGCGACAGCACCCGCGCCACTTCAGCGATGTGTTCCTCGGCGTCGCCGTCCATCACCGCGCCCGGGTTGAACTCAATCGGCCAGGCGTCCTTGCCGGGCTGCAGCACCACCGCGTGGCCGCCCAGTTGGAAGGCACCCAGCTCGAAGCTGGTCCGCGTGCGCAGGGAGGGATTGAAGAACACCAGGGCGATCGCCTTGCCCTTGAGCTGGTCGCCCAGCTTGGAGCGCTTGAACTTCGCGGCCTGCCCCAGCAGCGCGTCCAGCTCGGGGCGGGTCCAGTCCTGGGTGTTGAGGAAATGCTTCATTCCGTGGTTCCTGATCGGTGTCGGGGTGGCCGAAAACAAAAAAGCCCAGCGCTGGGCTGGGCTTGTCCGGTGCAGAGCTTAATGACGTCCGGGTTACCCAGCTGGCGTTGAGGTTTCCGGTCGGCGCGCACGCGAGGTCATTCCCGCCGCCATGTAGGCAGAGGTCAGGATGTCGGCATTGGCGGCGCAGGTCGTCATTTCCACGTGAGTATGCCGGCGGTGGGGCCGGCCTGCAACTCAGCGGGCTTCGTTGCCGGCGTCGTCGGGCATCACCGACACCCGGATGCGCAGGCGGTTGCCCGGGTCGTAGGGCAGGCGCGAGACGTACTTGTCGCCCTTGTACATGTATTCGACGTCGTAGCCGACCACCACCGGGTCTTCGCGCTCCACTTCGACCAGGCGGCAGCCGCCGCGGTTGGGCTGGCCGTCCACCCGGTTGCGGGCGATGTTGTTGCCCACCACGCCACCGGCCACCGCGCCGGCCACGGTGGCGGCCTTGCGGCCGTCGCCCTTGCCGACCTGGTTGCCCAGGGCCGCGCCGACGATGGCGCCGATCACGGTGCCGCCGGTGGTCTGGCCCGACTGGCGGTATTCAACGCCGTCGCAGCGCTCTTCCGAGGTGCGGGTGCGCTGGACTTCGACCACTTCGTCCGCGCGCAGCACCTGAGCGTAGCCGTAGCTGACGTTTTCCGGCATCGGGGACACCTGGTAGCCCTCGTGCTGGTACTGATCGCCGGCGTACTGGGCCAGGGCCGGGCCGGAAAGCGCGATCAGGGCCAGGGGCAGCAGGCGCAACGACAGCAGGCGGGTTGCAGGGTTCATCAAATCACTCCGTACGGGGATGGCAGGGCGGCGCGACCTTCACGGCCCCTTGCCGGAACCGGGACCGCCGCCGTTGCCGACGCGGGGATTCAAGCATCCAGCGGCTGAACCCAAGCCTAAGATTTTCGTTAAACGGGGTCGCCGGGCTTGCTAGACTCGGGCTTTGGCTTCGCACTTACGCCATGGACCTGCGTCTTTACAACAACCGAACCCGGCAACTCGAGTCCTTCGAACCTCAGGACCCGCAGCGCGTCACGATGTACGTTTGCGGGCCCACCGTCTACAACTACGTGCACATCGGCAATGCCCGCCCCCCCGTGGTGTTCGGGGTGCTGGCCAACCTGCTGCGCCGGCACTACGCGCGGCTGGTGTACGCCCGCAACATCACCGACGTGGACGACAAGATCAACCACGCCGCCCGCGACCTGGGCGTGCCCATCAGCGTAATCACCGACAAGTACGCGGCGGCCTACCACGACGACATGGCCCGGCTGGGAGTGGCCCCGCCCGACGTGGTGCCCTACGCCACGGCGCATATCCCGCACATCATCGCCATGATCGAGCGGCTGATCGACAGCGGCCACGCCTACGTAGCCGAGGGCCACGTGCTGTTCTCGGTGGCCAGCTTCCCCGACTACGGCAAGCTTTCGCGCCGCGACCCGGACGAAATGCTGGCCGGCGCCCGCGTGGAAGTAGCCCCCTACAAGCGCGACCCCGGCGATTTCGTGCTGTGGAAGCCGTCCACGCCCGACCTGCCCGGCTGGGACTCGCCCTGGGGCGTGGGCCGGCCCGGCTGGCACATCGAGTGCTCGGCCATGGCCGAGGCGCACCTGGGCGACACCATCGACATCCACGGCGGCGGCGTGGACCTGCAGTTCCCGCACCATGAAAACGAAGTGGCGCAGAGCACGTGCGCCCACGGCGGCCAGGTGTTCGCACGGTTCTGGCTGCACAACGGCATGCTCAACCTGGGCGGCGCGAAGATGTCCAAGTCGGTGGGCAACGTCAGCCTGGTGCACGACCTGCTGGACCAGCACCCGCCCGAGGCCCTGCGCTATGCCCTGCTGTCGGCGCACTACCGCCAGCCGCTGGACTGGTCTGAAGGCCTGATCGAGCAGTGCGTGCGCACGCTGGACCGCCTCTACGGCACCCTGCGCGACCTGGCCGACGTGCCGGTGATCGAGCCCCAGGTGCCGTTCGAAGTGGAGTCGGCGCTGTGCGACGACCTCAACACGCCCGCGGCGCTGGCCGAACTGGCGCGCATTGCCGGTGAAGCGCGCAAGGCCACCAGCCCCATCGCCCGCGCCAGCCTGAAGGCCGAGCTGCTGGGCGGCGGCCAACTGCTGGGCCTGCTGCAGCAGGACCCGGCGGCGTGGTTCAGCCGCGGCAGCGTGGACGGCGACGACGCCCGCATCCAGGGCCTGGTGAACGAACGCGACGCCGCCAAGCGCGCCCGCGACTTCATCCGCGCCGACGCCATCCGCCGGCAGCTGGCCGGGGAAGGCGTGCTGCTGGAAGACACCGCCCAGGGCGTTCGCTGGAGGCGCGGCTGATGCGTCCCACCGAAGCAACGCCCGCCGAGGCGCAGGCCGTCATCGCCGAAGAGTTTGGTTTCTTCAGCGATTGGTCCGAGCGCTACCAGTACCTGATCGACCTGGGCCGCAAGCTGCCGACCTTCCCGGAGGCATTGAAAACCGAGGACAACCGCGTGCTCGGCTGCCAGTCCATGGTCTGGATCGTCGCCGAAGGCAACGCCGATGAGCTGGAGTTCCACGCCATCAGCGACTCCACCATCGTCTCGGGGCTGATCTACCTGGCCCTGCGCGTGTATTCGGGCCGCAGCGCGGCCGAGATCCTGGCCACGCCGGCCGACTACATCAACGCCATCGGCTTGGCCAAGCATCTTTCGCCCACCCGCACCCAGGGCCTGGCGGCCCTGCTGCAGTTCATCCGTGAAACCGCACACCGGCAAGCGCCGGCCCAGGGGTAAACCGATGCTGCCTACCCGCCGCCTGCTGGCGATCGCCCTGGCCGCCATGCTGGCGATACCGGCCGCACTGCCGGCGCAGGAATCGTCGCTGGTGCCCACGTTCGACGACATGCCCGCCAATGCCCAGCGCATGGCGCCGGTGGTTGCCCGCTTCCGCGCCGACCTGGAAAGCCTGCAGCGGGTGCACGACGTCACCGCGGGCGTGCAGCGCGAAGCGGCCCTGCGCAGGCTGTACCTGGGCTGGCAGGCGCGCCTGGCCGAAATGGACATTGCCGGCCTGGCGCTGGAAGACCAGGTGGACCACGCCCTGCTCCAGCGCGACCTGGCCTATCGCCTGACCCAGCTGGATTTCGAACGCGACCGCTACCGCCAGGCCGCGCCGCTGCTGCCCGGCGTGGACGGCCTGATCGCCCTGGCCGAAGCGCGCCGCGCCCTGTCCTACCCCGACCCGCGCGCCAGCGCCGACCAGCTCGACCGCAGCCGCCGCGCGCTGGCCGCGCTGCAGGTGCGCCTGGAAAAAGACCCCAAAGCGCTGGGCACCTCGCCCATCCTCGCCTTCCGTTCCGCACGCCTGCTGGACGGCGTGCGCGCCGACCTCCAGCAGTGGTACGGCTTTTACGCCGGCTACGACCCGCAGTTCAGCTGGTGGGCCAAGCAGCCCTACGAAGCGCTCGACAAGCAGATGGAAGCGCACGCCAAGCTGCTGCGCGACAAGCTGGCCGGCGCCGACGACCCGGAAACCATCATCGGCGACCCGATCGGCCGCGACGCGCTGTTGGCCGACCTTCGCCACGAGCTGATCGCCTACACCCCCGAACAGCTGATCGCGCTGGCCGAGCGCGAGCTGGCCTGGTGCCAGCGCGAAATGGAAAAAGCGGCGGCCGAAATGGGCCAGTCGGACTGGCGCGCGGCGCTGGAAACCGTCAAGTCGCGCCACCCTGCCCCGGGCGACCAGCCCAAGCTGGTGGTGGAGCTGGCCGACGAAGCCATCCACTACCTGGAAGCCAACGCCCTGGTCACCGTGCCCGAACTGGCCAAGCGCGACTGGCGCATGACCATGCTCACGCCCGAATACCAGCTGCAGGCGCCGTTTTTCCTGGGCGGCCAGGACGTGTGGGTGGCCTACCCCACCGACACCATGCCGCACGACAAGAAGCTGATGGCGCTGCGCGGCAACAACCGCCACTTCTCGCGCGCGGTGGTGCACCACGAACTGATCCCCGGCCACCACCTGCAGTACTTCTACAACGCCCGCTACCAGCCGCAGCGCGAACTGTTCGACACGCCGTTCTGGGGTGAGGGCTGGGCGCTGTACTGGGAGTTCCGGCTGTACGAACGCGGCTTCGCCCAGACGCCCGAAGACCGCATCGGCATGCTGTTCTGGCGCAGCCATCGCGCCGCCCGCATCCTGTTCTCGCTGGGCTTCCACCTGGGCAAGATGACGCCCGACCAGGCGGTGGAACTGCTGGTGGAACGCGTGGGCCATGAACGCGAGAACGCCCGCGCCGAAGTGCGCCGCAGCTTCGCCGGCGACTACGGCCCGCTGTACCAGATCGCCTACATGGTCGGCGGCCTGCAGTTCCAGGCCCTGCATCGGGAAATGGTGACCAACGGCAAGATGACCGAGCGCCAGTTCCACGACGCCATCCTCAAGGGCGGCCCGATGCCGGTGGCCGTGGTGCGCGCCCGGCTGCGCGGCGACTCGCTGGCCAACGGCCTGCCCGCCGACTGGAAGTTCTACGACTAACGCTTCAGCTGGCGTGTGTTCTACTTCCTGAACCAACAAGGAGACTGCAATGAGCGAGCTACGCCTGCAACTCACCGCCAGTGAAGACGACACGATGCAGATCATCAACCGGCTATCGGCGCTGGGCGGCATTGAGTCGGTGGAGGAGATCGCCGACCTGATGCCGCACATGGACGATCCCGATTCCAGCTCCGCCGGACTTCCCGATGACATGGGGCCGGGCACGCACCTGATCCTGATCAACGCCGAAACCGACGACGACATTCGCCGGGCGCTGGAAGTGGCCGAAAGCAGCGCCCGCGCCCTGGGCATCGTGCTGGAAGTGGTCGTCAACGAATAGGTTTTGACATGCGAACCTTTGTACTGCGGGCGCGCGCGGCGCCCACGGACAGCCAGAAGCTGCTGGCGTCCGTCGGCCAGGAAGCCCACGCCGAAATCCTGGCGCATACGCTGATGAACGCGATCTTCCTGGCGCAGTCGCATCGCCCCGATGTGACGGTTTACCTGGTGCTGGAAAGCACGCAGGACTTCTCGCGCACGATCAAGTTCGACGCCGCCGCCATGCACGAGATCGGCGGCTTCGACGAACGCGCGCTGCTGGGCAAGGTGGCCAAGGCCCTGGACGCGTCCAGGGGCATGGGCAAGGAACAGACGCGGCCGGTGGAATCAGGCGTCAGCGTGCACACGATGAGCTTCGAGCGGCTGGTGCAGGGCCTGGCCGAGGACCACCAGCTGTTCGTGATGGACCGGAAGGGAACGTCCATCCGTGAGCAGGCGTTCGAGGGCAACCCCTGCTTCCTGCTGACCGACCACATCCCGATGCCCAAGAAGACCTTCCACACGCTCGAACGCCTGGGCGCGAAGAAGATCACGCTGGGCCCGAAGATGCTGTTCGCCTCCCAGTGCGTGGTGCTGATCCACTACGAACTCGACCAGCGATAACGCAAGCCACCCAGCCGCCGGCAGCGCGGCGCGCAGGTAAAAAAAGGCTCATCCCAACTGAGGGATTAGCCGGCCTTGCTTCTGGCGCCTGTGACGGTTGGTTCCTTCCCGAGTCATTTTTCCGCCGACCGGGTTTGGTTGACTCGTCGCACGCTTCGAGCCAGGGCCTGGCCTAGCGCGGCGCGTCCCTTCGGACACTTTTAGGTGGAGTCAGCGCAAGCCCGAGTGTGCGGGCCAGTCCCGAGTCCTCGTCCTTCCAATGTTGGGAAAAGAGCTACTGCATTGCAGGGCGGAGCTGCCGCGAAGCGACGTTGTGCGGCTTTTCGTGGACCCGGCCAAGCCGATACTCCCCTGACTTGGGAGAAGAACCAAAAAAAGCCCCGCGAATGCGGGGCTCTTCTTTGGACCAGGAACCGGCGGGCTTATTCGCCCATCTGCTTCTGGCGATGTTCCCAGCGTTCCTGGGCATCGATGGTGCGTTCGGCGGTGAGGCGGGCTTCGAGTCGGTCGAGGCCGATTTCTTCGCCCGTGTCCACGCAGTAACCGTAGCTGCCGTCCTCGATGCGCTTGAGCGTGCTGTCGATCTTGCTGATCAGCTTGCGGTAGCGGTCGCGGGTGCGCAGCTCGAGCGAGTTCTCCGATTCACGGCTGGCGCGTTCGGCTTCATCGCCGACGTCGCGCACCTCTTCCTTGAGGTTCTCGATGGTCTGCTTGGACTCGTCGACCAGGTCGGCCTTCCAACTCAGCAGGCGCTGGCGGAAGTACTCAAGCTGCATCGGGCCCATGTATTCCTCTTTCGGGCCGGGCTTGTAGCCCGCCGCAAGCGCCACGCGCACCCGTGCCGGAGCCGGCTTGATGCGCTCGGGACGCGGGGCGGTCGGCTTGATGTAGCCGGCACGCACGCCCGGCTCACGCCGCGGCGGCGGTGCCGCGACCGGCTTGGCCACCACTGGCGGCGCCTTGCCGGCCGAAGCGGACTTGCCCTTGCCGGCGGGTGCCGGTGCGGACTTGGCCGGGGCCTTGGCAGGCACCTTGGACGCCGGCGCAGGCTTGGCCGCCGGCTTGGCGGCCACCTTGGCCACCGGCTTGGCAGCCGGCTTCGCCGCGACCTTGGCCACGGGCTTGGCGGCCTTGGCCACCGGCTTCTTGGCCACGGGCTTGGCAGCGGCCTTCTTGACCGGCTTGGCGGCTGGCTTGGCGACCTTTTTGGCCGGCTTCGGCGCGGGTTTCGCCTTGGCGGCGGGCTTGGCAACCTTCTTGGCGGGCTTGGAAGGCTTCACGGCCTTCTTCGCGGGTTTGGGGGCCGTCTTGGCTTTGGCAGCGGGCTTCTTTGCCGGCGTGCTGGCCTTGACGGGTTTCTTGGAGGCCGGCTTGACGGCCTTCTTTGCGGGTTTCTTAGCGGCCACTAGGGCAATTCCTCTCTTTCCTTGAGGCTCAAAGGCGGCGTGTTATAGCCTAGTACCTTATCCAGCGGCAACCATATGCCGGCTGCTCCTCCGGCGCAATCAGTGAAAAAGCCAGTCATCCTGCTGCTGCGTGGCTACAAAAGGGTCATAAGCCCCCTTCTTGGCCAGCGCTGTCGCTTTTATCCCAGCTGCTCGGAGTACACGATGCAGGCCGTGGAGCGCTTCGGCGTGGTCCGCGGCGGCTGGTTGGGCGCCAAACGCATCGCTCGCTGCCACCCGCTGAATCCGGGGGGCGTGGACTTCGTTCCCGAAACCTGGCCTGAACGCAAGGCGCCCGAATGACCCGGATCCTCAGGAAAGTCGACCGCTGCGCGCCGGCCTTGCGCGCGCCCTTGGCGATGCCGCAGGGGCTGGAGCGATGAGCTGGCTGCTGTCGGCCCTGCTGGCCATGGCCTCGGGAATGGCCGCAGCGGCCCCGGCCGACGACGCGCGCGTGGTGTTCCCGCAAAGCGTGGCCCAGGGTGCGCTGGTGATCGGCAAGGTGCCGCCGGGCAGCGAGGTCGAGCACGGCGGCCGCAGGCTGCGCGTGACCGCCTATGGCAGCGTGGTCTTCGGCGTGGGCCGCGATGCCACTGGGCCGCTTCTGGTGGCCGTGCGTCGCCCTGACGGCGGCACCCAGGCCGTGGGCATCGCGGTGACCGCGCGGGACTGGCCCATCGAGCGGGTCAACGGCGTGCCGCCCAAGACCGTGTCGCCCCCGCCGGCGATCGCCCAACGCATCCGCCGCGAACAGGAACAGGTGGTCCAGGCCCGCGAGCGCGACGACGCCCGGGCCGATTTCGCCCAGAGCTTCGCGTGGCCGCTGACCGGCCGCATCAGCGGGCGCTTCGGCAACCAGAGGGTCTACAACGGTTCGCCCGGCAGCCCGCATTCGGGCATGGACATCGCCGCGGCCACCGGCACGCCGGTGCGGGCGCCCGCCGCCGGCGTGGTCACGCTGGTGGCGCCGGACTTCTACCTCACCGGCGGCACGCTGTTGATCGACCACGGCCACGGCATCAGCTCGAACTTCCTGCACCTGTCGCGCATCGACGTGAAGCTTGGCGACCGGGTGGAACAGGGCCAGGTGATCGCCGCGGTGGGCGCCACCGGGCGCGCCACCGGCCCGCACCTGCACTGGGGCATGAGCTGGTTCGACGTGCGGATAGACCCGCTGCTGGTGCTGGAGCGAACCGCCAAGCCCTGAACCGCGCCCCTGCGGACCCTCAGGCCCGCGGCTGCTTGAAGGCGACCGGTGGGGCCAGAAGGCCCGGCATCAGACTCAGCGTGCAGCCATGCCGTCAGGCAGCGCGGTGTAGCCACCCGGGACGCCCTTGGTGGCCACGGCCACGGCGTCGTGGGCATGCAGGCTTTCCAGGTGGGTGGCGCGCAGCCAGAAGTCGCTGATGCGCTCGTCGGACTCCAGCGCGGCCTTCATGCGGCGGGCGGCGTCTTCGCAGAACATCAGGTTCTGGCCGTTGAGCAGGGCGAAGGCCTGCTCGTCCACGCGCTTCACGGCCGTTTGCACCGGCGTCTTGAGCGCGCCCTCGATGCGGTCGATGGTTTCAACGATCGGGAAGCTCTGGAACGACGGCACCAGCCGCAGCTTCACCGACGCGATGGAGCGCTGCCCGTGCGGGGTGGCGCGGATGCCCTGCTCGGTGCCCAGCCACGCCAGCACGGCGTCGCGGTCCACCGGCTTGCCGGCGGCGAAGTCGGCATCGAACTGTTCCTGGATCAGCTGGCGCGCCAGCGCCGCCGAACACGGGCAGGTGCTGGAATACGCGGCTTCCAGGCCGAGCTCGAGCGCGAACTGGCCGCGGTCCATCACGCCGGTGATGGTGACCGGGTAGCTTTTCCAGCCGCTGTTGTCGCTGGCAAGCGCCTTGCGCCGCACCAGGTGGTCGAACGAGACGCTGACCATGGCGCGGTCGGACAGGTCGGCATGCGATTCAAGGAAGTCCTTCAGCAGGCGCCGGATGCTGGCCGGGGTGACCGGTTCGCTCGACAGCGCCTTGTCCACGTGCAGGTACAGGCGCGACATGTGGATGCCGCGCGCGTCGCCGCGCTTGAGGTTGACGAAGGCGTTGACGCGGGCGCCGCTGCTGACCGTGCGGCCTTCGTCGGCCTGCATCAGTACGGGCATCTCGATCTCGCCCATGCCGACCCAGTCGAGCGCGCCGGCCTGGGCCAGGTGCGGCTCGGCGGCGACGTCGGGCAGGACGCGCGCGGTGTTGTCGAGGTTGCTGGGGGCCAAGTCGGCGCTCCTGTTCAATGTCTTGCCAAGCTAGATGAGGTCGGGTGGAGCCTACGTCAAGTGGGCGTCGGGCGCCCCCGGGAGGCCCGCAACGATGCGTTTCAGGCGCCCCGGGCGATGCGCCAGCCGCGCCACACGGTCAGCGGCGCTGCCGGCGGCGAGAAGCCGCGGCCGGCGGCCAGCTTCGCCAGGCGTGCCCGGTCGAAGCCGGTGCGCAGGCGTCGGAACAGCGGCGCGGACGCCGGCGCGGGCGGCAGTGCGGCCAGCAGTTCGCGGGCCCAGTCGCGCAGCACCGCCTCACCCTCGCCCGCCCCGACCTGGGCGACGGTGCGGCCGTGGCGGGCCAGCAGGTTCAGCGGCAGCCGCGCCTGGTCCGGCGTCGCCAGGCCCTGCGGCAGGCGCTGCAGCAGCAGGTGCACGGCCATCGCGGCGGTGTCGCCGGGCAGCGGCGCGTCGAACAGCCCGGCCTCCACTTCGGCCAGCGCCAGCGCCAGCGGCTGCATGTGCGCCAGCGCGTCGCGACCGTCGCCCGGGCGTTCGTCCACCTGGGACTGCTCGATCAAGCCACGCGCCAGCCGCGTCCAGGGCAAGGCCGGCGCGGCGATGTCGACGCTGATCGGATGCCGGCCCCGTCCCTGCGGCAGGTTCGCCAACTCTTCGGCCCACCACTGGCACTTCACGGCGGTGACGCGGGCGTCGCTGAGCTCGAACGCGGCCTCGCGCAGTTCGTGCACCAGCGCACCCCAGGCGCGGAAGCGCGGGCGCTGGTGGGGCGGGCAGAACACTTCGGCCAGGGCCATTTCCGGCTCGCGCCGGTGCCACTTGGCCACGAAGTGGGCGATGGCGTCGTCGGGCGGGGTGCTCATGCCGACAGCAGGCCAGGCGTTGAGAGGATTTCGCGGGCGTTTGCGAACGCGTGGTCGGCGCCCCAGGTGGACGGGTCGTCGTGCGGCTCGCGGTAGCCCCACAGCGCCGCCACCGACACCATGCCGGCGGCGCGCGCGGCCTGCACGTCGCGCAGGTCGTCGCCCACGTAAATCACTTCCGACGGCGCCAGGTCCATCTGTTCGCAGGCCAGCAGCAGCTGGTCGGGCTCGGGCTTGTGCCGGGGCAGCGTGTCGCCGCCGATCAGCACCGCGCTGCGGCGGCTCCAGCCGAAGCCTTCAACCACGGCGCGCGCCAGCGCCTCGGGCTTGTTGGTAACGATGCCCCAGCGCAGGCCGCGCGCCTCCAGGCCGTCCAGCAGGTCGGCCACGCCGTCGAACACCACGCTGTCCACGGCCAGCGCCTGCGCGTAGTGGGCCAGGAACGGCGCCAGCAGCGGCGCCCGGTCGTCGTCGGAAAGCTGCGGCAGCGCCGCCGCCAGCATCGCGCGGCCGCCCTTGGACACCACCTCGCGCAGGCGCGACAGCGGCACCGGCACGTGGCCCAGGTCCACCACCACGCGATTGATGGCGTTGCAAAGGTCGGGGGCGCTGTCCACCAGGGTGCCGTCCAGGTCGAACAGCACCGCGCGCCGCGCCGCGGGCATCAGGCCTTCACCGCGCACGCCAGGTAATTGATGGCCGTGGGACCGCCGACCCAGGCCTTGCGGCGGATCGGGTCGTAGGCCAGGCCGCTGACGTCGCTGGCCTGCAGGCCGGCTGCGCGCAGCCAGGCCGCGAGTTCGGACGGCTTGATGAACTGCTTGTAGTCGTGCGTGCCCTTGGGCAGCAGGCGGGCGAGGTATTCCGCGCCGACGATGGCCACCGCGAACGCCGCCGGCGTGCGGTTGAGCGTGGACAGGAACAACTGGCCGCCGGGCTTGAGCAGCGTTGCGCAGGCGCGCACCACGGCGGCGGGATCGGGCACGTGTTCGAGCATTTCCATGCAGGTGATGCCGTCGAACGAAGCCGGGGCTCCGGCAGCGAGGTCTTCCACCGACTGCAGCCGGTAGTCCACGGTCAGCCCCGACTCGAGCAGGTGCAGCTTGGCCACGTCGATCAGCTCGGGCGCCAGGTCGAGCGCGGTGACCTGCGCGCCTTCGCGGGCCAGCGCTTCGCTCAGCAGACCGGCGCCGCAGCCGACGTCGAGCACGCGGGCCCCCGCCAGCGGCAGGCGGTCGCGCACGTAGCCCAGGCGCGCCGGGTTGAGTTCATGCAGCGGGCGCTGCGGGCCCTGCGGGTCCCACCAGCGGCTGGCGAGCGCGCCGAACTTGTCGAGCTCGGCCTGGCTGGCGTTGGCGACGGGCGCGCTCATGCAGGCACCTTGATGCCGGCGATGCGGTTTCGCCATTGGCGGGTCTTGGCGCGGATGGCGGGGATGTCCATGTCCACCAGCACGCCGGCGTCGAGCTTGCGCACGCCGCCGATCCACACGTCCGACACCTGGTGGCGTCCGGTGGCGTAAACCAGCTGCGAAATGGCGTGGTACATCGGCTGGGTCTCGAGCGGGTCCATGTCAACGCAGGTAAGGTCGGCGAGCTTGCCCGGTTCGATCGAGCCGGTGCGTTCGCCCAGGCCCATCGCCCGAGCGCCGCCCAAGGTTGCCATGCGCAGCGTGGTGGCCGCGTCGAGGGCCGAGGCGTCGCCAGACACGCCCTTGGCCAGCAGCGCCGCGGTGCGCATCTCGCCGAACATGTCCAGGTCGTTGTTGCTGGCGCAGCCGTCGGTGCCCAGCGCCAGGTTCACGCCCGCGCGCTGCAGCTTGTGGGCCGGGCAGAAGCCCGAGGCCAGCTTGAGGTTGGATTCCGGGCAGTGCACCACCGACACGCCGCGCTCGGCGCACAGGGCGATCTCGGCGTCGGAGAGGTCGGTCATGTGCACGGCCATCAGTCGGTCGTTCACCAGGCCCAAGCGATCAAGGCGGGCCAGCTGGCGCGAACCGTGCTGCTTCATCGCCTCGGTGTTCTCGTGCGCGGTTTCGTGGATATGGCAGTGCACCACCAGGTCGAGCTGGTCGGACAGCATGCGGATGCGCTCCAGCGCCACGTCGTTCACGGTGTAGGGCGCATGCGGCACGAAGCAGATCGACACCAGCGGATGGCGCCGCCAGTTGTCGTGCACCTCCAGGCCCTTCTCGAAGTACTCGTCCTGCGTGCGCGCCCAGGCGGTCGGGAAGTCGATCACCGGCAGGCCCACCAGCGCGCGGAAGCCCAGCCGCGAATACGTGGCCGCCTGCACGTCGGGGAAGAAATAGTTCTCGGCGCAGCTGGTGGTGCCGCCGCGCACCATCTCGGCGACGGCCAGCTCGATGCCATCGGCGACGAACTCGGGACCGATCACCTGGCCTTCGATCGGCCAGATGTGCTGCTGCAGCCAGGTCATCAGCGGCAGGTCGTCGGCGACGCCGCGCAGCAGGGTCATCGGGTTGTGGCAGTGGGCGTTCACCAGCCCCGGCACCAGCACCGAGCCGGGACGGCTCACCACTTGCGCGGCCTGGTACTGCGCGCGGGCCTCGGCCCGCGGCAGGATCGCCACGATCACGCCGGCGCTGACCGCCACCGCGTGGTCTTGGAGCACCACGCCGTGCGGCTCCACCGGCACCACCCAGCCCGCTTCGATCAGCAGGTCGCAGGCCTGGGGTGCCGCCGTGACCGGCACGGGCTTACTTCACCCGGCCGACGTACTCGCCGGAGCGGGTGTCGACCTTGATGATCTCGTCCTGGTTGACGAACAGCGGCACGCGCACCACCGCGCCGGTCTCGAGCCTGGCCGGCTTGCCGCCGCCGCCCGAAGTGTCGCCGCGAACGCCCGGGTCGGTCTCGACGATCTTGAGCTCGACGAAGTTGGGCGCCTGCACCGCGATCGGGGTGCCGTTCCAGAGCGTCACCACGCAGGGCTCTTCGCCCTTGAGGTAGTTCCTGGTGTCACCGACGCCGGACGCGTCGCACTGCACCTGTTCAAACGATTCGGCCTGCATGAAGTGCCAGTACTCGCCGTCGGTGTAGAGGAACTGCATGTCGGTGTCCATCACGTCGGCCGCTTCCAGGCTGTCGGTGGCCTTCATGGTCAGTTCGACCGTGCGGCCGGACTTGATGAAGCGGTACTTGATGCGGGTGAAGGCCTGGCCCTTGCCGGGCTTGACGTACTCGGTGTCGGTGATCACGCACGGCTCGCCGTTGATGATGATCTTCAATCCGTTCTTGACGTCGTTCATGCCGTAGCTGGCCATGCTTGCTCCTGGGTGAAGGGCCGGGCCACCCCGGACAGGGGCGGCGGCGCGGCTACAATGGGTGGAATCTCCGGGCCCCCGGGGGCCCCGTCCTAGCCCGACATGATAACCGCCCAACCCCCCTCATCGCAGCAAGAACCGCGCCACGCCCCGGTCCGCTGGCAGCAGCTTTGGCGCGACGCCATCCGCGAGCCCGCCGAACTGCTGGACCTGCTGGGCCTGCCCGACCTCGCGGCGCGGGTGTCGGCAACGGCCACGGCCCAGTTCGCCATGCGGGTGCCGCGCGGTTTCGCGGCGCGCATGCGCCACGGCGACCCCGACGATCCGCTGCTGCGCCAGGTGCTGCCCCTGGACGACGAGGACCGCGTGGTGCCGGGCTTCGACCTGGACGCCGTGGGCGACCTGGACGCCAGCGGCGGAGCCGGCATCCTGCATAAATACGACGGCCGCGCCCTGCTGGTGGCCACCGGCAGCTGCGCCATCCACTGCCGCTACTGCTTCCGCAGGCACTTCCCCTACGGCGAACAGACCGCGGCCGCCGGCCAGTGGCGTGCGTCGCTGGACTACCTGGCGGCCGACGCCAGCATCAGCGAAGTGCTGCTGTCGGGCGGCGACCCGCTGTCGCTGTCCACCCCCAAGCTGGCCGAGTTCACCGACGCCCTGGCCCGCCTGCCCCACGTGCGCCGGCTGCGCCTGCACACCCGCCTGCCGGTGGTGCTGCCCGAGCGGGTGGACGCCGAGCTGCTGGCCTGGCTGGCCGGCCTGCCCCAAAGCGTGGTCGTGGTGATCCACGCCAACCACGCCAACGAGATCGACGCCCCGGTGGCCCGGGCCATGGCCCGGCTGCGCGACGCCGGCGCCACGCTGCTCAACCAGGCGGTGCTGCTGCGCGGGGTCAATGATTCGGTTGCAGCGCTTGCCGCGCTGTCGGATCGGCTGTTCGACGCCGGGGTGCTGCCCTACTACCTGCACCTGCTGGACCGCGTGGCCGGCAGCGCCCATTTCGAAGTGCCTGCGGACGAGGCCCGGCGGCTTCACGAAGAACTGTCGGCCCGACTCCCAGGCTACCTGGTGCCGCGCCTTGTCCGGGAGGTGGCCGGGGCCCCGGCGAAACTCCCGGTTTGAATGGTTTTCCCGAGTACACTTTTGGTATTGTCTCAATCCCCCCTTGCAAGCCTTTGAATAAAAAGGACCCCCCTCGATGGCACAGCAGGAAGCCGTTCTCCGCCTGCTCCTGGTCGAAGACCAGTTGGAAGACGCCGAGCAACTGATCAGCCTTCTCCGCAATGGCGGCATCGCGGTCCGTCCGCAGCGCCCCGAGGACGAGGCCGACCTGGTCCGCATGCTTGAGTCTCAGAGCATCGACCTGGTGCTGGCCGCGGCGAACGCGGACTACCTGCCGCTGGCCACCGTCGTGCAGCGCGTCACCGCCACCGGCAAGGACATCCCCATCGTGGCGTCCACCGCCGTGCTGGACGAAAAGACCGTGCTGGACGCGCTGGCCGCGGGCACCCGCGACATCGCCCTGCGCACCCGCCCCGAGCACGTGCAGGCGGTGGTTCGCAATGAGTTCGCCGCCCTGCTCGCCCGCCGCGCGCTGCGCCACCTGGAAGCGTCCCTGCGCGAAACCGAGCGCCGCTGCGACGCCCTGATCGCCTCGTCCCGCGATCCGATCGCCTACGTGCACGAAGGCATGCACATCCGCGCCAACGATGCCTACCTGGAGATGTTTGGTTTCGAGGACTTCGACGAGATCGAGGGGCTGTCGGTGCTGGACCTGATCGACTCCAAGCATGCCGACCTGTTCAAGCAGGTGCTCAAGAAGATATCCAAGGGCGAAACGCCGCCGCGCCAGCTCAACCTGCAGGCCCAGCGCGCCGACGGCAGCAGCTTCGACGCGGTGATGGAGTTCACCAGCGCCACCTACGAGGGCGAGTCCTGCCTGCAGATCGTGTTCCGCCAGCAGACGGTGGACTCGGAGATGGTCAAGGAGCTGGACACGCTGCGCCAGCGCGACTCGCTGACCGGGCTGTTCAACCGCCAGCACTTCATGACCGAGCTGGAGGCGGCGGTGGTCAAGGCGGCCGAAGGCAAGGGCCAGCAGGCCTTCCTCCTGGTGGAACCCGACCACTACGAAAACATGGTCGGCGAAATCGGACTGGCCTCGGCCGACGACCTGATCAAGGGCTTCGCCGAGCGCCTGCAGGGCGCGCTGGACGCCAACACCATCGCCGCGCGCCTGAGCGACCATGGCTTCGCCGTGCTGTGCCTGGGCCACGACCACAAGGGCAGCCTGGCGCAGGCCGAGCGCATCCGCCACGCGTTCCACGGCCACATCCTGGACCTGGGCGAGCGTTCGGTGAATCCCAGCGTCAGCATCGGCGGCGTGCAGGTGGGCGAGCGCATCGCCAGCGTGTCACAGGTGATGAGCAAGTCCAGCCAGTGCCTGGCCTCGTGCATCGGCATGGGCGGCAACCGGGTGGAGATATTCGACCCGGCGGCGCGCGACCGCGCCGAGGAAGAGCGCATCCAGGCCTGGGTCGAACGCATCCGCGAGGCGATCGCCGGCGACCAGTTCACGCTGCACTACCAGCCGATCATCAGCCTGACCGGCGCCGAAGAAGAGAACTACGACGTCTACCTGCGCATGAAGGGTCCGGGCGGCGAAGTCATCCCGCCGCTCACCTACCTGGCCATCGCCGAGGAACACGGCCTGCTGGACGACATCGACCGCTGGGTGATCAAGCGCGCCGTGGCCGTCATCGGCGAGCGCATGAAGGCGGGCAAGCACACCAACCTGTTCGTGAAGGTCACGCCGGCTTCGCTGGTGGAAGGCGGGCTGGAGGCTTTCATCGCCGAGCAGTTGGCCGACCACGCCGTTCCCGGCGACCGGCTGGTGCTGCAGATCCCGGAGTCGAAGGTGTTCACCCACCTCAAGGCCGTCCAGGCCTTCCAGGCGGCCGTGGCGGCGCTGGGCTGCCGGGTGGCGCTGGAACAGTTCGGCACCGGCCTGAACTCCTTCCAGATGCTCAGCCACTTCGACCCCGCCATCCTCAAGATCGACCGCAGCTTCATCACCGAGATGGGCAAGAACGCCGAGGTGCAGCAGCAGGTGCGCGACATCGTCAGCAAGGCCCACGCCGCAGGCAAGCAGACGGTGGCGGAATTCGTGTCCGACGCCGCGACCATGAGCGTGCTGTTCTCGATGGGCATGGACTTCGTGGAAGGCAACTTCCTGGCGGCACCCGGGCCGACGATGAGTTACGACTTCGGCTGAGCCCTGGGGTAATGGCGCAAGAAAAAGCCCGCCATTCGGCGGGCTTTTTCGCGGCGGGTGCCGGCGCGCTTCAGGTGCGGACGGTGGCCGACGCGGCCGGGGCGTCGCGCAGCGCCTGGATGCGCTCGGCCAGCGGCGGATGGCTCATGAACAGGCGCTTGAAGCCGCCGCCGACGCTGCCCGAGATGCCGAACGCGCGCACCTGGCTGGGCAGCGTGCTCTGGCCGTAGGTGCTGGCCAGCTTCTGCAGCGCGGCGATCATCTTCTCGCGCCCGGCCAGGTTCGCGCCGCCGGTATCGGCGCGGAATTCGCGCCAGCGGCTGAACCACATCGCGATGATGGACGCCAGCGCGCCAAACACCATGTCGAGCACGAACACGATGGCGTAGTAGGCGATGCCGCCGCCCTCGCGGTTTCCGGTCAGCCACGAGTCGATGATGCGGCCGACGATGCGCGCCATGAAGATGACGAAGGTGTTCAGCACGCCCTGGATCAGCGCCATGGTCACCATGTCGCCATTGGCGACGTGGCTGACCTCGTGCGCCAGCACGGCCTCGGCCTCGTCGCGGTTCATGGCCCGCAGCAGGCCGGTGGACACCGCCACCAGCGAGTTGTTGCGGCTGGGGCCGGTGGCGAAGGCGTTGATCTCGGGCGCGTCGTAGATGCCGACCTCGGGCATCTTGATGCCCGCCGTTTCGGCCTGGCGGCGCACCGTGTTGTAAAGCCAGGTCTCGGCCTCGTTGCGCGGCTGGGTGATCACGTGCATGCCGGTGGCGCGCTTGGCCATCCACTTGGAAATGGCCAGCGATATCAGCGAGCCGCCGAAGCCGAAGATGGCCGCGAACACCAGCAGCGTGCCGTTGTTGCCCAGCGTGATGCCGAACACGCCCTGCAGTACGCTCAACACGATACCCAGCAGGACCATCACGGCCAGGTTGGTGGCAAGGAACAGTGCGATACGCTTGAACATGACGGGTTTTCCTGGGTTGAAGAACACTGCGATTCCGCAGACAACGGGTTAAATGTACGCTCGGCAGGTGAATTTCAAGTCGCCATGACCCCCAACCCTCGCCCCCGCGGACGTTTCGCGCCCTCGCCCACCGGCGCCCTTCACCTGGGCTCGCTGGTGGCCGCGCTGGGCAGCTGGCTGATGGCGCGGCACCGGGGCGGCGACTGGCTGGTACGCATGGAAGACCTCGACCCGGCGCGTGAAGTTCCCGGCGCGGCTGAACAGCAGATTCAGGACTTGGCGGCCTTCGGCATGACATCGGACGCGCCGGTGCTGTGGCAAAGCCGGCGCGGCGATGCGTATGCCGCCGCCCTGCAGCGGCTGGTCGCGGCGGGCCTGGCCTTCGAATGCCGCTGCAGCCGCAGCGACCTGGCCGCCACCGGCGGCATCCACCGCCGGTGCGTGGCCGGCAACCGCCAGCGCCCGGCCGCCATCCGGCTGAGGGTTCCCGACCAGGTGGTCGAATTCAACGATGGCCTCCAGGGTCGGCAGGCGCAGTCGCTGGCCACCGACGTGGGCGACTTCGTGCTGCGTCGGGCCGACGGTCCGTGGGCCTACCAGCTGGCGGTAGTGGTGGACGACGCCGCGCAGGGCATCACCGACGTCGTGCGCGGCGCCGACCTGCTCGACTCCACGCCCCGGCAAATTCTCCTGCAGCGCCAGCTCGGCCTGCCAGAGCCCGCCTACGCGCACCTGCCGCTGCTGGTGGACGCGCACGGGAACAAGCTGGGCAAATCCCTGGCTTCGATGCCGGTGGATCCCACCGCGCCCGGGCCGGCGCTGTTGGCGGCATGGCGGTTCCTGGGCCAGCCCGGGCAGCCGTTCGCAGGCACCGGCGCGGTCGAAGCCGCGCTGGCGCGAGCCCTCGCAGACTTCGATCCACGCCGTATCCCTCCCGTTCTCCACGCCACTCTTGATGAACCCGTTAGCGGGACTGTCGGCCCAACGTAAGCCCCGGCCGGCAGCGGCCACGCTTGCTTGCGCGACGGGCCGCGCTGGGTGATGCTTCAGGCCCCATCGTCGCCGCGTCGGCGCGAACGTACCGGTGCCCTACATGCCGCAGGTCCGCATCATCAAGAAGTACCCGAATCGCCGCCTCTACGACACGGAGATCTCGAGTTACATCACCCTGGAAGACGTTCGCCAGCTGATCGTGGACCGCGAGGAATTCGTGGTCCGCGACGCCAAGTCGGGCAACGACCTCACGCGCAGCGTGCTGATGCAGATCATCGCCGAGCACGAAGAGCACGGGCAGCCGATCTTCAGCGCCGAGATGCTGACGCAGGTGATCCGCTTCCGCGGCGATTCGCTGCAGGGCGTGATGGGCAATTTCCTGGAACGCAGCCTGCAGTTCTTCCTCGACCAGCAGCAGCAGTTCCGCGGCCAGATAGGCAGCCTCGTGGGCCAGGCACCCTGGACGCTGCTCAACTCGCTGGCCGAACGCAACATGGAGCTTTGGCGTTCATTCCAGCAGGGGCTGGGCGGCGGCGCGCCGCCTGCGGCCAAGGCCCGCGCCGCCAAGGCGCGTGCCGGCAAAGTCAGCAGCAAGGCCAAGACCCAGTGAGCGCCGCCATTCCCGCCGCGCCGCGCGTGGCCCTGGTTACCGGCGGCACCGGCGGCATCGGCCGCGAGACTTGCCGCCAGCTCGCGATCGCCGGCCTGCGGGTTGTCGCCGCCGACTTGCCCGGTGACGAGGCGCGCCAACACGATTTCGCCCAGGCCATGCAGGGCCACGACGTCAGCTTCGTGGCCATGGATGTCACCGACCCGGCCGGCTGCGAACGCGCCATCGCGGCCATCGGCGCCAGCCACGGCCCCGTGGACGTGCTGGTGAACGGCGCCGGCATCACCCGCGACGCCGTGCTGCGCAAGATGAGCCGCGAACAGTGGGACCAGGTGCTGTCGGTGAACCTCGACAGCGTTTTCACCCTGTGCAAGCTGCTGGCCGAAGGCATGTGCGAGCGCGGCTACGGCCGCATCGTCAACATCAGTTCGGTCAACGGCCAGACGGGCCAGTTCGGCCAAACCAACTACGCCGCGGCCAAGGCCGGCATGCACGGCTTCACCATGGCGCTGGCGCGGGAAGTGGCGCGCAAGGGCGTCACCGTCAACTCGGTCAGCCCGGGCTACATCCGCACCGCGATGACCGCCGCCATCCCCGAGGACGTGAAGCAGCAGGTGCTGGCGATGGTGCCCACCGGCCGCATCGGCGAAGCGGCGGACGTGGCGCGTGCGGTGGTGTTCCTGTGCGCCGAGGACGCGGGCTACCTCACCGGCGTCAACCTGCCGGTCAACGGCGGCTTGTTCATCAGCTTCTGAGCGCGGCTCAGAGGTCGCGCACCACCCGCAGCCCCAGGCGCGCATGCGTGGTCGCCGCCAGCGTGGACTGGCGGTAGGCCGAGCGCGCACGGTCCAGCGTGCTGGCCCAGGAAGCGCCGCGGATCACCCGCTCCTCGCAGCCCGGATTGACCCAGGCGGTGCCGTCGCCGGGGGCACGGCGGTAGCTGTCGTGCCAGCAGTCCTGCACCCACTCCGACACGTTGCCCACCAGGTCGAAGGTGCCCAACGGCTCCGCCGGATAGCTGCGCACCGGCGCCGGACCCCAATGGCCGTCGCTGTAGCCCTTGATGGCGTTGGACCAGCGCCGCTTCAGGCGCGATTGGTCACCGTCGCCAGTGAGGTTGCCCATCACCCGGGTGGGACTGCCGTCGCCCCAGGCATAGGCCTCGGTGCGGCCGCCGCGCAGCGCATATTCGAACTCGGCCTCGCTGGGCAGGCGGTAGCGCTGGCCGGTCTGCGCCGACAGCCAGGCCACGTAGGCCTCGGCATCCTCGAACGCCACGTGCACCACCGGCAGCGTGGGGCCGGCCGGGTTGCCGGCGTGGTCGCTGCGCCAGTCCACGCCGGAGTGTTCGCTCATGGCGCCGCCGCGCTCGTCGTAGACGGTGGAGCGGCCGCGGCGGGTAGCCAGGCTGCGGTAGCCGGTGGCCTTCACGAACTGCGCGAAATCCGCGACCGTGGTTTCATTGCGCGCCATGGCCAGGCCGCGCTGGAAGACGACGCCGTGTCGCGGGCCTTCGTTGTCCTGCCGGCCCTCTTCTTCTTCCGGCGAACCCATGAGGTATTCCCCGTGCGGCAGCACCACCATTTCCGGGCCCTCGCCGCCGGCGGCCAGCGGTTCGCGGAAGACTTGTCCGGGGCGGAAGCGGCCGTAGTGTCGCGCCAGCTCGATGCGCTCGCTGAGCGCGTCCAGGCCGCGGGCCTGCAGTGAAACGCGCTCGGCCTCGGCCAATCGGCCGGCGGCCAGCTCAAGGTCCAGCGCATCCACCGCCGCATGGCCCTGCTCGAGCAGCTGCTCGGTGCGCGCCTGGCGCAGCTCAACGATACGCGCCGCCATGTCCTGCAGCGCCGGGGAGGCCGCAAGGATGCGCGCGGCTTCGGCCTGCAGCCGCTCTGAGCCGGCGTAGTCGCCCTGCTGGGCCGCCGACAGCGCGCGGTTGAGGTGATCGGCCTGCAGCCGCGTCAGCCCGTCGCTGGCGGGAATGAAGTCGGGATAGGCCTGCAGCGCCTCGCGGAACGCCACCACCGCGCCTTTGCCTTCGGGTTTGAAGATGCGCCCGGCGGCGAAGCGCGCCTCGCCCCGGCGCACCAGGGCCTGGGCACGGGTGGCGGCTTCGATCGCCTGGCGATAGGAGGCCAGGCCTTCATGCTGCGGGCTGGCGCGGGCGATGACCCGTTCGATCCGCTGCCCTTCGGCGATCCGACCTTCGGCCAGCGCGGAGCGGCCCTGCACCAGCAGCAGCCCGACGATGGCGTCGACGCCGGCCGCGGCCTTGGCCTGTGACGGGTCGGTGGCGAGCACGCCCAGGTAAAGCTCGAGGGCGCCGGGGCCAGGGGCTTGATCGGCTGCCTCGTCCAATCCGGCCGGAAGCGTCGGCGCCTCGGGCGTCAGCAGCTGACCCGCGTCCACGGCCTGCGCCGCCGCGCGCAGGGTCGCGCTGAACTGATTGGCAGGCACGGCGTCGATCACCGGGGTCCAGGGCAGCACTTCCGCCACCGGGGCCGCCGGTTCGACCTCGACATCCGCCTCCAGCTCGGCCGGATCGACGGTTTTCGGTGCCCGGACCTCGGCAACCGGGTCGCCGTCCGCGCGGCCACCGCAGCCGGCCAGCAGGGCGCCGGCCAGCAGCACGAGGAGGATCAGGATTCTCGGGTGCGTGGTCATCAGGCCCCGATGGTACCGGAGGCTGAAACGACATGGGCAGGCCGAAGTTGGGCTAAGGTGCCGGCTTCCACCCACCGCAGCCATCCCCTTGAGCCTCTGGATCGATACCCCGCAAGCCCTGTCCGAACGCCTTGCCCGCTGGGCCGGCGAGCCCCTGGTGGCGCTGGACACCGAGTTCATCCGTGAACGCACCTTCTACCCGCAGCTGGCCCTGGTGCAGCTGGCGGTGCCGGGCGACATCCTGCTGGTGGACCCGCTGGTGCCCGGCATGGACGACGCGCTGCGGCCGCTGCTGGTGGACCCGGCCGTGACCAAGCTGATGCACAGCGCCAGCGAGGACCTGCAGGCGCTGATGCGCGGCTGCGCCGCCCTGCCCGCCCCGCTGTTCGACACCCAGGTGGCTGCCGCTTTGATTGGCCTGGGCGCAGGCCTGGGCTACCAGAAGCTGGTGGAACAGGTCACGGGCATCGCCCTGGCCAAGGGCGAGACCCGCTCGGACTGGCTTCGCCGCCCGCTGAGTGCCTCGCAGCTCGAGTACGCCGCCGACGACGTGCTGCACCTGCACGCGGTGCATTCGCTGCTGGACCAGAAGCTGGGCGAGCTGGGCCGCCACGACTGGCTCAACGCCGACGCCGAGCGCTCCCTGCGTGGCGCCGCCCAGGAAGGCGAGGAGCCGTGGCCGCACCTGGCCGTGCGCAGTGCACAGGGCCTGGACGCCGACGGGCAGGCCCGCCTGTGCCGCGTGCTGCGCTGGCGCGACATCGAAGCCCGTCGCAGCGACAAGCCCAAGAGCTGGATCATCGACAACGAACTGGCCGTGGGCCTGGCGCGCCGCCCGCCGCGCGACTTCGGCGAATTCAACGCCGTGCTGGACCGCCACCCCAAGTCGCCCCGCAAGTCGCGGGCCGAACTGTGGGCCGTGGTCGAGGCGCCGCTTTCCGACGCCGACCGCCAGATCCCGCTGCAGCGCATGGATGCCTACGACAAGCAGACGCTCAAGGCAATGCAGGAAGCCGTGGTGTCGGTCGCACAGGCAAACGGCTTGCCCGAAGGCCTGCTGTGCGCCCGACGCCACCTCGAGGCGCTGCTGGAGGGCCGCGGCTGGCCCGACGCCCTGGCCGGATGGCGCCGGGAGCTTCTGGAGCCGGCCCTGGCGCCGTTTTTGCCCAACGGCTAGCCACGGGCACGGGGCATCCGTATAATTCGCGGACCTTCTGTGGGGGGGTAGCTCAGCTGGGAGAGCGCATCGTTCGCATCGATGAGGTCGTGGGTTCGATCCCCATCCTCTCCACCAAGTTTCCAAAGGCCGGGCTTCATGCCCGGCCTTTTTTTTGGCTCTTCTTCGGGTAAAGATCAGGAACCGGTGGCAGCAGCCGTGAAACGCCAGGAACAGGGTCGCCAGCTGACGACCCTTGCTTGAGGGAATCCGCGATGAAGGGAAAGACGCCCACCGAAACGTTCGACTGCGTGATCGTAGGCGCGGGTCCGGCCGGATTGGTCGCTGCGATCTACCTCGCCCGCTTCCGGCGCTCGGTGCTGGTGATCGCGGACGGGACCTCGCGAGCGAGGCATATCCCGCGATCCCACAACATCCCGGGCTTCCCCGAGGGGATCCCCGGTCCGGATATCCTTCGTCGGCTCCGGCGCCAGGCGAAAGACGCAGGGGCAGCCATGCGCAAAGACCGCGTGGACAAACTGAGCCATGTCCCAAAGGGCTTCAAGGTCGGTATTGGCGGAACGCACGTCCTGGCGGCAACCGTGATCCTGGCCACGGGATCGAGCGACCACCGGCCGATTCCCGGCTTGTCGTCAAAGATGACGTGGGACGGGAAGGTGCGCTGGTGCCCGATCTGCGATGGCTATGAATCGATGGACCGTCGCATCGTACTTGTCGCCGACAGCGCCCACGGCTCGGACCATGCACTGTTCGTCCGGACGTACACCTCGGACCTGACGCTGGTTGTGGTGCCCGGCGGAGTACCCATGGCTGGACCGGACCGCCGGCAACTTTCGCTTGCGGGCATCCGGTTGATCGAGGATTCCCCCGTCAAAGTCGTCGTGGGTGCGGACGAAGGTGTGCTCAAGCTGAGCGGCGGCGAGTCCTTGCCGTTCGATGTGCTGTATCCGATGACGGGATCGCATGGCCGCTCGAGCCTCGCGCGCGCACTTCATGCGCGCTTTACCCGTTCCGGGGACTTGCGGGTCGATGCCCACCAGCAGACCTCGGTCAAAGGGCTCTACGCGGCCGGCGACATCGTCTCATCGCTCAAACAGATCAGCGTCGCCTTCTCCGAAGGGGCCAAGGCAGCCACGGCGATCCACCGGTCTCTGCCGCCGAATTTCCGCTGAGAGCAGGGTTGCCCCTCCAGCCGCTTGACAGCGCGCGCGGCCGCCCGGCACAGTCGAGGCATGTCCCGGCACCTCACCACCACGACCATTACCACCACTACCCTCGCGGTGGTGCGGTCGGTCTTGCCTGGATAACAAATCCACCCACGGCCCCGCACCTCGACAGAGGCGGGCCGGCATCTCCCTCCCCTGAAACGCTGCGCGGCCTCCTCCGGAGGTTGCATGAACGCGTTGATGCTCGAAGAAAAACCCACGTCGCCCGCTGCCCTGCGCACCCGCGCGCACAAGTTCGGCGGCAGTTCGCTGGCCGACGCCGCGCGGATCCGGCACGTGGCCGACCTGCTGCTGGCCGCCGACGAACCCGGGCAAGTCACCGTGGTGTCGGCCATGCAGGGCGTCACCGATGCCCTGATTGGACTGGCCGACGCCGCCACCGCCGCCCGCGACTGGCGCCCTGCCCTGGTCGCCCTGCGCCAGCGCCACCTCGAGACCGCCCGCGCCCTGCTCGGCGACGACGACGGCGACCTGCACGCTTGGCTGAACGCGCAGTTCGAACAGCTGGCCGCCCTGCTGCAGGCCACCGCCGTGCTGGGCGCGCCCGGACGGCCGGCCTTCGAGCGCATCCAGGGCCTGGGCGAAGTGTGGTCGGCGCGGCTGCTGTGGGCGCACCTGTGCTCGCGCGGCGCCGACTGCGCGCTTCTCGATGCCCGCGAGGTGCTGCGCGTGCGGCACGAAGAGCTGGGCGTAGCCGTGGATTGGCCCGCAAGCCGCGACAACCTCAAGCGCTGGCGCACGGCCAATCCGCAGCCCCGCGTCGTGGTGACGGGCTTCGTGGCCGGCGGCGAGGACGGCCTGCCGACGGTGCTGGGCCGCAACGGCAGCGACTATTCCGGCGCCATCTTCGCGGCGCTGTTCGAAGCCGACGAACTGCATATCTGGACCGACGTGGACGGCGTGCTGTCGGCCGACCCGCGGCTGGTGCCCGAGGCCGTTCCGCTGCCGGCGCTGAGCTATCGCGAAGCCTGCGAGCTGGCCTACTTCGGCGCCAAGGTGATCCACCCCCAGACCCTCACGCCGGCCATGGCACGCGGCATGCCGGTGCAGATCCGGAACACCTTCCGCCCGCAGGTGCCGGGCACGCGCATCGCCCTCGATGGCGGTCCCGGCGGGCCGGTGAAGGGCCTCACGCTGAGCAGCGACCTGGCCCTGGTCAGCCTCGAAGGCGCCGGGCTGATCGGCGTACCGGGCACGGCCGAGCGCGTGTTCGCGGCGCTGCACGCGGCGCGCATCTCGGTGGTGATGATTTCGCAGGGGTCGTCCGAGCATTCGATCTGCTGCGTGGTGCGCAGCGGCGAAGCGGTGGCTGCGCGCGTTGCGCTGCTGCGCGCGTTCGACCGCGAACTGGCCGCGGGCCAGGTGCAGGGTGTGCAGTTGACCGACGGCGTGAGCGTGCTGGCGGCCGTGGGCGACGGCATGGCCGGCACGCCAGGCGTGGCGGCGCGGCTGTTCGGAGCGCTGGCGCGGGCGCGGGTAAACATCCGTGCCATCGCCCAGGGCGCCTCGGAGCGCAACATCTCGGTGGCGGTGGCGGCGCAAGACGCCACCCGCGCGCTGCGGGCCGCGCACGCCAGCTTCTGGCTTTCACCCCAGACGGTTGCGCTGGCCGTGATCGGGCCCGGCAAGGTTGGCGCGGCCCTGCTCGACCAAGTGGAAGCGGCCCTGCCACGCCTGCGCGAGGCTGCGGGCCTGGACCTGCGGCTGCGCGCGCTGGCCGACAGCCGCCGGCTCTGGCTGGGTGAGCATGGCGCGCCGGGGACCTGGCGCGAACACCTCGCCAACGCTGCCGACGGTGACCTTGATGCGCTGGCGCCGCACCTGCTGGGCGCCCACCTGCCGCACTGCGTGATCGTGGACTGCAGCGCCAGCGACGCCATCGCCGAACGCTACGCGGGCTGGCTGGCCGCCGGCATCCACGTGATCACGCCCAACAAGCACGCCGTCGCCGGGCCGCTGGCCCGCCGCCAGGCCATTGCCGCCGCCAGCGAGGCCAGCGGCGCACGGCTTCGCTACGAGGCCACCGTCGGCGCCGGCCTGCCCGTGATCCAGACCCTGCGCGACCTGTTGGACACGGGCGACGAACTGATCGCGGTGGAAGGCATCCTGTCGGGCACCCTGGCCTGGCTGTTCAACCGCTACGACGGCTCGCAGCCGTTCTCGGCGCTGGTGCGCGAAGCCCACGCGCTGGGCTACACCGAGCCCGACCCGCGCGAGGATCTTTCGGGCCAGGACGTGGCGCGCAAGCTGGTGATCCTGGCGCGTGAGTCGGGCATCGCGCTGTCGATGGCCGACGTGCAGGTGGAAGGGCTGGTGCCCGAGAGCCTGCGCGGCGGGTCTCGCGAAGACTTCATGGCCTCGCTTGCAGACTTGGACCAGGCGATGGCGAAGCGCCTGGCCGATGCCGGTTCGCGCGGCCAGGTGCTTCGCTACGTCGCGCGGCTCGGGCACGATGGCCGGGCCAGCGTGTCGCTGGTGGAACTGCCGCGCGACCACGCCTTCTCCCACCTTCGACTGACGGACAACATCGTGCAGTTCACCACCCACCGCTACCGCGACAATCCGCTGATCGTGCAGGGCCCTGGTGCCGGGCCCGAAGTGACCGCGGCCGGCGTGTTCTCCGACCTGCTGCGGCTGGCGTCGGCGCTGGGGGCGCGGCTGTGAGTCCGCCCGCCAGCGCGCGCGCCTTCTCGCCGGCCTCGGTGGGCAACGTGGGCGTGGGCTTCGATATCCTCGGCCACAGCCTGGAGGGCCCGGGCGACATCGCCACCGTGCGCTGCATCAGCGAGCCGGTGGTGCGCATGGCGGCGATCCGCGGCGGGGTGGCAGGGCTGCCGATGCAGGCCGAGCACAACACGGCGGGCGCGGCGTTGATCGCCTTGCGCGACGCGCTGGGGCTTTCCTGCGGATTCGAGATCGAACTCGACAAGGGCATCGCGCTGGGCTCGGGCCTGGGTGGCTCGGCGGCATCGTGCGTGGCCGCGCTGGTCGCCGCGAACGCGCTGCTGGACGCGCCGCTGGCGCGCGAGGCGCTGTATCGGTTCGCGATGACCGGCGAAGCCGTGGCAAGCGGCGGGCTGCACGGCGACAACGTCGGGCCGATGCTGGTCGGCGGCCTGGTGCTGGCCACGGCCGATCGCCTGGTGCCGATCCGCGTACCGGCGCACTGGCACTGCGCCGTGGTGCGGCCGCACTTCGCGCTGGAAACACGGGTGGCGCGCGCCGCCCTGGCGGCGCCGTTCGCGCTGCATGAGTTCGTGACCCAGAGCGCGGCCCTGTCGCAGGTGCTGCTGGGCTGCGAACGTGGCGACGCGGCGCTGGTGCGCGCCGGGCTGCACGATCACCTCGTGGAGCCGCGGCGCGCTTCCCTGATCCCGGGCTTCACGGGCGTGAAGCAGGCGGCGCTGGACGCCGGCGCGATGGGCGCCAGCATTTCCGGAGCCGGGCCGAGCGTGTTCGCCTGGTTCGAGGACCGGGCGTCGGCGGTGACGGCCGCGGCGGCGATGGTCGCCGCGTTTGCACAAGCGGGACTGGGCAGCGATCCGCACGTTTCGCCGGTATCGGGTCCGCGCGCGGAGGTGCTGGCATGAAGTTCCCGAGCACGCGCGGCCTCGCCGCACCCGCCGGGCTGGGTGAAGCCCTGGCCGCAGGCCTGGCGCCGGATGGGGGCCTGTATGTGCCGGAAGCCCTGCCGCGGTTTTCGCCGTCGGATTTCGACGGGCAAGACGATCTGCCTTCGGTGGCGGCGCACCTGCTGCGGCCGTTCTTCTCCGGCGATCCGCTGGCCGGCGCGCTGGACGCGATCTGTCGCGAGGCCTTCGCGGTGGAGCCGCCGCTGCGCGGATTCGGCGCTGCCGGCGACCTTGTACTCGAGCTTTTCCACGGCCCCACCGCCGCCTTCAAGGACTACGGCGCGCGCTTCCTTGCCGCCTGCCTTGCGGCGCAATCCTCCGGCGATGCGCCGCTGACGATCCTGGTCGCCACCTCCGGGGACACGGGCGCGGCGGTGGCGGCGGCCTTCCACAGGCGGCCCGGGTTCCGCGTGGTCATCCTGTATCCCGACGGCCGCGTGTCGCCGCGGCAGGCGCACCAGCTGGGCTGCTTCGGCGACAACGTGCAGGCCCTGCGGGTGCAGGGCAGCTTCGACGACTGCCAGCGCCTGGCGAAGGCGGCGCTGGGCGACGCCGCGCTGCGCCGCGACGTGCCGCTGAGTTCGGCCAACAGCATCAGCCTGGGCCGGCTGCTGCCGCAGATGACCTACTACGCCTTCGCCAGCCTGCAGCACTGGCGCCGGCATGGGCGGCCGCTGTCGTTCGTGGTGCCCACCGGCAACCTGGGCAATGGCCTGGCCTGCCTGCTGGCCCGTCGCATGGGCCTGCCGATCGGCGATATCGCCCTGGCCAGCAACGCCAACGCGGTATTGCCGGAATTCTTCGACGGCGGCGACTATCGCCCGCGCGCCAGCGTGGCCACCCTGGCCAACGCCATGGACGTGGGCGCACCCAGCAACTTCGAGCGGCTCAGCTGGCTCTACCCCGACCCGGCGCAGCTGCGCGACGTGGTGCGGGCCGCATCGGTGGCCGACCCACAGATCGAAGCCACGGTGCGCGACGCCCAGGTTCGGCTGGGTGAAACCCTGTGCCCGCATACGGCCACGGCGGCCTGGCTGCTCGGGCAGCTTCGGGCGCAGGGCCTGGCCGGGGACGCCTGCATCGTCGGCACGGCCCATCCGGCCAAGTTCCCCGAGGTGGTGGAGCCGCTGGTGGGCGGGCCGGTACCGCTGCCCGAGGCGCTGGCGGCCATGCTCGCCCGGCCCAGTCACGCCGAGCCCATGGCGGCGGACGAAGCGACCCTGGCGGCCCTCCTGCGCCGGGGGCCGGAACCCGGGCCGGGGTTTCTGCGATAATTCTCGGGCTTGGCCCCGTAGCTCAGCTGGATAGAGCGTCCCCCTCCTAAGGGGAAGGTCGTACGTTCGAATCGTATCGGGGCCGCCATTTTTCCTGGCCGCAACCGGCCAATTGCTTTTTTGGAGCCCGCCATGACCCATCCCGTTCTTACCGCCCTCGGCCTGTCCGACAACGAATCGGGCACCTACCTGGGCCACGGCGAGTGGTCCAAGACCCGCGACGCCGGCGTCATCGAGCCCGTCAACCCGAGCAGCGGCGAAGTGCTGGGCCGCGTCCATGCCTCGTCCCAGGCCGACTACGACCTGATCCTCGAGCGCGCCCAGGCCGCCTTCAAGGTGTGGCGCACCACCCCGGCGCCCAAGCGCGGCGAAGCCATCCGCCTGTGCGCCGACGCGCTGCGCAAGCACAAGGACGCGCTGGGTTCGCTGGTGGCGCTGGAAATGGGCAAGTCCAAGCCCGAGGGCGACGGCGAAGTGCAGGAAATGATCGACATCGGCGAGTTCGCCGTCGGCCTGTCGCGCCAGCTCTACGGCCTCACCATGCACTCCGAGCGCCCGGGCCACCGCATGTACGAGCAGTACCAGCCGCTGGGCATCGTCGGCATCATCAGCGCCTTCAACTTTCCCGTGGCCGTGTGGGCCTGGAACAGCTTCCTGGCCGGCGTCTGCGGCGACATCTGCATCTGGAAGCCGTCGCCCAAGACCCCGCTGTCGGCCATCGCCTCGATGAAGATCTGCAACGAAGCCCTGCGCAGCGCCGGCTTCCCGGACATCTTCTTCCTGTTCAACGACGGCGGCACCGACCTGGCGCAGACCTTCGTGGACGACAAGCGCGTGGCGCTGGTCAGCTTCACCGGCTCCACCAAGGTCGGCCGCATGGTCGGCGAGCGCGTGGCGCGCCGCATGGGCCGCTCGCTGCTGGAGCTGGGCGGCAACAACGCCATCATCGTCGACCCCACGGCCGACCTGAAGCTGGCCATCCCCGCCATCGCCTTCGGCGCGGTCGGCACGGCCGGCCAGCGCTGCACCACCACGCGCCGCCTGTTCGTGCATGAGTCCATCTACGCCGACGTGCTGGCCAAGCTGGTGGCGGCGTACAAGCAGGTGGAGAAGAAGATCGGCGACCCGACCGACGCGGCCAACCTGATGGGTCCGCTCAACAGCACCGACGCCGTGGACGCCTACCTGGATGCCGTCGCGAACGCCAAGGCTGCCGGCGGCACCATCGAATCGGGCGGCGCGCGCATCGACCGTCCGGGCAACTTCGTGCTGCCCACCATCGTCACCGGCCTGCACAACAGCGCCCAGGTGGTGCAAACCGAGACCTTCGCGCCGATCCTCTACGTCATGCCCTACAAGACCCTGGACGAGGCCATCGAGCTGCAGAACGCGGTGCCGCAGGGCCTGTCGTCGTCGATCTTCACCACCGACCTGCGCGCGGCCGAGCAGTTCCTGGCCTCGACCGGTTCGGACTGCGGCATCGCCAACGTGAACATCGGCACCTCGGGCGCCGAGATCGGCGGTGCCTTCGGCGGCGAGAAGGAAACCGGCGGTGGCCGTGAATCGGGCTCCGACGCGTGGAAGGTCTACATGCGCCGCCAAACCAACACCATCAACTATTCCAACTCGATGCCGCTGGCCCAGGGCATCAAGTTCGACCTCTGAGGAAGCGCCATGTCCGAGTCCCTGCCGCCGCCTGCCCCTCCCGTCCAGGCGCCGCCCCCGGCGCCCGTGTATCCGGTTCGCCCAACCAGTGGGCTGGCCATCACCAGCCTGGTGCTGGGCCTGCTTGGCTGGACCCTGCTGCCCTTCCTGGGCAGCTTGGGTGCGGTGATCTGCGGCCACATGGCGCGGGCCGAGATCCGCCGCAATGCCGCCACGATGGACGGCGATGGTTTTGCCATCGCCGGACTGGTCCTGGGCTGGTCGCTGATAGTGATCACCCTCCTCTCGCTGGTAGCCGTGGTGATGTTCTTTGGAGGGCTGGCGGTGCTGCTGGGCGTCCTGGGCGTAAGCGGACAACTCTGAGCTTGCCGACCTGATGTATTCCCTCGCACGCCCTTTCCTTTTCCACCTTGATGCCGAGCGCGCGCACGACCTGGGCCTGCGCTCGCTCGAGCTGGCCTACCGCACGGGCATGAGCCCGCTGCTGGTGCGCCGCCCCAAGCCGCTGCCAACCAAGGCCTTCGGGCTGGACTTCCCCAATCCGGTCGGCTGTGCCGCCGGGCTTGACAAGAACGGTGCCCATGTCGACGCGCTGCTGGCGCTGGGCTTCGGCTTCGTGGAGGTCGGCACCACCACGCCGCGGGCGCAGGAAGGCAATGCCAAGCCGCGCATGTTCCGGCTGCCCGAACACAACGCGGTGATCAACCGGCTGGGCTTCAACAACGACGGCGTGGACGCGATGGTGCGCAACGTCGGCAAGGCGCGCCGCCTGCGCGGCCTGCTGGGCATCAACATCGGCAAGAACAAGGACACGCCCAACGAAGACGCTGCCCGGGACTATCTTTACTGCCTTGAGCGCGTCTATCCGCTGGCGGACTACATCACCGTCAACATCTCGTCGCCCAACACCGCCGGGCTGCGCGAACTGCAGGAAGAACAGCAGCTCAAGCAGCTGGTCGGCACGCTGCGCGAAGCGCAGGAAAAACTCGGCGCCCAGCACGGCAAGCGCGTGCCGATGCTGGTCAAGATCGCCCCCGACCTTTCCGACGAAGACATCGAGGCGTGCGCGCGGGTACTGGGCGACCTGGGGGTCGACGGCGTCATCGCCACCAACACCACCGTCGACCGCCTGCCGATCGAGAACCACCGCATGGCCCGCGAAGCCGGCGGGCTGTCGGGCGCGCCGCTGTACGGCAAGTCCACCGCGGTGATGCGTCGCCTGCGTGCGCGGCTGCCCGACCACATCCCGATCATCGGCGTGGGCGGCATCCTCAGCGGCGCCGATGCGGCCGGCAAGATCACTGCCGGCGCACAGCTGGTGCAGTTCTACACCGGCCTGATCTTCCGCGGCCCCGACCTGGTGGCCGAATGCGTGGACGCCATCCGCCGCCGGCGCGAGGGCGGCCAGGCATGAGCGGCTACCAGCTGGCGGAGGACGTGTCCCTCGCCGGCCGCAACACCTTCCGGGTGCCGGCGCGCGCCGCGATGATGGCCGACGTGTCGCGCGCCGACGCGCTGGCCGAACTGTTCGAATTCGCGTCACTGCGCGACGGGCCCGTGCTGGTGCTGGGCGAAGGCAGCAACCTGCTGTTCGCCGCCGATTTCCCGGGCGTGGCGATCTGCCTGACCATGGCCGGCGTGCGCATCACCCAGGACGACGGCGACACCGCGCTGGTGCGCGCCGAGGCCGGCATGAACTGGAACGACCTGGTGTCGTGGACCCTGGCGCGCGGCTTGGTCGGGCTGGAAAACATGGCGCTGATCCCCGGCACGGTCGGCGCGTCGCCGATCCAGAACATCGGCGCCTACGGCGTTGAAGTGGGCGAGTTCATTGAAACCGTCGAAGCCTTCCAGCGCGACACCGGGCAGGTCAAACGCCTGGCCCGCGAGGACTGCGCGCTGGGCTACCGCGACAGCCTGTTCAAGCGCGAACCCGAACGCTGGGTGGTGACCGCGATGGAGCTGCGGCTGCCGCGCCGTCGCGAGCTGCGCCTGGACTACGCGGGCGTGAAGGAAGAGCTGGCGGCCATGGGCGTGGACGCGCCGCGCGCCATGCACGTGGCCGAGGCCATCAGCCGCATCCGCACCCGCAAGCTGCCCAACCCGGCGGTGCTGGGCAACGCCGGCAGCTTCTTCAAGAACCCGGTGGTTGACGCGGCGTTGGCCGACGAACTCAAGGCTGCGCACCCCACCCTGCCCGTATTCCCCGGCCCCGACGGCCAGCGCAAGCTCTCCGCCGCGTGGCTGATCGAGGCCTGCGGATGGAAGGGTTTCCGCGAAGGCGACGCCGGCGTTGCGCAGCAGCATGCGCTGGTGCTGGTGAACCACGGCCAGGCCAGCGGCCCGCAGCTGCTGGACTTGGCGCGACGCGTCGCCGGCTCGGTGCGCGAGCGTTTCGGCGTATCGCTCGAGCCCGAGCCGCGCATCATCGGCGCACGTTTCGACGACACCGGCGCGTGAGCGCAGCGATCCCCGCTACGCCCGCCGCGGACGTCAAGCGCGCGGTGCTGCTGATGACCGCCAGCACGGTGATCTTCGGCTGCATGGCGGTGTGCATCCGCCTGGCGTCTAAACAGCTGCACCCGTTCGAGATCGCCTTCTTCCGAAACTTCTTCGGCTTCATCTTCATCCTGCCGATGCTGGCGCGGCACGGCCCGTCGCTGCTGCGGACCAGCAAGCTGCGGCTTTACGTGGGCCGTTGCCTGATCGGCATCGTTTCCATGCTGGCGGGCTTCTGGGCCATCGTGAACCTGCCGCTGGCGCAGGCGATCGCCCTGTCCTATTCGACGCCGCTGTTCGTGACCATCGGCGCCGTGCTGGTGCTGGGCGAAGTGGTCCGGGCACGGCGCTGGACCGCCGTGATCGTCGGGTTCCTGGGCGTGATGCTTATCGTGCGCCCAGGCAGCGACGCGTTCACGGCCGGCAGCCTGGTGGCGGTGACGGCGGCATTGGCCAGCGCCAGCGCGGCGATCAGCATCAAGTTCCTGTCGCGCACCGAGCATCCCGACGCGATCGTGCTCTACACCACCATGCTGTGGGTGCCGATGTCGCTGGTGCCGGCGCTGTTCTACTGGGAGACGCCGGTGGGCATCACCTGGCTGTGGATCATCCTGGCGGGCGGCCTGGGCACCACCGCGCACATGTTCTGGACGCGCGCGCTGAAGCTGGGTGACGCCTCGATGCTCACGCCGATCAGCTTCCTGCAGGTGCTGGTGGTGGCGGTGTTCGGCTACTTCCTGTTCGGCGAACTGCTGGACCGGTGGACCGTGCTGGGCGCCGCGATCATCTTCGGTTCGAACGTGTACATCGCGCGGCGCGAGGCGCGGCTGGCGCGCCAGGCCGTCACCGATCCCGACATCAACCCCGAGACGCCGTCGCTGCGCTGACGCGCCTCAGTCTTCTTCGTCGCGGATCTGCCGGGCCAGTGATTTTCGGCGCGGGTCGAGATCCGCTTCGGGAAGCGCCAGCAGCGGCGCGATATAGGTCTCCCGCAGCTGCCGGGCGCCCGCCTGGTCGCCGGTGGCGCGAAGCACCGGTATCAGGTCCCAGGCGGCCGACACCGTGTCGGGATGTTGCGCGCCCAGCGCGTCGAGCCGCAGCGCCAGCAGTTCCTCCAGCAGCGGCCTGGCGGCGCCGGGTTGGCCCAGCGCCACCAGCGAGGAGGCGTTGACCGCCAGCGCCGCGTGCAGCTGCGGATGCTTGGGCCCAAGCACTTCGCGCGCCAGCGGCAGGGTGCTGCGCACCAGCGCCAGGGCCTCGTCGTAGCGCCCTGCGCGATTGAGCGAGCCCGCGTGGTTGACCAGGATGAACACTGTGTCGGGGTGGCGTGGCCCCAGCACCCGGGTACGCCCCTCGATCACCACGTCCTCCAGCGCCAGGCCCTCTTCCACCGAGCCGCGGCGCGCCAGCAGGGCGGCCAGGTTGAGCCGCGAGCGCATGGCGTCGTTGGAATCGGTGCCCAGCACGCGCACCCGGGCATCAAGCACCTGGCGCATCTTCGCCTCGGATTCGTCCAGCTGGCCCAGGTCCTGCAGCATGTTGGCCAGGTTGGCACGCTGGCTGAGCGTGGTCGGGTGCTCATTGCCCAGCCGGCGCGAATAGATGTCCACCAGGCGACCCTGCAGCTCGGCCGCCGCCGGGGCATCGCCGGAGATAACGCGAAGGATCGCCAGGTTGCTCATCGAAGCCAGGGTGTCCTCATGCTCGGGACCCAGCACCTGGGCGCGCAGCGGATAGAGTTTCTCGAAGATCGCCCGGCCTTCGGCCGCGCTGCCCGTGCGGCCCAGGTTGATGCCGATGTTGTTGAGCGCCTTCAGCGTGAACGGATGGTTGTCGCCGAGCGCGGCGGCGGCGCGCGCGTGCAGCGCCTGCTGCATCGCCAGTGCCTTGGCGCGATCACCCAAGCCGCCCTCCGCCTCGGCCAGGGCCAGCTCGAGCCCCAGGCGCTGCTCGCCGTCGGTGGGCAGCGCCTGCGCGTTGGCAATGGCCGCCTCCAGCAGCGCGTACGCCTGCTTCGGTCGGGCGCCCTGCAGCATGGCGTCGGCCTGCAGCGCACGCGCGCGAAGCGTGGCCGGGTCGGCGGGGCCCAGCGTGTCTTCGCGGAACTGCGCCACCTTGGCAAAGCCCTCCTCGCCCTGCGCGTAAAGGCCCAGCGCGACATGCACCTCCGCCACCGACTCGCGCAGTTCGGCGGCCAGCCGCGGCTGGTCGGCGAAATCGCTATCAATGGCCACCAGGGCACTGGCCAGGATGTTGCGGTCGATCAGCGTGCGCGCCAGGTCGGTGGCGCTGGTGCGCGCCAGCAGGCCCTCGTAGACCGTGGCCTGGCCCGGGGCGGACACGGCCCACTGCTCACGCAGGCCACCGGCCAGGCCCACGCCCATGGCCTCGATGTCGATGCCGCGCAGCATGCGTTGCTGGAACGCGACCACGCGGCCCAGTTCGGCGCTGCGCTGTTCGGCCAATGCGCGCTGCTCGCGCGCCTGCTGCAGGCCGTAAAGTGACAGGCCCAGGCCCGCGAGCACGGCCACCGCGATCGCCGAAGAGGCCAGCACCGCCACGCGATGCCTTCGAAGGTAGGTGCCCAGCACGTAGCGCCGGGTCTGCGGCACTGCCGTGAGCGGGCGCTGGTCGAGGAAGCGGCGCAGCTCCTCCGCCAGCTCGGCGGCCGAGGCGTAGCGCTGCGAACGGTCGCGCTGCATCGCCTTCATCACCACCCAGTCCAGCTCGGCCCTGAGCAGCCGCCGCAGCTTGGGGCGACTCAGGCCCAGCTGTTCGGCACGCGCATCGATGCTGCCCGGGACGGCCGTGGCGATCTGTTCCGACGGCGCGCGCAGGGACGTGCTCACCGTGTGGATGGCGATGCTGGTGTCCATGCCCTGCCCCGGGCGTCGGCCGGCCAGCAGTTCAAACAGCAGCACGCCCAGGGAATAGACGTCGCTGCGTGTGTCCACTTCAACGCCGGCCTCCAGGCCGGCCTGTTCAGGGCTCATGTAGTCGGGCGTGCCGGCGCGTTCAAACTCGTCAGCGGCCGCGCCGGCGGCCAGCGAGCGGCTGGCGGCGGTGGCGATGCCGAAGTCGATGATCTTGGGCAGGGGCCGGCCGTCCACCGCCGACACCAGGATGTTGCCGGGCTTCAGGTCGCGGTGGATGACGCCCTTCTGGTGGGCGTGCTGCACCCCTTCACAAACGCGGATGAAAAGCTCCAGGCGCTCGCGCAGCGGCAGCCGGTGCTGTTCGCAGTAGCGGGTGAGCGGCTCGCCCTCGATGAACTCCATCGCGAAATACGGGAAGCCGTCCGGCGTCGCGCCAGCGTCGAAGACCTGGGCGATGGCCGGGTGCTTCATCTGCGCCAGCAGCTGGCGCTCGACTTCGAAATAAGCCAGGTGGCGGGCGTCGAGGCGGCGCGCGTGCAGCAGCTTCAGGGCGACCGTGCGGCGGACCGGTTCGAGCTGTTGGGCGCGGTAGACCTCGCCCATGCCGCCGCGCCCCAACAGGGATTCGATGCGGTAGTGGCCCAGCCGCGTGCCCGGGGGCAGCGCTGCCCCGGCGCCGGCGCCAACGCTGCCCTGGCGGGTGGGCAGCGCTTCGGTGGGCGACAGGTCGTCCTGGTCTTGGGCGGTCATGCTGGCCTCTGGCGGCGGTCCCGGGGTGGAAAGCAGGCGGCCGCCGGGGCGGGCCGCCTGCGCGGGGCCAGGCGCGAAGGCTTACAGCGCGTCTTCGTCGCCCGACAGCTGGATTTCCTTGTTGTCCGCGGTCTGCGCCGCGATGTCCATCGCCGACTCCAGCTCGGAAGCATTGACCGAATCGGGAAGCTTGATCACGAAGTAGAGCACCTCACCCTGCAGTTCCCAGCTGCCGATCTTGTTGCTGCGGCTTTCGGCCATCAATTCAATCGCCTTCGGACCGGTGATGCCGTTCTTGGCGGCCGGCGCAAACACTTCACGCACCTTGAAGCCGCCCACCGACTGGGTGCTGCCGGAGACGAACACCAACTGCGTGCGATTCTCGGACTTGTACGAATAGGTGACCTTGTAGTCACCGTCGGCGTCCACTTCATACTTGACGCCGCGCGCGTCGAGCCGGGTCTTGACAGAAGCGTCGGCCGCGCACGGGGTGGCGTAGAACACGGTGCCGGCCAGCAGCAGCGGCACGAGGATGAGGCGGGCGTTCTGGCGCATGGTCGTCCTTACTGTCGGGAAAGCCTGATTCTGTAACCGGCGACCCCTCCACGTCCATGACCGGTTCCCGACCCCCGGGGCCAGCGACCCCGGCATCGGCTAGACTCGAAGCGCCCCCGAGCCCGACC
>QBLY01000023.1 GCA_003241895.1 Lysobacteraceae bacterium
GGCGGCGGCGGCGGCTTCGGCGGCGGCGGCTTCGGCGGCGGCGGCGGCGGCGGCTGCGGCGGCGGCGGCGGCGGCGGCGGCGGCGGCTTCGGCGGCGGCGGCTTCGGCGGCGGCGGCTTCGGCGGCGGCGGCTTCGACGGCGGCGGCTTCAGCAGCAACGGCTTCGGCGGCGGCTTCAGCAGCAGCGGCTTCAGCAGCGGCGGCTTCAGCAGCAGCGGCGTCGGCAGCAGCGGCTTCAGCAGCGGCCGCTTCGGCGGCGGCGGCTTCTGCAGCGGCTTCTGCAGCGGAGGCTTCAGCAGCGGCAGCTTCGGCGGCAGCGGCTTCTGCAGCGGCGGCCTCGGCAGCAGCGGCTTCGGCGGCGAGGAATTCGGCGTCGGCAGCCTGCAGCGCTTGGTCGGTCGCGTCGGGGCCGGCACTGTCCAGGTCCGATTCGGTGATGGACAGGAACGGCGCGTCGGCGTCGATCGGCATCGGCGCATCAAGGAACGCTTCGAGCGAAACGCGCTCCTGCTCGAACACGGGTTCGGTGGCTTCCGGCTCGGCAGACGGTTCGGAAGCGAAGGTTGGCAGGCCCGAGACATCCGGCGCCTCCATGGGCACGGCGGTCGGCATGATGCCTTCCGGCTCTTCCGGGTGCAGCGCCATCGGCACCATGGACTCGGGCAAGGCGTCGCGCAGATGCGCGGCGCGCGCGGCGAGTTCGTTGAATTGCGGCAGCGACGGGCGCGGACGCTCAAGCTCGACGATCACCTCGCGGATGGCCACGGCCGCATCGCTTACAACGGTCACGCCTTCCTGGCTGGGCGTGCTCTGGCTGGCCAGCGAACGCTTCATGTACGCCTCGACCGGCGCGGTGACGTCGGTGAGCGAGATGACCTCGGTCATCGCGAACGCGCCATTCATGGTGTGGATGGCACGCAGCAGCTGGTCGGTGACCGGCTGCGGGCCCCGGGCGCGGCAGGCGTCGAGCCAGGCGTCCACGGTTTCCAGGTGGCCGGCCACTTCGGGCTTGAGGATTTCGAACAAGACCGGGTCGATGGCGAAGCCGTCGCCTTCGATCTCATCGGCGCTCTCGACCTCGATGCCAAACGTGGCGGTCGGCGCGAACTCGGCTTCGGCGATTTCAACCGCCGCCGGCTCCGGCTCCACCTCGGTTACGGTCGGCGCGACGACGGCGAACTGGACCGGCTGGTAGAACACTTCTTCGCCCGCGGACACGCGGTCGGCGAGCTGCTGGATACCCTCGAGGTCGGCATGCACCGACTCACCCTGCAGCGCCGCGCGCAGCAGCGGCAGGGTGTTGAACGCGTTCTCGATCAGTGACACCACCGCAGGGCTGGCGGTACGGGTGTTGTCCAGGACGCGGTTGAGCGTACTTTCAACCTTCCAGCTGAATTCGCCAAGCGCCTTGGCGCCCACGAGGCGGCCGCTGCCCTTGAGGGTATGGAACACGCGCCGGATCGGCCGCAGCTGCTCCATGTTGTCGGGCTGCTTGCGCCAGTTCGGCAGCAGCTGCTCGAGGCTGCCGATTTCCTCCTGGAATTCCTCCAGGAACACTTCGCGGATCTCGTCGTCGATCTCGTCGCTGGAACCGTCGAAACCTGGAATGATCGGCAAGCCGGCCACGGCCGCCTGGCCGTAGGACAGCGTGGGCGCGGCGGCCGGCTCCGATGCCGCCACGGGCTCGGTCGTCGCGACGTCGGCAGGCAGGTCGAAAGCGCTGGCCCGCTCAAAAACGGGCTCCGGGCTGGCGTCGACCACCGGCTGGGGCGCCGTCTCGGCCACGGCTTCGGGCGCGGCGATGGCAGCCGCCGTCTCGACCGGACCCGCCACGGGAATGCGATTGGCCAGCAAACCCAAGTCTTCGGCCGGCAGCGGCCAGTAACCCAGCGACTCGAGGTTCTGCTTGGCCACGTCCAGGATCTGGTCGCGCTTGGGGCGGCGGTCGCGCAGCGCTTCGAGGTAGTACTCAAGGCTGGCGAGGGTGTCGGCCAGGCGGTCCATCTGCTGGCCGTTGGGCACGCGATGACGGCGCAACAGCTCGCTTTCGGTGAAACGGCGGACCGCGCCAAGGTACTTGGGTGCATCCTCCAGCTCGAGGATGCGCAGCGCTCCGGATACTTCCTCCAGCAGGCGCGGAACGTCGGCCAACTGGGCGTGATCCCAGTGGGTTTCCACGAACGCGACGAAACACTGGCGGGCCTGCGCGAAGTTGGCGATGGCTTCCTTCACCAGCACTTCGAGCACCTTGCGGGCCTCGTTGCTGGGCAAGATCGATTCGTCCGGCGCGGCGGCACTGGCGGTGCCGTCGTCGGATTCGCCCAGGCGGGCGACCTGGTCGTCGAGCGATGCCTCGACGTAAAGCAGCGCGCCGGCGATGTCGAGCAGGCTCGATTCGTCAGCCACGCGTTCACCGCTGACCAGGGCATGGATGGCGTTGCGCTGGTCCTGCACCACGCGGCGCGGAACGCCCAGGCCCAGCATGCCAAGCGTGTCGGCCACGCGGTCGAGCGCCTCTACCTGGTCGTTCAACGCATCCGCAGGCGCGTCGTTGGTGCGCAGGTGCAGGTCGAGCGCGTCCTTGACGCGCAGCAGGTCTTCCTTGATGGCCGCGGCCACGGTGGACAACAGCGCCCGGTTGCGGCCGCTGAGGCTGCCTCGCGCGTGGGCCAGTTCGGATTCGCTGGGCATGTACTCGCCCAAGCCGAAAACGGTGCGGATTTCGCCAATGCGGCCATGGTCGGTCGGCGCATGCGCGACGAAGTAGAGCAGCTGGCGCGTGAGCTCCAGCGGCGGATCGGTGCGGAACGCGGCGTCGCCACCTTCGGCCAGGCGCTTGATCTCGCGCTCGACCTTGGCCAGCGCCTGCTTGAGCGGCTTGGTGGCCTCGAAGGTGTTCTTGGCCAGCGCGTCGAGGGTGCCGGCGGCAACCCAGAACAGGCGGCGCGCATGTTCGGCGTCGGTGATCGGGACCAGCTGTTCACAGACGTCGGTGAGGTCGCGGATGTTCGCGGCGCTATTGTCGTCCTTCAGCCAGCGAAGCAGCGCGCCCTGGTACAGGCTGCGAAGGGTTTCAGCGCGGCGCTTGAGTTCCTCGATGGCCAGCGGCGGAACGGGGCCATTGGCGCTGGGCGGCAGCGGACGCGACAGGTCGGGCGAGAACAGCACCGACTCGGACAAGCCCTTCTCGCCGCGCGGCTCGCGCAGCTCGTTGAGCAGCGGCAGCAGCACGATGGGAATGTCGCGGTGGCCGCTCTGCAGCCGCTCGAGGTAGTCGGGAAGCTGGACGATGCCGCGCATGAGCGCGGCATAGCCGGTATCACGCTCGGCGACGCGATTGTCCGCCAGCGCCTGGGCAAGCTGCTCCATTTCCTCGGCGACCATGGCGGCGCCGTAGAGTTCGACCATGCGCAGCGTTCCCTGCACCTGGTGCAGGTAGTTCACGCAGGCCTTGAGCTGGCCGGGATCCTCGCCCTCCTCGACGTAAGCCTCCAGCGCCTGGCGAGCCTGGCGCAGCGTCTCGTCGAGCTCGGGCTTGACCCAAGTGAGCGTGGTGAAATCGATGTTCTCGTGAAGCCTCATGCCGAGGTCCTGTCAGGGCACGGACGCCTGGTTGGGCCGCCGCGCCGTGGAATTGCCAATGACCCAACGGTTCCGGGCATCAGCCCGGCAGCTTGAAGTCCGCGACCGAGCGACGCAGGTCGGCAGCCAGTTGGGCGAGGTTTCCGATCGACTCCGCCGTCTGGTTCGCGCCCTGCGACGTCTGGGACGTGATCTCCTGAATCACGCTCATGGTGGCCGTGATGCTGGTTGCCGCGTTGGACTGCTGGCGCGCCGCCTGGGAGATGTTCTGGATGAGGTCGGCAAGGTCGTTGGAGACCTTTTCGATTTCGCCCAGCGCCAGGCCAGCGTCCTCGGCCAGACGGGCACCGGCAACCACTTCCGCGGTCGTCTGTTCCATCGAGCTGACGGCTTCGTTGGTGTCGGACTGAATGGTCTGCACCAGGGCCTCGATCCGCTTGGTCGCGTTCGAGGCGCGTTCGGCGAGTCGCTGCACTTCGTCGGCCACCACCGCGAAGCCTCGGCCGGCTTCACCGGCAGAGGCCGCCTGGATGGCGGCGTTCAGCGCCAGGATGTTGGTCTGCTCGGAGATGTCGTTGATCAGTTCCACGATCGAGCCGATTTCCTGCGAGCTTTCGCCCAGGCGCTTGATTCGCTTCGAGGTCTCCTGGATCTGGTCACGGATGTTGTCCATGCCCTGGATCGTCTGGCGCACCACTTCGGCGCCCTTGGCGGCGATCTGCACGGAGCGCTGCGCCACGTCGGCCGATTCGACCGAGTTCTTGGACACCTCGTCGATGGACGAGGCCATCTCGTTGATCTGCGCCGAGGCCGAGGCGATCTGCTGGGCCTGGTGTTCGGCGGCTTCCGCCAGGTGCATGGCGGTGGCCTGCGTTTCCTGGGCGGCGGCGGCGACCTGCACGGCCGTCTCGTTGATGGTGGACACCAGGGATCGCAGCGCTTCGACCGCGAAGTTGATGGAGTCGGCGATGGCGCCGGTGATGTCCTCGGTAACCGTTGCCTTGACCGTCAGGTCGCCTTCGGCCAGCGAACCCATTTCGTCCAGCAGCCGCAGGATGGCCTCCTGGTTGCGCTGGTTGAGCTCCTGGGTGGTGCCGAGGCGGCGGCGCTGGTCGCGGAAGATGGTGCCGAGCAGGAAGAACAGGCCGACCACGGCGCCGATGCCGCCGCCCATGGCCCAGTAGTTGTTCGGGAATACGCGCGCGAAGTTGATGTTGTCGAAGCTGGTGAACAGCGCCTGGCCGTTTTCCAGCAGCACGTTGGACTCTTCCGAGATCTGCGTGGCCGATTCCTGCACTTCGGCGAGGTCGGCCGAGGCGCCCAGAACCACGTCCAGGTCGGCCTGGGCGTCGGCCCACTGGGCCTCCACCGCGTCCAGGGCGGTCAGGCCGGCGGCGGTGGTGAGCCGGTTCACGCCGGTTTCCTCGTTGCCGTTGCGCAGGCCGTCAAGCACGTTGGCGAACACCGTGGCGTCGCGCGAAAGCGCGTCGGCCGCGGACATGGTGTTGTCGCCGCCGGCGACGATTTCCGTCACGCGGCGCGACATGCGGTCGGCGAGCACGATCTGGCGGTTGGCGATGGAAATCTGCGATGCCGAAGCGTTGGCATCCGACAGGGCCCGCACCACTTCGTCGAGTTGGAAGGCCAGTCGCGGCACGCGCGCGGTAAACTGCGCGGCGGTATCGGCGAGGTTGAGCACCTTGTCTTCGCTCTGCTCGATGCGGGTTGCGGCCTCCGCCATCGGCTTCCAGGTCTCGGTGACCTTGCCAAGCGCGCTGCTGACGCCAAGCGCGTTGGGGTTGCCTTCATAGCCATCCACGCCCTCGGCGGCACTGCCGGTTTGCAGCGCGGCGACGATCGAGTCGATGCGGGTCTTGGTCGCCTTGAACTCGGTGAAGGCGTCGGCGTTGCCGTCGACGGCCTCCTGCGTGTACTTCGCCAACTGCTGCGACAGCACCTGCAGGTCGGCGGTCAGGGCCTGGGCCTTGTCCTCTCGACCGGCCAGGTAGCCGGCGTAGATGAAGTTCGCGCCGAGTACCGCGAGCGAGACGATCAGCACAATCGCCCAGAAGCGCAGGCCGATGTTGGTAAGCGTGTCGGTGAACGAGCGCGGATTAGTGCTCATGACTGGACCTCAACCCCTGTTTTAAGACCAAAATTAAAAAAATACTAAAGAGCCGCTCAGGCAGTGGCCTGGCGGAATTCCGGGGTACGGGTCAACAAATTCATGTTGAACACTCCCCATGTCTGGTCGGCAAGCCGGTAGGCCTGCGCAACGAAATGACCGTAGCGTCCGTCACCCTCGCCCGCCATCTCGGCCCGGTGGGTGTCGTTGAATGTTCTTTGGCCGAACAGCTCGTCGATGATCACCGCGACGTTGCCACCGGACTGGCGCACCACCAGGCAGCGCTGCCCCTCGTGCACGACCGTGCGCTCGCCCTCCAGGAACTGCTTGAGGTCAACCACCGGCAGCAGGCTGCCGCGGACGTTGGCCACGCCAAGCATCCAAGGGTGCGCCCCGGGCACGCCGGTAACCGGCGGCAGCGGCAGGATTTCGACCACCTCGTCGAACGACGACACCAAGCGGCGCTGGCCGAGCCGGAAGCCCACGCCGCGCCAGTGCCCGGCCGCCTCCACCATCTCGGGGCGGCCCGGGTCGTGCGCCAGCGAACGGACTTCGTAGTCCAACAGCGTTTCGAAGGGCCGCGCGCGCTTTGTCTGCTGTGGCTTGGCCATGGTCGGGACCTCAGCCGGCGGGAACGTACTTGCGGATGGCCGAGAGCAGCTCATCGCGGGTGAAGGGCTTGGTGAGGTACTGCTCGGAGCCGACGATGCGGCCCCGGGCCTTGTCGAACAGACCGTCCTTGGACGACAGCATGATGACCGGCGTGGACTTGAACATCTGGTTGTTCTTGATCAACGCGCAGGTCTGGTAGCCGTCCAGGCGCGGCATCATGATGTCGACGAACACGATTTGCGGCTGGTGGTCGGCGATCTTGGACAAAGCCTCGAACCCGTCCGTCGCGGTGACAACATCGCAACCCTCCTTCTTGAGCAGGTTTTCTGCCGTCCGACGGATCGTTTTCGAGTCGTCGATGACCATGACCCGCAAGCCGGCCAGGTGGTTCTCTTCCATTTCACTCCCCATTACTATGCTTTCCCTGGCAGCGCAGGCCCCAGTCCCGGGGCCACCGGCCTATTAGCTTATATCCCAGCCGGGCGCGAATGTGTCAAGCGCGTCCCACTCCCGGCGTGACCCAGCGCACGATCCGGGGACGCCCTGCTAGGCTAAGGCCCCGGACCCAGGAGTTGCAGGCGCTGATGGCATTGGACGTAGCCGTGGTCATGGACCCGATCGGAAAGATCAAGATCGGCAAGGATACTAGCTTTGCCATGATGCTTGAGGCTCAGCGTCGCGGGCATCGGCTTCACTACGTGCTGCCCGGCGGCCTGTCGCTTGACGGCGCGCGGGCGATGGCGCGCATGGCAACGGCCCAGGTCCGCGACGATCCCGCCGACTGGTTCAGCCTGGGCCCCACGGTGAATCGGCCGGTGGCGGACATGGACGTGGTGTTGATGCGGACCGACCCGCCGCTGGACGTCGACTTCCTGCACGACACCCACATTCTTACGGTCGCCCAGGACGAAGGCGTGCTGGTGGTGAACGACCCGCGCGGCCTGCGCGACCTGAACGAGAAGCTCGCGGCCCTGATGTTCCCCCAGTGCTGCCCGCCCACCCGCGTTTCGCGCGACGCGGCCGAGCTCAGGGCCTTCGTGGCCGAACAGGGCGAGGCCGTGCTCAAGCCCCTGGACGGCATGGGCGGGCGCTCCATCTTCCGGGTCCGTCACGGCGACCCCAACCTGAACGTGATCATCGAAACCCTGACCGACAACGGCCGGCACCTGGCCCTGGCCCAGCGTTTCCTTCCTGAGATCAGCGCCGGCGACAAGCGCATCCTGCTGGTGGACGGGCAGCCGGTTCCCTACTGCCTGGCCCGCATTCCCCAGGGCGACGAGTTCCGGGGCAACCTGGCCGCCGGTGGCCGCGGCGAAGGCCGCGCGCTGTCCGACCGCGACCGCTGGATCGCTGCGCAGGTGGGGCCCGAACTCAAGCGCCGGGGCATGCTGTTCGTGGGCTTGGACGTCATCGGCGACTGGCTCACCGAGGTCAACGTCACCAGCCCCACCTGCGTGCGCGAGCTCGACGCCCAATTCGGACTGAACATCGCCGGCCAGCTGTTCGACGCCATCGAGGCCCGGCGGGCCGGCCGGGACTGAGATGGCCGCGGCGCCCACCATCGGCCCGGGCGAACGGCTCAGCGCAACGCTGGCGCTCTCGCTGGTGGTGTTCGGGGTACTGATCCTGGGCGTGGGCTTCACCCGGGACGATGCCGCCCCGGTCACCCCCACGCTGGACGTGATCCTCACCGAAACCCGCAGCGACGCCCCGCCCGAGGACGCCGACTTCATCGCCCAGGCCAACAACCAGGGCGGCGGCGAAAGCGACCGACCCGAGCGACCCCGGGAGGAGCAGCTTGCACCGGTGCCCAAGGCCGACCCGGGCGTGGCGCCCGAGCCGCTGGTGGCCCAGGCCCCGCCGCCCGAGCCCGAGCCGATCACTCGCGTGCTGAGCACCATCGCCCCGAGCCCGATCGCCCTGCCGGTGCCCAAGGACCAGCGCGAAACCGAGCCCAGCCTGCTGCCGCCGGGCTTGGAACGGGTGGACCAAAGCCTGGAAATGGCGCGCCTGGCCGCCGAGATCGAACGGCGCCAGGAGCTGATGGCCAAGCGACCCAAGCGCAAGTTCATCTCCGCCAGCACGCGCGAATACGAATACGCCGCCTACCTGCGCGCCTGGGTGGCCAAGGTCGAGCGGGTGGGCAACCTGAACTATCCCGACGAGGCGCGCCGCCGCGGCCTGGGCGGGCGGCTGGTGATGACGGTGGCCGTGCGACGGGACGGCAGCATCGAGGAAATCGTGCTCAACCGCGGCAGCGGTCTGGGCGTGCTGGACCAGGCGGCGATGCGCATCGTCCGGCTCTCCGAGCCCTACCCACCCCTGCCCCGCACCAGGGACAACATCGACGTGCTGCACATCACCCGCACCTGGCAGTTCCAGAACGGCAGCGTCGCCAGCGAATAGCCGGTTTCACCCCGCGTGGCTCAGCCCGCCAGCAGCGCGTCCATCACCGCCATCCGCACCGCCACGCCGTTGGCCACCTGCGCCAGCACGACCGACTGCGGCCCGTCGGCGACCGCGCCATCGATCTCCACGCCGCGGTTCATCGGGCCCGGGTGCATCACCAGCGCATCGGGCGCGGCCAGCGCCAGGCGTTCGGGGCTGAGGCCGAAATCGCGGTAATAGCCTTCCATTGAAGGCACCAGGCCTTCGTCCATGCGCTCGCGCTGCAGGCGCAGCATGATGGCCGCGTCCACCCCGGCGATGGCCTGGTCGAAATCGCCAAAGACGCGGCAGCCGCGCAGCACCTCTTCGCCCGGCAGCAGGTTGGCCGGCCCGCAGACGCGGATTTCGCCGCAGCCCAGCGCACGCAGCGCGTGCAGGTCGGACCGGGCCACGCGCGAATGCTTGAGGTCGCCGGCGATCAGGACCGTGAGCCTGGAGAAATCCCGGCCCTTGCGCTGGCGCAGCGTCAGCATGTCCAGCAGGCCCTGGGTGGGATGCGACGCCCGGCCGTCGCCGGCATTGATCAGGTGCGTCCCCGGGGCGGCGCCCGCCGCCAGCTGCGCCACGGCGCCGTCGTCGGCGTGGCGCACCACGAAAACGTCAACGCCCATCGCTTCCAGCGTTCGCAGGGTGTCGAGTGCGCTTTCGCCTTTCCTGGTGGACGAACTGCCGACGTCGAAGTTCAGCACGTCCATGCCCAGGCGCGTCGCGGCCAGCTGGAAGCTGCTGCGGGTGCGGGTGGAGGTTTCGAAGAACAGCGTGCACATCGTGCGCCCCGCCCGCCGACCGCGCAGGGCGGTGCCGGCATGGGCATCGGGCAGCAGGACCTGGGCGCGATCGAGCAGGTCGTGCAGGACGCTGGCCGGCAGCCCGTCCAGGCTGAGCAGGTGGCGGAGGCCGCCATCGGGGGCTTGCTGCGGCACGTGGCTCATGGCGAAGGGGTTCCGGTGTCGAGGGGATGTCGGGAATCGGGCTGGGTGAGCCAGCGCTCCAGGATCACCACGGCGGCCAGCGCGTCCAGGGTGGCCGCCTGGGATTTCCTGCGCGCACCGGCCGCGCGGCCGGCGGCGAATCGCTGCGCCGCCTCGAGCGAGCTGCGGGTTTCGTCCACCTGTTCCACCGGCAGTGCGTAGCGCTTGGCCAAGGTGCGGGCGAATCCGCGCGCGCGCTGACGCGCGGGCTGGTCTCCGCCGTCCAGCGGCACCGGGTCGCCCACCACCAGGGCCTGGGGGCGCCACTCCTGCAGCCAGCGGTCGAGCCGGGCCCAGTCGGGGCCGGTGGCGTGCACTTCGAGCACGCCCACTTCCCGCGCGCTCATGGTCACGGTATTGCCCACCGAAACGCCGATGCGCTTGGCGCCGACATCAAACCCCAACAGCGTGGTGTACCCGCTCATGCGTGCCCGGCGTAGTCGGCCAACAGGGACAGGTCCACGCCCAGGGCGCTGGCGGCCGCCTGCCAGCGGTCCTCCAGCGGCGTGGTGAAGACGATGCCCTGGTCGGCAGGAACGGTCAGCCAGCTGTTCTGCGCCAGTTCCTCCTCCAATTGGCCGGCGGTCCAGCCGGCATAGCCCAGCGCCACCAGCGCATTGCGCGGACCGTCGCCCCGGGCCATCGCCGCGAGGATGTCGCGCGAAGTGGTCACCGCCAGGCCGCGGCCGAAGCGCAGGGTGGAATTCCACTCGCGCGGGTCGTCGTGCAGCACGAAGCCGCGATCGGGATGCACCGGGCCGCCGCTGACGATCGGCAGGCCGGCCACGCGCGGATCGCCGGTGGGCAGGGACAGTTGTTCGAGCAGCTCGCCCAGGGTGTAGTCGGCGGCGCGGTTTATGACGATGCCCATCGCGCCACTGGCGTCGTGCTGGCAGACCAGCGTTACCGACCGGTGGAAGTTCGGGTCTTCCAGGGCCGGCATGGCGATCAGGAAATGGTCGGTGAAACAGGGAGTGTCGGCCATGGCGCCAGTCTAGCGCGCCGCCCGGCCGGCTGGCCGCCGCCGCGGCACGGTCCTGGCCAAAATCCCGGACCCCAACGCAGGACGCCGGGCAGTGCCCGGCGTCCTGGTGGCAAGGTGCGTGCGCTTACTTGACCTCGGACAGCTCCACGCCGTCCAGGCCCTGGGACAGGGTGCGGGCATCGCCGCCCTGGGCCAGCTTGATCCTCAGGCGCACTTCGTTCGCGGAATCGGCGAACCGCAGGGCGTCCTCGTAGCTGATCTCGCCGGCCTGGTAGAGCTCGAACAGCGCCTGGTCGAAGGTCTTCATGCCCAGGTTGGTCGACTCCTTCATCACGTCCTTGATCTTGTGGATCTCGCCGTCGCGGATGTAGTCCTGAATCAGCGGCGTGCCGAGCAGGATTTCCATCGCCACGCGCCGCGACTTGCCGTCCGGCGTCGGGATGAGCTGCTGGGCCACAACGCCCTTGAGGTTCATCGACAGGTCCATCAGCAGCTGGCTGCGGCGGTCCTCGGGGAAGAAGTTGATCATGCGGTCCAAGGCCTGGTTGGCGTTGTTGGCATGCAGCGTGCAAAGCACCAGGTGGCCGGTTTCGGCGAAGGCGATGGCGTGGTCCATGCCCTCGCGGGTGCGGACCTCGCCGATCATGATCACGTCGGGCGCCTGGCGCAGCGTGTTCTTGAGCGCCGCGTCCCAACTGTCGGTGTCGATGCCGACTTCACGCTGGGTGATGATGCAGCCCTCGTGCTTGTGCACGAATTCGATCGGGTCCTCGATGGTGATGATGTGGCCCGAGGAGTTCATGTTGCGGTAGCCGATCATGGCCGCCAGCGAGGTGGACTTGCCGGTGCCGGTGGCGCCGACGAACAGGATGATGCCGCGCTTGGTCATGGCCAGCGACTTGATCACCGCCGGCAGGTTGAGTTCCTCGACCGTGGGGATGCGGGTCTCGATGCGGCGAAGCACCATGCCGACCTGGTTGCGCTGGTAGAAGCACGACACCCGGAAGCGACCCACGCCGGACACGCCGATGGCGAAGTTGCACTCGTGGGTCTTCTCGAACTCCTCGCGCTGCGAGGGGTTCATGACGTTGAGCACCAGGTCGCGGCTCTGCTGGGGCGTGAGCGGGTTCTGGGTGATCGGCGACAGCTTGCCGTTGACCTTCATCGACGGCGGCACGCCCGCGGTGATGAAAAGGTCCGAGGCCTTCTTGTGCGCCATCAGCTTCAGGAACGAGGTGAAGTCGATGCTGCTCATGCGTGCTCCTGTGCAGGGTCCCTGGCGTTACCTCGGGCCCGATGTTGATGCGGCGTCCTGCCGGCCCCCCGACCGGCGTCGGGGTCAGTCGAACAGCTTCTTGTCCTTGGCGTATTCCTTGGCCTGCTGCTTGGTCACCAGGCCACGCTTGGCCATGTCCTGCAGGCACTGGTCGAGCGTCTGCATGCCGTACTGCTGGCCGGTCTGGATCGAGGAATACATCTGGGCGACCTTGTCCTCGCGGATCAGGTTGCGGATGGCGGGGGTGGCCACCATGATTTCATGCGCGGCGACGCGACCGCCGCCGACCTTCTTGAGCAGCGACTGCGAAACCACCGCGCGCAGCGACTCGGAAAGCATTGACCGGACCATCGGCTTTTCTCCGGCCGGGAACACGTCGATGATGCGGTCGATGGTCTTGGCCGCCGAACTGGTGTGCAGGGTGGCGAACACCAGGTGGCCGGTTTCCGCGGCGGTCAGCGCCAGGCGGATGGTTTCCAGGTCGCGCATTTCGCCGACCAGGATGAAGTCGGGGTCTTCACGCAGGGCCGAGCGCAGCGCTTCGTTGAAGCCGTGGGTGTCGCGGTGCACTTCGCGCTGGTTGACCAGGCACTTCTGCGAGGTGTGCACGAACTCGATGGGGTCCTCGACCGTCAGGATGTGGCCGAACTCGCTTTTGTTGACGTGGTCGACCATGGCCGCCAGCGTGGTGGACTTGCCCGAGCCGGTCGGGCCCGTGACCAGGATCAGGCCCTGGGGCTGGTCGATCAGTTCGGCGAAGATCTTGGGCGCGGCCAGTTCCTCGAGCGTCAGGATCTGGCTGGGAATGGTGCGGAACACGGCGCCGGCGCCGCGGTTCTGGTTGAAGGCGTTGACGCGGAAGCGGGCCAGGCCGGGGATTTCGAACGAGAAGTCAACCTCGAGGAATTCCTCGAAGTCGCGCCGCTGCTTGTCTGACATGATGTCGTAGACCAGCGCGTGCACCTGCTTGTGGTCCAGGGCGGGGATGTTGATACGGCGCACGTCGCCGTCCACTCGGATCATGGGCGGCAGGCCGGCCGACAGGTGGAGGTCGGAGGCCTTGTTCTTGACCGAGAATGCCAGTAGTTCGGCGATGTCCATTGTGTGAATCCCCTCAGCACGTCTACGGATAGGCGACCGCGTGTCCCCGAGGCAGTATAGCCCTATCCCCGAAGGTGAATACCCCCCATGGAAAGGCTGCACCAGACCCTGCACGGCATCCTGCAAAGTATTGAAAACGCGGCAACGCTGGCGAGCCGGCCAAATGCCGTGCGGCTGCTTGCCGTGTCCAAGACGCGCCCCCCGGAGGCGGTGCGTGAACTGGCGCAGGCAGGCCAGCGCGCCTTCGGCGAGAACTACGTCCAGGAAGCCCTGGCCAAGATTGGCGCCCTGCCCGGGCTGGGGCTGGAGTGGCACCTGATCGGGCACCTGCAGTCGAACAAATGCCGCGAGGCCGCCGAGCACTTCGATTGGGTGCAGTCGGTGGACCGGGCCAAGCTGGTGGACGCCCTGGACCGGGCCCGCCCCGAATCGATGTCGCCGCTGAACGTACTGGTGCAGGTGAACGTGGACGGCGAAGCCGGCAAGTCCGGCTGCCGGCCCGATGACGTGCCGGTGCTGGCCGACCACATCGCCGCGTCGCCGCGGCTGCGCCTGCGCGGCCTGATGGCGATCCCCGAGCCGCATCCCGACCCCGACCAGCGGCGCGACGCTTTCCGGCGGCTCAAGGCGCTGTTCGACGCCGTCGCGGCCCGCCATCCGGGCGTGGACACGCTGTCGATGGGCATGAGCGAGGATTTCGAACTGGCCATTGCCGAAGGTTCCACCCTGGTGCGCGTGGGTACGGCGCTGTTCGGCGCGCGTGGCCAATGAACGCGCCATCCTTTACGGTGGGCACATGACCTGCGCTTCTTCCATCGCATTCATCGGCGGCGGCAACATGGCCCGCAGCCTCATCGGCGGCCTGGTCGCCCGCGGCCAGGCGCCGGGATCGCTGCGCGTGGCTGAACCGGTGCCGATGCTGCGCGACGCCCTGGCGGCCGACTTCGGCGTGCACGCCCATGCCACCGCCGCCCAGGCGGCCGACGGCGCCGGCACCTGGGTGCTGGCGGTCAAGCCGCAGGTGCTGCGCGAGGTCTGCGAGTCGCTGGCGCCGCTGGCCCGGGGGCATCGGCCGCTGGTGGTGTCGATCGCGGCGGGCATCACCACCGGGCAGATCGATCGCTGGCTGGGCGGCGGCCAGGCGGTGGTGCGCACCATGCCCAACACGCCGGCCCTGCTTGGGGCGGGCGCCACGGGCCTGTACGCCAACCCGGCCGTGGACGCGGACCGGCGGCGCGCGGCGGAAACCCTGATGCAGGCCACCGGCATCACCGCCTGGATCACCGACGAGGCGCTGATGGACGCCGTAACGGCGGTGTCTGGCAGCGGCCCGGCCTATGTATTCCTGCTGGCCGAGGCCATGCAGGCCGCGGGCGAAGCCCAGGGCCTGTCGCCGGAAACGGCGCGCCGCCTGGTCGTGCAAACCTTGCTGGGCGCCTCGCGCATGCTCGATGAGTCGTCCGACCCGGCGGCGGTGCTGCGCCAGCGCGTCACCTCACCGGGCGGCACCACCCAGGCCGCCATCGAAAGTTTCGAAGCCGGCGGTTTCCGCACCCTGGTCGACCAGGCCGTGGCGGCGGCCACCCGCCGCGGGCGTGAACTGGCCGCGGGCACCCGGTAGCCCCGCCTGCACGCAGTCTTGATGGACTCGACACAGCGGCGGGGCGATGATGCAGCCAGGTTCCACGGAGATTTGTCCATGCATCGTTCACCGGTTCGCACGAGTGCCTTGGCGCTGCTCGCGCTTTTACTGGCGCTGCCCGCCTTTGCCGACAACTCCACCCGGGCCGGCGGCTACGTGGTGCACCACAACGCCGTGCCAACGACCAGCCTGACGCCCGACGTGGCGCGCCAGTACGGCATCACCCGCTCGGCCAACCGCGCCTTGGTGAACATCTCGGTCCGCCAGGGCGAGCCCGGCGCCGACCGCGCCGTGCAGGCATCGGTGACGCTGGTGGCCACCAACCTCAACGGCCAGCGCCTGGACCTGCGGGCCCGCGAAGTGCGCGAGGGCGACGCCGTGTACTACCTCGCCGAGGCCCGCATCACCGGCAACGACACCCTGGTCTTCGAACTCGAAGTGACGCCAGAAGGCGCCAGCGCGCCGATCAGGGCCAGCTTCCGCCAGGAATTCTTCGCCCGGTGAGCCTGCTGCTGGTGCGCCATGGCCAGGCGAGCTACGGCGCCGCCGACTACGACAACCTGTCCGAACGCGGGCAGCTGCAGTCGCGCCTGCTCGGCCAGTGGCTGGCCCGCGGCGGCCACCGCTTCAAGGCGGTGGTGGTGGGCGGCATGCGCCGGCACCGGCAGACCGCCGACGGCGTCGCGGCCGCCTTCACCGAACAGGGGCTGGCCCTGCCCGAGTTCGTCGCCGACGAGGGCTTCGCCGAGTTCGACCACGAAGCCGTGTTCGGCGCCTACCTTCGCCGCGATCCCTCCGACCCGATCGTGGTGGCCAGCCGCAGCGGCAAGCCGCGCGACGTCGGCCTGATGCTGCAGGCGGCCCTGCTGGCCTGGGCGCGCGACGAACTGCCGGGGCTGCCCGAATCCTGGACGGCGTTCGGCCAGCGCGTGCAGTCGGCGGGTGATCGGCTGGAAGCGCTGGCCGGGGACGACGAAGTGCTGGTGCTCAGCTCGGGCGGCGTGATTTCCCGGCTGGCACAGATCGCGCTGGACGTACCCGACCACCGGGCCGTCGAACTCAACCTGGCGCTGCGCAACAGCGCGCTGTCGGAATTCCATCCGCATGGCGGTCGCCTGCGCCTGGGCTCGTGGAACGCGCTGCCGCACCTGCACGGCGAGCGCGAGCTCTGGACCCATTACTGAACCCCCTGCCCTTGCCCCGGGCCGCCCCGCCAACGAGACGCCGATGAATCCCGAACGCCCCGCCACGCTGTTCCCCTTCTCCGATCGCTCGCGAGAGCTGCAGGCCCAGGTCGCCGCCTTCGTTGCCGACAAGATCATCCCGGCCGAGTCGGAATTCGCCGCGCACGACGCCGACCCGGCCACGCGATGGACCCTGGTGCCCCGCATGCAGGCGCTCAAGGCCGAGGCGAAGACCGCCGGCCTGTGGAACCTGTTCCTGCCCGACGCCCGCCTGGGCGCCGGCCTGAGCAACCTCGACTACGCGCCCATCGCTGAACTCACCGGCCGCTCCCTGCATGCCCCCGAGGCCTTCAACTGCAGCGCGCCCGACACCGGCAACATGGAAGTGCTGGCCCACTTCGCCTCGCCCGAACAGCAAGCGCCTTGGCTGCCGCGGCTGCTGGCCGGCGAAATCCGCTCGGCCTTCGCCATGACCGAGCCCGACGTGGCCAGCTCCGACGCCACCAACATCGCCATGCCGATCGTGCGCGAGGGCGACGAGTTCGTGATCAACGGCCGCAAGTGGTGGACCACCGGCGGCGGCCACCCGCACTGCGAGATCCTGATCGTGATGGGCGTGACCGACCCCGACGCGCCCGCGCACCGCCGCCAGTCCATGGTGCTGGTGCCGATGGCCACGCCGGGCGTGCGCGTGGTGCGGCCGCTCACCGTGTTCGGCTACGACGATGCGCCGCATGGCCACGTCGAAATGGCGTTCGACAACGTGCGGGTGCCGGTGGCCAACCTGCTGCGTGAGCGCGGCAGCGGCTTCGAGATCGCGCAGGCGCGGCTGGGACCTGGCCGCATCCACCACTGCATGCGCCTGATCGGCCTGGCGCAGCGCGCGCTGGAAATGATGGTGGCGCGCGCCAAGAGCCGGGAAGCCTTCGGCCGTCCCCTCGGCGGCCACGGCATGGCGCAGGAAGCCATCGCGCTGTCGCGCTGCGAGATCGAACAGGCGCGCCTGCTGACCCTGCAGGCCGCGGCGGCGCTGGACGCCCACGGCAACAAGGGCGCCAAGGACCTGATTGGCATGATCAAGATCGTCGCCCCGCGCATGGCCTGCGCGGTGATTGATCGCGCCATGCAGGTGCACGGCGGCGGAGGCCTGTCGCAGGACCACTTCCTGGCCCAGGCTTACGCCGGCGCGCGCTCGCTGCGCCTGGCCGATGGCCCGGACGAAGTGCACATCGCCTCGCTCGCCCGATCGATGCTCAAGGCCTGACCATGGCGCATCCGCTGGATCTGCCCCTTGATTCGCTGGCCGCGTACCTGGAACACCACGTGCCCGGATTCCGCGGTCCGCTGACGGCCACCAAGTTCACCGGTGGCCAGTCCAACCCGACCTATCGGGTGGAAGCCGCCAGCGGCCGCTACGTGCTGCGCCGCAAGCCGCCTGGCCAACTGCTGCCTTCGGCGCACGCGGTGGACCGCGAGTTCCGCGTGCTGCAGGCGCTGCACGGCACCGCGGTGCCGGTGGCGCAGCCGCTGCACCTGTGCACGGACGAGTCGGTGGTCGGCTCGATGTTCTACCTCATGTCGTACGTGGACGGCCGCATCTTCTGGGACCCGTCCCTGCCCGAGGCCACGCCGGCGCAGCGCGCCGACATCTACACGGCGATCATCGACGCCATGGCCGCCCTGCACAAAGTGGATCCCGCCGCGGTCGGCCTGGCCGACTACGGCAAGCCGGGCGGCTACTTCGAACGCCAGCTCAAGCGCTGGGGCGAACAGTACCGCGCCAGCGAAACGCGGCCGATCGCCGCCATGGACGCCCTGATCGAGCGCCTGCCCGCGCGCTGCCCGGCCGACGACGGCAGCGTGGCGCTGGCGCACGGCGACTTCCGCATCGACAACCTGATGTTCCACCCCAGCGAGCCGCGCGTGATCGCGATCGTGGACTGGGAGCTGTCGACGCTGGGCCATCCACTGGCCGACCTGGGCTACTTCTGCATGGCGCTGCGGCTGCCGCGCAATCCCGCGCTGCCCGGCCTGGCCGGCCTGGACCGCGCGGCGCTGGGCATTCCCGATGAAGCGGCGCTGCTGGCGCGCTACTCGCAGCTCACCGGCCGGCCGATACCGGCCGACTGGCCGTTCGTGCTGGCCTTCAGCTTCTTCCGGCTAGCGGCCATTGCCCAGGGCGTGGCCAAGCGCGCCGAACAGGGCAATGCCTCCAGCGAACAGGCGGTGCAGGCCGGGCGCATGACCGGGATGCTGGCCGAACTCGGACTCGAAGTCCTGGGCTGAGGCTCAGCGCGCGGCGCAGCGGGCCGGGTCGGTGGCGGTAGCCGGCAGCGGGTCGCGCGACGCGATGAGCGCGGGCCGCCAGGGCGAGTCCGGCGGCAGCACTGCCAGCGCCTCGTCCAGCACGCGGCGCGCGTTCCCGCGGCAGCCGGTTTCGGCCAGCACGCTGGCGTAGTTGTTCGACAACACCGGCTCGCGCGGCGACAGGGCCAGGCCCCGCTCGAACGAGGCCAATGCGGCCTCGCGGTCGCCTGCGGCGTAGTCGAGGTTGCCCAGCGCCAGGTAAGCCCGGTGGTCGTCGGGCCAGCGCTGCCGTCCCGCCTCCCAGGCCACGCGCGCCGCCGCCGGGCCACCCACCGGCTCGAAATCGGCCACGGCCTCGGCGTAGCGCAGCGGCTGCGCGCGCGCCGGCAGTTCACCCGGCCTCAGCGCAACGATGCCCCACCGGTCCGCCCAGTCCCAGGTCCGCAGGAAACTGCGGGCGCGCACGGCCCTGGCTTCATGCGTGCCGGTATTGAGCAGCAGGCGATTGCGGGCCGGGTCGCTGCCCACGACCACGGCGTAGTGCCAACGAGGAACGCTGGGCGTGAGCACGTTCTGCAGCACCAGCACCGGGCGGGCGGCGGACAGCTCGGCCAGCACCGCCACGGGCTCCCGGTCGATGACGTAGGGGATGCGGCCGGCCCGGCGCGTGGCGCCCAGCAGTTCAAGCTGCAGGCTGCCTTGGCGTTTGGGAAGGTAGACCTGCGGCTCCAACTGCGCAGGCGTGATGGCCACGCCGCTGGCGCCCAGCAGGCCGGCCAGCGCGGCCGGGCCGCACTGGTATTGGGTTTGCGGGTGGAAGGGCACGCCGCCCAGCAGCACGGCGTCGCCGGCGGGCAGCGCCAGCTTCGGGTTCAACGAACAGGCGGCCAGGCCCAGCAGCGCCAGCAAGGAAAAAGCGCGCACTGGACCAGCCAGCGCGCGCCCCGTTTCGGCCAAGGTCAAACCTTCTTGAAGATATCGATCGCGCCGGTGAGCTCGAGCACGATCAGGATCACCAGGATCAGGCCAAGCACGCCCAGGAAGCCGCCGGCCGGGGCCTGCTGCATTTCGCTGTGCAGCTGGGCCAGTTCGGCGTCGCTGAGCGAAGCCACGCGCGAATCGACGTCGGCCAGGTCAACGCCCATCTCGACCATCATCTTGGCGACGTCGGCGCGGGCCAGGGTGGCGCGCACTTCGGTTTCGAGCTCGACGCGCGACTCTACCGCGACCGCCTGCTGGGTGGAGATCATCGTGGCGTTGGCCAGCGACGTAGTGCCGACGAAAACGAGGGCAACGGACAGTGCGAACGCAAGGATCTTAGAGGCCATGGTGGGCTCCTTCAGGGGGTGGAGGGTCACTTATCGCACATAAGCGTTGGGCGGAGTGCGCGCGAGCGCACACAGGGCCCGGTCAGCTTCGGGCGGCTGCCCAACGGTGGATGTGCCGGGCCAGTTCGGCCACGCCGTCGGTGAGGGCCGCGGGCCCGGGCTGCAGGATGATCGGCGACTTGATCTCGTGCAGTTCGCCGTCGCGCACGGCCGGCACCCCGGCCCAGCCGGCGCGCGCGGCCACCTTGCCGGGCTGGAACTTCTTGCCGCACCACGAGCCGAAGACGATGTCGGGCGCGCGGGCGATGATCTCGTCGTCGTCTGCCAGGATGCGGTACTTGGCCAGCGACTGCGCCGCCAGCTCGGGGAAGATGTCGTCGCCGCCGGCAATGCGAACCAGCTCGGCCACCCAGCGGATGCCGCTGATGCGCGGCTCGTCCCATTCCTCGAAGTACACCTTCGGGCGGCATGGCAGCCTGGCCGATGCTTCGGCGACGGCATCGACGCCCGCCTGCAGCGCATCGGCATAGGCGTTGGCGCGATCGGCGGCGCCCACCAGGGCGCCGAGGCGGCGCACATAGTCGACGATGTCGGCAACGCTGCGGTGGTTGCTGATCCACACTTCCACGCCTTGGCGGATCAGCTCGGCGGCGATGTCGGCCTGGATGTCGGAGAAGCCGACCACGAAATCGGGCTGCAGCTTCAATATCTCGCCCACCTTCGCCGAAGTGAAGGCGCTGACCTTGGGCTTCTCCTTGCGCGCCCGGGGCGGCCGCACGGTGAAGCCGGAGATGCCGACGATGCGGTCCTGTTCGCCCAGGGCGTACAGGACTTCGGTGGGTTCCTCGGTTAGGCAGACGATGCGGCGTGGGCCGAAGCTCACGGATACAGCATCCGCAGGGTCCACTGGCCGTCCACGCGCTGGTAGTGGTGGCGTTCGTGCAGGCGGAAGCGCGCGCCGTACCAGAACTCGATGCGCTCGGGCACCACCCGGAAGCCCGACCAATGCGGGGGCCGCGGCACGTCACTGCCCTCGAACTTCGTCTCGAAGGCGGTGATGCGCGCCTCGAAGGACTCGCGGGCATCGAGCGTCTGCGACTGGATCGAGGCCCAGGCGCCGACCTGGCTGGGTCGCGGGCGCGAGGCGAAGTACTCGTCGGCTTCGACCACCGACACCGGTTCCACCGTGCCTTCTATCTTCACCTGCACCTGTTCGCGCAGGGTCTTCCACAGGAACAGCAGCGCCGCCTGCGGATTGCCGGTTAGCTGATGGCCCTTGCGGCTTTCGTAGTTGGTGTAGAACACGAAGCCGCGCGCATCGAAGGCCTTCAGAAGCACGGTGCGCGCCGAGGGCCGGCCGCTGGTGTCGGCGGTGGCCAGGGTCATGGCGGTCGGCTCGGGATCGCCTCCCTCGGTGGCTTCCTTGAGCAGGCCGGCGAAGGTGTCCAGCGCTTGGGCGTACAGGTCGGTCATCGGCGAATCCTCAGGTCACCACGAAGCTGACGCGCATGTTGACGCGCCACTCGGTGATGGTGCCGTCATCTTCGCAAAGGACCTTGATGTCGTTCACCCAGGCGCCCTTGATGTGCTTGACGCTTTTGGCGACCTTTTTCAGGCCGCCCTGGACGGCTTCATCGATACCTTTCTTTGACGCGGAGGAAACTTCGATCACCTTGGTGACAGTAGCCATGACGTTCTCCTGGGGAATGGCCCGGTGCGGGCAAAATCACTATACCCCCGCGCCGTCCAGCAGGCCGGCGTAGCCGGACCGGTAGTCGGGATGGGCCGGAACCCAGCCGCTGGCGCGCAGGCGCGCGTTGCGCACGCGGCGGCCGCGCCCGGGGGCCGCTTCCGGGGCGACGGGCGGCAGGCCTTCGCCGGCGCGCACCCAGGCCAGAACCTCGGACTCCAGCGCGGGCTGGTCGTCATTGCCCAGGTAAACCGGCTGCGGATGGGCCAGGTCCAGCAGGTGCGACAGCGCCGAGGCGGCGTCGTCGACGTGGATACGGTTGGTCCAGCGCGACGTGCCGGGGTCACCGCTGCGCGCCTTGCGAAGCAGCGCGTCGCGGCCCGGCCCGTAAAGCCCCGACAGCCGAAGCACGACGCCACCGGGCGAGTCGGACAGCACCCGCTCGGCGTCCAGCAGCACCCGCCCGTTGAAGGCCGGCGGCCGCGCCGGCGTGCCTTCGTCCACCCATTCGCCGGCGTCCTGGCCGTAGACGGCCGTGGAGGAGACGAACAGCACGCGCGGCGCGCGGCAGGCATCGAGCAGCCGCCGCAGACCGTCGTGGAACAGCGCGCGGTAAGCGGCTTCGTCCCGCTGGTCGGGCGCGGCGCAGAACACCAGCGACACCGCTTCGCGCGGCAGTGTGGACAGCCCCTCGCCAGTGGCCAGGTTGGCACGATGGCGGCGGACCCCTTCGCCCGCGTCGGCGTCGCTGCGGCGCAATGCAATGACGTCGTCGCCGAGGGAGATGCGCAGCGCCGCCAGCCGGCTGCCGACGTCGCCGGCACCGGCAACAATCACCAGGCCCCTGCTCATGGGCCCGGGTGGCGGCGAACGGGCGCTGCGTTGCTGCGCGAAGACGATGCAATCATGCGGGGATGCTAGCATCGTCGCCCATGAATCCCGCCCCGAACCTCGTCCTGGTCGGCCCGATGGGCGCCGGCAAGACATCCATCGGAAAACGCCTCGCCGCACGCCTGGGCCTGGCCTTCGTCGACTGCGACCACCGGCTGGAGGAAGTCACCGGCGCACCCGTGCCGCTGATCTTCGAATGCGAGGGCGAGGCCGGCTTCCGCGCCCGCGAAACCGCGCTGGTGGCCGAACTCATGCGCGGCAGCGGCCAGCTGGTGGCGACGGGCGGCGGCGCGGTGCTGGCCGAAGCAAACCGTGCGCATCTCAAGGCCCGCGGCTTCGTCGTGCACCTGCAGGTAAGCGTGGACCAGCAGATCGAGCGGCTGGCGCGCGACCGGTCCCGCCCGCTGCTGGCCGTGGGCGACAAGCGCGCCAGGCTCGAAGCCATGGCGATCGAACGCGGCCCCATCTACCGCGACATCGCCGACATGGCCTTCGAGGCCGACGGCCTGGCGGTGGCAGTAGCCGCCGAACGCCTGGGCGCGCTGCTCGAACAGCGCTGGCAGCGCGCGGCGGTGACGCCATGACCTGGCGCGAGCTGCAGGTGGATCTGGGCGAACGCACATACCCGATCCACATCGGCCGTGGCCTGCTCGACGAGCCCCAGGCGCTTGCGGCGCTGGTCACCGGCCGGCATGCCCTGGTGGTGACCGACAGCAATGTGGCGCCGCACTACCTGGCGCGCGTGCAGGCGGCGCTGGCCGGCAAGACCACCGGCACGCTGGTGCTGCCGGCCGGCGAGCAGGAAAAAACCTTGGCGCGCTTCGGTGAAGTGATGGCCGCGTTGGCGGCGCTGGGCGCCAGCCGCGACGCCACGGTAGTGGCGCTGGGCGGCGGCGTGGTGGGCGACCTGGCCGGCTTCGCGGCGGCGTGCTGGATGCGCGGCGTGCGCTTCGTGCAGTTGCCCACCACCCTGCTGGCGATGGTGGATTCGTCGGTCGGCGGCAAGACCGCCGTGGACCTGCCGCAGGGCAAGAACCTGGTCGGCGCCTTCCATCAGCCGGCCGCCGTGCTGGCTGACGTGGCCACGCTCGACACCCTGCCCGCGCGCGAACTGAGCGCCGGCCTGGCCGAGGTGGTGAAGTACGGCGCCATCGCGGACGAAAACTTCTTCGGCTGGCTGGAAGCCCATGCCGAGGCGCTGCTGGCGCGCGATCCCGCTGCCCTGGCCCACGCCATCTTCACCAGCTGCGCCCACAAGGCCGGCATCGTTGCGCGCGATGAAACCGAGCAGGGCGAACGCATGCTGCTCAATTTCGGCCACACCTTCGGCCACGCCGTCGAAACCGAACAGGGTTACGGCGGCCTGCTGCACGGCGAGGCGGTGGCGGTAGGCATGGTGCTGGCGGCACGGCTGTCGGCCGACCTGGGCCGGGCGCCCTGGTCGGACACCGCGCGGCTGGCCGCCCTGCTCGAGCGCCTGGGCCTGCCCGTGGCGCTGCCTGCGGGCCTGTCGGGCGAGGCGCTGCTGGGCCGCATGAAGCTCGACAAGAAGGGTGTCTCGGGCCGGATACGGCTGATCCTCTGGGCCGGCCTGGGCCGGGCCGAGATCGTGACCGACGTGCCCGAAGACGACATCCTCGCCATCCTCGAGGGTTGATGGCCAGCGGGTAGGTGGGTCTTCGCCGGGCAGGCTAGAATGCGGCACCTATGCGCCTACTGATGCAGCAAAAACCCGCCGCGGGCGAAGCCCCCAGATACGTCCAGCTGATGCTTCAGCAGGACCTGCTGGGCAGCTGGACGCTGCTGCGTGAAACCGGCCAGATCGGCGGCAAGGCGTCCCTCAAGCGCGAGCTGTACCTCGAGCGCGACGCCGCCCTGCTGGCCTTCGAAAACGCCCGCGACGCCCAGGTCCGCAAGGGCTTCCTGGTGATGTTCGCCCAAGGTGCCGACGCACCCCGTTGATGGAATGACCGCCTTGACCCTGAAAAACGACCGATTCCTGCGCGCACTGCGCCGTGAGCCCGTGGACTGCACGCCGGTGTGGCTGATGCGCCAGGCCGGCCGCTACCTGCCCGAGTACCGCGCCACCCGCGCCAAGGCCGGCAGCTTCATGGGCCTGGCCACGAACCCCGAGCTGGCCTGCGAGGTCACGCTGCAGCCGCTCCGCCGCTTCGATCTCGACGCGGCCATCCTGTTCTCCGACATCCTCACGGTGCCCGATGCGATGGGCCTGGGCCTGTATTTCGCCGACGGCGAAGGCCCGAAGTTCGAACGGCCGGTGCGCACTCCGGCCGACATCGCCAGGCTGGCCGTGCCCGACATGGGCAGCTCGCTGCGCTACGTGATGGACGCGGTGAGCCTGATCCGCCGCGAACTGGACGGCAGCGTGCCGCTGATCGGTTTCTCCGGCAGCCCGTGGACCCTGGCCTGCTACATGGTGGAAGGCGGCGGCAGCAAGGACTTCGCCCGCATCAAGTCCATGGCGCTCAACGAGCCGGCCGCGCTGCACCGCCTGCTTGAAGTCACCACCGACGCCGTCATCGCCTACCTCGCCGCGCAGCGCGCCGCCGGCGCGCAGGCGCTGCAGGTGTTCGACACCTGGGGCGGCGTGCTTGCGCCGCATATCTATCGCGAATTCTCGCTGCGCTACCTGCAGCGCATCGCCGCCGAGCTGCCGCGCGGCGAAGGCGAAGATCGCACGCCGCTGATCCTGTTCGGCAAGGGCAACGCGCCCTACCTCGAGGAGCTGGCGGCCTGCGGCGCCGAGGGCCTGGGCGTGGACTGGACGGTGTCGCTGGGCGAGGCCCGCCGCCGCACCGGTGGCCGCGTCGCGCTGCAGGGCAACCTCGACCCGACCACGCTGTACGCCTCGCACGACGTGATCCGCGCGCAGGCGCGGCTTGCGCTGGACGACTACGCCGCGGCCAACGGCGGCTCCCGCGCCGGCCACGTATTCAACCTCGGCCACGGCATGTCGCCCGACATGGACCCCGAAAGCGTGCGCGTGCTGGTGGACGCCGTGCACGAGATCAGCCGCGCCGGCTGAGCGGCCGCAGCCGCTGGAAACGGCGGCTAAGCGAGGCGCACCCCGGCCGCGATCGCCTCGGCCAGGATGTCGCCCGTCACCGGTTTGCGCAGGAAGCCGTCCATGCCGGCGGCGCGCGCCGCCGGTTCGGCTTCGGCGTCGGCACGCGCGGTCAGTGCCACCAACGGCAGCGCCAGGCCCTTGGCGCGGATCAGTCGCGCCAGCGCCAGCCCGTCGATGCCCGGCAGGTCCAGGTCCAGCAGGGCCAGGTCGAACCGGGCCAGCTCCAGTTCGGCCAGCGCCGCCAGGCCGTGCGGCGCATGGACAACGCCATGGCCCAGCCGCGCCAGCAGGCCGCAGACCACTTCGGCCACTACCGCATCGTCTTCCACCAGCAGCAGCTCGAGCTTGCCGGCCGTGGCCAGCGCGGCGGTGCGGGCGCCGACCGACGACGGCAGCCCCGAAGCCGCGGCCAGCGGCAGTTCGACCACGAACACGGCACCGTGGCCGGTTTTGCTTTGCACCTGGATGAAGCCGCCCATGGCCGCCGCCAGCTCCCGGCAAATCGCCAGTCCCAGGCCGCTGCCGCCGCCGTGGTCGCCGTCGCGAAGCGACCCGCGCTCGAATCGGCGGAACAGCCGCGCCTGCTGTTCGTCGCTCAGGCCCGGCCCGCTGTCGCGCACCTGCAGCACCAGCCCGCCGGCCGGCCGCGCCGACACGTCCAGGGCGACCTCTCCGTGCTCGCAGAACTTGATGGCGTTGTGGCCCAGGTTGAACAGGATCTGCCGCACCCGGGTGGCGTCGCCACGCAGGGTCACCGGCAGCCCCGGTTCGCACTGCAGCGAGAATCCCAGCCCCTTGGCCTGGGCCAGCGGCTGCAGCAAGCCGGCAACGTCCTCGAGCAGCGGCGACAGTTCGAACGGCGCATCGTCGAGCACCAGCTTGCCGGCCTCGATGCGCGCCAGGTCCAGCGCATCGTTCACCAGGCGAAGCAGGTGCCGGCCGGCGCGCTGGATGGCCTCCACCTGGTGGCGCTGCAGCGGATCGAGATCACTGCCCTGCAGCAGCTCGGCCATGCCCAGCACGCCGGTCATCGGCGTGCGTATCTCGTGGCCCAGCGTGGCCAGGAAGCGGCTCTTGGCCTCGCTGTGCTGTTCGGCCAACTGCTGGCGCGCCTGCGCCAGCTGCCAGGACTGCCGACGCCGAAGGCGGATGCGCCGCACCCACGCCACCCACGCCACGGCCGCCAGCAGCAACAGGCCGGCGGACGCCAGCGCGGCCTGGCTGCGCCACCAGGGCGGCTCCACCAGCAGCACCAGGCCGGCGCGTTCGGTCCAGCGGCCATCGGCACCCATCACCGCCAGGCGCAGCCGCAGGCGGCCCGGCGCCAGGCGCGGATACACGCGCTCGCCCGAGGCAGGCAGGTCCCGCCAGCCGAGGTCTTGGCCCTGCAGCCAAAGGCGCTGTGCCGCCGCGGCCTGCCCGGGCGGCCCGGACGCGGGGCGCACGCGCAGGTGCAGGTCACGGTCGCTGGCGAACAGCCGCAGCATCGGGCTGGAGGGGTCCAAGGCAAGCTCACGCCCGTCGCGCTGGACGTGCAGTGATTCCATCGCCGGCGCGGCCGCCGCGGCTGCCGACCAAAGCAGGCCCAGCAGCAGCGCAAGGCCGCAACGCAACCGACCTGCAACATTGGGTTTCGCCGCCATGCACCCCCCTTTCACCCACACGGCCTAGACTAGCCAGGCCCCCTCACCAAGGGAGTAGGAGAAACACCATGCCGCCCCTGCTGCGCCCCGTGCTCGCCTGTGTGCTCATCGCCGCCGCCGGATGGGTGCAGGCCAAGACCCAGGTGTTCGAACTCGATCCGGTGCACACGCGCGTGGCCTTCCGCGTCGACCACGCCGGGTTCTCGAACGCCATCGGAACGTTTTCGGGCAGCACCGGCACGCTGGGCTTCGACCCCGACGACTGGGCCGGCGCAACGCTGGACGTGACGATTCCCTTGGCGTCACTGGACATAGGCAGCGAAGACTGGCGCAAGAAGGTGCTCGGTCGCGCCTTCCTGGACGCCGACGACCAGCCCACCGCACGCTTCGTCTCCACCCGCGTCGAGCCCGGCGAAGCTGGAGAGCCCGGCACGGCCAGGGTGTTCGGCCAGTTGACCCTGCGCGGCGTCAGCCGCGAAGTGGCGCTGGACGTGCAGCTCAACGCGCTCAAGCGCCATCCGCTGACGCTGCGCCGCACCGCCGGCTTCTCGGCCACCGCCACGCTCAGCCGGAGCGATTTCGGCATGACCGCCTGGCGCCGGCTGGTCGGGGACGAGGTGCAGCTGATGATCGAAGTCGAGGCGACGCGCGGCCGCGACGACACCCCTTCCGCCACACCGGAGCCGGACGATGCCGATCAAGAACCTCGCTGACCGCTGGGGCGGCGTCAGCATCACCCTGCATTGGCTCACCGCGCTGATGATCGTGGGCCTGGTAGTGGTGGGACTGCTGATGCAGGAGCTGGCCAATTCCCCGACCAAGATCCAGGTCTACGGCCTGCACAAGAGCATCGGCCTGACGGTGCTGGCGCTGACCGTGCTGCGGCTGCTGTGGAGGCTGTTCGCCGGCGTTCCGGCGCCCGTGCCGGGAACGCCGCGCTGGCAGCTCTGGGCGGCCAACGCCACCCACGGGGCGCTTTACCTGATCCTGCTGGCGATGCCGCTGAGCGGCTGGCTTTACAACTCGGCATCGGGCTTCCCGCTCAAGTGGTTCGGCCTGTTCTCGCTGCCCAAGCTCAGCGGCTACGACGCGCAGGTGAAGGCGTTTGCGCTGGGCGCGCACGAAACCTTGTTCCTGGTGCTGGCGGCCATCGTCACCGTGCATGCACTGGCGGCACTGAAACATCACTACTTCAACCGCGACCGCACCCTGGTGCGGATGCTTCCCCTGCTTGCGCCGCCGGCGCCCGCCGCGCGCGACACTGACCCCGGAACCTGACCATGCGCGCATTCCTGCTGTCCTCCCTGCTGCTGGCCGCGACCGGCGTTGGCGCCGCCGACTACGTGGCGCAGCCTGGTTCGACCCTGGGCTTCACGGCGACCTACCAGGACGAAGCCTTCGAAGGCTCGTTCGCGAAGTTCACGCCCACCCTGCGCTTCGACCCCGCCGACCTGGCCGGCAGCCGCCTGGACGTGAGCATCGCGCTGGCCAGCGCCAACACCGCCAACGCCGAGCGCGACGAGATGCTGCTGGGCAGCGAGTTCTTCGATGCCGCCGGCCTGCCCGAGGCACGCTACGTGGCGACGGTTTTCCGCGCGCTGGGCGGCAACCGTTTCATCGCGCAAGGCACGCTGAGCCTGCGCGGCGTCAGCAAGCCGGTGCCGCTTGCCTTCACCTGGACGCCGGGTGCCAAGCCCGTGCTGGCGGGCGAAGCCACGCTGAGCCGCCTCACCTTCAAGGTGGGTACCGGTGACTGGACCGACACCGATCTGTTGCCCGACGAAGTAAAGGTCAGCACGCGCCTGGTGCTGCTGCCCAAGGCCAACTGAGCCGATCGCCCCGAGCCCAGGGGGCCGGGCAAGACCGGCCCGTGACGCAACGGGCCATCCAGCGCCGCGCTACCGGATGGCGATGAACCCGCGCACGGCCTGGGCATCGAAAGGCCAATCCAACTCCACGCCGGTGTCCTCGCGGCGCAGGACCGGGATGCGCTCGCCATAGCGGGCCTGCAGGCCCAGGTCGTCGTCAATCCACAGCGGGGCGAAGTCGGGCACGCCGGCCGCGGCCAACACGTCCCATGCCTGGTCGCACAGTTGGCAGTTGTCGCGCTGGATCAAGGTGAGCTTCATCGGGTGGCGCCGTTCGCCGGCGTACAGTCTGGTTTGCGGCAAGGCGCATAGAATACGCCGTCTTCCCCGGAACCCGTGACCATGGCCGTCAGCCTCTTCGACCTTTTCAAGATCGGCATCGGACCGTCGTCCTCGCACACGGTCGGGCCGATGCGCGCCGCCGCGCGCTTCGCCAGCCGGTGGCTGGAGGAAACCGGCGCGTTGGAGCGCACCGCGCGCGTGCGCGCCGAGGTCTTCGGCTCGCTGGCGCTGACCGGCCGCGGCCACGGCACCGACAAAGCGCTGCTGATGGGCCTGGAGGGTCACCGGCCCGATCAGATCGACCCCGACGTGATCCCCGCGGCACTCGAGCGCATCCGCAAAGAGAAGAAACTGCGGCTGCTGGGCCGGCACCTGATCAGCTTCGACGAGAAGCAGGACCTGATCATGAACAAGCGCCAGAAGCTGCCGTTCCACACCAACGGCATGCGCTTCACCGCCTATGACGCCGTCGGCGAACAACTCGCCACGCGCGACTACTATTCGGTGGGCGGCGGCTTCGTGGTGAACGAGGACGAAGCGGCCGAAGACCGCATCGTCGCCGACACCACCGAACTGCCCTTCCCGTTCCATTCGGGCAACGAACTCCTGCAGCGCTGCCATGAAAACCAGCTGAGCATGGCCGGCGTGATGCTGGCCAACGAACTCACCTGGCGCACCCAGGACCAGATATCCGCAGGCTTGCGCGAGCTGTGGCAGGCCATGCAGGACTGCACCGCGCGCGGCATCCGCGAGAAGGGCATCCTGCCCGGCGGCCTCCACGTGCAGCGCCGCGCACCCAGCCTGCATGCCGAACTATCGTCCAAACCAGAGGCCGGCATGCGCGACCCGCTCACCGTACTCGACTGGGTGAACCTCTACGCGCTGGCGGTGAACGAGGAAAACGCCGCGGGCGGCCGCGTGGTCACCGCCCCCACCAACGGCGCCGCCGGCATCATCCCGGCGGTGCTGCATTACTACGACCGCTTCATCCCGGGTGCGAACGAAAAGGGCGTGTTCGAGTTCATGCTCACCGCCGCCGCCATCGGCATCCTCTACAAGGAAAATGCGTCGATTTCCGGCGCCGAAGTCGGCTGCCAGGGGGAGGTGGGCGTGGCCTGTTCGATGGCGGCCGCCGGCCTCGCCGCCGCGCTCGGCGGCACGCCCAGCCAAGTGGAGAATGCCGCCGAAATCGGCATGGAGCACAACCTGGGCCTCACCTGCGACCCGATCGGCGGCCTGGTGCAGATCCCCTGCATCGAACGCAATGCCATGGGCGCGGTGAAGGCCATCAACGCCTCGCGCATGGCCCTGCGCGGCGACGGCAAGCACAAGGTGAGCCTGGACAAAGTGATCCGCACCATGCGAGACACCGGCCGCGACATGCAGGACAAGTACAAGGAAACCAGCCGCGGCGGCCTGGCGGTCAACGTCATCGAGTGCTGAGTCCGCCCGCACCGGCAAACGGGGCTTGCCTTGTCCCGGCGCTGGGTTGATATTCAAAGCCGACCCCAATCCGCGCTGGTCCCCGCCTTGTCAGTCCCGCGTTGTGCCGCACCGCTGATTGCCACGCTCCTGCTCGCCGCAGGCAGCGAGCCCGCCAACGCGCTCGATCCGGACAAGGCCTTCCACCACTACGTCCGCAACACCTGGAGCATTGAACAGGGCCTGCCGCAGATCAGCGCCCTGGCCATCGCCCAGGACCGGCAGGGCTATCTGTGGGTGGGCACCCAGGCGGGGCTGGCGCGCTTCGACGGCGTGCAGTTCACCAGCTTCAATCCCGAGACCACGCCCGGCCTGGCCGGCATCTGGATCAGCGACCTGCACGTGGACCGGGCCAACCGGCTGTGGGTGGCGACCTACCGGGGCCTGTCGGTGTACGAGGACGGCAAGTTCCGCATCGTCCCCGTGGTGGGCGCGGCGGCCGGCAACAGCCTCGATACGCGCGACATCGAGCCGATGGCCGATGGCCGGCTGATGGTGGCGGCCCCCGAGGGCGTCTACGAGGCCACCGAAAACGGCCTGGTGCTCAGGCAGCGGCTGGCCTACCCGGCGAGCGTGCTGATGGCGCGCGAGGACGAGCTCTGGGTGGGCAGCCGCGGCAGGGTTTACCGCATCGCCGGCGATACCACCGCGGTGATGCCGCTACCCGAGGGCGACGGCGACACCGTGGTCACCCAGCTGCAAGAGTCACAGGGCCGGCTGTGGGCCGGCACCAGCGCCGGCCTGTTCTACCGGCAGGGTGACGCCTGGCTGCGGCACGAGGGCGGCGCGCCGCTGTCGTCGTCGCCGATCGAATCGATGCTCGAGGACGCCGACGGCAACCTGTGGGTCGGCATGGTGCAGGACCTGGCGCGGCTGCAGGCGGGTCGGCTGAAGGAACTGGTGAAAAGCCCCGGCGCCGGCCCGTCGGTGCGGGCGCTGTTCGAGGACCGCGAAGGCAACTTGTGGTTGGGCAGCCAATGGGAAGGCCTGACCCGGATGTGGAACGGCTGGACGCGGCGCTACGGCCCACGCGAGGGCCTGGAAGACTCCACCCTGTGGTCGGTGGCGCGCGGGCCCGACGGCCGCACCTGGGCCGGCACCAACAGCGGCCTGAGCGTTCTGGAGAACGGCCGCTTCCGGCAGGTGGTCGCGGGCGGCGACCTGCCCCATCCCAACGCCTATACCCTGCTTGCGGAAGACAACGCGGTGTGGATCGGAACGCGGCGCGGCGTGGCGGTATTGCACGGCGACCGGCTGGAAACGCCCGACATCCTGGCGCCGATGCGCAGCGCCCAGATCAACGGCATGGTGCGCGACCGCGCCGGTGCGCTGTGGTTCGCCACCACCCAGGGACTGTTCCGGCTGCAGCGTGAGCAACTGACTCAGTTCGGCGTTGCCGAGGGACTCAGCGATCCGCGCACGCGCGTGCTGCTTGAAACCCGCGACGGCCGGCTGCTGCTCGGCACGCAGTCGGGGCTTTACGAGGTTTCGGGTGATCGGGTGCTGCCCATCGGCCGGGACGGTGGCCTGCGCGCCGACCTGGACATCACGGCCATCTACGAACTCGATGACGGCAAGCTGGTGGTCGGCGCGCTGTCGGAGGAAATATTCCTGTTCGACGGCCAGGGCTGGACGGCGTTCGGCCTCGATTCGGGCATGCCCTTGAACTCCGCCTTCTTCATCACCCAAGACCGCAGCGGCTTCCTTTGGGTAGGCGGCATCCGCGGCATTTACCGGGTGCCGTTGGCGGACATGCTGGCGGTGGCAGCGGGCAGCGCCCAGCGGGTGCGCGGCGAAATGCTGCTCAACGAACGCGGGGACCGCCGGGGTGGCCAGAAAGGCTACTGCTGCAACGGCGCCGGCAACGCCAAGGGCTTCCAGTTCGACGGCGAGCTGTGGCTGCCGACCCGCGACGGCGTGGTGGTGATGTCCACCACCAACATCATCAAGAACCCGGTGGCGCCGCGCACCCTGATCGAACGCATCCGCGTCGGCGACCAGTGGCGCGACGCCGACCCCACGGCCAACTGGCAGCTGCCGCCTGAAAGCCGCGACCTGAGCTTCCAGTTCACCGTGCTGAGCTTCCAGGATCCCAACAGCGTCGAACTGCGCTACCGCCTGGTGGGTTACGACCAGGACTGGCGCACCCTCGACGACACCAGCCGCCGCATCGTGAACTACACCAACCTGCCGCCGGGCGCCTATGTGTTCGAGGCGCTGGGCTCCAACAACGCCGGGGCGTGGAGCAAGGCGCCGGCGCAGCTGGGCTTCCGCATCCAGCCGCGCTTCCAGGAAACGCCGCTTTTCTATCTGCTGCTGGCCGCCCTGCTGGGCAGCGTGGTGTACGCCGGCTACCGCCTGCAGCTGTCGGCCCACCGCCGCCAGCGGCTGGCGCTTGAACAGCTGGTTGGCCAGCGTACCGAGGCGCTGGAAGTGGCCAACGTGCGGCTGGAGGAGGCCAGCCAGACCGACCCGCTCACCGGACTGCGCAACCGCCGCTACCTGGCGACCCAGATCCCGGCCGACATCGCCTTCTACGACCGGGAGTCGGTGCGCCGCGGCACCCCGGGCGAAGTGATGGTGTTCGCGCTGGTGGACATCGACTACTTCAAGGCCGTGAACGACCGGCACGGGCATGCCAGCGGCGACCGGCTGCTGCAGCAGTTCGCGCAGGTGCTGGGCCAACTGGTGCGCACCGGCGACTACGTGGCGCGCTGGGGCGGCGAGGAGTTCCTGGTCGTGTTCCGGCCCATGCAGAACCGCAACATCCCGATCCTGGGCGAACGCATCCGCGACGCCGTGGCGCGGCATCGCTTCGCCGTGGGTACCGACGAGCCGCTGTCCATGACCTGCTCGGTGGGCCTGGTGGAATGCCCGCTGTTCCGCGACGCCCGCGGCAGCCTGGGCTGGGAACAGGTGGTCGAAATAGCCGACCAAGCGCTTTATTTCGTCAAGAACCACGGGCGCAACGGCTGGGCCGCGTTCCGGCCGCGGGTGGGCAGCGACCTGCCCGAGCTCGCCCAGGCACTGGCGCAGGACCCGGCCAGGCAGGTGGTGTTGGGCCGCGTGCAGCTGATGGCTTCGACCACGCTGTCGGGCCTGCCGGCCCCGCCGACGCAAGCACCGCGCCCCTAGTTCCGGCGCGAGCGTCAGCCTATGCTGGCTTCAATGCAAGCACCCCCGCGCTTACCGCTGATGTTCTTCCTGCTGGTGGCGCTGTATGCCGCGGGCGGCGCCTATTCCAGCTTCCTGCTCGATGGCCCCGGCGAAGTGGCGCTGTTCTGGCCGGCTTCGGGCGTGGCGCTGGCGGGCGTGGTGCGATTCGGACTGCGCTGGGCCCTCTTCGTGCCGCTGGGCGGCCTGTTGGTGCACCTGCTGTTCGATCCCGTGTCCATGGTCTTCCTGCCCTATTCGCTGGCCAGCAATTTCATCGGCGTGCTGGTCGGCGGTTGGCTGGTGCTGCGGCAGCCGCGGCAGGCGCCGCTGACGGTGATGTTCGGCCTGCGCGCGCTGCTGGGCGGCGTGGTGATGGCGCTGCTGTCGGCCAGCATTGGCGCGTTCGGCCTGCTGCAGGCCGGGGAGGTAACGCTCGACGTGCTGCCCGCCGCCGGCCTGCGCTGGTTCCTGGGCGACCTGCTGGGCGTGGCCAGCGTGGCGCCCGCGATGATGATCGCCCTGTCGCACAACGACCCGCGCATGCCCCGCGCCGATCGCGCCGGCTACGCCCCCGAAACCGAACACCTGCTCTGGAACATCTCCATCACCGCCAGCTTCCTGCTGATGGCGTGGGCCGGCAGCAGCGGCGGCCACTACGCGCTGGGCCTGGTGGCGCTGCCGCTGGGCGTGCTGGTCTGGAGCGCCATCCGCTTCCCGCCGCTGCACACGGCCGTGGCCATCGCCATCACCATGCTGCTGATCGCCGGCATGGCCGGCCTGGGCCTGGCCGGATACCCGGCCCCGGAGGCCACGCGCGACGCCCTGAACCTGCTGGCCTTCCTGATCGTGGTGGCGGTGCTGCCGATGATCCTGGCCTTCGCCATGCACCAGCAGCGCGTCACCGCCGCCACGCTGACCTATCGCGCCAACATAGACCCGCTCACCGGGCTGGCCAACCGCAATGCCTTCGAGGAAAAGGTGCGTGCGGAGCTGGCCAATCCCTCCGCCCTGCCCATGGCGCTGGCCTACCTGGACCTGGACCACTTCAAGCTGATCAACGACACCGCCAGCCACGTGGCCGGCGACGCGGTGATCCGCGGCGTGGCCGGCATCATCGAGGCGCACCGCCACCGCGACGACCTGCTGGCGCGGACCGGCGGGGACGAATTCGCACTGCTGCTGCGCAACTGCTCGCCGATGGTGGCCGAGGACCGCGCACGCGCCCTGCTCCGCGCCATCGAAGGCTACCGCTGCGGCTGGGACGGCCAGATGCTGGCCAGCACCGCCAGCGTCGGCCTGGTGGCGTTCCTGCCGGGCCAGGCCGAATATGCGCAGCTGTTGTCGCAGGCAGACGCGGCCTGCTTCACCGCCAAGGAACAGGGCGGCAACCGGGTCTGCCAAGCCAGCCTGGACGGCGGTGAAATGCTCGACCGCACGTCGGCCATGCGTTGGGTGGTGCGCATCCGCGAAGCACTCGAACACCATGCAATGGAATTGCACTGCCAGAGCATCGTCCCACTGCGCGACAACGGCGACCGTGGCCGCCACTTCGAGGTACTGGTACGCCTGCGCGACCCGCGCAGCGGCCAACTGATGATGCCGTCCGAATTCATGCCCGCCGCCGAGCGCTTCAACCTGGTGACGCGCATCGACCGCGAGGTGATCGGCCTGACCCTGGCCTGGCTGGAGGCCAACCCGGTGGCGGCGGCATCGGTGTCCACCTGCTGCATCAACCTGTCGGGCGACGCGCTGATCGACGAGGGTTTCATCGGCTTCGTCGCCGAGCGCCTGCGCCGCAGCAGCTTCCCCGGCGAGCGGCTGTGCTTCGAAGTCACCGAAACCAGCGCGGTGCGTGACCTGGCGCGCGCGCAGCGCTTCATCACCGAGATGCGCGCACTGGGATGCCGGTTCGCACTGGACGACTTCGGCACCGGGTTCTGTTCGTTCAACTACGTGCGCGCGCTGGACGTGGACTACTTCAAGATCGACGGCAGCTTCGTGCGCGACATGGATTCCTCGCCGCTGGCCGAGGCGGTGGTGCGTTCGATCAACGAGATCGCCCACGTGCTGGACAAGCGCAGCATCGCCGAGCACACCGAATCCGAACGCGATCGCCAGGCCCTGATCGCGCTGGGCGTGGACTATGCGCAGGGCTTCGGCATCGACCGCCCCATGCCGATCGCCGACTATTTCGCCAAGCCGTTCCCGGGCCTGATGCCGTGAGCAGCAGGCGCTGGTCGGCGCTGCTGCTGGCGCTTTGCCCCTGTTTTGCGCTGGCGCAATCCGAAGGCCCGGTAGGGCTGGTGATGGTGCGTGAGGGCCAAACGTGGGTGGCCTACGCCGACAACCGCCTCGGCGGCCCGGTGGAAGTGGAGCTCAGTGCCAGCGAGCTGACCGGCATGGACACCGACGCGGCCCTGCCGCTGCGCCGGGTGTTGCCGCCGCGGCAGCGGGTGGCGCTGCTGCGCATGACGGCCGGCGGATCGGGCGGACGCCATGCACTGCAGCTTGACGCGACGCCCGGCGAGCCCGGCCAGGTGGCGCGCGACGTGGTGTATTCGCTGCCCGTGGACGAAGCGCGGTTCGAACTGGGCCAGGGTTTCCACGGCGGCTTCAGCCACCAGGACGAAGCCAACCGCTACGCGGTGGACCTGATCGTGGCCGAGGGCACCCCGGTGCTGGCCGCCCGCGACGGCGTGGTGATGCAGGCCATTTCGGGATTCCGCGAAGGCGGTGCCGACGTGGCGCTGGCAGACCGCGCCAACCAGATCCGGGTGCTGCACGAAGACGGCAGCATGGCGCTGTATGCGCACCTGCAGGAAGCGGCGGTGTTCGTGCGCACAGGCGACCGGGTCACGCTGGGCCAGGTGATCGGCCGCACCGGCAGCACCGGCTTTTCCACCGGGCCGCACCTGCACTTCGCAGTGCAGGTGAACGGCGGCATGCGGCTGGTGTCCATTCCCTTCCGCATGATCGGGCCCGACGGCTTCCTGCCGCTGCGGCGCTGAGGCCGCGGCGGGGTCAGAAGGCGTAGCGCACCACGAACTGGTACACGCGGCCGGCCGATTCGGTTTCGATCTCGTACTCGTCGTAGTCGCGGTTGACCTGGTCGTCGAAGGTGTTGAACTTGTCGAAAATCTCGTCCTTGGAGCTATCGAGCAGGTTCGACCCGGTCAGGCGCAGGGTCCACTGGTCGCCCAACCGCTTCTCGATGAACATCTCCAGGTCGCCGCCGTACGAAGTGACGATCTCCCTGCCCACGATGCGCCCGAACGCTTCGCCCTGCTTGCGGTAGCTGGCGCCGAACGAAGCGGCCAGCGTCGGCAGCTGCTGGATGAAACCGGCGTTGAAGACGTGGTTGGACTGGTCGTTGAACTTGCGCTTGCCGAACAGGTCGTCGATCCCGGAGTCGAGCCAGGAGTAGTTGAAGAAGACACCGGTATTGTCCAAGCCCAGCGCCGTGAGCGGCGTGGACAGGTCGAGTTCGACGCCCCACACCTCGCCGTCGCCGGTGTTGCGCGGCTGCAGCACGAAGGTGCCCGGGCCTTCGTCACCCTCCACACCCGTATTGGCGATCTCGATCAGGTTGCTGATGTCGCGGTAGAAGGCGTTGACGCCCACCACGCCGCGGCTGCCCAGGCGACGCTCCCAGCCCAGGTCCAGGCCCCAGGCGGTCTCGGGCTCGAGGTCGGGGTTGCCCAGCAGGTCGTTGTCGCCCAGCTCGGCCAGGATCAGCGCCGGCGAGATCTGGTCGAAGCCGGGGCGACGCATGGTGCGCGCGACCGACGCGGTGATGCGTTGGGTATCGTCAAGGTTCCAGCGCAGGTGCGCCGACGGGAGGAACACGCCGTAGTCGTTCTCGGCCAGGGCGTCCGCCGGCGCCACGGTGAGATCGTTGATCTCCACGTCGGTCTGCTGGTAGCGCAGGCCCGCCTCCCATTCCATCGCGCCCGACTCGCCGCTGAGCTTCGCGAACGGTTCGATGCGGGTTTCCGTGATGGTGTTCAGGCCACCGTCCAGCGGCAGGAACGGGCCGAAGGTGCCGGGGATCACCGGCGAAGGCGCCGGGGCATTGGGGATGGTGATGCGATTGCGGTCGGCGGTGATCGACGTGTCGCGGTCCTTGCGCGTGGCCTCCACGCCCAAGCGCAGCTCGGCGCGACCAACGTCGCGCGTGTGGCGGACCTCACCCGACAGTTCGCGGTCCTGGATGTCCACGTAGGTGCGGTCGCCGGTGTAGCGGTCGGCTTCGGGGAACGGATTGGCGTCGCGCAGGTATTCGAACTCGTCCTCGAGCTCGTACTGCTCGTCGTCGATGCCGGCATAGCCCAGGCGCACGCGCGTTTCGCCGCCGGCGGCCTGCCATTCGTACTGGGCGCCGACCTGGTAATTGTCGGTGCGGATGTCGAGGTCGTTGACGTTCACGCTGATGAGGTTGGCCTGGGTCTCGATGCCGCCGCGATACTCCAGCGAGTCCTCGTCCTGCAGGCGATCGGTGCGCACGAAGAAAGCATTCAGGCCGAGCTTGCCCGGACCGACGTCGGCGGTGTAGTCGAGGTTGAGCGAATAATCGTCTCCGCTGCGGGTGTCGGTCTGCACTTCGGTGTTGTCCAGCGTGCCGCCCGGCGCGTCGTAGCGTTCGCTGAACTTGAGCTTGGGGTTTCGCCGGCCCTGGGTGCTGGCGCCCACCAGCAATTGGCCACCCAGGGCTTCGCCGCCCCAGACCACGCCCAGCGTCGGCTCGATCTCGTCGTCCGGGTACAGGGCGGCGCCGGCGCGGATGTAGCCGCCGTCCAGTGAATAGCCGTCGCGCAGCACGATGTTGAGCGCACCGGCGATGGCGTCACCGCTGCGGTCGGCCGAGGACGAGCGCACGATCTCGATGCGGTCCACCAGCTCGGCCGGGATGCGGTCCACGAAGAACGAGCGGTCGAAGCCGGCGCCGGGCACGCGGTTGCCGTTGATCAGGATCTGGGTATAGCCCGGGTCCAGGCCGCGCAGGCGCACGCCGTCGTATTCCAGGACGTCCGAGAGGAAGGCCACGCTGGGGACGCGCTTGAGCATGTCGCCGACGGTGACCGGCTCGAAGGCCTGGAAGAACTCCAGATCGTAGACCAGGGTGGCGGGCTCTTCGGTGCGGTCGCGGTAGATGATCTCGCCGCGCACTTCCAGCGCATCCAACTGGGCGGTGGAGCCGTCGGGCGAGGCAGACGCAGTGTCCTGCGCGGCGGCGGCGCCGGCGATGAGCAGGGCGCTGGCGATGGCGCGCGAAAGGCCGATGGCGAGAAGATTCTTTTTCATGATCGTGGTTTTCCCCTGGAGTTGACCCAAGGCTTTGTACGCCCCAACCATGGAGGAATTATGACGGCACCCCTCTGTCACAAGACCGACGCCAAAGGGCGATATAAACGTCATGCCCTTCTTCCCCGCCACCACGGAGCCAACGATGCGCGCAACGACCCTCGCCCTTTGCCTGATCCCGCTGCTGCTGGCCGGCTGCGCCAGCACGCCGGACCGCGAGCCCGACGAGGTCGAAGGTGCGGACCCGCTGCTCAGTGCGTCGGGCGAAGCGCACGTCACGGTGGCCGAGGCCTTCGTCACCACGCTCACGCCCAAGGACAACATCGACTCGCCCGCCGCCTGGCGCGCGCCCGACGGCAAGACCTGGCTGTTCGCCACCGCCAAGGAAGGCAAGGGCCTGGTGGTCTACGACGGCGACACCGGCGCCACCCTGCGCACGGTCGGCACCGAAGGCCGCCGCCCCGGGCAGTTCAAGCGAGCCAATGGCGTTGCGGTGAGCGGCAACCATCTGTTCGTGGTGGAGCGCGACAACCAGCGCGTGCAGGTGCTTTCGCTGCCGTCGCTGGCCACCGTGGCCACGTTCGGCGAGGCCGAGCTCAAGAAGCCCTACGGCTTGTTCATCCGCGAACACGCTTCGGGTGAACTTGAAGTGCTGGTGACCGACGCCTACATGATCGGCGAGGACGCCAAGGGCGACGACATCCCGCCCCCACTGGCCGAACTGGATCGCCGCGTGCAGCGTTACCTCGTGCACACCGACGGGGACGCCGTGTCGGCCGTGAGCAGCGGCGCGTTCGGCGACACCACGGAAGCAGGCGCCATCCGCGTGCCGGAATCGATCTGGGGCGACGTCGCCAACGATCGCCTGCTGATCGCCGAGGAAGACGTGGCCACCGGCACGGCCTACCGCGAGTATTCAATGGCCGGCGTGTTCCGCGGCAAGACCCTGGGCCTGGGCCGCTTCAAGGCGCAGGCCGAAGGCGTCACGCTGTGGTCCTGCCCGGACGGCAGCGGCTATTGGCTGACCACCGACCAGTTCAAGGACCTGAGCCTGTTCCATGTCTTCGACCGCCAGTCGCTCGCGCACCTGGGCGCGTTCGCCGGCAAGGCCGTGGCAAACACCGACGGCGTGTGGCTGCAGCAGGCGGGCACCGGGCGCTTCCCCCAAGGGGTGTTCTACGCCGTGCACGACGACATGGCGGTCGGCGCGTTCGACTGGCGCGACATCGCGGCGGCGCTGAAACTCCGCGTCACGTGTGGGGGCGCTTGATTTTCATCGCACTGCACCCATCCGCTTCCGGCGGCCCTGATCCGTGGCCAAACCGCTCCAGCTCACCCCAGCACGCGCAGAATGTCGTCAAGCAGCGCCGCGGCGGTAACTTCGGCGCCAGCGCCGGGCCCCTGGATCTGCAGGGGCCGGTCGCGGTAGCGGCTGCTCCAGATGGCGATGCGGTTGTCGCAGCCGCGGCCGACGGCGATCGGGTCGTCGGGCGCCAACGCTTCCAGGCCGATGCGCGCCCCGGCCGCATCCAGCCGCGCCACGTAGCGCAGCACCTTGCCGTCGCGCGCGGTGCGCGCGGCGCGTTCGGCCAGCGGGCCGTCGAGTGAGGTGAGCGCCTGGGCAAGATTTTCGATGGTTGCGGATTCGATGGCGGGCGTCAGCAGCGAGTCCACCCTCACTTCAGCGTCTTCCAGCGCGTAGCCGGCGGTGCGCGCCAGGATCAGCAGCTTGCGCTTCACGTCCTCGCCCGACAGGTCCACGCGTGGGTCGGGCTCGGCGTAGCCCTGGGCCACCGCCGACAGCACGCGCTGTGAAAACAACTCACTGCCGTCGTAGCCGTCGAACAGCCAGGCCAGCGTGCCCGACAGCACGCCCACGATGGCGCCGATGCGGTCGCCGCCCGCGCGCAGTTCGCGCACGGTGCGCAGCACCGGCAGTCCGGCGCCTACGGTGGCCGCGTCGCCGTAATGGCGGCCTTCGGTGGCCAGGCTGCGGATCTCGTGTTGGCGCAGCAGCGGCCCGCCGAGCCCGAGCTTGTTGGCGCTCACCACGTTCAGGCCCTGGCGCAGCCAGCGTGGGTGCCACGCGGCCAGTTCGGCGCTGGCGGTGGCGTCCACCACGATGTCGCCGGCGCGCAGCGCGTCGGGCAGCGCGCCGGAGCCATCGTGCGAGTCGCCGCCGGACCAACTCCCGGCCAGCGCCAGGCCGTCGGCACCCAGCCAGCGCCGGCGCGAATTGGCGGCCAGGCACAGCTGCAGGCGCGGATGCTGCAGCGACTGCAGGCGCACAAGCAGTGCGCGTCCGACGGTGCCTACGCCCAGCAGGGCCACGCGCCGGACGCCCGCCTGCTGCCCCGGCAAGGCCAGCGGCAGCACGCTCATTTCGCCAGCTCGCTGGCGGCGGGCGAGGAAACCTGCAGCGCGCGGTCCAGCGCGGCCGAGATATCGGCCTCCAGGTCCTCCAGCGCCTCGATGCCTACCGACAGGCGCAGCAGCCCTTCGCCGATGCCCGCCACTCGGCGCGCCTCGTCCGACATGGCGGCATGGGTCATCGTGGCCGGATGCGCCACCAGGCTCTCCACGCCGCCCAGGGATTCGGCCAGGGTGAAGTGCTCGAGCCCGTCGAGGAAGGCGCGGACCGCAGGCAGGCCGCCGGCCAGGTCGAACGAGATCATGGCGCCGAATCCGCGCTGCTGGCGGGCGGCCAGCGCATGGCCCGGATGGGTCGGGAGGCCGGGGTAGTGCACCGCCGACAGCGCGGGATGGCGCTGCAGCCGCTCCGCCAGGGCCGAGGCATTCTCCTGGTGCACGCGCAGGCGCGCATCCAGCGTGCGCAGGCCGCGCAGGGTGAGGAAGCTGTCGAAGGGCGAGCCGGTCAGGCCCAGCGCATTGGCCCACCAGGCAAGCGATTCGTTGAGCGCCGCGTCGCGCGACACCACCGCCCCGCCCACCACGTCGCTGTGGCCGTTGATGTACTTGGTGGTGGAGTGCAGCACCAGGTCGGCGCCGAACTCGATCGGCGTCTGCAGCGCCGGCGAAAGGAAGGTGTTGTCCACCAGGGCCAGCGCGCCGGCCTGGTGCGCGGCTTCGATCACATGGTGCAGGTCGGTGATGCGCAGCAGCGGGTTGGACGGGGTTTCGATCCACACCAGCCTGGTCGGCTGCGACAGCGCCGCCGCCAGCGCGATCGGATCGGCCAGGTTGGCCAGCACCAGCTCGAAGCGGCCCTTGCGCGCCAGCACATCGAACAGGCGCCAGCTGCCGCCGTAGCAGTCGTGCGTCACCACCAGGCGGTCGCCTGGCTGCAGCAGCGCCTCCAGCACCAGGGTGATCGCCGCCATGCCGGTGGCGGTGACCACGGCGCCGGCGCCGCCTTCAAGCTCCGCCAGCGCATCCGCCAGTTGGTCGCGGGTTGGGTTGCCGCTGCGGGTGTAGTCGTACTTCCGCTTCTGGCCGAAACCGGCGAAGCTGAAGTTGCTCGACAGCACCAGCGGCGGCGTGACGGCGCCAAAGGCCGTGTCGGCGTCGATGCCGGCGCGCACGGCGGCGGTGGCGGGGCAGCGCGCGCTCATGCCGCACCTCCGGTACACGCCGCCAAGGCCTCGCGAAGCAGCGCGTCCACGGCGACCTCTTCTTTCAGGAACGCGTCGTGGCCGAAACGCGAGCGCAGCACGCACAGCCGCGACGGACCGCCGAGCGATTCCACCAGGGCCTGCAGGTCCGACAGCGGCACCAGCCGGTCTTGCTCGATGGCGACCACGGTGGTGGGCACGCGTACGTCGGCCGGGTCCACGCGGTGCAGGTCGATGGACTCGGACAGGCGCAGGAAGGCGGTGCTGGTCCAGCGCGCCGCATAGCGGCGGCCGCAGCTTTCCAGGTAGTCCTGCGCGGCGCAGCGGGCGACGCCGCCGTCAAGCACGGCGGGCGCATCGAAACGGTCGGCGAACTCCTCCGGAGTGCGGTAGCTCAGCATCGCCCACTGGCGCGCCAACGCCAGGCCCTGGCTGACGCCGCCCTCGCTGCGGCCCAGCGCCACGCACTGCCGCTGGAGTGCGCGCCAGGCGCTGGCGTAGGGGTGCGGCCGGTGGGCGCCGGAGATCGCGACCAGGCGGTCCAGGCGCGCGCCGTGGCGGGCGGCGAACTGCAGGCCCACCATGGCCCCGTAGGACGCCCCCACGAAAGCGGCGACGCGATCCACACCGAGGCGATCGAGCACGCAAGCCAGCACGTCGGCCTGGTCGGCACTGTCGATCGGGGCGTCCAGGCCGCCGTCGGCGCCCAGCCAATCGATGGCCAGTACGCGCAGGCGGCGGGTGTCGATGGCGCGGCCCGGGCCCACCTGGGCTTCCCACCAGCCCGCCTCGGCGTTGCCCGGGCCGGCGGCGACGTGGCGGTTGGCGGAGATGCCGCCCGCGACCACCACCAGCGGCGCGTCCACCGGACCCAGCCACTCCCCGCGCACCACGACGCTGCGGATGCCGGCATGCCGCAGCGGCAGCTGCAGGTCCAGCACGAAGCGCCGCGCGTGCCGCGCCGGCATCGACGCGCCGGCGTCGTAAGCGCAGGCGTCGGCCGCGTTGGCAGCAAGGGCTTCATGGGCGGGGGAAGGGGTGAGGCTCATCGCACGGCTCCTGGTGGGCGTTGGGCCCAGCGAGGTTCCTGCGGTCAAAAGCCGGCGTCGAATGCCCCCGGTGTTTCGGGAAGCGATACGACCCATCTCTCGGCGGACAGATGTCCCCGCAGGAATTGGCACCTTCATGCAGGATTGCTCCTGCATGGGTTGCCCCGGCGTCTTCGGGCCTATCCCCTCAGCCGGTCTCGATGGGTGTTGCGAGGCCAAGACTGCCCCGGTTTCCGACGCATGTCAATCCCTTCATGCGGATGAAGCGATAGATACCGCTGGCCGGGCCGCGTGGGGCGGACGCGGCTGCGGCATAATGCCGACCCATGAATCCCCTTTCCCTGCGTTTTCTCGCCC
>QBLY01000024.1 GCA_003241895.1 Lysobacteraceae bacterium
CGCCAAGCCCGATCCGGCCACCGAAGCCACGGCATTTTCGCCGCAAACCAACCTCATCCCGCAAGACAGCGCCCGCGCGCTGCTGTCGCGATTCACCGACGCCTACATCGCCGGCGACATCCAACGGCTGATGGGCCTGTTCACCCGCGACGCCGTCAACAACCGCGGTGGCCGCGACGCCATTGCCGACGACTACCAGTCGCTGTTTTCGAAATCGCGCCAACGCCGGCTTACGCTGTGGCCCAGCGGCTGGGTGGAGCGCGAAAGCGAAGTGGTGGTGCTGGCCACCTACGAAACCTGGGTGAAAGAAGGCCGCGTGCTGCCCGGCAACACCACCCGCGGCACCATCCGCTTCACCCTGCGCCGCGAAAACGGCGAGCTCAAGATCAGCCGGTTGCTGCATGAGTAGTTCGCCGCTGCGCCGCCGCGGGCGTTACCTGCTGCTGGCCGTAGCCACCGGTGCGCTGGCGTGGCTGGCCGGCGGCGCCATCACCGCGGGCATGGCCGACCACTACGCCCTTTCCGACCCGGCCCGCGCCCTGGCCTGGCGCAGCGACCACCCCGAGGCCCTGTACCAACAGGCGCGGCGCTTGGCGGCCGACCCGGCGCAGCAAGAGGCCGCGGCCGAACTGGCCCGCCGCGCCCTGCGCGCCAACCCGCTGGACGGCCGCAGCTACCGCGTGCTGGCCGGCCTGGCTGAAGCCCGTGGCAACCGCGCCGAAGCGGCCCGCCTGTATGCCGTGGCCGCCCAGCGCGCGCCGCGCGACGCGCTCAGCCAGGCCTGGATGCTGGACTACCACCTGGCCGAAGGCGACCTGCCGGCGGCCATGCGCAACCTGGACCTGATGCTGCGGGTGAACCCGGCGCTGTTCGTCACCCTCGAGCCCATGCTGCTGTCCCTGGCCAGCGAGCCGCGCGCGCACGAAGCCCTGGCCGACCGCCTGGCCAGTGCGCCGCCCTGGCGCGGCCGCCTGTTGGCGCTGGTGGCCGCCAAGGCGCCGGACCGACAGGCCGTGGCGCCGCTGTTCGACCGCCTGCGCAAAGCGCCCGGCGGGCTGGCCCCGGCCGAGCTTTCCGTGTGGCTGGACCGCCTGGGCCGCGACGGGGAGTGGGGCCAGGCCTACCTGATTTGGGTAAGCCAGCTGCCGCCCGAGCGCCTGCAGGGGCTGGGCAATCTTTACAACGGCAGCTTCGAATGGGAGCCGGGGCAGGGCGCCTTCCACTGGCGCCTGGCCCGCGTGGCCGGCGCCCGCATCGACCGCCTGCCCACCGACGGCGCCCAGGGCCGGCTGGCCCTGCGCGTGGCGTTCGAAGACCGCCGCGTGCCCTTTGCCAACGTGAGCCAGCTGCTGGCCCTGGCCCCCGGCCGCTACACGCTGTCGGGCCAGGCCAAGCCCGACAACCTGCGCACCGAACGCGGCCTGGTGTGGACGGTCACCTGCGCCAGCGGTGGCGCCGCGCTGGGCGAAACCGCGCCATTGCGCGGCAACGGCCCGTGGCGCCAATTCGAGGCCGCGTTCGAAGTGCCGGCCCAAGACTGCGCCGCCCAATGGCTGGTGCTGCGATTGCCTGCCCGTATCCCCGCTGAACAGCGTATCGGCGGCCGCGCCTGGTTCGACGCCATGAAGATCACCCGCGTGCGGGTAAGTAACTGATCCGAAACATTTATCGGGCAATCTGCATGGGTCGCCAACCGGCCGATAAACGTTGCCATACCTTCCGGGGTGGCCTAAGCTCATTCCGTACTTCGTAATACCAGTAGTTCACAAAGGAAACACCGCCATGATCCGTACCGCACTCCTCCTGTCCGCCTTGTTCGCCGCGCCCGCGTTTGCCGCGGAAACCGCCGAACCCGCCGCTACGCTCAGCGCGCAGCAGGGCACCGTGCTGGTCAACCAGGGCGACGAGTTCATCACCGCCAGCGAAGCCCAGCCGCTGCTGGCCGGCGACCGCGTGATGGTGATGGAAGGCGGCAGCGCCGAAATCACCTTCACCGACGGCTGCGTCCTGCCGCTGGAGTCCGGTTCGCTGCTGGAAGTGCCGGCCCTTTCCACCTGCGCCGGAACGGTGGCCAGCGTGCAGAGCATCGGCCCCAGCTACGCGGAGGCCTTGGGCGGCGGCTCGCCGGTTGGCTGGGGCCCTATCCTCACGTTCGGCACCTTTGGTCTGCTGATCGCTGTTGATATCGCCACCAACGATTTGAGTTTCAGAGGCGGCATCGTGCCGACGCCCGCCAGCCCGTAACGCCCGGGTCCAAGTACGCAACGAACAGGCCGCCTCCGGGCGGCCTTTTCATTGACCATTGCCACGACGATTTGCGGACGCCGCGCACGGTGGTTTAGCGGGATAGTCGGCTATCATCACCCGCAGTTGACGGGCCACAGGAAGTGTCCCTCGCCACGGGAATTCAACGATGCCGCAGGCCGCCACGCGCACCGCAATCGCAAGCCTGCAGTGGCCCCTGGCCGCCACGCTGCTGCTGCTGTGCCTGGTGCTGGGCGGGGGGCAGGGCACGCTGGGCGATGCGCTGTGCCAGGCACTGGCGGCGCTGCTGATCATCACCACGCTGTGGCGCAGCGAAACCGACATCGAAGCCGCACTGCCGCGCGCCGCCTGGCTGGCGCTGCTGCCTTTGGCCCTGCCGCTGCTGCAGCTGCTGCCGGTGCCCGACGCGCTTTGGCTTTCATCCCCCGCGCGCGTTGAAATCGCCGCGCAGCTGGCCACGGCCGGCATTGAACCCACGCACCGGCTAAGCCTGGTTCCGTACGGCACGCAAACGTCCCTGGCCTGGCTGCTGCCGGCGGTGGCGCTGTTTCTGGCGGCGCTGCAGTTCGACGTGCGCCAGCGCCTGCGGCTGGTGGCCGTGCTGCTGGCCGTGGCCGTGGCCGGCACCGTGCTGGGCATTGCCCAACTGGCCGGCGGCCCCGAAACCGCGCTGCGCTTTTACACCATCACCAACCCGACCGAAGCGGTGGGCTTCTTCGCCAACCGCAACCACTTCGCCAGCCAGCTGGCGCTGGCCTTGCCCTTCGTGCTGATTGGCACCGCCGCCTGGTGGAGCGCGCGCCGCGACAACAGCCACGCCGCGCTGCTGTGGCTGCTGGCCGGCGTGGGCCTGGCGGCGCTGCTGATCCTCGGCCTGGCCATGGCGCGGTCGCGCGGCGGCCTGCTGCTGGGCATGGTGGCCATTGCGCTCAGCGTGCCGGCGGTGCTGGCACTGCGCCGCCAGCGCGGCGGCACGCGCCGCATCATCGCCGTCATCGTGGCGGTGGGCCTGCTGCTGAGCGTGCAGTTCGCGCTGTTCGGCATCCTGCAGCGCTTCCAGAACGACCCGATGGACGACGCGCGCTTCCAGTACGCCCCGCTCACCGTGCAAGCCGCGCACGACCACGCGCCGCTGGGCACCGGGCTGGGCGGGTTCCGCCGAGCCTTTGAAGCCTACGACGTGGATTCGCCGGGGTACGCCTACATCAACCACGCCCACAACGATTACGCCGAGCTGTGGCTGGAAGGCGGCTGGCTGGCGCTGGCCTTGGCCCTGCCGCTGGCCGGCGCCTTCGTGCTGGGCAGCTGGCGCGCCTGGCGCCGCCGCGACGCCAGCGCCCGCGAACAGCTGCTGGCCCGCGGCGCCATCATCGGCCTGCTGGGGCTGGCCCTGCATTCACTGGCCGACTACCCGCTGCGCACCACCGCGCTTATCGCCTGCGCCGGCCTGCTGGCCGCCCTGCTGAGCCCACCGCGTTCCCATCGAACGCACACACAAATGCAACGGACTTGAGACAAAGCATGCCGACCCTGGAAGACACCCGCATCGCCATCATCGGCCTGGGCTACGTGGGCCTGCCGCTGGCGGTGGAGTTCGGCAAACAGTTCACCACCGTGGGCTACGACATCCGCAGCGCCCGCATCAGCGAACTGCGCCAAAGCCACGACAGCACCCTGGAATGCAGCGCCGAAGAATTGGCCAGCGCCCCGAAGCTCACCTACACCAGCACCCTGGCCGACATCGCCGCCTGCAACGTCTACATCGTTACCGTGCCCACGCCCATTGATTCGGCCAAGCGGCCCGACCTCACCCCGCTGATCAAAGCCAGCGAAGCCATCGGCAGCGTGCTCAAGCAGGGCGACGTGGTGGTGTACGAAAGCACCGTTTACCCCGGCTGCACCGAAGAAGACTGCGTGCCCATCCTGGAACGCGTGAGCGGCCTGGTGTTCAACCAGGACTTTCATTGCGGCTACAGCCCCGAACGCATCAATCCCGGCGACAAGGCCCACCGCCTGGCCAACATCAAGAAGGTCACCAGCGGCAGCACGCCCGCCGTGGCCGACTACGTGGACGCCCTGTACGGCCGCATCATCACCGCCGGCACCCACAAGGCGCCCAGCATCAAGGTGGCCGAAGCCGCCAAGGTGATCGAAAACACCCAGCGCGATCTGAACATCGCCCTGGTGAACGACCTGGCCATCCTGTTCAACAAGCTGGGCATCGACACCCTGGACGTGCTGGAAGCCGCCGGCACGAAGTGGAACTTCCTGCCGTTCCGGCCCGGGCTGGTGGGCGGGCACTGCATTGGCGTGGACCCGTACTACCTCACGCACAAGGCGCAGCAGGTGGGGCACCACCCGCAGGTGATATTGGCGGGGCGGCGCACCAACGACAGCATGGGGCCCTACGTGGCCGACCAGGTGATCAAGCTGATGGTGCGCAAGGGGATCAACCCGGTGGGCGCGAAGGTGCTGGTGCTGGGCTTGGCGTTCAAGGAAAACTGCCCCGACCTGCGCAACACCCGCGTGGTGGACATCATCGAAACCCTGCGCGGCTACAACGTGCAGGTGGACGTGCATGACCCGTGGGTGGACGTGGCGGAAGCCAAGCATGAGTACGGCCTTGATCCTGTTGCGGCGCCGGCGCAGGGCGCCTACGACGCGGTCATCCTGGCCGTGGCCCACGAACAGTTCCGGGCGCTGGGCGCCGAGGGTATCCGCGGCTTTGCCAAAGCCAAGTCCGTGGTTTATGACGTAAAGCACGTGCTTCCCCCTGCCAGCGCAGACGCCCGCCTTTAGCCCACTTTTTCGGGAGGGGTCAGAACCCTGTCCCAGTTATCGGAATCACGAATGAAAGTCTTGGTCACCGGCACCGCTGGGTTCATCGGCTCCCACCTCGCCATCCGCCTGCTTGAGCGGGGCGACGAAGTGGTGGGCTTCGACAACATGAGCGATTACTACGACGTTAACCTGAAGAAGGCGCGCCTGGACCGCTTCATGGACGACCCGAACAACACCCATATCGAAGCCGACCTGGCCGACTGCGTTGCGGTGGAAGCGGCGTTCGCCGCGCACAAGCCGCAGCGCGTGGTGAACTTGGCTGCGCAGGCGGGCTCGCTATGCGGCCGAAAACCCGCACGTGTACGTCAGCAGCAACGTCACCGGCTTCCTGCACATATTGGAGGGCTGCCGCCACCATGGCGTGGAGCACCTAGTGTTCGCGTCCACCAGTTCGGTGTACGGCACCAATCTCAAGATGCCATTCCCCGAGCACCAGCCGCCCGAGCAACCGCTGACGCTTCATGCAGCCAAGAAAAAAACGCGGAAGAGGATAGCGCACAGCTACGCGAACCTCTACGGCATTCCGTGTACCGGGCTGCGGTTCTTCACGGATTATGGCGTATGGGGCCGCCCAGACATGGCGCTGTTCCTGTTCACCAAGGCGATCCTGGCGGGCAGCCCATTAAGGTGTTCAACCATGGCAAGCACAAGCGCAGCTTCACTTACGTGGATGACATCGTGGAAGGCGTGATCCGCACGCTGGACCAGCCAGCGACGGCGAATTCCGAATGGGAGGGAATGGCGTCGGATCCGGCGACCAGCAATGCCCAGTACCGAATCTTCAATATCGGGAGTGAACGGCCGGTGGAGCTGCTGCGCTACATCGAGGTGCTGGCGCACCGCTTGGGCAAGAAGGCCGCGATGGAGATGTTGCCGCTGCAGGCGGGGGATGTGCCGGATACCGAGGCGGATTTGTCGGTCCTGATCGAGAGCGTTGGCTACCGGCCTATCGTGTGGGTGGAAGAAGGGATGAGGAATTTCGTGCGGTGGTATCGGGATCATTATCAAGTCGTCGAAACATGACTTAGCCGGTTTTGTTCCAATTTTCTTGGACAAAAATGACCGAAGTTCGCAGTTGTGAAGAGACGGAGAGAATAGTGTCTGATTCCATAAGCGCAACCATGAAGCAACGATGCCCCCTGTGTACGGCAACTGTAGCGGAAGAAATTGAAAGAATCCGTTTCGATGACATTTGGCAAGCGCTCGCAACCGGCTGGAGTGCTAGGTTCAGTAATGAGATCGTGGATCGGCATACCCCGAGCGCGGAGACGGCGCTGCATGAATGTCTGAAGTGCGGCTTGCAGTACTTTGCGCCAGCCTGTCCTGGTGATGATGATTTCTATCGCGAACTCACGACCACTTCTGCCAGCTATTACATTCAGGATAAATGGGACTTTCAGGAGGCTGCGAAAGTCATCAGACCGGGCGACGTAGTGCTTGACATCGCCTGTGGCTCCGGGAATTTTTTAAAAATAATCGGTGCGAAGGTTTGCGAAGCAATAGGAATTGACACTAACCCGGCCGCCGTCAGCGCAGCGCGCAGCCAAGGACTATCCGCCCACTGCATTAATTTGGCCGATTACGCCGCCAGCAACGTCGGGCGCTTCGACGTTGTTACCGCGTTTCAGGTTATCGAACACATTGCCGAGGTGCAGCCGTTCGTTCTCAGTGCGCTTGCGTGTTGCAAGCCCGGTGGCAAGCTGATTTTGACCGTCCCGAACCGCCTGCGTTTTTCTCGTGAAAAATTTGAACCGCTTGACTGTCCACCGCATCATCTTTCACGGTGGACGAGCGAGCAATTCCATTGGCTGGCAGAGTTCTTCGGCTGTCGGATCATTGATGTGAGATACGAGCCAGCCACTATGTACGACTACAGAACGTTTCTGCGTCACAAAATCGCTGGTGTGGGGAGGGCCGACTCGCTCTGGGCGCGGCTAATAGGGCGCATCATATTATCCCCCACGCTTTACTCTCTTTATCGTCGACACGACTGGCTCGGCCGTTGGCCTCTGTGGCGCATGAGTGTTATGTGCGTCCTTGAGAAGGCACATCAGTGACAAGCTCAGAAACGTCACTCGCGAAGCAAGTCATCGGCGGTACCGGTGTCATTACCGTCGCTGGCGTCGCGGCCAGACTACTTGCGTTGTTGACCGTGCCAATCTTGACCCGCTTGTTGGGCCCGGCCGCTTATGGTGTGGCAGCGCTCGTCGGCACAGTGATCGCGCTCGCTTCAGTTTTAGCGCTTCTGGGCATCGATATGGCCTATGCCCGTTTCTATTTGCAGGAGAAGGAAAGTCAGCGCGCTGCTGTTGAACGCTTTTGCTGGCGGTTTGCAGCGTCAGGTGCCATCGTCGTTGCATTGCTCACTGCCGGAGGATGGTATTGGCTTGGGGGGCGTTGGCTGGACGATCACCACAGTATCGCCGCATATTCTGTGCTCGCGATAGGTTTGTCGGTTGCGGTCGCCATGACGACCACGCGCATCCGGTTGCTCGGCAACTACCGACGTATTGCGGCCGCCCTCTTTCTGGCGTCCGTGGTCTCGGCGATAGTCAGCATTGGACTGGTTTTCCTTTGGCGGACGGATGTATGGGTGCTGCTCTTTGGGGCAATCGCGGCATCCATCACAACCCTGCTCGTCCTGGGCCTGCCATCGAGATCATTTTTCAAGCCTTCGCACTTGCCACGGAACACCAAACGCGCTGTCGTCTCACTCGGTGTGGCCGGCAGCATCACCGCACCCATGTACTGGGTCATTTCCTCTTCCGACCGCTGGTTTCTTTCGTACTATATGGATGCAGGTGAAGTCGGTGTTTACTCCGTCGCAGCTACTGTCGCAATGCTTGGGCTCATGCTCAACAGCAGTCTGACGTTGACGTGGTTTCCGGAAGCCAGTCGTCTCTATGGGGAGCAGGGGGCGGAGTCGCTTCCGTCTCTAGGACGAATGTGGACACGCCTGGTAACTGGACTGGCTATTGTTTGGCTGGCCGTCGCGGCGGCAGGCGGCGACGTGTTGCGAATTTTGGCTGCGCCGGCATTTCACCCCGGCGCGCAGTACATACCCTGGCTTGCGGGCGGGGTGTTCTTCTACGGGCTCGCGTCCTTGGCAAACACCGCACTGTTCTTAACGGCCAAGATGCGTTTCGCAGCCTACATGTGGAGTGCGGGGGCGTTACTCAGTGCATGTCTCTATTTAGTCCTGATACCTTATCTCGGTGCTCTTGGCGCTGCCATCTCCCAGTGCATAAGTTTTAGTTTGACCGCCCTCGGCGTTCTTGCGGTTTCACATCGGCTTCTGCCACTACCAGTTCCTGTTTTTCGGCTGACTATCGCCTTGGCGATTACTGTTGGTGCAGGCGTCGTAATGGCGCCGGAATGGGCCGGCCAGCCGGTGTGGAGTCTGGTGCTCAAGTTCCCTGTGGGTCTTCTGGTTGCAGGGATTGTTTTTGTGGTGATTGCGCCGGACTGGTGCCGACGCACGTTTGCCGGTTTGCGTCGCGTATTTGTTAGTGCAAAAGCCTGATGTGCGCGCTACGTATGCTTTCATCGAGTTTATATTTTAGACAGTGCGTGGGTGCTGAGTGCCAGACACACATTACACAGTCGGTTTGGCGAACAAGCTAAATACATGTTGGCCTTGCGCGCGCAGTTATTTTGGCTGGAGTTTGATCGTTTCGAAAAATCAGGCGCCTTCCCGATAGCTGTTATTGTGTCGGCAGGAAAACCCAAGGCGGGTCGATAAGCATGTGTGGCATTGCAGGACATATTAGTTTTCAGCGGCCACCTGAAGCCGCAACGGTTGCGGAGATGGTGCGGCGGATTCGCCATCGGGGGCCGGACGATCGTGGACTTTGGCCGTCACCCAAGGGCGAATGCGTTCTCGGCCATGCCCGGTTGAGCATTATTGATCTCAGTCCGCTGGGTCATCAGCCGATGCTGGACCCCGAAACCGGCAATTGCATCGTCTTCAACGGCGAGATCTACAACTTCCAGGCCTTGCGCCGGGAGTGCGAAGCGGCCGGTGACCGATTCCGTTCCCAATCCGATACCGAGGTTATCCTCGCCCTTTACCGGCGCCACGGGGTGCATTGCCTGCAAAAGTTGCGCGGCATGTTCGCATTTGCCTTATGGGACGAGTCACGTAAGCGGGTGTTCTTCGCCCGTGACCGGGTGGGCAAGAAACCGCTCAATTACGCCCTGGTTGATGGCGGAATTGTTTTTTGCTCAGAAATCGACCCGCTTGCCCGGCATCCGGACGTCTCGCGCGACATGGACATTGAAGCGCTGGAACTGTACCTGCAGTGCCAGTACATCCCGGCCCCATGGACCATCTATCAACAAATCCGCAAGCTGCCCCCCGCCCACTATGGGTTGCTGGATCGTGATGGCTTCAGAATCGAGCAGTACTGGAATGTGGATTACACCAACAAGGTGCGTATTTCCGAGCAGGACGCTCTCGATGGCCTGGAAGAGAAACTGACCGAGGCGGTGCGGCTGCGCATGATTACCGATGTGCCGCTTGGCGCGCTGCTCAGCGGCGGGGTGGACAGCAGCATCGTCGTCGCGCTGATGGCCAAGCTGAGCGGCCAGCCGGTGCGTACCTTCAGCATCGGCTTTCGGGAGGAGGCATTCAACGAGTTGCCCTTCGCACAACAAGCCGCCGATATCTGCGGTACCGCTCATCATCCGGAAATTGTTGAGGACGATGTGGCGCATTTGTTGCCGCGGATGGCGCAGCATTATGGCGAGCCCTTTGGTGATTCCTCGGCCGTCCCCTCCTTCTTTGTCTGCCAGGCAGCGCGCCGCCATGTGACGGTCGCGATGAACGGCGATGGAGGGGATGAGCTACTCGGTGGTTACTCGCGCTATTTGCTGTCGCCAGCGAAAATGCGCATGGCGGCAGCTATACCGGATGTCTTTTCGGCGTCGCAACTCACCGCGCTGGCCACCCGCCTTGCCGCTGTAACCAGCATTCCGGCGCGGGTCATCCGCAAGCTGGTAACCGAGTTTGGATGGCCCGAACTACGCTCCGTCAATATGTACAGCGGGTTCTGGGATGACCGCATCCGTTCGCGTTTGCTGCGGATGAAGGGCGGGGCAGACTTGTTGCCGCGATGGCGCACCACATGGCTGAAAGGTGCCATGGCGCATGCCGATAGTCCGGTCGACCGCATGCTCTGGTATGACAACCGCACCTATTTGCCGGGGGACTTACTGGTCAAGATGGACATCGCTTCCATGCACTGTGGCCTGGAAACTCGTTCCCCGCTTCTTGACCATGAGGTTATTGAGTACTGCGCGGCGCTTCCGGTGCGCTATAAAGTGAACAATGGCGCCGGCAAGTATTTGCTCAAGAAGCTAACCGAGCGTTATTTCCCTCGTGAGTTCGTTCATCGCCGAAAGATGGGCTTTGGCATTCCGGTCGCCGGATGGCTGCGCGGGCCGCTGCGTCCCCTGCTGGAGGACACCCTGCGCAGTGCTCAGGCGATGGAGCCGCTGGACCGATCCGTGATTGACCACACGTTGGACGAGTTCCTGAATCACGGTGTTGATCACAGTTCTCGGCTTTGGGCGCTCTTGATGTATGGCGCCTGGCGTCGTCATACCATGGCAGTGCAGGCATGACCCGCTCTGTTCTGATGTTCTGCCCTCAGTTTCGGCCCATAGTCGGCGGTGCGGAACGACAGGCGGAGAAACTCTCCAAGGCGCTGGTGCAGAAGGGAGTGAGGGTAGCGGTGTTGACGCCGCAGTTTGTTGCCGGGACCCCGGCGTATGAAGAAGACGCGGGCGTGGCGATTCACCGCTTCCCGTTGTTTGATCTGTGCAAACGGTTCCCGCGGGTACGCGGGCTGGGGCCATTGAATCTATTGCTGATCCGCGCCCAGGTGATTCGTGCGATGAACCGGCATCTGCAAGGCGTGGATGTGGTGCATACGCACATTGCCTCGCCGATGACTGCTTTTGCAATGCAGGCGGCCAAGCGACGGCAGGTGCCAACGCTGTGCAAGGTGGCCATGGCAGGAGTCAAATCAGATCTTAGCGAACTAACTGCGATCGGCTCGGGAGGTCGCTGGCTAGGTAGTGTCATGATCAAGCGCCTAGACCGCTGGGTTGCCACCACGCAGGCGGTCGCCGACACTCTTCTTGAATGGCATGTGCCGCCTGAACGAATCACTTGCATACCCAATGGCGTAGATTTGCCCGTACTGAACCGTCATTCCCCAAAGTCAGGCGCTGCAAGACGGTTTCTGTACTTGGGGCGATTGTCCGTGACTGCTCAGCGCGATGTGGGCGCTTTGATACGCGCCTTCGACCGACTGGCGGCCCAGTCGCCCGAAGTCGAGCTGGCCCTGGTGGGGGACGGCGATCTTTACCAGGGAACGGCCGACCTCGTTTCCAAATGCCGCCATCGCGACCGCATCCAGTTGCCCGGCCTGCAAGACCCGGAACGTTGGTTGCGCTGGGCGGATTGCTTTGTGTTGCCGTCGCGGCGTGAGGGGCTTTCCAACGCGCTGCTTGAGGCGATGGCACAAGGATTGCCCTGCATTGCCAACGACATTCCGCCCAACCGCGAAGTCCTAGCCGATGGTGCAGCGGGTGTGTTGGTACCGGTAGGTGATGAAGCGCAACTGTTTGAGGCAATTCGGCGTATGGCTAACGATGCAGCTCATGTCCATGCTATGCGGATTGCTGCCTTTGGCCGCGTCCGCGCACAATACGGAATCGAGTTCGTTGCAAGTCGCTACGTAGCGTTATATGAAGAGATCATCAGGAATACAGCCCAGTGATAGACACGGATCATGCTGTGGTGCGCGACCAAAGGAAGCGATTTGCATTTTAGTCGGATGCTGTCGGGAGGGAGTGGTGCATTGGAAGGGTTCCCGCCAGAAATAGGCTGGCTGAATCCCATCTTTCATGCCCGGCGCGTCTCGTCAAGGAAACTTCAATCAATATGAACACGAAGAGACCCATACGCTTCTTGTGGCGCTTCTCCCGGAACCTGCTTTGCCTGACCCCCATAGGCCGGCGCTTGCTGTTCCCAACCGATGCGCTTGCCGCGCGCTTTGGGCGCGGTGATGCCGATTATGCCTGGAGCGTGTTTTCCCATCACCGTGCGGAGTTGGATGCGGCGGGGTTTAAAGCGGCTGATCGCATCCTGGAAATCGGTCCGGGAAGAAATCTCGGCACGGCGTTGCTCTGGTGGGCGCTACTCAGTTCCGGTAACGAGAACAATCTTATAGAAATCGTTTGTTGGGATGTATTCAAGAATGTGAAACCTGAAACGGATGGCTTTTGGGTGGAACTTGCACAGGCCTTGCTCGCAAAACCGATCGAGACATTCACAGGGGCGGATATGTCCCGTATACAGCAGCGATTGCGTGACGTGGCTGAGGGCCGTGCGTTTCCTAACATTTCCTATCGTGTCGAGCCGCTGGTGGAGCTTGAGGCTTCCATGGCCCCCGCGGGGCATGCCTTTGACCTCATATATAGCCAGGCAGCCATTGAGCACATTTGGCATATCGATGCATTCTGGAATGCCATGGGGCGGCTTACTACCTCAAACGGCTGGCATAGCCACCGCATTGATCTGGCCGATCACGGCCGGCGCGAGTCCAACTACATTGAAATGCTGGAATGGTCCCATTTAGGTTACTGGCTCACGATGCGCTTCATCCCAGGAGCGATCAACCGCTGGCGTGCGTGCCATCATCTGGAGAAAATGGCGGCGTTAGGGATGAGAATTCGGGCACAGAAACGCAGCCTGCGTGATCAGCTACCTATCCAGCTCTCTCAACTGACGGCTGGGTTTAGGGAGTTAGGTGAAGCTGAACTGCGCACCACCGCTTTGGATGTCGTGGCCATCAGGGACTTGCGATAGCAAATGTCCGCCTTTCTAATCATGGTGTCGTTGTACATTCCGTTGACGTTGTGTTTCGCGGTGCTTGTGGCCGACGGACGTGATCGCCGTTATCTATTTCGCATTATCCTGGTGGCATGGGCCACTCTTGCGCCCCTGACCGCCTTGGTCAATATGTGGCTGCCATTTTCAGGTTCCGGGGATGACGAAAACTATTTCTATCTTGCCAACACGACAATCAATTCGGTAGAGGAAGCTTTTGACCTTACCCGCTTCACTGGCCTTATGGAGCAGCCGGGCTACCCCTTTCTTCTTTCGATAATTAGCATCTTTAGCGGGCCTGACTTGTTGGCCTACAAGCTGTTTAATTTGTGTCTTCTGATATTGCTGGCGCTAGCGTGGTATCGCATTGCGGCATTGGCAGAGTCGCGCGAGTTTGGGCGTGTAGTGCTGATCAGTATTTTATGCCTGACGCCCCTTTGGTATTACTGCTTCTTCTTACTGAAGGACTTGACGATTACTCTGCTGCAAAGCCTTTTCCTCTTAGGGTTGGTGCAGCAATGGCGCCGCAACACAGTATTGCCTTGGTTTCTAATTTGCGCAGCGACACTGGCACTATTGCTCTTCCGATCACCTCTGGTAATGCAAAACATGGCGCTTCTGGTTGCGGTTCCGACACTCAAACTGTTCGGTCGCGAAGGGCGGGGTGGGCGTATGCTATCTTTGATTATTGGTGTGGTCTTGGCAGTAGGATTGCTCGTTGTTGCTAGTAATCCTGAGATTATGAGGGAACTCGGGGTTTACACCGAGCATCGCGTGGTGGGTTCCAAGGAAATGGTTGAGACCATGGCGGTGACTCGCGAAACCTCGCTAATCAATCGAACACTATTTCCACTGCTCTATCTTTTCAGCGAGACGGCGGGTCTCAATCCACAGAGTTGGGAACAGTTAGATTCGGCTTGGTTGCGTGGTGCTTTGGCTTTACCCTGGATTTTTTTTGTGGTGCCGTTTTTCGTGCTGGGTGTGTTCTGGTTGTTGAAACCTCCACCGGGCGTATCTCGCGTCAAAGGATTGGTGGCCCGACTGCGTGGTTCGCGCGTTGTGACGACGCCATGGGGTGTGTTACTGCTCTTTGTGGTGTCCATGGCGGCGATTTCATGGCAAGTGGGAGATACCACCAGATGGCGAATCCCTGACATGCCGGTGATGGCGACCATCGCTATGGCGGGGTGGATTTTCGCGGTTCGTCGCGATCGCAGACAGGTTTTGGTATTCTGGATTGCGGGTGCAGGATCACTGTTCGCGGCGTTCTATCTCTGGAAGGCGATCTGATCGATGCAGGCAGGCGTTGAGACGGTTTTATCATGTCCATTACGCATCCTGATGCTCTCGCCCCAGTACCGCCCAATCGTGGGCGGCTATGAGCGGGCGGCGGAACGTTTGTCGGCGGCGCTGGCTGCGCGTGGGCACTGCGTCACGGTGATCGCGGAACGACGTGATAAGGCGTGGCCCGCAGCTGAGTTCCTTGAAGGTGTTAGCGTGCGGCGTCTGTGGTGCGCCTATCTGCCGCGGCTGCATATGCCCACCGCACTGATTAGTCTGACGCTGTTCTTGCTGACCCAAGGCCGCCGCTTCGATGTCTGGCACGTGCATCAATACGGTCTCCATGCATCTCTAGCAGTCGCACTTGGGAGGTTATTGCATCGGCCGGTCGTTCTGAAACTAACCAGTAGTGGTGGTCAGGGGGTGGCCCGAGCTACTGCTGCGGGTCGGTTTCCTTCCCTCTCCGCGGCCCTTCTCCGGCGCGTCACGGCCGTCGTCGCTTTGTCACGGGAAACTACTGGTGAAGCGCTAGCCTTTGGTATCCCGCCTGAGCGTATCCACCATTTGGCTAACGGCGTTGATACGGCAAAGTTTCGTCCGCAGAGTGAGCGGGAGCGCTACGAGCTTAAACAGAAGCTGGGCATCGGACTGCACCGTGCAGTTATTTATGTCGGCCGGTTGTCGCACGAGAAAAACCCGGATGGTCTGTTACATGCTTGGAGTAAGGCGCGGCCTTTGCTTACGGCGGATTGGAAGCTTGTGTTTGTCGGTGACGGCCCGATGCGCGGTGAGCTAGAGTCAACTGTTCGGGCAAATGGATTCGAAGCCGATGTTCTGTTCGCAGGACAGCAGAGTAGAGTCGAGCAGTGGATGGGTGCGGCAGATATTTACGTATCTTCCTCGCACCGTGAAGGCCTGTCCAACACTCTCTTGGAAGCCATGGCGAGCGGTCTTCCGGTGGTCGCCACACGGGTGTCGGGGGTGACTGAGTTAGTGAAGGAAACGGATGCAGGCTTGGTTGCGGAGGTCGGAAACATGGATCAATTGTCGCGGGCCCTGGTGATGTTGGCGGGCGATGGTCTGCTTGGAGCCAAGATGGGTGCAGTGGGGCGGCAGGTGATCAGTAAAAGCTATTCAATCGAGTCAGTTGCGGCCAGGCACGAAGCGCTATATTTGAGTTTGATAAATGCCTCGTCAGCATTGCGCCAAAGCAACAGTAGTAGGCCGACGGAACAACTGAAAACGGCGGCTCATCTCCCACATCCTTTTAGTGTTCTTATGTTTGTTCCCCAGTACCCCTATCCGGTGGTGGGCGGGTTGGAGAAGCAATCACATGAGCTGGCGAGGGCGCTTGCTGCTGAGGGCTTCCCGGTTCAAGTGGTCTCGGGAAGGACTGCGCGGGGTCAGCCGTGCAGCGATGTCGTGGAAGGCGTGTCGGTAACTCGAATCTCTTGGCCGCGCCGGAAACTTTGCCGCTTCTTCCGAGCACCGATTGATGTGGCTCGCGCGCTCTGGCGGCGGCGACGCAGCTATGACGTCATTCACCTGCATCAGCACAGCTGGGTTGGCCTCTATGTGATTTTGCTGGCAAAGCTGCTCGGTAAACCAATCCTGACGAAATTACCTAATGTCGGTGACCTGGGTTTGCCAGGGCTGCGGAAGCAGGCATTCGGCTGGCTTCGCCATGCGATCCTGCTCCAATCCGATGGCATTGTCGCGATGTCTGCTCAGTCCCTGGCTGAACTGGACTATGTGCGGTACTCCCGCGAGCGCGTGCTGCTTACCCCAAACGGAATCGCGTTGCGCGAAATGTCAGTTCGCATGGCAACAGAAGACTTGAGTGTGGATGCCTGCCAGGTTGTTTTTCTTGGGAGATTGAGTGAGGAAAAGCAACTGGATGTGCTGTTGGACGCGTGGGCCGTGGTTTGTAACGACGGCACCCATGAGGCATCACTAGCGATCTGGGGAGAAGGTCCAATGGAACACGCATTGAAGCAGCAATGTGTAGATCTGGGTATTGACACGCGGGTTAAATTTGCGGGTCATGTCGGCAGTGCCGCGTCGCGGCTAGCCGAAATGGATATTCTAGTTTTGCCGTCGCGCGCTGAAGGGAACTCCAACGCTATACTTGAGGCGATGGCGGCTGGCCTGCCAATCGTGAGTACTCCGGTAGGTGGAACGCCGATGCTGGTGGGCGATTTGGGCATACATTTTCTTTTCCGGCCCGGTGACGTTCATACTTTGAGCGTTGTCTTGCTTCGATTGATTAAGGATCGCAGTCTCCGGTTAAGAACCGGTATGGCAATGAGAAGGCGCGCCGAACAGCACTTTGACATTCAAGATGTTGCGAGGACCTATGCGACGGCTTACGGGCTGCTTGCGGCGGGAAAGCGCGACCTTATTGGAAAAGCAAGCAATCCCGTCGTGCTTGAGGGTTCATAGCCAAATGTGCGGATTTATCGTGTCGCTTATGAGCAGGCCCGGTGATGCTTCGCTTGAGCGCGTTGGAATTGAGGCTGGCTGTGGGCGCATGATGCCGCGCGGACCTGATGCGCAAGGCATCTGGCAGGGGAAAGGCGTTACCGTCGGTCATCGGCGCCTGGCTATTCTCGATCTCGATTCCCGCGCGGCTCAACCCATGCATTCAACGTGTGGCCGCTACGTCATCGCCTACAACGGCGAGATTTACAACTTCCGCGATCTCCGCACCCAGCGAGAAGCTGCGGGCGACACGTTCCGCACCACCTCTGATACCGAGGTACTGCTGGCGCTGTTCGCGGCGGAAGGAGAAGCAATGTTGCTAAAGCTTCGCGGCATGTTCGCTTTCGTTATCTGGGACCAAATGGCGCAGCGGGCGTTCGCGGCACGTGATCCCTACGGCATTAAACCGTTGTACTACGCGTACTCTGGGCAGGGCTTATTGCTCGGCTCGCAGGTGAAGGCGCTGCTCGCTACGGGAGCGGTCTCGCGGGAGCCCGACCTCCAAGGCCAGGCGGGCTTCTGGCTATTGGGGAGCGTGCCGGAGCCGCGAACGTGGTACCGCGACATCCGTGCCTTGCCGTCCGGACATTGTATGTGGATCGAACAGGGGCGCATTACGTCCTCGCGGCAATATTGGGATATTGGTGACGCTTGGCGCATGTCGGACGTGTCTACACCTCCGGACGACGGGGAAGTGCGGGACCGGGTGCGCGATGCGCTCCGTGACTCGGTAGCACATCACCTTGTGGCGGATGTGCCCGTTGGTGTTTTCCTATCCGGCGGCATTGATTCCGGCGCACTGGCGGGGCTCATGCTGGACGCGGGTTCACGCGACCTCGAGGGCATCACCATCGCCTACGATGAGTACTTGGGCAGTTCGCAAGACGAGTCACCAGTTGCCGCGCGGATCGCTGCGTTCTACGGTATTCGTCATCACGTGCGACGGGTCAGGAGGGAAGAGTTCCTTGCCGACCTGCCCCGCATCTTTAATGCAATGGACCAGCCCAGCATCGACGGTATCAACACCTGGTACGCAAGTAAGGCGGTGGCCGAGCGGGGGATCAAGGTGGTCGTATCCGGTGTTGGTGGCGACGAACTATTCCAAGGATACGACAGTTTTCGTAAGTTACCGCAGCTGGTTTCGCGCTGGCGGCAGGGATCGCGAATCCCCGGTGTAAGCGCCACAGCGCGCGTCGCATTCGGCCTACAGGCGCGCCTATCAGGCAAGAGCCGCTGGCGACACGCACCGGACTGGGCGTCTACACTCCCGGGCGCTTGGTGGCTACGCCGCAGCCTTCACGGACCGGAAGACTTGGCCGCATTGATGGGCAAGGAAGAGGCCGAGTTCGCGTTGATCGGCTTCAATGCCGATGCGTGGACGCGACAGATGAGCGGCCCTTTGCCAATTGATGCGCGACTCGCGCTCGGCCAGATTGAGTCGACCACCTATCTACGCAACCAGTTGCTGCGCGACGGCGACTGGGCAAGCATGGATCACAGTGTCGAGCTGCGCACTCCGCTCGTTGACGCGCGGCTGCTTGCGGACGTGCAGGCACTCATGCCGGCGTTTCATCACTTTCCCGGCAAGAGGCTGCTCGCCGAAGCGCCGCTGCGGCCGTTGCCGCGCGAGGTCATTGAACGAGAAAAGACCGGTTTTGGTATACCGATCGGTCGTTGGCTGGCGGGCCGCGTTGGAGAGGCTGGCGCCACTTTTGACGGCCGAAGCTGGGCTAGAGAGGTCGTAGCCGCTATTGACCATGGAGCATGAGAATGAGAAATAAGCAAGTGATACCGTGCCTCAACCTGCTAGCTGCGTTGTGCGTCCTCGTCCTGAGGAATACCGCAGACTCGCCATCGATGGATTGGAGTGCCTAGGGATTATGCGGCCAATAGTTCTTACGTTCGTTCGCTACTACCTCCCTGGGTTTCGCGCTGGAGGGCCAATTCGCACCATCGCGAACATGGTCGAGGAACTTGGCGACGAAGTTGAGTTCCGAATAGTCGCTTTGGACCGCGATATGGGTGACGCATCACCATACTCAGGGGTCAAGTACGGCGAATGGACTCCTCTTGGCAAGGCGTATATCCGCCATGTATTGCCTTCGACCTTTGGCATGTCCGAAGTTTCCAAGATAGCTCGTTCAACGCCGCATGATGTTGTCTACCTGAACAGTTTGTTCTGCCCGCGCTTTACACAGCAAGTGCTGATAAATCGGCGCCTTGGGCAATTGCCCTCGCGCCCGGTCATACTTGCCCCGCGCGGCGAGTTCTCGGAGGGAGCGTTGCAACTCAAGCGGCTAAAGAAGCAGGCTTTTATGCGATTTGCCAGGCTGTTTGGCCTATACGACGATCTGATCTGGCAGGCGTCGAGCGAATTTGAGGCCGCGGACATTCATCGTGCATTCCCAGTTGGCCCACAGAGCAGCGTTGGTGGTCGAATTGTTGTCACCGGCCACGTAAGTATCGCATCGGACTTGATTAGCGGCGACTACGGTACGGCAGAAGTGGAAGAACGTCCTAGAGGAAGTTCCGCTGGCGGTCCGCTTCGGGTTTGCTTTCTCTCGCGCGTTAGTCCGAAGAAGAACCTAGACTATGCGCTACGCGTGCTTGCGCAGGTTCGTGCTCCCGTGCATTTTTCCATCTTCGGGCCGGCCGAGGACGCGGCGTATTGGGCCCACTGCCAAGCGCTGATTGCGGCTTTGCCGCCGCATATTGCAGTCACATACGAAGGCGCGGTCGAACATACGGAGGTGGTGGCGACGCTCGCCCGGCAGGACCTATTCCTATTCCCAACCCGCGGCGAAAATTTCGGGCACGTCATCCATGAGGCGCTGCGTGCTTGTCTGCCCATACTGATCAGCGACCAGACGCCTTGGCGGCAGCTTGAAGAACAGGGGGTGGGTTGGGATCTGCCTCTTGCTGACCTGGATTCGTTCGCACGTCGAATAGACGAGGTCGCCGGATGGTCCGCGCAGGAATTTGGTCTTGCTCGGGCGTGTGCCCGCGCCTTAGCAAGACGGATCGCGGACGACCCGGCCATCATTGAAGCCAACCGCCGCCTTTTTTTAGATGCAATTCAAAATAGTGCGTGCGAGTCGGCGCGTGCTGCAACGGTTCAAGGGGACAAGCATGTTTGACGACAAAGTTCTGCTTATCACCGGCGGCACCGGCTCTTTTGGCAATGCCGTTTTGCGCCGGTTCCTTCGGACTGGCGTGCGTGAAGTTCGCATCTTCAGCCGAGACGAGAAGAAGCAGGATGATATGCGCAAGCGGTATGACAGCAGCAAGGTCAAGTTCCACATTGGCGACGTGCGCGATCCTAGTGCCGTTCTCGATGTCACTCGCGGCGTAGATTACATCTTCCATGCCGCTGCCTTAAAGCAAGTGCCATCCTGCGAATTCCACCCGATGGAAGCGGTCAAGACCAATGTCATCGGTACGGAGAATGTTCTTGAGGCTGCCATCCAAGCGGGCGTGCGCAAGGTGATTTGCCTCAGCACAGACAAAGCTGTCTATCCGATAAACGCGATGGGCATTTCCAAGGCGATGATGGAGAAGGTGTTCGTGGCGAAATCGCGTAGTGCTAACCCGGCGCGCACCACGATCTGCGGGACGCGATACGGCAATGTCATGGCCTCGCGTGGCTCGGTCATCCCGCTGTTTGTAGAGCAGATTCAGGGGGGCAGGCCTCTCACCATTACCGATGCGGCGATGACACGCTTCATGATGACGCTTGATGACGCAGTCGATTTGGTGCTTTATGCGTTTGAACACGGTGCCAACGGGGACATCTTCGTGCAGAAGGCGCCGGCCGCGACCTTGGGCGTGCTTGCGGTTGCGCTGTTTGCCTTGTTGGGAAAGCCCGAGCACCCGATCAACATCATCGGGACCCGCCACGGCGAGAAGCTACATGAAGCTCTGCTCAGCCGCGAAGAAATGGCCCACGCTGAGGACTTGGGGGGCTACTACCGCGTGCAGCCCGACTTGCGGGATTTGAACTATGGTAAGTACTACGAGGTTGGCGAACACAAGATAAGTGAGGCTCTTGACTACACCTCCGAAAGTACCGAGCGCCTCGACGTCGCTGGTATGAAGGACCTTTTGCTGAAGCTCGACTTCATTAAAGCGCTTGTGGAGGGACGGCCAGCAATGCCGGTCGACTGATCATGAAGATATTGGTCCTAGGTGCAGACGGAATGCTAGGTCATCAATTGGTGGCGAGCTATCGGGGGCGTCATCAGGTCTACGGTACGGTTCGTAACTCGCTCGCTGCGTATGGGGCGGGTTCGGATCACATGCCGCCCGTCCTCCTTTCGGAGGTCGATGCCAAAAACGTGATTGGTGTGGCAGATGCAATTGACCAGATATCTCCAGATGCCGTGGTGAATGCGATAGGGATTGTCAAGCAGCGCGATGACGCTAAGAGTGCCATTGAGAGCATTGAAGTGAACTCGCTTTTTCCTCATCGCCTTTCTGAAATGTGTATAAAAAGAGGTGTTCGGTTGGTTCATATGAGTACTGACTGCGTTTTTTCCGGAGACACAGGTGGCTATCAAGACAACGATTTTGCCGACGCCAGGGACCTCTATGGGCGCAGCAAGTATATGGGAGAGGTTTGCGGAGACGGCGTTATTACGCTTCGCACATCCATAATCGGGCTTGAGTTGAATAGGAAGAAGAGTCTGATCGAGTGGTTTCTCGCCCAGACAGGCGTGATCCGCGGATATCGGAAGGCGATCTACTCCGGTTTCACGACGTTGGAGATGGCGCGGATTATCGAGAGCCTGCTCAAAGGAGCGCCTGCGCAGGGAGTTTTCAACGTCAGTAGCGAGCCAGTAGACAAGTTTAGTCTATTGTGTGGTCTTCGAGATCGGCTTGTCAGAAATATTGAGATCGTCCCGGACGACGAGTTTGTCTGCGATCGCAGTTTGGACTCTACGAAGTTCCGGCAAGCCTTCAGTTATATGCCGCCTCGGTGGTCGGTAATGCTCGATGAACTCGCGGCGCAGATACGTGTTCGAGATGGCGTTGAGGTCGGATCATGAGACGTTTGAAAGTTGTAACGATTGTGGGCACGCGTCCGGAAATTATCCGTTTGTCCCGGGTCATTGCTGCATTGGACACCCATTGCGATCATGTATTGATCCACACCGGGCAGAACTACGATTACGAGCTTAACGGTATTTTCTTCGACGATCTGGGTATACGGAGGCCCGATCGATTCCTTCAGGCGGCCGGCGCCACTGGCGCGGAAACCATTGGCAACGTAATCATCACCGCTGCCCAAGCGCTTTCCGAGATTCAGCCGGACGCAGTATTGGTGTTGGGAGACACCAACAGTTGCTTGGCCGTTATTCCGGCGAAGCGCCTCAGGATTCCTACGTTTCATATGGAAGCGGGCAATCGCTGCTTCGATATGCGTGTCCCTGAGGAGATTAATCGCCGAATCATTGATCACACGGCAGACATAAACCTGCCGTATAGCGATATTGCGCGCGGACACCTACTTGCAGAGGGCCTGCCTTCCGATCGGATTATCAAGACCGGAAGCCCTATGCTTGAGGTCTTGGCCTACTATGCTGAAGGAATCGCTGCTTCCGATGTGCTTGGTCGTTTGGAGTTGCGTGTCGGGGAGTACTTTGTGGTCAGTGCGCACCGGGAAGAGAATATCGACTCTGATAAAAATTTTGCAGGCCTCGTGGATGTTCTCAATACCGTGGCGACCAAATATGCATGCCCGGTGATTGTGTCCGCACACCCTCGAACTAGGAGACGAATAGATGAAATGGGCGTGTCTCTCGACCCTAGGGTGAGACTGCTAAAGCCACTTGGTTTCAATGACTATGTACGACTTCAGGTGGATGCGAAGGCGACCCTGTCGGATAGTGGAACAATCAGCGAGGAGTCATCCATTCTGAACTTCCGCGCCCTGAACCTGCGCGACGCCCACGAACGCCCGGAAGGCATGGAAGAGGGCGCCGTGATGATGGTCGGCATGAACCCGGAGCGGGTAATGCAGGGCTTGGCCATCCTGGAGAGCCAGCCCACCGGTGCGGTACGCGGCCTGCGCCAAGTGGCCGACTACAGCATGCCCAACGTTTCTGAAAAGGTGGTTCGCATCATCCACAGCTACGTGGACTATGTGAACCGAGTGGTCTGGAAGAAGTACTGAGCCCGGGAAGGCCATCGGTGGGCATGACGATCCTGGTGGTGATGGACGTGTACGTTCCGTCCCGTATTTCCGCAGCCCTGCTGATGCGTGATTTCGTGCTTGAGCTGCGCGAACAGGGCCACACCCCCGTGGTGCTGGTGCCCAGCGAGGGCCTGGACAAGCCCGTACTGGTTGAAGTGCTGGACGGCACCCCCGTAATTCGGGTCGCGGCACCGCGCACCAAGGACGTGGGCAAGGTTCGGCGCGCCCTGGCGGAGTGGTGGCTGCCCAGGGCCCTGCTTCGCGGCCTGGCACGCAGCCCCTATGCCAACCAGGTTTGGGACGGCGTGGTCTGGTATTCACCCACCATCTTCCTGGCGCCCTTGGTCCAGTCCATCAAACAGCGCCATGGTTGCCGCAGCTATCTGATCCTTCGCGACCTGTTTCCCGATTGGGCGCTGGATGCGGGCGTGCTGCGCGACGGGCCGATCTATCGCTACTTCAAGCGGGTAGAGCGCGCGCAATACACGGTGGCCGATGTGATCGGTGTCCAGACGCCGGCCAACGCGCCGCTGGTCCGTCGGGACGCCCCAGCGGATACCCCCATCGAAGTGCTCAATAACTGGATGGCCAAGCCCGCCCCGGGACCGGGTTCGATCGCGCTGGCAGACGGCCCGTTGGCTGGCCGCACGATCTTCGCTTACACCGGCAACATGGGGGCCGCCCAGGGTATGGATGCCTTGCTGGATCTGGCGGTTTCCCTCCGTGATCGGCGCGACATCGGGTTTTTGTTCGTCGGGCGCGGGACCGATTTGCCTGTGTTGAAGTCCCGGGCAAGTTCGCTTGAACTGGACAACGTCCACTTCATCGATGAAGTGGATTCAGCCAAAATCCCTGGCCTGCTGGCGCAGTGCCACGTGGGCCTGATCGCGCTGGACCCGCGGCACCGCACGCACAATATCCCGGGCAAGCTCATCACCTACCTGCACGCCGGCCTGCCGGTGCTGGCGCGCATCAACCCGGGGAACGACCTGCAGGCGCTCATCGACGGGGAAGACATCGGCTTCGTGGTGGCCGGTGATGATCCCGAGGCCTTGCGTCGCCATGCGCTGGCGCTGGCGGACGACGCGCCGCTGCGCAGCCGCCAGGGCGAGAAAGGCCGCGAGGTGGCCGTAAGATGGTTCTCGCCGCAGGCGGCGGCCAGCCAGGTCGTGAGGGGGCTGCGCGCTTGAAGCGGATATCAAACGGGAACTGGCCATGAATCCATCGGACAACGTGCGGGTGATCTCCCCGGATTTTCTTGATCGCCTGACCTCGCAGGCGGTTGCGTCACCGCGCCAACGCCAGCACTACAACCTGCACGCCACCTACGACGATCCCTGCCAGCGTTTTTTCAATGCCGTCGAACCCGGCAGCTACCTCCGGCCGCACCGGCAGGCGCTGATCCCTCGCAGCAAGCTGCTGGTGGCGGTGCGCGGGCGCTTTGCGCTGTTGGTGTTCGACGATGCCGGCGGCATCGTGCAGGGGGTGCGGTTCGCAGCAGGCGAGTTGCCTGGTTGGGCCGTCGCTGCGGAGGTACCGGCCGGGCGCTGGAACACCGTGCTTTCGCTGTCGCCAGGCGCCGTGCTTCTGGAGGCCAAGGCCGGCCCCTTCGATCCGGACGCACCGCGTGAGCCCGCGCCGTGGGCGCCGGAAGAGGGCGGACCGGACGTGGCGGCCTACATGGCGTGGCTGTTCGATGCCGCCGCCAAGCTGCCGCTGGGCTGACCAGAGCCGCTAAACTGCTCGTGTCCTGTACCGGTCTTGAAACCCATGCGCATCCTCGTCACCGGCTCCGCCGGCTTCATCGGCTCCCACGTCGCCCAGGTCCTGCTGGCCCGCGGTGACGAGGTCATCGGCTTCGACAACCTCAACGACTACTACGACCCCACCCTGAAGCACGCCCGTCTGGCGCGGCTGCAGGCGCTGCCGGGCTACACGCACATCACGGCCGATCTGGCCGATCGGGCGTCAGTGGAATCAGCGTTCGCAACCTACAGGCCGCAGCGCGTGGTGAACCTGGCCGCCCAGGCCGGCGTGCGCTACGCCGCCGAGAACCCGCACGTATACGTGGCCAGCAACGTCACCGGCTTCCTGCACGTGCTCGAGGGCTGTCGCCACCACGGCGTCGAGCACCTGGTCTATGCCTCCACCAGTTCGGTATACGGCGCCAACCTGGCCATGCCGTTCTCCGAACATTCCTCCGCCGAGCACCCGCTCACCCTGTACGCGGCCACCAAAAAGGCCAACGAACAGATGGCGCACAGCTACGCCCATCTTTACGGCATTCCGTGCACGGGCCTGCGCTTCTTCACCGTGTACGGCCCCTGGGGCCGGCCGGACATGGCGCTGTTCCTGTTCACCAAGGCCATCCTGGCGGGCGAGCCGATCAAGGTGTTCAACCACGGCAAGCACAAGCGCAGCTTCACCTACGTGGACGACATCGTGCAGGGCGTGGTGCATACGCTGGACACCATTCCGGGCAAGGACCCTGCCTGGAACGGCTTGACACCCGACCCGGCCACCAGCGGCGTGGCGCCTTACCGCATCTTCAACATCGGCAACGAACAGCCGGTGGAGCTGCTGCGCTACATCGAAGTGCTGGAACAGTGCCTGGGCAAGAAAGCCGTCATGGAAATGCTGCCCCTGCAGGCCGGCGACGTGCCCGACACCGAGGCCGATGTGTCCGACCTCATCGCCCAGGTCGGCTACCGGCCGGTGGTGCAGGTGGAAGAGGGTGTGGCCAATTTCGTGGCTTGGTATCGCGGGTACTACGGCGTTTGAGGCGCCGCCTCCGGCGGAGGCATATACCGCCGAATTCACAAATCAAGGCGGGCTCCCGCCAAGGGGGACCCGAAAGTGTTTCCTATAGTTGACATTGATCGAACAATATCCCCGGTTCGGGCGTGGACTGTTCGCGCTTCAGCGCGCGCACCGGCGCGCGCGATCCGTCACAGCCACTGCGCGTGCTGCTGGCCGCGCGCCTGCTGTGGGACAAGGGCATCGCTGAGTACATAGCTGCCGCGCGGCAGCTGCTTGGCGAAGGCCGCGCCATTCGCTTCCTTTTGGCTGGTGACCCGGACCCTGGCAACCCCGCCGCGGTACCCGAGGCCACGGTGCGCGCCTAGGCGGACGAGGGCGTGGTGGACTGGCTGGGGCACGTGGACGATATGCCGGGCTTGTTTGCGACCGTAGACATCGTGGTGTTGCCCAGCTATCGGGAAGGTTTGCCCAAGGGACTGATCGAAGCGGCGGCCTGCGCGCTTCCGTTGGTCACCACCGATGTCCCTGGCTGTCGCGAAGTGGTATTGGACGGGGTGGATGGCTTGCTTGTTGCCGTCCGTGATGCGCCTGCCTTGGCCAGCGCCATCGCGCGGCTGCAGGACGACCCGGCCTTGGCTCGTCGGCTGGGCGACGCGGCGCGTACGAAGGCGCTGGCGCAGTTCGACGAGCGTGTGGTTATCCGGGATACCTTGGCGGTGTATCGGGAGCTGCTGGGTTCGCCTGAGCGGTGAGGTGGCTTCGCTACCTGCCGATCTTCCTGACCGTGTGCCTGCTCGCGGTGGCCGCCATGCTGCCCGGTCTCAGTTTGGCCCAGCTGCGCCAGCGTTTGCCCCTTTTCAGCGAGCTCATCAATATCGTCGAGGCCATCCAACCTGGCGTGGACAGCACCCACGTGTTGATCTTCCTGCTGGTGGGCGCAGCCCTCGTGCTGGCTTTCGCGCACCTGCGAGGCCTGGCGCTGTTGGCGATGCCCATCACTGGCGTGGTGGTACTGGCGCTGGTCAGCGAGTTCGTGCAGTTCTGGGTGCCGGGCCGCACGCCGCTGTGGTCGGATGTGCGCGACGACCTGGTGGGTGGTGTGCTGGGTGTGCTTTTGGCGAGTGTGCTTGTGTGGCTTTGGCGGCGCTGGCGCCCAGCGCGCCCTCTCGAGTAGCAGCGGTTGGGCTGCGCCGCTTCCACTCCAGCCCAGCCTTACCCCGCACTCTCCGGCGCCGCCTCCGGCCTCGGCACATGCATCAAATGCATCCGAAAGTTCAACACCGTCCCCGACATCGCATCGGTCACCACGAACGCAATGGGCAGCTCGGGTTCGGCGTCCAGCACCACGTTGGCTTCGAAAGGGGGTTGCGGCCATTGGCCAGCAGGCCCGACCACACTGCCAGGGCCGCGAACGCCACGCCCATCAGCACCAGCAGCCATTTGGGTATGAACACGGCCGTCTCCTGTGGGAGTAAGCCAGCCCCGCCGCCCAACGGCACGGCAGCGCTGGCAAGGTCTCAGTCCAACCGCACCCGCTTGATCCGCACCGGCTCGGGGAAGCCTTTCAGGCTGGCGTCGCCCAAGTCGTCGAAGCGCACGCCTTTGCCCAGGCACAGTTCGGCCAGCACATTCGACACCAGGGCCTCGCCCGGCGCGGCTTGGGCGCACAGCCGGGCGGCCAGCTGCACGGTGGATCCGAACAGGTCCTGGTCGCGTTCCACCGGCTCGCCTGCGGCGGCGCCGATGCGTACGGCCAAGGGGTCGTCGGCGTTTTCTTCGCGGCGCCGGCCCATCGCGATCTGGATGTCACGGCCGCAGCGCACCGCCGATGCCGGCGAAACGAACGACGCCATGATGCCGTCCCCGGTGTGCTTCACCTCGCGCCCGCCCCAGGTGGCCAGGCAGCCGCGCACGATGGCGTCGTGCGCTTCCAGCAGCTCCATCGCGGCGTCGTCGCCCAGCCGCTGGTTGAGCTCGGTGGACCCCACGATGTCGGTGAACAGCACGCCGCGCACGCCCGAGTCGTAGCCGCCGGCGCCGCGCACCAGCACGGCGCCGGCGGCATTCACGCCGCCGCCGCCCAGGAAGCCTTCGGCCAGGGCCGGGTCCACTTCAATGATGTTTTCGGCCAGCAGCCCGTGCGCTTCGCGGTGCACGGCGTTGGCGGCTTCGGCGCTGGGCGCCTCGAACAGGCAAAAGAGTTTTCCGCTGCCTTCGTTCCACCAGTATTTGTGGCAGAGGGCGCCGTGCTTGTGCTGGATGCTGACATCGGCATCGTGCGCGGTGGCGATGGCGTCGGCGGTGGCGCCGTCCACGTTGTGGATGTCCATGTACATCGGCATGCGCGGTGCTCCCGGGGTTGGCTTTGGCAGCGGGGGTTTTTGGCCGTGTTCGGCAAAGCTTAATGGCTGGCGGTGGGCGGGTCGATAGCCTGCATCGGGCCGGCGCCGCGGCTTGCTGCTGGGCCGCTTGGGTCGCAGGGCTCAGGCCGCCCCGGGCGACAACTGCGACCACGCCTGCCGGGTGCCCACCAGGTACAGCGCGCCCAGGCCCAGGCAGATCGCCGAGCTCCAGCACCAGAACGCCACGCTGCGCTCGCCCGGGGCCACGGCGGCCAGCACGAAGCCCGCCACGCCGCGCAGCAGGTACACGGCCGTGATGGCGCACAGCGCCGTGCGCACGAACGGCAGCCTGGCAATGACGCCCGCGCCCGACAGCGCATACAGCGACCACACCATCAGCACCGCCGCAATGCCGCCGGTGAGGATGGCTGGCGCCAGCTTGCCGGCCGCCGCCATCTGCGCCATGCGCTCGCCGGCGCCAAAAAACCGGTACCACGACGGTCCGAAAATGATGCAGCCCACGTGCAGCAGGGCGGCAATGGCGGTCAGTGCGGAACCGGCCAGGAGGTTGATGTTGGTCATGGGATCCTCGAAGTGATCAATTGGCCATGCGGGCCTGGCCTATCAGTTGCCCACCGCATAGCGGGCAAGGCGCTGCTGCAGCGTGCCGGTATGCAGCTCGAAAGGTGGTTGTCGAAGTCGAATCGCTCGCTGGTGTCCATTCTTACGCCGCGCAGGCGGGCGGTTTCAAGGTGGGAGGCATGCAGCGGGTCGGCAAAATAGCAGATGAGGAGGGACCGTCGCCGCGCGCCGGAAGGGTTCAGGCAGCCCGCGTGCGCCAGGTCGGCGTCGAACACCAGGATGTCACCGGCCGCGCCTGCCACTTGCACTGCGCGGGACTCGTCGGTGAGGTCGAAAGGCGGCTCGCCCGGCGCGGCGCGGTGGCTGCCGGGCACGATGCGGGTGGCGCCATTCGCAGGGCCGTAGTCGTCGAAGAACACCAGGGCGCCCACGGTGTCGCCGGGCCGGTGCGCCGACAGGTCGCGGTGCAGGCCCTGGTAGCCGCCGCCCGCCAACGGCTCGCGGCCTTCCACCTGTGACAGGAAGAAGCGCTCCCCGATCAAGACGCCCACCGCGGCCAGCAGCGCCGGCAGCCGGCACACCGCCTGTACCTTCGGATCAAGGTCAAGCAGCGAATGGCGCCAGCTCAGCTGCCGCGGTACGGGCCATTGGTCGGAAGGTAGAACACAGCGGTCGAACGTGGCACGAAGCTCGTCCAGCCAGTCAGCCGGCACCGCGCCGCGCAGCAGGGCGTAGCCGGCGCGGCTGATCCCATTGCCATCAGTCGCGGCACTGTGGGCTACATCCGTATCTGCGGTGGCGGCAGTTGTCACACCAACCATCAGGAGGGTCCGCTGAAGTTGCCCCGGCCCAGCAGGCGCCAGGCGCTGATGCAAAGCGCGCCGTACACCGCCCACTCCGCCAGCCGCTGCAAAAGGCCACGTACTTCAACCTGGCTGATGTGCGAATAGCCGGGCTTCAGCAGGCCACCGCCGAACAGCATGACGAGGTAGCTCAGCACCACGGCAACGACCAGCCAACGGCTACGCATGGATCCCTCCGGTTTCAATTCGCATCATCAACGAAGCGTGTTGGTGAACTTGTAGGATTGCTTTCCGTCGGCGACGACGAAGTCGAAATCCGTGGGGCGTGAGCGGTGGGGAGGGCGATGATGCCTGGTGTTCACGGCCTTGCCTCGATCATGGGAATACAGGCTCCCGGCGGCTACTCGCCGGCTTGCGACAGCACCAGGGCCCGCTCTTGGGAAGGCTTCAGCAGGGAAGACTCTCCCAACGCATCCGCCGCTTTCGAGCGCATCACGCGGCCCTCCCTGACGTACACGATGAAGTGGCCGCCGTCGCGGAATCCAACGTTGCGAAAGGAGTTGGACTCCACGCAGGACAGGGTGGTCGCCTCTTGCCACGGGAGGGTCCGGGTGGGGGCGTGGGTGCCCTTGAGGGTCTCCGAAACGGCCAGTGTCACCGTGCCGGGCTGCGTGCCCCCCAGGACGGGGCGAACCAGCGAGGTGACGGTGCCCACGATGACCAGGTCGGCTTCCGCGGCGGCTTCGATGGTGAGGGTCTTGAGCTTGGCGAGCTCTTCGGCGTCGATCCGTTGCTGGATCTCGGGAAGGCGCGTGCCGCACGCCTCCGCCAGCGGGCTCGCGGTGAGCAGGCACAAAACGCAAACAGCAGCGAGCATTCTCATGAAACCTCCTGTCGATCGCCCGACGGCCACGGCGTGACCGGAGGATAGCGCTGAATCTCCGGCCTGGGCGCGCTGCAGGTTGGGCTGGCGACGAGGGTGATGACCGGCTTGGGGTTGGCCACGGCATCCTCGATAGGCGCTAACGCTCTGAATCAATCTCATTGAACGCTCCTTCAGGCGCCGGTGGGGGCTTTGTGCAATGCAATCAGCAGCACGCCGCCGGCCACCATCATGATGCCGAGCCATTCCTGGCCCGACGGGCGCTCACCCAGGAACGCATACGCAAAGACGGCCACCAGCACCACGCTGAGTTTGTCCACGGGCGCTACCTGCGCAGCCTGGCCGATCTGCAGCGCACGGAAATAACAAACCCACGAAGCCCCGGTCGCCACCGCCGACAGGGCCAGGAAGATCAGGGTTTTCGACGACAGCGCGAGGGGGTTGCTCCACTTGCCCGTAAGCCATACGAACGGCGCCAGCACCAGCAGGATGACCACGGTGCGGATCAGCGTGGCCAGGTCGGAGTCGACGCCGCGAATGCCCACCTTGGCGAAGATGGCCGTGAGTGCGGCGAAGCACGCCGACAGCAGTGCCCAGAGAACCCAGCCAGAAGGAATGGTCATCGGATGTGGCGCCTGACGCCCGGTGGGCCTCGCGGATGAGGCGTGTCGCCCGATGGTCTTCCCCATCGCTGTGGGCGTCAATAGCGTTAGAACCGGTGCATCGCCCGCCAGCCCAGCCAACCCAGCGCCACCAGCCAGATGACAACAATCGCGGACGCCATGCCGCGGCTGACCGGCCGAAGTAGACCACCAGGGTTAGCAGCTTCAGGCGCTTTGCCCGCTTTCTGAGCGACGCAATGATCATGCCTATCCGGCGCCCAGGGGGCCTCATCCGCGAAGACTGCGGCCCATGTTGCCCGGCTCAGCCCTTCTGCGCGGCAATCCAGCGATCGATCTTCTGCTCGAGCACGCTCAGCGGCACGGCGCCGTCCTTGAGCACTTCGGCGTGGAAGCCGCGCACGTCGAACTTCTCGCCCAGGGCCTGTTCGGCGCGGGTGCGCAGTTCGCGGATCTGCATCTCGCCGGTCTTGTAGGCCAGGGCCTGGCCGGGGATGGCCATGTAGCGCTCGGCCTCGGAAACCGCGCTGGTTTCGCTGGCGGTGGAGTTGGCGAACATGTAGTCCAGCACCTGCTGGCGGGTCCAGCCCTTGCTGTGGATGCCGGTGTCCACCACCAGGCGGATGGCGCGCCACATTTCCGCCTGCAGGCGGCCGTAATACTGATAGGGGTCGGTGTAGACGCCCAGGTCCTTGCCCAGCGATTCGGCGTACAGGCCCCAGCCTTCGATGAAGGCGGTTTCGCCACCGAAGCGGCGGAACTTGGGCAGGTCGGTCAGCTCCTGCTGCAGCGCCAGCTGGAAGTGGTGGCCGGGGATGGCTTCATGCAGGAACAGGCTTTCGGCGGCCCAGGTCTTGCGCGACGGCAGGTCGTAGGTGTTCACGTAGAACACGCCGGGCCGAGTGCCGTCTTCGCTGGGCGAGCTGTAGGAGCCGCCGGACGTGGACGCGGCGCGGAACGGCTCCACCGCGCGGATCTCGAAGCCGGCCTTGGGCAGCAGCGAGAACTGTTCGGGCACGCGGGCGTTGATGGTGGTTTCCAGCGCGCGGTAGGCGGTAAGCAGCGCTTCTTCGGTCGGGAATTCAAACTGCTTGTCGGTGGTGACGAAGGTGTTGAACTCCGCGCGGCTGCCGGTGAATCCGGTTTGCGCAATCACGGCGTCCATCTCGGCATTGATGCGCGCCACTTCGGCCAGGCCGATGGCGTGCACTTCGGCCGGCGTGCGTTGCGTGGTGGTGTTGCGGCGCACCTGGAAGGCGTACCAGGCTTCGCCGTCGGGCAGGTCCGACAGGGCGACGGTGTCGCGGCTGGCCGGCAGGTATTCCTCGACGGTGAAGCGGCGCAGTTCGCGGTAGGCCGGCATCAGCTGGTCGGCGATGGCGGCGCGGTAGGCTTCGGTGAGGCGGGTCTTGTCGGCGTCGCTGAAGTCGGCCGGCAGGTCCGCGATGGGCTGCCAGAACAGCGTGTCCTCGGGCTTGTCTTTCAGCAGGGCATCGAGCTGCGGGATGACCTTTTCAATCAGGATCTTGGGCTGCACCACGCCGTCGGCCATGCCGATGCGCATGTTGGCCTGCATGGTGGCGAACAGCACCGGCACGCGCGCGGTGCGGGCCAGCCAGTTGTCGTAGTCCTGCACGGTCTTGAAGGGCTGGGCGCTGCTGCCCGAGCCCAGCTGCACCAGGGTGGAGGTGAGGCTGTAGAACTGGTTCAGCGGCTGCTTCCAGTCCGGGAAGCGCTCGGCCTGGGCCTCGGTTTCGCGGTCGCGCATGAAGATCTCGTAGCTCAACAGGTCCTGGCCCTGCAGGCCGTCGCTGCCGATGGCCTTGGCCTTGTCCATCCATTCGCTGTTGAAGGCCGATTCCTGCGCGCGGTACTCGGCGCTGAAGTAGTCGGGCAGTTGGTCGTTGAAGCGCGTGTCGCCCACGAAGGTGGCGTTGAGGGGGCTCAGCGCCAGCGAGGCCTCCCAATAGTCGGCATACAGCTGGGTGAGCTGCGCGGCCCGCTGGTCGGCGCTCTGGGTGCTGGCCTGCGGCGTGCTGGCAACGTCCGTGGCGGGCTGGCTGCAGGCGGCCAGGGCAAGGGCCAGCGCGAGGGCAAGCGGTCGCAGGGTCATGGGCAGGGTCCTTGGGTGCAGGCGGCCAGTATGGGCCGGAACATCGACCGGTGCAGTGGGTGGATCGCCTTCGCTCAGGGTGCAGGCGGCAGGGGTGTTCCGATGCCGGGACTCGACTTTTTGCTGGCCTGCACGATCCGGGTAATTTCCACGGCAATTTTCTCTGGCGAAAGTATGAAGTCCACGCATCCGCTTTCGATCGCAGTTTCAGGCATGTCGGGATGTTGGGCAGTGTCGAGCTTCTGCGCGATGGTCACGCCGCCCACTTCGCGTATTCCGCACAGCGCAGCAGCGCCGTCGCCGTCATAGCCCGAAACAATGATGGCGACCAGTTTGCCGTCCCAGTGCTCGGTCATCGAGCGCAGGAAGACGGTGATCACGTCAGGCCACCCTCGTGGTTTTGAGATCGGCTTCAGGCGGAACTCGCCATCCTCGACGTGCAGGTCCCGCTGCTCGGGAATGATGAACAAGTGGTTTGGCTGGATGAGCAGCTGATCCGTGATCAGGGAAACCGGCATCGCGGTGAAACGCGGAAGGATTTCATGCAGCTGCGTGGCAACCGTTCGCAGGTGGTTGACGATGACGAACGCGGCGCCGGAATCGCCGGGAAGGTTCTTCAGCAGACGAATGTACGCATCCAGGCCGCCGGCTGAACCGCCAATGCAGACCAGAGGGAAGCACGTGTCATTTTTTTCCATTGAAGTTGCCAGGCCAGTAGTGGATCGGATGCCGGTGGAGCGCGTCGCAAGCCTCGTGGCTCACGACAATTTCAGCCATGTTGCTCCCACTACCCCCAGAACACCAAAAAAGCCGTAGACGAGCGCACCGGAGTGGTTGGATGATCAGCCGAGCATCAAATATGCGGCCACGAGCAGTGCACCCATCGCTGCGACACAAAGGCAGAATCCCAGCCTGTTCATCACGAACTCTCGGCCGGTGAACATTTCGCGCGGTGCCCAGAATGTCTGGCCGACGGGCTCGCCACGACGCCAGGCCGGGCACAGGCTGAAGCCCATAAGCACGACGCCAGAAATTCCCATGGTGGCGGCAAGAACGTATAGCAGCATTATCGGATACAAGTTCATGTCAACTCCGTAAGGGGGCCGGCGGCGGCCGGATCAGACGGTCGGGCCGCTTTGGATGTGCGCTTGGAGGCTGCGTACAGGCCGAGAATGCCCGAGCTTGCGGTCAAAGCCAATGCCGCGCCAGCGCAGGCAAAAAACGCGATCGCGAGATTCGGCTTGGCCGGTCCAACCAGCAAGTATGGTGACATCGAGTTCTCCCCTTCGGCCTGCCGTTGGTGCCCGGTTCGGGCGCTTCGACGTGAGTTTCAGTGCCTATTCACGGCTGAAAAGTTTTTTGACGGCCTGCCAGACCCTGCGCCAGAACATCGCTTCAAGCACCAGCAGCTTTGCAACCCAGGGGGGCAAGTCCGCTTGGGTTTGGATGCGGGCGACCGCCGATGGGGTGTCGCCGCCCTTGAAGATGAATCGATAGAGCGCCACGATCACCAACAGCTCAATCCAGACCAGTGCGGCAATGCCAACGTAGCGCAGGGGAGCAACATAGCCCATGAGATCGTGCTCGCCCTCGGGCACCAGCATCTGGGCGACCCAGATGCCCAGGCAGCACAGGGCCAGCGCTCGAATGGCCACCTTCTTGCCACCGGATCGGTAGCAGATCCAGTAGAGGCAGGGGAGTAGAACGGCAAGATCAAACAGCAGTCCTGCTTCAATCAGGCGGTCTATCTCGCCTCGAGAGCTGAGCGCGACGAAGACGTCCGCCGCGACCACGATGGGCGCCACGAGGAAGAACCAGTGCGTGCTCGCAGGGTGTCTGAGGACAGTCGTCATGGCGTAGGTCCAGGAGGGGTCATTTGTCTCGGTGCCTAAGGCCTTGATTCAAGTTGCGCCGACGGCGCAGTGGTTGAAAGCGTCGAACACCGCCGTGTCCAGCGCCGAGATGGTTTCAAACAACGGATCGGCGGCTGTCGGCGGGTCGCTGGAGGCAGGGTCGGCCGCAAGCACCGTCGCACAGCCCAAGGCCGCAATCAGCGCGATGAATATTTTCATGAAAGTCCCGTGGAAGGATGCAGCAAGGTCCAACGCCTCGGGCTGAGCCGCGCCAAAGGCGTCAGCTTGTACGAGTTGTCACGGCCGGGGTGCTGCGACCGCCCGCATCACCGCATGGAACAGATAGCCAATGGCGATGCAGCCTGCGGCAACTCCCACGGCCAGGGGCCAGCTGGGAAGGAACGCCAGCAGTGCAATCATGCAGACGATGCTGAACGTACCAAGGTTGATGACCAGGCCCGCGAGCCGGGATTGTTCGGAAGATGACGCCGATACACCGCTGCTGAGGTAGGAAAGCATGTTCTCTAACTCCTTGGGTCAGCCGCTTTTGCGGCCCAGTGGATCCATCGCAACAATCAACAGCGTTGCTACGGGTCCCAGAAGTAACGACAGAAGCCACCAGTTCAGGCCGCCCCGGCCCTTGGCCTGGGCCAGGCCCGCGTTGATAAGCGACAGGGTGCCCCAGCCAACGAAGAATCCACCGCTAGCCGATCCGTTCATGTCTTGCCCCGATTTCTTGTGAGATCTACACAAGTCCGAATGTACCGCCCGAGGATGCCCGAGCTTGCGGTGAAAGCCAATGCCGCGCCAGCACGCCAGGATCAGGGTGGGGGCGGCGAAACAAGGATATGCAGTATTACTTTTATCAACAGTGCGACCCGGGACAAAAGCAGCAGTGCGCCGGTCAGCAGGGTGGACGTTGAGTGCGAAGTTCCCGGCGTCATATGGCTGTCCCAGTAGGAGCCAGCCACGCCAAAAAGCAAAAGCAGCGAGCCGAAGCCCAGGAATCCAAGGCTCAACACCATCTTGGCCCAACTGGGTAGCGGTATCAGCAGCGAACCCCAGGCGGCAACGACAAGCAGCGTGTAAACCATGGCGGACTCAACCTGGAGAACTGCATTGCGGGCGCCCTTGGCGTTGCGCGAACCGGCCGCCCACACGCGTGGCAACTTTGTATTTTCGCGTTGTATCGCTCATGGCGTGCTGTCGGCCCGTCGCTGGAAGGGGATGGTGTCGGGGCTGACGGCGCCGCCGGAGATGATGAAGGCCATGGCCTGGTCCACGGTCCAGTCGGTGGGCGTCAGCAGCTCCACCGGCACGATTTCCAGGTAGCCCGACGTGGGGTTGGGCGTGGTGGGCACGTACACGGCGGCCAGTTCGCGGCCGGTGCCTTCTTCGCGCACCACGCGGGTGACGAAGCCGATGCACTTCATTTCCCGGTGCGGGAAATCAATCAGCACCACGCGCTGGGTGCCGTCGGGTTTGGTCTGCAGCAGGTCCAGCAGTTTGCGGGCGCTGCCGTACACGGTCTTGAGCAGCGGGATGCGCGCGATCAGGCGCTCCACCCAGGCCAGCAGGCGCTGGCCGACCACGCGCCTGGCCAGCGCGCCCACGCCCACGATGACGAGGATGGTGGCCACCACCGCGAACGACGCCTGGGCCCAGGGGTCGTCCACCCAGCCCAGCGATTCGGGGTGGGCCAAGGCCAGCTGCACCGACAGCGGCCCCACCACCGGCCGGCTGATGTCGGAAAGCAGGCCCAGCACGAACTTGAACACGATCCAGACCAGCCAGATCGGCAGCAGCGTGAGCAGGCCGGTGAAGAAGTAAGCGCGGAGTCTTCGCATGGCGCGATTGTAGGACAACTAGCGCGCGCCGAGCTCCGCTGCCCTGACTTCGCGCACCAGCCGGAAGCCGATGTCGTCGAAGCCGGTGTCGGCTTCGAAGTCGTCGGTCTGCTGGGCGTTTACGCGGGCGGGCGCGTCGCGCCAGCCGGCGCCGGCGGCCAGGCGCCGCTGGCAGCCGCGGTCGCAGTCGGAAAGCCATTCGCGGACGTTGCCGCGCAGGCCGGTCAGGCCGATGCCGCTGGCAGGGCCTTGGGTGGCGGCCACGGTGCCTTCGCTGCCGCAGGCCACGCGGCCGTCGCGGCAGGCGTCGCCGGTGCCGCGGCCGGCGGCCAGCGGGGTCCATTCGCCGCGGGTGGGCAGGCGGTATTCCACACCCGCGCGGCCGCTGAGCCACTGGGCGTAGGCGCGGGCGTCGTCGTAGCTCACGCACACCACCGGATGGCTGCCGCCCTGGTTGAAGCCGGGGTTGTCCCAGGTGCGCTTCTTGAGCGAGATGGGCGCCAAGCGGTTGCGGCAGCGCGTTGCCGGGCGGCCGGTGCCGGAGGCGAACGCGGCGTATTCGGTGCGGGTGACTTCCGCGCGCATGGCGGCCAGGCCGGCGCGCTGGCCGCGCGGCACGGCGGCCAGCACCATCGCCACGGCGGTGTCCTTGAGCTTGTCGCCGGCCTTGGGCAGGGCGATGGTCTGCGACCACGCAGGCTCGAGCGCGGCCGACGGCACGTCCAGCGCGGTGGCCAGGGTTTTGGCGCGGGCCACGGCGTCGGCGTCCAGCGCCTTCAGGCCGGCCTGCAGGCGCGTGAGCAGGGCCGGCGCCAGCGACGCGCGCAGGGCCACCCAGGGCTTGCCCTCTTCGCGCTTGAGGTCGGCCACGAACGGCAACACGCGCGTGTAGTTGTCGCGCGCGGCGTCGTCCTTGCCGGCGGCCAGGGCGGCGCCCACGCGCTTGGCGTAGAAGGCGACCACTTCGTCGGCCAGGCGCGCCAGGGCTGGTTCGCGCGGCGCCAGCACGCGGGCTTCGCGCAGCGACTGCATGGCGTTGTCGCCCGCCGGCAGGCTCAGGCGCTGGCGATCGATCTGGCGGCGTGCGGCGGCCAGTTCGCGGGCGCCAACGCGGGTGGGGTCGTAGTCCAGCGCCACCACCGACACTTCCGCGGTGACCTGCGCGAAGGGCACCGGCAGCAGGCCCGGCGCGGGCGCCTGCGCGGCGTTGGCCAGCGCGGTGTCCACGGGGGTGGCGGCGGCAGGGGCCGGGTCGGGCGCGGCGGCTACGGCAGGTGCCTGCACGGGCGCGGGCGTTTCGACGGGCGCGGCCGCTGGCGGCGCGGCGACGGCGGGTGCGCTGTCCTGCACGGTGAAGAAATCGGTCGGCTTTTCGGCGGGGCGGTCGCTCTGCAGCCAGATCACGGCCACCACCACCAGGGCCAGGCCGGCCAGGCCGCTCACCATCGGCTTCCAGCGCAGCTTGAAGAAGGCGGCGGCCTTGCCCAGGTCCAGCCTGGGCTCCGCCGGTTTGCCGCCGGCGATCTGGTTCAGCGCGCCCAGCATCTGCTGGGCGTTGCGATAGCGGTTGTCGGGTGACTTGGCCATCGCGCGGTCGAGGAAGGGCTGCCAGTGCTTCTTCTCGGGCGGCAGCCGCGGCACCGGGTCCTGGGCGTGCATCAGGGCCAGCGCCAGCGGATCGGCGGCCTGGTAGGGCAGGCGGCCCATCAGCAGTTCGTAGGCCAGCACGCCCACGCTGTAGAGGTCGGCGCGGCCGTCCACCACTTCGCCGCGCGCCTGTTCGGGCGCCATGTAGCCGCCGCTGCCCACGGCCAGGCCGGCGGTGGTGATGCGGGTCTGGTCGCGCTTGCTCAGCGCGATGCCGAAGTCGGTGAGCAGCGGCCGGTCGGCGTTGTCGAACAGGACGTTTTCGGCCTTGACGTCGCGGTGCACGATGCCGCGCGCATGCGCGTATTCCAGCGCCGACAGCAGCGAGCGCAGCACTTCGATGGCGCGGTGCTCGTCCTGGGTGAAATCGCGCTGGCCCAGGTGGCCCTTGGCCAGGTAGGGCAGCACGTAATACAGCAGGCCCTGGCGCGTGCGACCCACCTCGTGGATGCCGACGATGCAGGGGTGTTCGAGTTTGGCGATGGTGCGCGCTTCGTGTTCGAAGCGCTGCTTGCTGATTTCGTCGGTGAGGGCCCCGGGCGACATCACCTTCACCGCCACCTGGCGGTCCAGCGATTGCTGCACGCCCAGGTACACCTGCGACATGCCGCCCTTGCCGATCCGGCGCAGCACCCGGTAGCCGGGGATCTCGGGCATGTAGCTCGAGAGCAGCGCGGTCAGTTCGTCAGGGGACAGCTCTTCTTCCTGCTGCATGGCGCGGGCGTCTGACGGGGAGGGGGGTCGGGC
>QBLY01000025.1 GCA_003241895.1 Lysobacteraceae bacterium
CTGCCGCCGCGCCTTGCTGCAATGAACGAGCGCACCATCAGCACCAGCAGCGCCGATAGCGCAGCACCGCCGACCAGCGCGTCGCGCTGCCGAGGTCCGCGGGCAGCGGCTGGTCCATAGGCACCGCGGTTGCGCTGCATGCGGCGCTCCGGCTCATTCGCGCGCGCCGCCAAGCGTCTGGCCGCCCTGGTCCAGCTCCAGCCGCTCGACTCGGCCTGCGTCGTCGCGAACGAAGCGCAGCACGATGCCGACCGCGGCGGCGGTGAAGCGGTCGGGCCCACCGGCGTCGAGCGCGAACGCGCCCTGCCCCGTGGCCTGCGCCCGCAGCTGGCCGCCCTGCTCGAACACGCGAAGCGCAAAGCCGGGCATCAGCGGGTAGCTGCCGATGAAGTCGGCAAGCGGTGCCGCGTCAGCAGCTGGCGGCAACGACGCAGCGTCGGCAGACGGCGCCTTCGCTGCGGCATCGACCCGCGTCGCCGGCATCGCGCCGCCGCCCTGCATCCAGGTGAACCCTTGGCCATCGGCGTCGGGCGTCAACAGCGCATCCAAGGCTTCGGGAAAGAAGTCGCCCTCGCTGTCATAGCCCAGCTTGAACTCTGGCTGGCCGGCGGCCTGCAGGTACAGCGCACCGTCGCGCTGACGCAGCGTGGCGGGCAGGCTGTCGCCGATCAGGAAATCGCCGGCCATCCGTTCCAGCAGCGCCTGCGGCGGCGACTGCAGCCGGCGCGGCGCACCCACCGGCACGCTCGGGTCCAGCAGCGGCAGCCCGATATCGGCCAAGCCGCCCAGATCGGTCAAGGCGGTGTCGGCCAGCACCACGACGCCGCGGCCCGCCACGCGATCGAAGGCGACAAAGCTTGAAAACCCAAAGGTGCCGCCTTCATGCGCGAAAATATCGCGGTCATTGAAGGGCGCGATCATCCAACCCATCGCCATCGGCTGGCCGGCGTTGCCCATCGGCGCCTGCGCGGCCTGCAGCATGGCCACGGTCGCAGCGTCGCCCTGCCCCAGCTGCGCCTGCACGTAGCGCACCATGTCATCAAGCGGGCTGCGCACGCCGCCCACGCCGGCCAGCGCGGCCGCGAAGGTCCAGCCCGGCACGACGTCTCCGCTCGACCGATGGCCGAGCGCGTCGACCGTGCCGGCGGGCGCGCTGCCCACATGCGTTGCGTCCATGCCCAGCGGAGCGAACACGCGCTGCCGCGCCAGCTCCGGAAACGGCTGGCCGCCGATGCGCGAGACCGCGACTGAAAGCAGCATGGCGCCGAAATTGGAATATTCCCAAGCGCTGCCCGGAGCGGCGGCAAGCTGCACCTTGCCCAGCCCATCGAGCAGCTGCGCTTCGGTCAGGTCGGCGTACGGGTCGGCCATGTTGGCGGGCGCAAAGCCGGGCGGCAGCGCCGGCAGCCCCGCCGTGTGCGACAGCAGATGCCGCAGCGTGATCGGCTGGCCCTCGAACGACGGCACCGTCGTGCCGCTTGGCAACACTTCGGCCAGCGGCGTAGCGAGCGTTACCCGACCCTCGGCGATCAGGCCGGCCAGCAGCGCGCCGGTGATGGTCTTGCTGACCGAGCCGATCTCGAAGGCGACGTCTGGGCCGATCCGCCGCGACGCGTCGGCGCAGAACATGCCGCGCTCGACCCGATCGCCGTCGATGATCGCCGCCACCGCGCAGGCGCCGGTGCGGTCGCCGTCGAAGCGCTGCTTCAACGCGGCGTCGACCGCATTGGGGCCGGCCGCCGACAGGGCAGGCGCAGCCAGGCCAAGAGCAAGGCAAAGCGGCAGGGTCTTCATGCGCCATCTCCAAGGTTTGGGGTGGATGCAGATTGAAGGATAGGAAATCAAAAGCACTTTCCGTCCCGAAGCCTACAGCCACGGGAGGCCAGGCGCATACCGCGCACCAGGGCCGAGGCCCGATTCGCGGCCTGTTCCTGGTGTCTCGAACGGTCGGGGCTGAAAGAAAAGCCCCGGCCGGAGCCGGGGCTATCTGTGTTGCGCAACCGCCGGGATCAGAGCAGCGGAATCATCAGCAGCGCCACGATGTTGATGATCTTGATCAGCGGGTTGATGGCCGGGCCGGCGGTGTCCTTGTACGGGTCGCCGACGGTGTCGCCGGTGATCGCGGCCTTGTGGGCCTCGCTGCCCTTGCCGCCGTGGTTGCCTTCCTCGATGTACTTCTTGGCGTTGTCCCAGGCGCCGCCGCCGGTGCACATCGAGATGGCCAGGAACAGGCCGGTGACGATGGTGCCCATCAGCAGGCCGCCAAGCGCGTCCGCGCCCAGCGTCACGCCGACGATGATCGGGATGAACAGCGGCAGCATCGAGGGGACGATCATTTCGCGGATGGCCGACTTGGTCAGCAGGTCCACGGCCTTGTCGTACTCGGGCTTGCCGGTGCCTTCCATGATGCCGGGGATTTCCCGGAACTGGCGCCGCACTTCTTCCACCACCGCGCCCGCCGCCCGGCCCACGGCCTGCATCGCGAAGGCGCTGAACAGGTAGGGGATCATGCCGCCGATCAGCAGGCCGATCACCACGTTCGGGTTGTCGATGGAGAAGTTCACCACCTGGTCGGTGCCCGCGTATTTCTCGCCGAGCTTGTGCGAGTAGTCGGCGAACAGCACCAGCGCGGCCAGGCCGGCCGAACCGATGGCATAGCCCTTGGTGACGGCCTTGGTGGTGTTGCCCACTGCGTCCAGCGCATCGGTGGTCTTGCGGATTTCCTTGTCCATGCCCGACATCTCGGCAATGCCGCCCGCGTTGTCGGTGATGGGGCCGTAGGCGTCCAGCGCGACGATCATGCCCGCCATGGACAGCATGGACGTGGCGGCGATGGCGATGCCGAACAGGCCGGCGATCTCGTAGCAGGTCCAGATGGCCGCAGCGACGGCCAGCACCGGCGCCGCCGTGGACTTCATCGAAACCGCCAGGCCGGCGATGACGTTGGTGCCGTGGCCGGTTTCCGAAGCCTTGGCCACCTGCTGCACAGGGCCGTATTCCGTAGCCGTGTAGTACTCGGTGATCACCACCATGGCGGCGGTCAGCACCAGGCCGACGATGGCGCAGTAGAACAGGGGCATGGCGAGATCACTGCTGAACATCTCGTTGCTGACCCAGTAGAACGCGCCCGCCGCGAGCACGCCCGACACACCCAGGCCGCGATAAAGCGCGTTCATGATCTTGCCGCCTTCGCGCACGCTGACGAAGAACGTGCCGACGATCGAGGCCAGGATCGACACCGCGCCCAGCACCATCGGGTACACCACGCCGGCCCAGCCATAGGTGGCGAAGGCGATGCCCGCGATCAGCATGGAGGCGATGACGGTGACCGCGTAGGTTTCGAACAGGTCGGCCGCCATGCCGGCGCAGTCGCCGACGTTGTCGCCGACGTTGTCGGCGATCACGGCCGGGTTGCGCGGGTCATCCTCGGGGATGCCGGCTTCCACCTTGCCCACCAGGTCGGCGCCGACGTCGGCGCCCTTGGTGAAGATGCCGCCGCCCAGGCGCGCGAAGATCGAGATCAGCGAGCTGCCGAAGGCCAGGCCGATCATCGGCTGCAGCGCCGCCTGCACCGCTTCGGCCGTCTGCGCGCCTGAACCGCCCAGCACGTACCAGAAGTAGCCCGCCACGCCCAGCAGGCCCAGGCCCACCACCAGCATGCCGGTGATGGCGCCGCCCTTGAAGCTGACGTTGAGCGCCGAGTTGAGGCTGACCGTGGCGGCCTGCGCCGTGCGCACGTTGGCGCGCACCGAGACGAACATGCCGATGAAGCCGGCCAGGCCCGACAGCACCGCGCCCAGGGCAAAGCCGATCGCGGTGGGCCAGCCCAGCTGCGGCACGAAGCCGATCACCAGGAACAGGATGACGCCGACGATGGCGATGGTGCGGTACTGGCGGCGCAGGTAGGCCCCCGCGCCTTCCTGGATGGCCGCGGCGATGCTCTGCATCTTCTCGTTGCCGGCCGGCTGGCCGACGATCCATTTCGCGACGACGATGCCGTAAAGGATGGCGATGGCCGCACAGGCCAACGCAAGGTGCATACCGTATTGCTCGAACATGTAAACCCTCCCCAGAGTTCCAGACATGAACAGAAAGAAGCGACCGATCGGCCGCCCTGCCCGAGTATGTCAAAGGGGGGGAGGGGGCGCCATACGCACCCGTCGGTGGCCTCAGCCCTTCCAAGCCGGCAGCTTGCGCGGCACGGGCAGGTTCTTGAGCCGCACGTAATCGGGCAGGCCATCGGCGCGATACGGCGGCGGCGCCTCGCCCTTGATCAGCGGCTGCAGGTAGGCGCGGCAGGCGGCGGTGATGCCGAAGCCGCTGCGGTCGATGAAGCCCTTGGGCATGGTCTTTTCGCGGTTGGCGATGTCGGTGAGCGGCGCCGGGGCGATCTTCCAGCGGTAGGGCTTGGACGAGGTGCGAACGATCACCGGCATCACGCCGTTCTTGCCGGCCAGGGCGTAGTCCACGGCCGCCTTGCCCACGGCCTGCGCCTGCGCCAGGTCGGTGGCCGAGGCGATGTGGCGGGCCGAACGCTGCAGGTAGTCGGGCACGGTCCAGTGCACCTTCAGCCCCAGCTTGTCCTTGACGGTGGCGGCCAGCAGCGGCCCCACGCCGCCCAGCTGCGAGTGGCCGAACGCGTCCTTGCCGGCGCCGGCATCGGCGACGAAGCGGCCGTCGGCATGGCGCAGGCCTTCCGACACCACCACCACGCACCAGCCCACCTTCTTCACCACGGCCTGCACCCGCGCGAGGAACTTCGCTTCGTCGTAGGCGATCTCGGGGAACAGGATCACCTGCGGGGCGTCGTCCTTGCCGGCGCCGGCCAGGCCACCTGCGGCGGCCAGCCAGCCGGCGTGCCGGCCCATCACTTCGTAGACGAAGACCTTGGTGGAGGTGTCGGCCATGGCCGCCACGTCCAGCGCCGCCTCGGCCACGGACACGGCCGTGTACTTGGCCGCCGAGCCGAAGCCCGGGCAGGTGTCGGTGACCACCAGGTCGTTGTCCACGGTCTTGGGCACGCCGATGCAGGTCAGGGGATAGCCGGTGACGCGGGCCATTTCCGAAAGCTTCAGGGCGGTGTCGGCCGAGTCGTTGCCGCCGTTGTAGAGGAACCAGCGCACGTCGTGGGCGTCCAGTACGTCCAGCAGGCGCTGGTACCTGGGCTGGTCTTCTTCCAGCGACTTGAGCTTGAAGCGGCAGGACCCGAAGGCGCCGCCGGGGGTATGGGCCAGCGCGCGGATTGCGGCGGCCGACTCCCTGGAGGTGTCCACCAGGTCCTCGCGCAGGACGCCCAGGATGCCATTGCGGGCGGCCAGGACCTTCACCTTGCGGTCCCGGGCGGCCTGGATGACGGCGCCGGCGGTGGCGTTGATGACGGCGGTGACCCCGCCGGACTGCGCGTAGAGGAGCGTTCCTTTGCCCATGGTTTCCTGACCTTTGAATTGACTTGGACCGGCCCGGCCAGTAGCGTTTCCCTATTCGCACGGCCAGTCAGCGGCCCCACTATAGCCAAACGGGGTGACGACGGCGCCGTGCGTCCTTGTTTATAGGGGTTCTTCAAGCGATGCGACTGGTACTTCTCGGCGCGCCCGGATCGGGCAAGGGCACGCAGGCCACCCGCCTGCGTGAACACCTGCAGGTGCCGCACATTTCCACGGGCGACCTGCTGCGTGCCGCCGTCAAGGCCGGCACCGAACTGGGCCGCCAGGCCAAGGCCGTGATGGAGTCGGGCGGGCTGGTGTCGGACGACATCGTGCTGGGCATGCTCGAAGAGCGACTGACCGCGGGCGACACCGGCAACGGCTTCGTGCTCGATGGCTATCCGCGCAACCTGGCCCAGGCCAATGCCCTGGACGCGTTGCTTGGTCGCCTGGGCCAGCCGGTGGACATCGCCGTGCAGCTGGACGTGGACACCGAACTGCTGATCACCCGCCTGGCGGGCCGCGCGCAGGCCGAAGGCCGCGCCGACGACAGCCCCGAGGCCGTGCGCCATCGCCTGGGCGTTTACAACGAGGCAACGGCGCCGGTGGTGGACTTCTACCGCAACACCGGCCGCCTGGCCTGCGTTGACGGCGTGGGCGGCATGGACGAGGTTTTCCAGCGCATCATCGCCACCCTGGCGCCTACGCCCGAAATCGGCTGAGCCGGCTGCCGTGGCCGCGCTGCTGCGCGAGGTGCTGGACGTTTGCCTGCTCAGGCGCGGGCCGCAGGACCTGCCGTTCTCGCCGCCGGCGGTGACCGCGTTCACTGCCGCCCTGTTGGGCGTGCAGCTGGGGTTCGCCGCCTACCATGAAGCCGCTGCCGCGGCGCTGGCCGCCCGTGCGCTGGTAACACTGCTGATCCTGTTCGGCGCCACGCTGGCGCTGCTGCGCTTTCGTGCGATGGAAAACCGCGCCAGCCAGACCCTGCTGGCGCTGGCCGGCACTTCGCTGGTGTTTTCGCTGGTGATGATGCCGCTGGCGCTGGTGCTGCGCCCGTACCTGGGCAACGACAATCCGCCGCCGGCGATGATGGTGTTCGCGCTGGCGGCGGTGTTCGCCTTCTTCTGGAAGCTTCGGGTGGAAGCGGCCATCTGGCGCCAGGCGCTGGAAATCCCGGTGTCCGCGGCCTACCTGCTCACCTTCGTGCTTCTGATGACCGAGGCGCTGCTGCTGCTCGCGCTGGTGCCCGCGCCGGTTTCCGCCGCGCCCTGATCCTGCCATCCTTCGCGCCATGAAACTCCATATCCTCGGTATCTGCGGCACCTTCATGGGCGGCGTCGCCGCCCTGGCGCGTGAGCTCGGCCACGCCGTGGACGGCTCGGACCAGAACGTCTACCCGCCCATGTCCACCCAGCTCGAGCAGCTGGGCATCACGCTGGGCGCCGGCTATTGCGCCGCCCACATCGCCGCCGACACCGACGTGGTGGTGGTGGGCAATGCGCTTTCGCGCGGCAACCCCGCGGTGGAACACGTGCTCGACGCCGGCCTGCGCTACACCTCGGGCGCGCAGTGGCTGAGCGAACACGTGCTGCCCGGCCGCGACACGCTGGCGGTGGCCGGCACCCACGGCAAGACCACCACCACGTCCATCCTGGCGTTCGTGCTGGAAGCGGCAGGCCGCGACCCCGGCTTCCTGGTGGGCGGCGTGCCGGAGAACTTCGGCGTCTCGGCCCGCATCGGCACCGGCCGCGAGTTCGTGGTCGAGGCCGACGAGTACGACACGGCCTTCTTCGACAAGCGCAGCAAGTTCGTGCACTACCGGCCCACGGTGGCCATCCTCAACAACCTCGAGTACGACCACGCCGACATCTTCCCCGACCTGGCGGCCATCCAGCGCCAGTTCCACCACCTGGTGCGCATCGTGCCGGGCCGCGGCCGCCTGATCGTCAACGGCGAGGACGCCGCATTGGCGCAGGTGCTGGCCATGGGCTGCTGGACGCCGGTGGAGCGCTTCGGCATCGGCGAGGGATTCGACTGGAGCGCGCGCCTGCTGGCCGACGACGGCTCGGCGTTCGAGGTGCAGCATCGCGGCGCGGTGGTGGGCACGGTGCGCTGGCCGATGTCGGGCCGCCACAACGTGATGAACGGCCTGGCCGCGCTGGCGGCGGCCCATGCCGTGGGCGTGGACCTGGCGCAGGTGATCCCGGCGCTGGCCGACTTCGTCAGCGTCAAGCGGCGGATGGAAAACCTGGGCCAGGCGCGCGGCGTCACCGTGTACGACGACTTCGCCCACCATCCCACCGCCATCCGCACCACGCTGGAGGGCCTGCGTGCGCGCGTTGGCGCCGCGCGCATCCTGGTGGCGATGGAGCCGCGCAGCAATTCGATGCGGCTGGGCGCGCATGCCGCGCAGATCGCACCTTCGCTGCACCAGGCCGATGCAGTGGTGTTCCTGCACCGGCCCGAACTGGCCTGGGATGCGGGCAGCGTGGTGTCCGCGCTGCGCGGCGAGGGCGAAGCGGTGGCCGGCGTGGACGAATTGGTGGCCGCGCTCACGCGGCGCGCGCGCGACGGCGACCACGTGGTGTTCATGTCCAACGGCGGCTTCGAAGGCGCGCCGCGTCGCTTCCTGGCCGGGCTGGGCGGCTGAGATGGCGCTGACCGAACTGCCGCTGTTCCCGCTGTCGTCGGTGCTGTTCCCGGGCGGCACGCTGGGGCTGCGCATCTTCGAGCCGCGCTACCTGGACCTGGTGAAGCGCTGCGGCCGCAGCGGCGAAGGCTTCGGTATCTGCCTGATCCTGGAAGGCCGCGAGGCCGGCATGCCGGCCGTTCCGGCGGCGCTGGGCACCGAGGCGGCGATCGTTGATTTCGCGATGACCGAAGATGGCCTGCTGGGCCTGACGGTGCAGGGCCGCCGTCGTTTCCACGTCGAGCGCACGCGGGTGAAGGCGGACGGGCTGATCCTGGCCGACGTGCGCTGGCTCGACGACCCACCGGCGCAGCCGCTGCGCCCGGAACACGCGCTGCTGTCCACGCTGCTGGCGCGCATCATGGACAAGGCCGGCATCGAACACGAAGGCGTTGGCAAAGGCGCGCTGGCCGAGGCCGACAGCGTCAGCTGGCGCCTGGCCGAATGGCTGCCACTGTCGGCCGCCGAGCGCCAGTGGCTGCTGCAGGTGGACTGCCCGCACGAGCGCCTGCAGCAGCTGGTGCTCAAGCTGCCCGAGTTCCAGGAAGAGTAATCAGTCCGCGCGGTCGCGGCTGCGGCAAGCCGTCATGGAGCAGCTCGGTCGCGGCTGCGCACGCGCAGCACGCGCTGGCCGTCGTCGCTGCGTGCTTCCAGCGCTGAGTCCAGCCCGCGCAGGTCGCGCTGCAGCGGTTCGAGCAGCGCATCTTCGTCCGGCTGCGCTTGCCAGTAGCTGAAGAAATCCAAGCGCCGGGTGAACTGCAGCTCCTTCACCGTGCCGATCCACAGCGGTTCATCGCCGGGCTGCAGCTGCACCGGGGTGGCCCACAGGCGAATCACCTGCATGCGGCGCGGCGTGTCGGCCCGGCGCACCATCACCAGCGCTTCGGGCCGGCCATAGTGAGTGGCCGGAAGCACCGGCAGCTCGTCGGCGGTGATGTTCTTGTCCAGGGTCTGCAGCAGGCCGGTCCAGCCGCCGGTGCTGTAGTTCTCCCAGCCTGAGAGCAGCAGCCGCGCGCGCAGCGAATCCAGCGGTCCGGCCAACTGCACGTTCAGCGCCCAGGCGTCGCGGCCGTGCAGTTCGTTGCGGCGCGAAGGCATGCCCAGCTGCCAGTCCTGCCGCCACCAGACGTCGGCCGACAGCGGCGTCTGCATCAGCGGCGGGTCGAATCGCGCCAGCAGCGTGTCGGCGCTGCGGCTGCCGTGCCAGGCGGTCATGCCGATGACGGCGACGAAGAAGATGGTGGCCGTGGGTCGCACCCAGAACGAACGCACCATGCGCCGGCGGTAGGCGATGCCCAGCGCGGCGATCCACAGCATCCCCAGCAGGATGCCAGCCAGCACGTCGCTCAGCCAATGCGCGCCCAGGTACAGGCGGGCGAAGCCCAGCAGCGCCACGGCCAGCGCCGCGGCCACGTAGGGCCAGGCGCGGCGCCGGCCGGGCAGTTCGCGCGCAATCAGAACGGCGAAGAAGCCGTACACCACCGTGGCCATCGTCACCGTGGCCGAGGGGAAGCTGAAGCCGGCCACGGCCGTGGCGGCCGGCGGCTTGGGCATGTCCAGCAGGTAGCCCAGGATCCAGGTCAGGAACAGCGCGAACGCCGGCGCCGCCAGCCAGTGCCACGCCGCGATGCGGCGCCGCCGCCACCACAGCCAGGCGAACACGCCCAGCACCGCCGGCACCAGCACCGCTGCGTCGCCCAGCGTGGCCAGCAGCGCCATCGGGATGTCGGCCAGCGGGTTGCGCAGGCCGAACATGGCCTGGTGCACCGCCAGGTCGAGCTGTGAGGGCGCAGTGCCGCCGCCCACCGAGATCAGGATACTGAAGAAGCCCCAGCCGGCCGCCACCAGCACCACGCCCAGCAGCAGCAGTGACGCCGACTCCGGGCGGTTGGGGTCGATCAGCGCCTCGGAGTACTTGCCCAGCACCGGATGGCGATGCGACCAGGCCAGCGCGCGCTCGATCATCCCGGTGGTGTGTGCGCCGAGCCAGCGCCACAGGTAGAAAACCGTGGCCCAGATCAGGGCCACCAGCACCAGCACCACGGCAAGCACCACGGCCAGGCGCCCCGCCACCGCCGAGACCAGCTCGAGCGAGGTGCCGAACACCCAGCCCGGCGCCAGGAACGTGGCCGACCACACCACCGAAGCGACGGCGCTGGCCGGCAGGTACTGGCGCAGCTTCATCTTGAGCATGCCGGCGATGGCCGGCACGAACGGGCGGATGGCGCCGACGTAGCGCGCCATCACGATGCTCTTCATGCCGTGCCGGCGGAAGGTGGTCTCGCCGCGCTCCAGCCACTGCGGGTGCTTGTGGAACGGCCAGCGCTGGCGCAGCTGCGGGCCGTAGCGGTGGCCCACCCAATAGCTGATGCCGTCGCCGAAGAACGCGCCCAGGGTGGCGCAGACCAGCGCGTAGGTGCCGTCCACGTGGCCCAGCCCGACCAGGGTGCCCACCGCGAACAGCAGCGGCACCGCGGGGATGGCGACGCCCACGATCACCAGCGCGTCGCCGAACGCGATCAGGAAGATGACCACACCGGCCAGGATCGGGTTCTGCCCGATCCAGTTGACGAGTGCTTCCAAGCGGGCGGAATCCATGGGGGGAGATTATAGGCTTGCCTTCACGGCGCCCGGTTTACACTTCGTGACTAGTTCAGGAGCAATCCATGTCCAGTCTGCGCGGCAAGACCCTTTTCATCACCGGTGCCTCACGCGGCATCGGCCTGGCCATCGCCCTGCGCGCGGCCCGGGACGGCGCCAATGTCGCCATCGCGGCCAAGTCCGGCGTGCCCAACCCCAAGCTGCCCGGGACCATCCACACGGCCGCGGCGGCGGTGGACGCGGCCGGCGGGCACGGCCTGGGCCTGCAGTGCGACATCCGCGAGGAAGACCAGGTGGCTGCCGCCGTGGCGGCCACGGTGGCGCGCTTCGGCGGCATCGACATCCTGGTCAACAACGCCAGCGCGATCTGGCTCAAGGGTGCGCTGGAAACGCCGATGAAGCGCTTCGACCTGATGCAGCAGGTGAACAGCCGCGGCAGCTTCCTGTGCGCCCAGCACTGCCTGCCGCACCTGCTCAGGGCCGCCAACCCGCACATCCTCACGCTGGCGCCGCCGATCAACCTCGACCCCAAGTGGTGGGGTCCGCACACCGGCTACACCCTGGCCAAGATGGGCATGAGCTTCGTCACGCTGGGGCTGGCGGCCGAGTTCGGCCCGCAGGGCGTTGCGGTGAACGCGCTCTGGCCGCGCACCGTGATCGCCACCGATGCGCTGAAGATGATTCCCGGCGCCGATGCGCAAGCGGGGCGCACGCCCGAGATCATGGCCGACGCGGCCCACGTGATCCTGACCACGCCCTCGCGCGAGTTCACGGGCCGCTTCATGGTGGATGAAACGGTGCTGCGCGACGCCGGCGTCACCGACTTTTCCGGCTATGCCGTCGACGCCAGCCGGGCGCTGCTGCCCGACTTCTTCCTGGACGACCCCGAACTCGAGGAGGCCCTGCGCGGATGAAATACCTGCATGCGATGGTGCGCGTCCGCGACCTCGACGCCTCGCTGGCCTTTTTCCGCGACGCGCTGGGGCTGGTGGAAACGCGTCGCAACGACTACCCGCAGGGGCGGTTCACGCTGGTCTACCTGGGCGCGCCCGCCAACCCCGAGGCCGAAGTGGAGTTGACCTTCAACTACGACGCCGAAGACTACGGCGGCGCGCGCAACTTCGGCCACCTGGCCTTCCTGGTGGACGACATCTATGCCGCCTGCGAGCGCCTGCAGGCGCACGGCGTCACCATCAACCGGCCGCCGCGCGACGGCCGCATGGCCTTCGTGCGCTCGCCCGACGCCATCTCGATCGAGCTGCTGCAAAAGGGCCCGGCGCTGGCACCGGCCGAGCCCTGGACGTCGATGCCCAACGTCGGCCAGTGGTAAGGCAGCGGCGCCGCGGTCAGTCGGGCGGCGTGTCCGACGGCAGCGAGGCCCGGTAGCATTCGCAGGACATCGCCTCCAGGCCGGCGCGGTCGACGACGTGGATTTCGCCGCGCGAATAGCTGATCACCCCGGCCTTTTGTATCGCGCCGGCGGCGATGGTCACCGCGCTGCGCTGCACGCCAAGCATGTCGGCCAGCAGCTCGTGGGTGAGGTGGAAGTGGTCGGCGTGCGAACGGTCGTGGGTCATCAGCAGCCAGCGGGCCAGCCTGGACTGGACGTCATGGAAGTTGGTGCACGCCGCGGTTCGCGCCGTATTGGCCTGCAGCACGAACAGCTGGCGATCCATCGCGCGCGCCAGACTGGGGCTCAGGGGCAGCTGCCTGCGAAGCCGGGCCGCAGGCATGCGCAGCGCGCTGCCGGCGCATTTCACCACCCCCAGCATGGGCACGTCGTTGCCGATGCCGAGTTCGAGCTGAAGGCCCAGCATGCCCTCGCTGCCGACCAGCACCATGTCCATGGGCGGATGGCCCGACACCGATGCCGCCAGCGAGATGCAGCCCGACAGCGGGAAATAGACATCGCGCTGGCGCTCCGCCGGATCACACAGCACCGCGCCAACGGACAGCTCCACGGGCTCCAGTGCGGCAAGCAGGCGGCGCTGCTCCTTGCGCGGGAGACTGGCGAGCAATGCGTTGGAAAATACGGCGGGGTTGGCCCGGTTCAAGAAGCGCTCCTGGGGAGTGAAAGCGGCACAGAGGGGGCGATGTGATGCCTTGGGGTTGCCGGAGTGTGTTTCACTTGTGGGAAATCATCTGTTCGCCGCACCACAGAAAGGATATTTCCGCTGGCGGGTCCACACGGGCTTTCATGCCGCCGCGACGCCACGCCACTTTCCGGTCGGCGCTCAACGCAGCCGCCAGTCGAAGCTGCCATCGCTTCGCTCCACCGCGATCAGGCGCAGAAAGGGCGACAGCACCTGCCGATTCTCCGGCGGCACGATCATGCTGGCTTCGAAGGCCGGTGGATCGCCCGGCCGCCAGCGTCCCTCGCCGCTGAGCTGCAGCGGGCCGGTGATGGTGCGAAGTCGCGCCAGCCAGGCCTGGTCGCGGCCCTCGAACTGCAGCTCGTAGTCGCCCAGCGGCGACACCGGTGCCAGCGCCGAATCCGCCGATCGCCAGTGCATCGTTGCGCTGCCGCCCGCGTGCGCGGGCCCGAAATCCAGGCGGTCCGCCACCAGCTGCAGTTCACCGCCCATGCCCCAGGGGGCCAGCGCCGGGACCCCTGAAGCGAGCGCGGCGGCCGGCAGGCGGATGTCCACGCCGGTGAGCTCGACCCGCGACCATGACAGCGATACTCCCGAGAGTGATGCCGGCGGGCGGGTCGACAGCCGGTACTCCAGGCGCCCGGCCAGCAGGGCGGCGGGACGCAGCCGCCAGGCCACCGGCGCGGCCCACCGGGTGAGGGCGGCAGCATCGCGCAGTTCGGTGATGGCCTGCCCCGACCACATCGTGCCCTCGGCCGAAGCCAGGCGGAAGCGACCGTTGCTGGCGTCCGCCAGCATCGCGTCGAGAAGACTCGCGGGGGCGAATGCCGCCAGCGCCATGGCGTAAAGACCGGAACCGCCCGCGAGCCAGAGCCATGGCTTCACGGCCGGCCCGCGTTCGCCAGCGTGGCGGTGATATTGACCTTGCCGCTCGCGGGCAGCGCGTCGATCCGGCACGATTCAAGCCGTACCTGCTGCGCGGCCAAGCCTTCCAGCCACGCAAGCCAGTCGCTGAAGGCAACCGCATTGAACACCACGACCGCGTGCCCGGGATCGGGTGCTTCCAGGCTGGCAACGGCGCTGGACAACGTTGCGTCGTCCAGGCTCGACTGCACCCGTGCGCGCAGCGCCGCGGTGGGCGCGGCGGGTGGTGGCAGCGCGCGCAGTTGGGCCAGCTCGGCGGCCTGCTGGTTCATTCGGGTCATATCGGCGCGCAGCGCCTCGACGTCCCGGCGCAGCGGCTCGCGCGACTGCAGGGCTGCACCTGCCAGCGCCAGGTAAAGCACCGCCATCGTCAGCGCCAGCACGCCCAGCCAACCCTGCCGTTCGCGCGGCGACCGCGACTGCCACAGGGCGCGCAGTGCGCCGGTCATGGCGCCTGCACCGTGATGCGCGCGATGGCGCCCGCGGTTTCCGGCGGCTGCACCCCGACCACAAGGCCCGACTGCCGCAGCCGTTGTTCGATCCCCTCCAGGCCGATGGCATCCACCCCGACCAGCTCGATGTCCAGCCTTCCGGCCTGGTGCGACAGTGCGCGCAGGCTGCCGGCGGGCAGCCCTTCGAGGGCATCGCCGACGGGTCCGATCAGCGCAGTGAAGTCGCCTGGATCGGCCTGTCCGGCCGCGTGCCGCGCCTGCGCCAGCTGTCGCCGCATCTGCAGCGCCGGGTCGGCGACCGCCACGGCGTCGGGGAAGGCGCTGCGGAAGGTCGTTTCCAACTGCAGGCCCAGGCGGTGCTGCTCGTTGCTCATCAGCGCCCACTCGCCGAGCAACATCAGCGCATTGACCGCCAGTGCGGCACCCAGCACCCAGGCCGCCGGCCGCAGCCGCGTGCCCAGCCGTGACAGGACCTGCCAGCCTTGTCGCTCCTGGCCGAGCGCAACGCCGGCATCGGCCCCTGCCTGCGTCCAGTCGCCGGATTCACCGGCCGCGGCAGGTTCGATGGCGACGCCAAGTTCGCGCGACCAGAGCACCAGGTCGGGCATCGCCTCGGGGACCGTTGGATGCAGCACGATCATCGAGGGCGCGGCGGCGCCGGCCCGCGCCTGCTCCAGCATCAGGCCCAGCGCAACCGGCGGCGACGACGTGCTGCCGCAGTCGGTCGCCGCGCCCTCGAACTCGCCCGTGCGCACGAAGCCTTCCATGCCGTTCCAGCGCAGGTGCCAGCGGTCGGGTTCGAAGGGAAGCAGCAGGGTTTCTGCCTGCCACTGGCACGCAGGCAGGCCGGCCGCCGCCAGCGCGTCGCGCCATGCCTGGAAACCGGCCTGGTCGAAAACCGCCAGCACATCCTGGTCCCCGGCCTTGCCCAGCCAGCGCACCTGGTTGAGCGCCGGATCGCCGGCGGTCTGGTCCTCCACCGCAAACGCCAGCGCCTGCCCGCCGGGGGTTCGCGCCGAGGGCGGCAGACGCACGCGGACGAAAAGCACCTGCGAGGCGGGCAGCACGACCTGCACGCGCCGCACATGGCGCGGCAGCGTGGAAAGTTCCCCTTCGCCCACGACGGTGTCGCCGCCCTCGTTGACCAGCGCCCAACGACAGGCGGGCGGCGGTTCGTGCAGTGAGCAGTAGAGCCGCAGCAGGGTCACGGGACTTTGCGCCACACGACGCCGGGCCAGCCGGCGTTGTCGCGAACCAGCAGCGCCGTTCCGCGAGCCTGCGCACCGTCGAGTTCGACCGAAAGCGTGACCAGAAAATACCGGCTGTTGACCGAAATCAGCTCGGGCGCCAGCCGCACGCCTTCGGGCAGCCGCGACACGAATCCGGTGCGGTCCAGGAACACCGCCTGGCCCCGCGCGGCAATGAGGCCGCGCGCCGCCTCCAGGCCCAGGCCGGGCACCCGCGCGGCGATGACTTCCGCGCTGGCGGTGTTGACGTTGATCGCGGTGGTGCCGGGCAGGGCGGTGACGAAGGGCCGCAGCCGCTCGCGCACGGCGGGATCGAACCCGCGCACGCGGGCCAGCTCGGCCAGGTCGATGAGCGGGCGATTGGCGGCCAGGGTGGGCGAGGACTGCGCGAGGTAGAAGGCGTCCTCGGCCCCGCCCTGGGCCTGGCCGTCGGCGTCGAGCCAGTCGCCGAGGCTGGCGGCGAGCGATTCGGGCAGGTCCAGCAGCACCAGCAGCCGCTGCAGGCAAGCCAGCTGGTCCGGGTCCACCTTGCCGTCTTGGACGAGGTTGTTGAGGTTGAATCGCGCCTGCTGGTCCTCGATGCGGCCAAGCAGCCGGCCTCCCTCCACCGGCACCGGCGGCATCTGCATCGCCCAGGGTTCGCCCGCATGATCGACCTGGCTGACGCGCAGGTCGTCGTACAAAAGCGCGCGCGACCAGTCCAGCCCGGCCTCCAGCACCCGACGGCCCTGGCCGTGGTCGATGCCCAGTTCGACCCGCCGCGCCCAGGTGCTCTGGGAAAGCATCAGCGCAGTCGCCGCCAACGCCGCCATCGCCACTACGGCCATGGCCATCACGATCGCGGCGCCGCGCGCACGCGTCTTCATGTGCCCACCGCGAACACGCGCACGACGCGCTCGCCCGAGCTGAGCACCAGCTGCAGCCGGACGGCGCGCGGCATCGCGGCGGAGGTTGGCGCCGCAGGCCAGGACGAGACCCAGGCCTGGGTCCCGTCCAGGTAGTCCAACTCCAGCGAGTCCACGCCATCGAGCACGGCATGGCGCTGCGGCTGCTCGCCCGGCGCGGCATCCAGGCCCGACCACAGCCACAGCTCGATCTGCCGGTCTTCGTTGAGCGTGTAGGCGACGCGCCTGGGTGCATCCACGCCCTCCGATGACGCAAACCGACTCAGCTCGAGCCGCGGCCCCGTCTGGTTGGCGGGACGTGCCACCCACGGGGGGGCTTGGCCGCCATCGCGTCGCACCGGGCGCGGCGCCGCCATTCCCAGGTCGCGTTCGAATCGGCTGCAGAAGGCGGCCACCGACTGCCACTTCTCGGTTTCGCCGACCACGCGCTCGCGCGTATCAAGCACGGCGCCCAGCCCGCGCCAGGACATCACCGCCAGCAGCGAGAGGATCAACAGCGCCGTCAGCAGCTCGATCAGCGTGAAGCCGCGGCGGCGCGGCGTGGCGCAGGTCATGGCGCCACCGCGGGGGGATTGACCACGAAACCGGTGACATGGGCCAGGCGGTGGTCGGGCGAGGCCGCGTCCTGCACGAAGATGTCGACGCGGCGGAAGGCGGGGTTGGGCGTGGCGATCACCTGCTCGCGCCAGGTGAAGGCGATGCCGCCCTGGTCGGCGTTGCCCAACTGCTCGCCCAGCGGCAGCCACTCGCCCCGTGCCCGGTGTTCGGCCAGGCGGTTGTCGGCGACCCAGCCAGCCAGCAGGCGACCGCGCAGGTCCTGCATGCTGTTGGTCGCCATGCCTGCAGCGCGCAGCGCCGAGAGCAGGGCGATGGCAACGATCGCCAGCGCCACAAGCACCTCCACCAAGGTGAAGCCGGTGCTGGCGCGGCATGGGTCACGGCGCAAGGGCGAGGGCATTTCCCACTCCTGCGCTGTCCACCACCGCGATGTCGCCAATGGGCGACCCGGCGATGGCGGACCGCGCGGTTCCCAGGCGCAGGCCGAGCGTGAACGCCAATGCCGCGCCATCGGCATTGAACTCCAGGCGCTGTGGCCCGGTGGCGGGCGTGTTTTCCACCCTCAGGTCGACGATGGCCATGCCCGAGGGCAGTTCCCGCGCCCGAAGCAGGTCGCTGCCCGCGACCGGCGTCCAGAACGAGCCCGCTTCGCGCTGCAAGAAGCCGTAGCCGGCCGGCAGCACGGTCCAGGCGATGTCGTGCCCGCCCATCCGGGACTGCTCGCTGGCCAGCGCCAGAAGCTGCGCCAGGCGCTGTGTCTCGACGTCCAGCCGGGCCTGGTCGTCCGGCAGCACCAGCGCGCTCACCAGCCCCACCAGCAGGCCCATGATCAACAGCACCACCATTACCTCGAGCAAGGTGAAGCCCGTGCCTGTCGTCGAGGCGATGCGCGTGGCCACGTCCCGGTCCTTTCAGAGCTGCCAGGAGCCGATGTCGGCGTCCTGGCCGTCGCCGCCCGGCCTGCCGTCGGCACCCAGGCTGTAAACGTCCACTTCGCCTTTCTGGCCGGGGTAGAGATAGCGCAGCTCTTGTCCCCAAGGATCCTTGGGCACCCGGTCCAGGTAGCGGCGGTCGCTCCCGCTGACGGGCAGCGCCCCGGTGGTCGGCGGGCTCACCAGCGCCTGCAGGCCCTGCTCGGTGGTCGGATAGCGTTGGTTGTCGAGCCGGTACAGGCGCAGCGCCTGCATGGTCGAGGCGATGTCCTGGCGGGCCGCGATCACGCGCGCCTCGTCGGGGCGGCTGATGATGCGCGGCACCACCAGCATCGCCAGGATGCCGAGGATGACCACGACCACCATCACTTCCAGCAGCGTGAATCCGCGTTCGCGCGACGGACTTGGCATGGCATCGGCCTGTAGGTGTGATCAGGGCAGGGCGCCCGGGCGCACGCACGGAGCGTGGCGAGCCCATTGTCGGCGCGGCGACCTGACGACTCTGTTCGAAACCGCACATACGGTCTTGGGGATAGAATACTAGATTGTGCGCAACAGCACTTACGGCGTTGCACGTGGCCCACCATGCGAGCGGCATCGATCGATAGTTCCAGCCCGGCGCAGACGGCCCTCGTGTTCGTGCTCAACGCCGTGGCCCTGGCTTGCCTGGCCGCGGTGCTGGCATTCTGGACCTGGCGCTGGATGCTGTCCCCGCCCGAGCCACCCGCAAGCGCGGCAGCGGCGGCAGCGGTCGGTGCCGGGCGCGCCGGCGGGCTGTTCGGGGCCGCGGGTGCGACCGACGTGGTGGCGGCTGCGGCAGGTATCCGCCTGCTGGGTGTCGTCGCCGGGTCCGGCGGGCGAACCGGCTATGCGGTGATGCAGTTCGATGGCCAACCGGTCATCGCGGTCCGGGCCGGAGCCGCCATCGCGCCGGGGCTGCGGCTGGTCGAGGTGCATCCGCGCCGGGTCATCCTGGAACGCTCCGGCACCCGCGAAACGCTCTCGCTGCCTTCGCCCGCCGCACTTGTTCCACTCTCCCCCAGCCACGAGAAGCCCATGCCCTGTGACAGCTCCCGCCAGCCCTGCGCTGGAACCTCCCCGACATGAGCCCGGCTTTCCTCGCGTACGTGCGGAGCGTCGTTTTCGCGGCGCTGCTGGCGCCGGTGGGCGCTGCGTGGGCGCAGTCCGGGCCCGACGAGGTCACGCTCAACTTCGTCAATACCGAGATCGAGGGCGTGGTGATGATCGTCAGCGACATCACCGGCAAGAACTTCGTGCTCGATCCGCGCGTGAAGGGAACCATCAGCATCGTTTCCGCCAAGCCGCTGCCGCGCGACATCGTCTATGACGTCTTCCTCTCGGCGCTGCGCCTGCAGGGCTATGCGGCCATCGAGGCCGGCAACGTCGTCCGCATCGTCCCCGAGGCCGACGCCAAGCTCTACCCAAACCAGGCCGGGCGCAGCCTGGTGCGTGGCGGGGACAGCGGCGACCGCATCCAGACCCGGGTGTTCAACCTCCGTTACCAGTCGGCGGAACAGCTGCTGCCGGTGCTGCGGCCGCTGATCGCGCCCAACAATTCCGTTACCGCGCACCTGGGCAAGAACGCGTTGGTGATCACCGACTACGCCAACAACCTGCCGCGGCTGGCGCGCATCATCGAATCGATCGACCAGCCCGACACCAGCGAGCCGGTGGCGATACCGCTGCGCTATGCGTCGGCGCTGGACGTGGCGGCGACGGTCAACCGCCTGTTCGCCGAGTCCGGCCAGGCCGCGGCGCCGCCGGGCACCGCCGCGCGCTTCACCGTGGCCGCGGATGCGCGTTCGAACAGCCTGCTGGCGCGCATGAGCGATCCGTCGCGCATGAGCCAGCTGCGACGCTTCGTAGCCCTGCTCGACACCCCGGGCAACGCCGGCGGCAATATCCACGTGGTTTACCTGCGCAACGCCGACGCGGTGAAGCTGGCCGCGACCCTGCGCGCGATCCACGGCGCCGCCGCCGGCCCCGACATGGACCGCCCCACCGGCGCGATGCTCGGGGCCGCGCTGCCGTCCGAGCCGGGCACGCAGCCGGGCGAACAGGCCACCGCCGGCATCATCCAGGCCGACGCCGCCACCAACTCGATCATCATCACGGCGCCCGACGCCATCTACAACAACCTGCGCGCCGTGCTGGAGAAGCTCGACGTGCGCCGCGCCCAGGTCTACGTGGAGGCGCTGATCGCGGAGCTCACCTCCGACAAGGCCGCCGAGTTCGGCATCCAGTGGCAAAACCTCGGCGGCCTGGACGAGAACGGCCGGCAGGTGTTCGGCGGCACCAATTTCGGCGGCGTCGGCCAGAACATCATCGGGATATCCCAGAACCCCGCGTCGGCCGGCCCGGGCCTCAACCTGGGCATCATCAACGGCCGCGTGGACATCCCGGGCATCGGCGAAATCCTCAACCTGGGCGTGCTGGTGCGGGCGCTGGAAACCGACGCCAACGCCAACATCCTGTCCACGCCCACCCTGCTTACGGTCGACAACGAAGAAGCGTCGATCGTGATCGGCCAGAACGTGCCTTTCATCACCGGCCAGTACGCCACCACCGGTACCGGCACCACGCCGACGCCGTTCCAGACCATCGAGCGCCAGGACGTCGGCCTGACGCTGCGGATCAAGCCGCAGATCTCCGAAGGCGGCACGGTGCGGCTTGAGCTCTACCAGGAGGTTTCAAGCATCAACGACCGCTCCAACCCCGCCGGCGTGATCACCAACAAGCGCGCGGTGTCCTCGACCGTGCTGGTGGACGACGGCCAGGTGGTGGTGATCGGCGGGCTGATGCAGGACGCCATCAGCGACGGCGTGCGCAAGGTGCCCCTGCTGGGCTCGATACCGGGCATCGGCGGGCTGTTCCGCAGCAAGAACCGCAGCCGCAGCAAGACCAACCTGATGATCTTCCTTCGCATCACCCTGGTGCGCGACAGCCAGCGCGCCGACGCCTTCACCGGCGAGCGCTACGACTACATCCTGGGTGAGCAGGAGAAGACCCGCTTGCCGCGTGGCGCCCTGCTGGGTGAGCTGCCGCCGCCCATGCTGCCGGTGCGCACGCTGCCGCCGGCCGCCCCGGTGGTGCAGGACGTCGCGCCCTCCGCCACGCAAGACAAGCGCCAGCCTTGAGCCGGCGCGCGCCCTCGATTCCCTATGCCTTCGCCAAGGCCCAGGGCGTGGTGTTGGAATCGATCACGGCCGACCTGGCCTTGGTCTCGATCCGCAGCGACGCCTGCGCCGCCGCGCTGGCTGAGGTGCGTCGGGTGCTGGGCGTGCCCGTGCGCGCCCGCCAGGTAGGGGTCGAGCGTTTCGATGAACTGATTGCCGCCAACTACCACGGCGACGGTGCCGCCGCGCTGGCCGTCGACCTGGCCCAGGAACTCGACCTGTCGCGCCTGCTGCAGGAGATCCCACGGGTCGAGGACCTGCTGGAAAACCAGGACAGCGCGCCGGTGATCCGGCTGATCAACGCCCTGTTCACCCAGGCCCTGCGCGAGGGCGCGTCGGACATCCACATCGAGCCCTTCGAGGCGCGCCTGCTGGTGCGGCTGCGGGTGGACGGCACGCTGCGCGACCTGGTGGAGCCGCCGCGCAGCCTGCACGGTGCGCTGGTGTCGCGGGTGAAGATCATGGCCCAGCTCGACATCGCCGAGAAGCGACTGCCGCAGGACGGCCGCATCACGCTTCGGCTGGCGGGCAAGCCGGTGGACGTGCGGGTTTCGACCATTCCCACCGGGCACGGTGAGCGCGTGGTGCTGCGGCTGCTGGACAAGCAGGCGGCGCGTCTGGACCTGGGTCGCCTGGGCATGGACGAGGCCACGCTGGCCGACCTGGACCACTTGATCCGCCAGCCGCACGGCATCCTGCTGGTCACCGGGCCCACCGGTTCGGGCAAGACCACCACGCTTTACGCGGCGCTGTCGCGCCTGGACGCGGGCGCGCTCAACATCATGACCGTCGAGGATCCGATCGAGTACGACCTGGACGGCATCAGCCAGACCCAGGTCAACCCGAGGATCGAGATGGGCTTTGCCCGCGCGCTGCGAACGATCCTGCGGCAGGACCCGGACGTGGTGATGATCGGCGAGATCCGCGACCTGGAAACCGCGCAGATAGCGATCCAGGCCAGCCTGACCGGGCACCTTGTGTTCGCCACGCTGCACACCAACGACGCGGTCAGTGCGGTTACGCGGCTGGTGGACATGGGCGTTGAACCCTTCCTGCTGGCGTCGAGCCTGATCGGCGTGGGCGCCCAGCGCCTGGTGCGGCGGCTGTGCCTGGTCTGCCGCACGCCGTTCGAAGCCGACGCCGCCCAGCTGCGCGCCCTGGGCCTGGCCCCGACCGACGGGCGCCTGTACCAGGCGCAGGGCTGCGCCGCCTGCAGCGGCTCGGGCTATCGCGGTCGAACCGGCATCTACGAGTTGCTCAAGGTGGACGACGGCTTCCGCCGCCTGGTGCACGACCGCGCGTCCGAACAGGCGCTGCGTTCTTACGCGACCGCGCAAGGCATGCACTCCCTGCGCGAAGACGGCATGCGCTGGGCCGGGCAGGGCCTGGTCAGCCTGGAGGAAGTGGTGCGCGTGACGCGCGACTAGGGCCATGGACGCCTTCCGCTACCAGGCGCTGGATGCCGCCGGCCGCACCGTTTCCGGCGTGCTTGAGGCCGAAACGGCGCGCCAGGCGCGCGCCCAGCTGCGCGCGCAGAATCTTTTCCCGACCGCGGTCGACGCCGTGGACGCCCGCGCCAACGCCGGGCGCAGTTGGGCCCGCGGCCTGCCATCCGCCGAACTGAGCCTGGTAACCCGGCAGCTGGCCACGCTGCTCGAATCAGGCCTGACGATGGAGCAGTCGCTGGACGCCCTGATCGAACAGGCGGCCGAGCCCCGCACCCGCGAGGTCCTGACCGGAGTGAAGATCGAAGTCACCGCCGGGCAGTCGCTGGCGGCGGCGCTGGGCGTGTATGGCAACAGCTTCCCGGAGTTCTACCGGGCGCTGGTGCACGGCGGCGAACAGTCGGGTGCGCTGCCGACGGTGCTGCAGCATCTTTCCGAGTACCTGGACGCGCGCCAGGCGCTGCGGCAGAAAACCAGCCTGGCGCTGCTGTATCCGCTGCTGGTTACCGTGGTCGCGATGGTGGTGGTGCTGGGATTGCTGGTGTACGTGGTGCCGCAGGTGGTGCAGGTGTTCGAGCAGTCGCGGCAGCAGCTGCCGCTGCTCACGCGGATGCTGATCGGTTCGAGCGATGTCCTGCGCGGCAGCTGGCCGTGGCTGCTGGCGCTGCTGGCCGGTGGGGTGTTCGCCGTGCGCGCCCTGCTGGGGCGCAGCGGGCCCCGGCGCCGCTGGAACGCGTGGCTGCTGCGCCTGCCTTGGCTGGGGCCGTTGGTGCGGGGCGTGAACACCTCGCGCTTCGCCAGCACGCTGGCCATCCTGGTCCGCGGCGGCGTGCCGCTGCTGCCTGCGCTCGAGTCGGGGGCCCGGGTGATGGACAACATCGTGATGCGCGAGGCGACGGTGCGCGCGATCGAGCGCGTGCGCGAGGGCGCCAGCCTGGCGCGTGCGCTGGGCGAAGCCAAGGTGTTCCCGCCCCTGCTGGTGCACCTGGTGGCCAGCGGCGAAGCAAGCGGCCGGCTCGAGCACATGCTCGAGCGGGCTGCGCAGCTCGAAACACGGGCGCTGGAGCGGCGCCTTGCGGTGTTCCTCACGCTGATCGAGCCGGTGATGATCCTGCTGATGGGCGGCGTGGTGCTGCTGATCGTCCTGGCCATCCTGCTGCCGATCATGGAAATCAACCAGCTGGTCACCTGAGAGAAGTAGCAAAAAAAGGTTCTTCTCCCAAGTCAGGGATTTTGCCAGCCTTGCCTCTGGCGCCGGCATCACCGCGGCAGCGAGGGTCTCTTTGCACTCGGTGAAGCTTTTTATCTCCTGCAAAGAGACCCTCGCTGCCACGGCAATGCCGGTAGGTAGCTGAACGGGTCGCTGATCGGCGAGACGGTTCGGTCGCCGCGCTTTGCTTGCGCCTGTGACGGTTGGTTCCTTCCCAGGACATTTTTCCGCCGAGCGGGTTTGGTTGACCCGTCGCACGCTTCGAGGCCGTGTACGGCCTAGCGCGGCGCGTCCCTACGGACACTTTTAGGTGGAGTCAGCGCAAGCCCGAGTGTGCGGGCCAGTCCCGAGTCCTCGTCCTTCCAATGCTGGGAGAAAGGCTGCAATCGCGTGAAGCGCGCTTTCGGCTAATCGGTTTGCACCGGCGGCCTCAATCATGCACGGACGATCGCTTTTGGCGACGGTGTGCCCGGGGGATACGTGGCGCCGCCCTGCGATGCAGTAGTTCATTGAAGTGGAGGCAGGAGGCCGGAACGGCCGCCTATCGGTGGACACGGACGTCGTTCCGATTGGCGGTCAATGAACTACTGCATTGCAGGGCGGTGCTGCCTCGAAGCTCCGTTGTGCGGCTTTTCGTGGACCCGGCCAAGCCGACACTCCCCTCAGTTGGGCGAAGTAGCAAAAAAAGACCCGGCCTGGGGCCGGGTCGGAAGTGGCGCTCTGCAATGGGTGCGGGTCAGTTCTCGACGTTGAGCTCGGTGCGGCGATTGGTCTCGCTCTTGCAGGCCGGGAAGTCGTCGCCCAGCTGCTCCAGCGGACGGCTTTCGCCGTAGCCGTTCGGGCCCGTCATGCGCCCGGCGTCGATGCCGGCGTTGGCCAGGTAGTCGTACACCACGCGTGCACGCCGTCCGGACAAGTCCTGGTTGTAGCCCTCGGCGCCGCATTCGTCGGTGTGGCCGGCCAGCTCGAAGCGCAGCTGCGGATACTTGGCCAGGATGGCCACGGCCTCGTCCAGCGTAGCGATGGCGTCGGGCCGCAGCGTGTCGCGGTCGAAGTCGAAGTTGACGCCCTTGAGATCGATCGTCAGCGGCACCGGGCAGCCGTCCTGGCCGATGGCCTGGCCGGCCGCCGAATCCGGGCAGCGGTCGTTGCAGTTGTTGACGCCGTCGCGGTCATCGTCCAGGTCCGCGCAGGTCTGCTGCTGCACCGGCGGCAAGCTGGCGACGATGGGCGCCGCCGCCTGCCCGAACCGATAGACCAGGCCGGCCGACAGCATGTCGATGTCGCCCTTGTTGTCTACGGCGTCATCGATGCGGTAACGCTCGGCCTCGATCCGCATCGACAGCGAGGGGTTGAAGGCGAACTCCATGCCCACGCCGAACTTGTAGTTCAGTTCCTTGGACGTGGGGTTGGGGTCGAGCACGTTCACCGCACCCGTGCCGACGAAGCGGGTATCGGCCTCGGCGTAGAGCGCACCGATCCGGGCGAACAGCGAGAACCGGTCGTTGAGCGGCATGCGGCCGACCAGGTCGAGGTTCACGCCGCGCAGATCGATATCGCCCGTCAGCGTCCCGGCCGGCGTCGTGGTCAGGGCGTAGCCGTACTGGCCCAGGTCGACGTAGCCGCCCTCAAGCGCGAAGTACGGACTGAACTGGTAGCCAAGGTAGGCCTTGTAGCCATTGTCGCGATCGAAGTCCTCGATCGTGCCGACGGTGAAGCCGCGTCCGGCGAGGCTGCTGATGATGCGCGCGTCGTCGATGGTCGCTGCGGTCCAGCCGTAGTTGCCGCCCACGTACCAGCCATCGCCGTCGTAGGCCGCCGCGCCGCCGCTTGCGAGGGCCGCGAGGATGGCCAGCGGCAGCAGCCTTGAGGATTTGCAGAGGTTCATGTCTTTCTCCAGGAATGACGGCTCATGGTCCAGCCCTTACGGGCCGGGCACATTGATGATCGTGTTGACCAGGGTGACCGAGGCGCCGAGCGAGAGCAGTCGACCGTTCACGATGACGGGCGTGACGTTGCCGTCCGTGGATACCGCTGCGCCGGCCTGGGCGATCACCGTGCCTACGAAGGTTCCGCCGCCTGCGGCATTGATGGTCGCCGCGCTGCCCACCTGCCAGTAGACGTTCTTGGGCTGCGCACCGTTGATGAGGATGATGCTCCGCGGGAAGGCCGCGCCCGGGCCACCCACGGTCAGCGACGTCGCCATCTGGAACACCCAGGTCGCGTTGGGGTCACCCTGCGCATCGAGGGTGAGGTCGCCGCCCTGGATCATGAACGAGCCGGCCGCCGCGGTGTAGGTGCCCGGGGCAAGCACGAGGTTGGCGAGGTTGCCTGCGCCCGGATCCAGGCCAGGCGGCCGGGCAACCAGATCGTTGTACAAGACCAGCGCATCGGCGCGGGCCTGCATGGCCACCGCCAGGGTCGCTGCGGTGCCCTCGGTCGGGCACAGCGGGGTCGGTGACGGCGGTGCGGTGTAGATCAGGCCGTTGACGAGGCCGGCGTTGAGCGGCGTTTCCGTGTAGATGCAGCCCGGGCCCGCGTCATGGAAGCCGGTGACCGCGGTGGACACGGCCGTGGTGCCGATGTCGCCGTTGATGATGGTGAGCAGGCCCTGGTTGGTCATGCCGGCTGATCCCCCGAACACGCCGAAGGTGCGGGCCGTGCCCAACACGGGCGGGATCGCGCACGGGGCGGCGGCGACGGTGAAGCTCCAGGTGTAGTCCACCAGCATGGCGTTGGCCGGCAGCGCCAGGTCCTTGACGCCGGTGGCGCCGCCCTTGATGGTCGCGGTGTAGAGGCCGCCCAGGGTCAGCGCAGCATTGGGCTGGAAGGTGGCGATCCGGCCCGTGGTGGCGTCGAGCGTGATGGTCAAGGCGGCGACGGGGACGGCGCCGGGACCCACGACGGTGAAGGTCGAGGACGTGATGCTCAGCGGGTCCATGCGGGTGCCGGACGGCACCTCGAAGGCCGCGCTGATGGAGGCGTTCGGGCAGACGTTCGGCGCGCCGGCCGCGGGGGACGTCGACAGCACCGAAACGTTCGCCGGCGGAATCACCGCAGCGGCCGTGGTGAAGGTCCAGACATAGTCACTGGGACCCGGAAGCGGAGCCTGGTTGCCGGCCAGCGCATTGCCGGCGATGTCGGTCGCGGCCATGGTGATGCGCGCGGTGTAGGTGGTACCCAGGGCGAGCGGCGCCGGCGGTGCGAACGCTGCGGTCCGTGAACCGACGGAGTAGCTGACCACGCCGATGGGGGCGACGCAGGGCGCGCTGCAGGTCAAGGTGAAGCTGGTGGCGCTGATGGTCGCCGGCGCCATGTCCTCGCTGAACGTCGCGGTGATCGCGGTGTTGCTCGCGACGCCGGGCGTCGGGCCGGGAATCGTCGTCGCCGGCTGCGTGGAAATCACGCGCGGGCGGGTGAGGTCCGGGGCAACGCCGGTGGTGAAGCGCCAGACATAGGGGCTGGCCATCGAAAGACCCGTGGCGATGCTGGTGGCACCGGTGACGGTCGCGGTGTACTGCGTGAGCGGGGTCAGGCCCGTGCCGGCCGCCAGGTTGAACGTGGCGATGCGGCCCGCGGAATCAAGCGTGACCGTGCCGACCGGATTGATGCACGGCGCCGCACAGGTGACAGTGAAGCTGGAGCCGCTTCCGATCGCCCGCACTGGCTCACTGAACGTGGCGGTGATCATCGGGCTGTTGATCGCGACAGCGGTGGCGCCATTGAGGGGCGTCACGGCAATCACCGTGGGCGCCAGGGCGGCTCCACCGGGACCGCCAAGGATCGGATCGCGTCCGCCGTCGCCGCCACCGCCGCAGCCTGCGACCAGGGTGCCCAGCAGCGCGAGCATCAGCCAGGGCTTGAATCCGGGCGAGCCATCGAATCGAGTGATCGCGTTCATTGTCTATTCCTATGTTGATCTGGTCCCGGATGACAGCGCTGCGCCCAGCCAGGACGTGGTGATGCCGGCACTGCCCGGCGATTGCCGGTCGGGAGTTCAGGTGACGCAGGAATACGCCTGTGTCGTCTGGCGGTCTGTGCGGAAGGCAACGTAGCGCCGCCGCTGTGTGCGCTGGCGCACGTTCGCAGGCAAGCATGGCGTCGGCGTCGTGATCGGCCGCGTTGCGCGCGTGACCCGGATGCCGGGGGCCGCGCCGGGTTGCCGTCCGTCAGGCCGTGGCCGCGCTCAAGGCGCCAGCAGTTCGGCGCCGCAGCACCGGCAGCGCAGCGCGTCGGCTTCGTGCTCGGCGAGGCCACAGCCCGGGCAGGCCACCTTGCGGCGTTGGCGCAGGCCCGCCGCAAGCTCGGCGGTATAAATGCCGGTCGGCACGGCGATCATGCCGTAGCCGATCAGGATCAGCAGCGAGGTGACCAACTGGCCCAGCGGGGTCAGGGGGGTGATGTCTCCGAAACCGACGGTGGCCATGGTGACGATGGCCCAGTACATGGAGACCGGAATGCTGGTGAAGCCGTTCTCCGGACCCTCGATCACATACATCGCCGCGCCGAAGATCACCACCAGGGTCAGCACGGCGAGCAGGAATACAGCGATCTTGCGGCGCGCCCGATACAGCGCGTCGATCAGCATGCCGCCGGCCTCGGTGTACTCCATCAGCTTGAGTACCCGGAATATCCGCAGGATACGCAGGATCCGCACCACCAGCAGGGCCTGGCTGCCGGGCAGCAGCAGCGAGAGGTAGGTGGGCAGGATCGACAGCAGGTCGATCACGCCGTAGAAGCTGCGGGCATAGCGCAGCGGGTGCTTCACCACCGCCAGCCGCGCCAGGTACTCGGCCGTGAACAGCAGGGTGAAACCCCATTCGATGGCATAGAAAATGCGGCCCCAGCGGGCGTGCAGTCCCGATACGCTGTCCAGGATCACGACGATGACGCTGGCGATGATGGCGACCATCAGCATCAGGTCGAAGCGCCGCGAAGGGCCACGTTCGTGGTGGAAGATGATGTGGAACCAGCGCGCGCGCCAGCCGTGCGTGGCCGCCGGGCCGAGGTTTTCGCCGGAAAGTCGCGGGCCGTTCACGGTGCCGGGGACTCCAGCGCCTGGCTGAAATCAGCCAGCAGGTCGTCGGGGTGCTCCAGGCCCACCGAGACGCGCAGCAGGTTCTGGGCGCTGTGCGGCGTGGCCCCCTCGACCGAGGCGCGATGTTCGACCAGGGTTTCCGGGCCACCCAGCGAGGTGGCGTTGATCGCCAGCTTCAGCGCGCCCGCCACGCGCAGCGCCGCCTCGCGCCCGCCCTTGAGCTGGAAGCTGAGCATGCCGCCGAAATCCGACATCTGGCGCGCGGCCACGTCGTGGTGCGGGTGCGAGGCCAGCCCCGGGTAATGCACAACTTCAACCGCGGGATGCGCAGCCAGGCATTGGGCAAGCGCGCGGGCGTTGCGGCAGTGCCAGGCGAGGCGCGCGGGCAGCGAGCGCGCGCCGCGCAGGATCAGCCAGGCGCTGAACGGCGCCAGGATGTTGCCGGTGACGTGCCGGCGGTGGGCGACGCGCGCATGCAGCTCGTCGGCCTTGGCGAACACCAGTGCACCGCCCATCACGTCGCTGTGGCCGCCGATGTACTTGGTGGTGGAGTGCATCACCACGTCGGCGCCCAGCGCCAGTGGCCGCTGCAGGATCGGCGTGGCAAAGGTGTTGTCGGCAACCAGCAGCGCGCCGTGGCTGCGGGCGATGGCCGAAATCGCGGCCAGGTCGGTTACCTCGAGCCGCGGGTTGGATGGCGTCTCCACCCAGACCAGCCGGGTGGCCGGCTGCAGCGCCGCGCGCACCGCATCGGGGCTGGTCATGTCCACCGCGGTGCCGGTGACGCCGCGCTCGGGCAGGAACTCGTTGGCCAGGCTGCGCAGGCCGGTGTAGCAGTCGCGGGGGTACAGGAAATGGCTTCCGGCCGGCAGCGATTCGAGCAGGCAGTTCATCGCCGCCATGCCAGATGCAAAGGCCAGGGCGGCAGCGCCGCCGTCCATCGCGGCCAGCACCGACTCCAGCCGGTCCTGCGTGGGGTTGTGCTCGCGCTGGTACTCATAGCCGGCGCGGCGTTCGCCCGCGGGGCCGTGCTCGAAGGTCGTGGCCAGGTGGATCGGCGGCGCGATGGCGCCGGTTTCCTTGTCCGGTTCGCCGCCAGCGTGCACGGCCAGGGTTTCGATGCGGGTCATGCGGGTAGCTCCAGCAAGCGGTGGGTCTGCAGCGCCGAGCGCAAGCCCGAGCTGCCCTGGTAATGATGCGCCCGGAGTCCGGCTTTGCGCGCGCCGTTGGCGTTGGCGACCTTGTCGTCGATGAAAAGCGCGTCGGCCGGCGCGACGCCCAGGGCCGCCAGGCAGTCCAGGAAGATCGCCGGATCAGGCTTTCGGCGGCCGAACTGCGCCGAACAGTACACCCTGCCGCTGAAGAGAGGGAACAGCGGCGGATGAATCCGATCGAGATAGTCGCGCAGCAGCAGGCCATTGTTGGTGAGGATGGCCACCTGCGCCCCTTCCGCGGCGGCATGGGCCAGCGCCAGGACTTCCGGGCGCGGCGACATCGCCTCGGCGCGCGAGGCGATCCAGTCTTCCAGGGTGACCGGTGCGCCCAGCTCGGCCGAAAGCGCGGCCAGGGTGCCGGGCACGTCAAGTTCGCCGGCATCGGCGGCTTTCTCGATGCCAGCGGCGAACAGGGCGCGGTGCGCGATCTTCGGCGCGATCCCGGTGCGTTCGGACAGGCTGGCCAGCCGTTTGGCGTGGTCGTACCCCACCAGCACGTCGTCCAGGTCGAACAGCACCAGCGCCGGCCGGCTCACCCGGCGCGGGCCTCTCGGAAGGCTTCGCGCGCCGCTTCGAAGGTATGCGCGAACTCGGTCTCGCCATGTGCTGCGGAAAGGAAGCCGGCCTCGAACGCCGAGGGCGCGAAGTACACGCCGCGCTTGAGCATGCCGTGGAAGAAGCGCTTGAAGGCGTTGGCGTCGCTGGCCATCGCGTCGTCGAAGGTTTCCACCTGACGGTCGGTGAAGTACAGGCCGAACATGCCGCAGGTGCGGGTGGTGGTGACGGCGATGCCGGCGTCGCGCGCGGCCGCTTCGAGGCCGTCGCACAGCACGTGGGTGTTGGCTTCCAGGCGCTCGTGGAAGCCCGGCGCCTGGATCAGCTCCAGCGTGGCCAGGCCGGCGGCCATCGCCACCGGGTTGCCGCTGAGCGTGCCGGCCTGGTAAATCGGGCCGCTGGGCGCGATCTGCCGCATCAGGTCGGCGCGGCCGCCGTAGGCGCCCACCGGCATGCCGCCGCCGATGATCTTGCCGAAGGTGCTCAGGTCGGGCGTGACGCCGTAGCGCGACTGCGCGCCGCCCAGCGCCACGCGAAAGCCGGTCATCACCTCGTCGAAGATCAGGATCGCGCCGTGCCTGGTGCAAAGATCGCGCAGGTGCTGCAGGTAGCCGTCGCGCGGCAGGATGCAGTTGGCGTTGCCGACGATGGGCTCGACGATCACCCCGGCGATTTCACTGCCCACCTCGTCGAACAGCTTCGTCGCGGCTTCGAAATCGTTGTACGGCAGCGTGAGCGTGAGATCGGCCAGCGCCTTGGGCACGCCCGGCGAATTGGGCAGCCCGAAGGTCAACGCGCCCGAGCCCGCCTTCACCAGGAAGCTGTCGCCGTGGCCGTGGTAGCAGCCTTCGAACTTGACCAGGAGCGTGCGGCCGGTGGCGCCGCGCGCCAGGCGGATCGCCGAAAGCGTGGCTTCGGTGCCCGAGTTCACCATGCGCATCATCTGCATGGACGGCACCAGGCGCTGCACGGTTTGCGCCATGGTGACTTCCAGCGCATTGGGCACGCCGAAGCTCAGGCCGTCGCGCATCGTGCGCGCCACCGCTTCGAGCACCGCAGGGTGCGCGTGGCCGGCAATCATCGGGCCCCAGCTGCCGATGTAGTCCACGTAGCGGTTGCCGTCCACGTCGATCAGGTAGGCGCCTTCGGCGCGCTTGGCGAAGAACGGCTCGCCGCCCACCGACTTGAACGCCCGCACCGGGGAATTGACGCCGCCCGGCATGAGGTCGAGCGCGGCGGTGAAGAGCTGGTGGCTGGTGGCGGTGTTCATGCGTGGCTACTCAAAAGGAAGGGGTGGCGAAACAATCGCCGATGGCGCGTGCAGCGGCCGTGGGGTCGGGCGCATCGAACACGCCGCCGATGACGGCGACCAGGTCGGCCCCGGCGGCAATCAGCAAACCTGCATTGTCGGCCGTGATGCCGCCGATGGCCACCCGCGGCAGGCCGAACGCGGCGCTGTCCGCCAGCAGCGAAAGCCCGGCGCGGCGCGCCAGGGGCTTGGTGCCCGAGGGGAAGAAGGCCCCGAAGGCCAGGTAGCTGGCGCCGGCATCGGCAGCGCGGCGGGCGCGTTCCAGGTCGTTGTAGCAGGAGGCGCCCAGCACGGCGCGGGGCCCGAGGGCGGCGCGCGCCTGGGCGATACCGCCGTCGTCGTCGCCCAGGTGCGCACCGTCGGCTCCCAGGTCCGCCGCCAGCCGCCAATCGTCGTTGATGACCAGGGCCACGCCGGAGGCGCGGCACAACGACAGCAGGGCATGGGCCTGTTCACGCCGCTTGGCGGCGCTGGCGGCCTTGTTGCGGTACTGCACCAGGGCGGGGCCCGCAGCCAACACCGCCGCCGTCCGCTGCAGCAGGCGCCGGGTGTCGGGTTCGTCCGGGGTAATCAGGTAAAGGCCGCGGCGCGGCCAGCCAAGCTCGGGGTTCATGTCGCCAAGACCTGCAAGATGCAACAATAATAGCTGTCCCTGACCCGCGAGACCCCGATGAGCACGAACACCGCCGCCTACCGCACCTGGATGTGCGTCGTCTGTGGCTTCATGTATCGCGAGCAGGACGGCCTGCCCGACGAGGGCATCGCACCCGGCACCCGCTGGGAGGACATCCCCGACACCTGGGTGTGCCCGGACTGCGGCGTCACCAAGGACGACTTCGAGATGGTCCAGACCGGCTGAGCCGGCTCAGTTCATTCGCGACGGCGCCGTGCCCAAGTCGATCAGCGCCGAGCGCACGGTCTCCAGGTCGTCCGCTTCGGGCAGCAGCTGCAGGTAGCGCGCCAGGTCCTCTCGCGCACCCTTGGTGTAACCCAGTTCGCGATAGGCCAGGCCGCGCTCGCGCAGCGCTTCGGCGGTGTCGGGTGAGAGCTTGAGCAGCCGGTCGGCGGTCCGCGCCACGCGCGCCCAGTCGCCGCGCTCCTGGTAGAGGCCCTTGAGGTTGCGCAGCATGCGCATGAGGATCATGCGGTGCGTGGCGGGCGCCAGGATCTGCAGCAGCTGCTGGTCGTCGGGCGGGTGCCCGCCCAGGTGCGGCGAGGCGCGCTCGCGCAGCTCGTCCGCGCTCACCGGGCGGCCCTTGTTGTAGGGGTCCAGCACCAGGATGCCGTCGTCCACCGGCAGCCGCACCAGGAAATGGCCCGGGAAGGAAATGCCGTCCAGCGGCATGCCCAGTCGCCGCGTCACTTCGATCTGGATCACCGCCAGGGAAATGGGAATGCCCAGCTTGCGATCGACGACGTCGTTCATGTAGCTGTTGCGTGGGTCATCGTACTGGGCGTCGTTGCCCGCGTAGCCCACTTCCTCGAACAGGTATTTGTTGATTGCCGTCAGGCGCGCCGGCAGGTCGATGTCGCGGTCGAGCTGCGGTCGCAGGGCGGAGGCATACGTGTCCACCTGGTCCCAGTAGCGCGACGGATCCAGGTCGGGGTACTCGTCGCGCGCAATCAGCAGCGCCGTGCCCAGCAGGGGCAGTTCGTCGTCGCCAAGCTTGGCGAGCGTGTTCCAGTCGGGCAGCAGCATGGGATCGGTCATGGACATCATGTGGTCCCCTTCTGGTCGTGAATCAAGGCTTGCCGCGTTCTGCGATCCCCGGTCCGAACACCAGTTCGTCGCCCTTGGCGACGCCCAGGCGGCTGGCTTCGCCGGCGTTGAGCTCCAGTACGTAAAGGGCGGGCCCGGAGCTGGGGTAGGGCGGGCACCGGTCGCCCAGCGAGCAGGACGGGACGCCCCGGCTCACCGACACCAGCCGCCGCTGGCTGTCGAAATAGAAGATGTCGAGCGGGATGCGGGTGTTCTTCATCCAGTACGCCTGGCGTTCCTCGATGTCGTGCAGGAACAGCATGCCGGTGCCGTCGGCCAGTTGGTCGCGGAACATCAGGCCGCGATTGCGCTCGGGGCCGTCGTCGGCAACCTCCACCGAGAAGCGCTGGCCCCGCAGCTCCACCCAGGGCGAGCCCCCCGAGGCGCAGCCCGGCAGGGACGCCAGCAGCAGCAAAGCGATCAGCGCAAGGCGCAAACAGCGCATTTGTGGCTCCGGTAAGGCTTCCCTCGAAGGTCGGTGATGCCCGTCCCCGGTGTCAAGCGAAGAAAGGCCTTTTCATTCGGCGCGGGTACGGCTATTCTTCGCGGCCCTTCACCCCACCGGCCATGCCGGGACGGCGGAGGGGCAAAAAAAGGGCGAAACGCGGTATTGACGTCCTTGGAAATTGCCCTATAATGTGCGGC
>QBLY01000026.1 GCA_003241895.1 Lysobacteraceae bacterium
AGCGAGGGTCACTGCCTGCGAAATAAAGGCTTCACTGAGCAGGCAGTGACCCTCGGTTCCGGGGTGGCGACGGCGCCAGTCCCCGCAGTTTGGAGAAGAACCTTTTTTTCGGCTGGGGGAAAGGCGATCGAACAGGCCCCCGCTAGCCCAAACTCCCAAGACAGCTATAGACTCGAACCGTCTGCTCCAGGAGTCCGCCCCATGCCCGTCCCCGCCACCGATCTGGCCCGCCTGTTCCCGCTTGAGTCCCTGCGCCAGGAAACCCGGGACCAGCTGGCCCGCGAGGCCTCCGTGTCCGACTACTCGCGCGGCGAGAACGTGTTCGAATCGGGCGACCTCGACGACGACACGGTCTACCTGCTCGACGGCGAGCTGCGCTGCAACTATCCCGACGGCCGCAGCGTGGCCCACCTCGCCAGCGCACCGCATGGCCGCTATTCGCTCAACGACGCCGTGCCGCGCCGTTTCACCGCCAAGGTGGTGTCCGGGAAGGCGCGCGTGATGCGCATCGATCGCCGCTACCTCGAGAAACTCATCACCTGGGACCAGCTCAGCCGCGACGAGAACAACCGCCACTACGGCACCGGCCCGGGCGGCAACAACTGGGTGTTCCGCCTGCTGCGCAGCCAGGCCTTCGCGCGCCTGCCGACGGGCAACATCGAGAAGATGTTCCAGCTGTTCGAGCCGGTGAACGTCAAGCCCAGCGAGATCGTGATGCGCGAGGGCGACGCGCCGGATTATTTCTACGTGGTTCGCGAAGGCACTGCTTCGGTTTCCAAATACCTCGACGGTGCGCCGCAGGTGGTGGCCTACCTGCGGGAAGGCGACACCTTCGGCGAAGACGCGCTGCTTTCGAACCTGCCGCGCAACGCCACGGTGCGCATGATGCAGGGCGGCGTGCTGATGCGACTTTCGCGCGAGGCCTTCGAGGCCGTGCTCAAGCCGCCGATGCTGTCGTGGGTGCTGCCGTCCGAGGCGGCCAAGCTGGCCCAGCTGGGCGCGGCGCTGGTGGACGTGCGCATGCCCGAGGAGCACGCGCAGCGGGCCATCGACGGTTCGATCAACGTGCCGCTGTACCGCCTGCGCGAAGACATCGCCGGCGCACTGCCCTCCGGCAGCCGCGTGGTGGTCTATTGCAACACCGGCGAGCGCTCGGCGGCTGCGGCTTTCGTGCTCAAGCGGCTGGGATACGAGGTCAGCGCCCTGCATGGCGGCCTGGGCGCGATGCTCAGGCTGATCGCCGCCAACACGCCTGCCTGAACGATCCCGCGTTGGCGGGTCAGCCGCGGATTGCGCGGATCGCGTCGCCGATGATCACCACGTCCGCCGGGCGCGCCGCGAACAGCCCGCACGCCACCACGCCGGTGATCTGGTTGAGCTTCGCCTCCAGCGCCACCGGGTCCTGGATGCGCCAGTGGTGCACGTCCAGGATCCAGTTGCCGTTGTCGGTCACCACGCCCTCGCGCCACACCGGCTGGCCGTCCATGTCGGCTATGCGGCGCGCCACCAGGCTGCGCGCCATCGGCACCACTTCCACCGGCAGCGGGAACTGGCCCAGCAGTTCGACCTGCTTGGCGGCGTCGATGATGCAGACGAACTTGTCGCTGGCCGCCGCGATGATCTTCTCGCGCGTCAGCGCCGCGCCACCGCCCTTGATCAGGCGATTCCACGGGTCGCACTCGTCGGCGCCGTCCACGTAGAGCTTCAGCGGGCCCACCGCATTGAGGTCGAACACTGGGATGCCGTGCTGCTGCAGCTGGCGCGTGCTCTGCTCCGAGCTCGACACCGCGCCCTCGATGCGGTTCTTCATGCGCGCCAGGCCGTCGATGAAGAAGGCCACGGTGGAGCCCGTGCCAACGCCCACCACGCTGCCATCCTCGACGAATTCCAGGGCTTTTTCGGCGGCGAGTTTCTTCTGTGCGTCTCGGGACATCGGCGGGCTCCGTGCTTATTCGAGGGTGAGGATGTGCTTGTACTGCGCCGCCGTAACCGGCAGCACCGAAAGGCGGTTGCCGCGGCGAAGCAGGGCGAAGTCGCCCAGCGCGTCGGCTTGCGCACGCATTTCATCCAGCGACACGGTGCGCTTGAACTTGCGCTTGAAGCCGACGTCCACCAGCCACCAGCGCGGCTGGTCGGGCTTGCTGGCGGCGTCGAAGTAGTCGGACCTGGGCAGGAACTGGGTTGGGTCGGGATAGGCCGGCGACGCGACTTCCGCCAGTCCGGTCACCCCGGGTACGGTGCAGTTGGAGTGATAGAACAGGATGCCGTCGCCGACCTTCATGTCCGTCATCATGAAGTTGCGCGCCTGGTAGTTGCGCACGCCGCTCCAGGGCTCCCGCCCGACCTTGCACAGGGCGTCGATCGAGAACTCGTCGGGCTCGGATTTCATCAGCCAATACTGTTTCATGCGGCCATTATCGCCCGGCCGGGACGAATCCGTGTTCGGTGGCGATCGCGTCCAGGGCCACGTCCCAGGGTTGGGTCGCCAGCCCGGGCAATTCCTGGAAGCCATAGCCGACGCCGATCAGCCGGGGTGGGGCGGCCGCGGTGCGGCGAAAGCCGAAGGCGCGGTCGTAGTAGCCGCCGCCCATGCCCAGCCGCGCTCCGCGCCGGTCGAAGCCCAGCAGGGGCAACAGCGCCCACTGCAGCTGGTCCGCGGCAAGCGTGGATTCGGGCGCCAGCAAGGGTTCGGGGATGCCGTAGCGGTTGGGCTGCATGGGATCGCCGGCGCGCCAGGGCGCGAAGCGCAGGCCGCCGTCGGCCTGCACCACGGGCAGGCACCAGACCTGGCCGGGCGCCAGCCGAAGCTGTACGGCGTGCAGCGGCAGTTCGCCGTTCACGGCCCAATAGCCGCCGACATAGCCGGGTTCGCGCAGGTCGGGCTGTTCACCCAGGTGGCGGGCCACCGAATCGGCGGCGGCCAGGCGGATGCCGGGCGTGAGTGCCGTGCGGCGTGCGCGCAGGTCGCGCCGCAGATCGTCGCGCGAAAGGTTCAATGAACATCCTCCACCATGCCGATGCGGGCGAAACGACCTTGATCCCTGGGATCAAGTGGGCACCTGTGTGACTGCGTCAGGCTTTCCGCAACGGGGCGGACATGCACACGGCTGTCACCGCAGATTCCCGGGTCGTGTTTATGGGACAAGGCGTATGTTTTGCACGCTGTCGGACACGGCAGAGGACGCATGGATTATAGGACGCGATCCGAAACGTTTGGTGAACGTCAGCGCGGCGCGTCGAACAGGCCGTCGAGCTTGCGGTTGAGCTCGCCCAGCGTGCGGTTGAGCGCCAGGTCACGCTGTTCGGCGGCCTGCTTGAGCTGCAGCAGCTCGTGCGCCAGGTTGAGCGCGGTCAGCACGGCCACCCGGTCCAGCGCCGCCATGCGGTTGCTGCCACGGATCTCGCGCATGCGCGCGTCAAGCATGTGGGCGGCCGCCATCAGGCTTTCGCGCTCGTCGGACTCGACGCCGACGGTGAATTCGCGGTCGAGGATCTTGACGTTGACCGGCTCGCTCACGCGTTGTGCTCCAGCGACTTGAGCCGCGTGATCATGGCTTCGACCCGGGACCGGGCCTGTTCATTCTTGTTGAGCAGGGCGGCGCGCTCGGCCACCAGCTGTTCCTGGCCCTGGCGCAGGCTGCGGATCTCGTCCAGCACGCGATGGTGCTGTTCAGCCAGGCGCTCAAAGCGCTCGGCCAAGGCCTGAAGTTGGGCAACGGGATCGGGGGAATTCATCGAATGCACCTTAGGCTTGGCCGCCAGCGGGGTCAATACGGCGCCGGGATCGCCGCCACGGTGCCGGGCTGCCAGCTGCGGATGAAGGCCAGGCAGCGGTGCGAGTCCAGCGGCGGCGACAGCCAGAAGCCCTGGATCTCGTCGCAGCCCTGTTCGCGCAGGTAGCCCAGCTGCTGCTCGCTTTCAACGCCTTCGGCGATCACGTTCAGGCCCAGCGAATGGCCCATGGTGATGATGGTGGCGGTGATGGCTTCGTCGTCCGGGTCGCGGGTGAGGTCGCCGATGAATTCCTTGTCGATCTTGAGCGTGTCGATCGGCAGGCGCTTGAGGTAGACCAGCGACGAGTAGCCGGTGCCGAAGTCGTCGATCGCCAGGCTGACGCCGATCTTGCGCAACTCGTTGAGCACGTGCGTGGTTTGTTCGGCGTTCTGCATCACCATCGACTCGGTGACTTCCAGCTCGATGCGGTTGGCCGGCACGCCCAGGTCGCGGATCAGGTTGCGGATCTGCTCGGGCAGGTTGCCGCGCAGCAGCTGCAGCACCGAGACGTTCACGCCGATGGAGATCTCGTTCAGGCCGTGGCCGCGCCAGCGCTTGAGTGTCTGCATCGCCTCGCTGAGCACCCAGTCGCCGATGGACAGGATGAGGCCTGATTCCTCGGCCAGCGGGATGAAGATCGTGGGCGGGATCTCGCCCAGTTCGGCGCTGTGCCAGCGCAGCAGTGCTTCCACGCCGGTGATTCGGCCGTCGGCGAGGGCCATGCGCGGCTGGTACACCAGCCGGAATTCGCCGCGGTCGAGCGCCTTGCGCAGCGAGGCCAGCACGGTGGCGCGGCGGCGCGACTCGGCGTCCATGGTCTCGTTGTAGATCTGGTAGGTGTTCCGGCCCTCGGCCTTGGCCTGGTACATGGCCGTGTCGGAGAACTTCAGCAGGTCGGTCGGCACCAGGGCGTGGTCGGGGTAGAGGCTGATGCCCAGCGACGGGGTGATGTTGACGTCGTGCCGTTCGTCCACTTCCAGAGGCATCGAGAACGCGGTGAGGATCTCACGCGCCATGCGCTCGACGGCGGGAATGGACTCAACGTCTTCCAGCACCACCGTGAACTCGTCGCCGCCCAGGCGGGCAACCGTGTCGGACGCGCCCACGGTGGCCTGCAGGCGGGTGGCCGCCGCCTTGAGCAGGCGGTCGCCGGCGGCGTGGCCCAGCGAATCGTTGATGTCCTTGAAGCGGTCGAGGTCGAGGAACAGCACCGCCACGCGTGTTTCCTGCCGGCGCGCCCGCACGATCGCCCGGCCCAGGCGCTCGGACAGCAGCGCGCGGTTGGGCAGGCCGGTGAGCGTGTCGTAGTTGGCCAGGTAGCGCAGTTCCTGTTCGGCGCGCTTCTTGTCGGTGATGTCGTTGACCACCGCCACGAAATGGCTGCGCAGGCCCAACGGGTCGCGCACTTCGCTCATCTCGATCCAGCCCAGGAACTCCTCGCCGTCCTTGCGCTTTTGCCACATTTCGCCGGCCCAATGCCCGGTGCGCTCCAGCACGTCGCGCACGCGCCGGTAGAACTCAGTGCTGTGCTGGCTGGAGTCGAGCAGGCGGCTGTTCTGGCCGATCACTTCCTCTTCGCTGTAGCCGGTGATGCGCGAGAAAGCCGGGTTCACCGAGATGAAGCCGAAGTCGAGGTCGATCACCGCCACCGCTTCGCTCATGCTGCGCAGCACTTCCAGCGCGACCCGGCGCTCGCGCTCGGCACGCCGTATCACGGTGACGTCACGGGCGGTGCCGGCCATGCGCAGCGGGCTGCCGCTGGTGTCGCGTTCGACCACCTTGCCGCGCGAACGTACCCACACCCATTCACCGCGCGCGTTGCGGACGCGGTGCTCGGACTCGAAGACGTCGGTGTGGCCGACGATGTGTTCCTGGAGCAGCTTCTGCACCCGCGGCAGGTCTTCGGGGTGGATGGTCTGGGTGCGCCAGTCCTCGGTGCTCAGCTCCTCGCGGCTGCCCTGGCCCAGCAGCTGGTTGGCGCCGAGGCGGTAGAGGGTGTCGTCGCGGATGTTCCAGTCCCAGAACTCGTCGCCCGAGCCCCACAGCGCCAGGTTCAGGCGCTCCTCGCGCTCGCGGATTTCGCCCAGCAGGGCGGTTTCCTGGCGCAGGCGGTCGCTGCGTACGCGCCACAGCAGCCACCCCAGCAGGACGGCGATGGTGAACAGGACCAGCTGGAGCAGGAATCCGGGCGACGGGCCCATGGCCTGGGCGGTTGCAACGGCAGGCAGGCCCATGGCTGTCGCGCCGGTGGCCGCTGCGCGGACCGCCGGGAACTTGCCATGTTTTCGCCACAGCGCCATTAGGCCCGGAGGTCCCCTGTATCGATCCGTGCTGGGTACCGAGTGTAGGGTGGCGCCAACAACGCCACAAGCGGCCAGCGCAAGTGGACCGCCCCGGCTTGATAGAATGTCGGCATTCCCCAGGCAGGAAACCCATGTCCGAAGCCCAGCTTCCCGAATACGCCGCCGTCGTCGCCGAACTGCAGGCCCTCGAGGCCAGCCTGGACGCATGCGAACTGCATGGTTCGCTCTGCGGCTACCTGTCCGGCGGTGGCCGGCACGACCGCGCGGGCTGGTTCGCGCAGGTCATGTCCGACCCGCTGCTGTCGCCGCCCGAGGCGGGCGGTGCCGTGGACCAGCTTTACGCCGCCAGTACCCGCCAGCTCGACTCCCCCGATTTCGAGTTCGAGCTGCTGCTGCCCGAGGACGAGCGCCCCGTCAGCGAGCGCGGCGACGGCCTGGTGGCCTGGTGCCGGGGCTTCCTGGGCGGGTTCGGCCTGGCCGCAGGCGCCAAACCGCCGCTGTCGGAGGAGTCCGAGGAGGCGCTGGGCGACATTGCCCGGATCGCCGCCAGCGACCTGAGCTACGAGGACCCGGAGGCCGATGAACAGGCACTGGAAGAGGTGTCCGAGTTCATCCGCGTCGCGGCCCTGCTGATGCATAGCGACTGCGTGCTGGGCCCGCGACACCGCCGCAAGCTCAACTGAGGCCGCGGCGATGATCAAGTCCGCCGAATTCGCCCGCCGCCGCAAGCAGCTGATGCGCATGGCCGGCGACGACGCGATCCTGGTGCTGCCCAGTGCGCCGGTGCGCGTGCGCAGCCACGACACCCATTATCCCTACCGCCAGGACAGCGACTTCTGGTACCTCGGCGGCTTCGCCGAGCCCGAGGCCGTGTTGGTGCTGGTGCCGGGCCGCAAGCACGGCGAAGCGCTGCTGTTCTGCCGCGAGCGCGATACCGAGCGCGAAGCCTGGGACGGCCCGCGCGCCGGACCCGAGGGCGCGGTGGACTCGCACGGTTTCGATGACGCCTATCCGATCACCGACCTCGACGAGATCCTTCCCGGCCTGCTCGAAGGCCGGTCGCGGGTGTACTACCACTTCGGCCGCGACACCGAGTTCGACCTCAAGTTGATCGGCTGGGTGAACCGCGTGCGCTCGCAGGTGCGCCACGGTGCGCAGCCGCCGCATGAGTTCCTCGAGCTGGGCCACCTGCTGCACGAGCTGCGACTGTTCAAGAGCCCGGGCGAACTCAAGCTGATGCGCCAGTCGGCCCGCATCGCCTGCGAGGCCCAGCTGGCGGCGATGCGCGCCACCCGGGTGGGCGGCCACGAATACGAGGTCGAGGCCGCGCTGCAGTACACCTACCGGCGCAACAACGCCGTGGCGGCCTACGAGCCCATCGTCGGCGCGGGAGCCAACGGCTGCGTGCTGCACTACCGCGACAACAGCGCGCAAACCGCCGACGGCGACCTGCTGCTGTGCGACGCCGGCGCTGAATTCGCCAACTACGCTTCGGACATCACCCGCACCTGGCCGGTAAACGGCCGCTATTCCAGCGAACAGCGCGCGCTTTACGACGTGGTGCTTTCCGCGCAGGAAGCGGCGATGGCGCAGGCGCGCCCGGGCAAGCCATGGATCGCCGGCCACGAGGCGGCGGTAGCCACCATTGCCGAAGGCCTGCTGTCGCTGGGCCTGCTCAAGGGCACGCTCAAGCAGGCGCTGGCCAGCGAGTCGTACAAGAAGTTCTACATGCACAAGACCGGCCACTGGATCGGCCTGGACGTGCACGACGTGGGCGAATACAAGGTGGCCGGCGAGTTCCGCGAGCTCGAGCCCGGCATGGTGTTCACCATCGAGCCGGGAATCTACATCGCGCCGGGCACCAAGGGCGTCCCCGCCAAGTGGCAGGGCATCGGCATCCGCATCGAGGACGACGTGCTGGTGACCAGGGACGGCCACGAGGTGCTGACCGACGGCGTGCCCCGGGCCATCGACGCCGTAGAATCCGTACTCGCGTCGAGGTAGAGCTTTTTTTGCCAACCCTTCTTCACATGTCGTGCTTGGACACTTCCAGGCCGCGCGCCACGTACTGCTTCCAGCGCTCGCGCAGCGGCCCCCGCGCGGAGTCATCTGCAGGCACCACTTCCAGCACGCGGTCGAAGCCGTCGGGCACGGCCGCGTCGCGAAGGTTCAGCACCATCGGCCGCAGCGCCACGTCGTGTTCCGGCGCCGCCAGCAGCACCGGCACTTCATCCTCGTCCTCGTCGGCGCCGACTATCTGGTGCGGCACGTAGGCGTCGGGGTCGAACGACCACAGCAGGTCGTCGAGCTGTTCGGCCTGCGCCGCCGACGCACACAGCACCAGCATGGGCAGGCCGGCGTCGCTGGCCTTGCGGGCCAACTCGCACACCAGCAGCAGCGGCTGCTCGCGGAAGCGGGGCTTGCCGATCAGGTAGAAATCGGCGCGCGCCATCTCAGCCCGCCTGGTCGATCAGCCACTGGCTGAGCAGGCCGACCGGGCGACCCGAGGCCATGCCCTTGCGGCCGTCGCCGTTGGCCACGCCGGCGATGTCCAGGTGCGCCCAGCGCTGGCCTTCGGTGAAGCGCGCCAGGAAGCAGCCGGCCGTGATGGCGCCGGCGTTCTTGCCGCCGATGTTGTAGACGTCGGCGAAGGCGGACTCGAGCTGGGTCTGGTACTCGTCCCACAGCGGCAGGCGCCAGGCGCGGTCGAACACCGATTCACCGGCGGCCAGCAGCTCGGTGGCCAGGTCGTCGTGCTTGCTCATCAGGCCCGCGGCGAACTTGCCCAGGGCCACCACGCAGGCGCCGGTGAGCGTGGCCACGTCCACGGTGGCCTGCGGCTCGAAGCGCTGCACGTAGGTCAGGGCGTCGCACAGGATCAGGCGGCCCTCGGCGTCGGTGTTGCCCACTTCGATGGTCTTGCCCGACATGGCGGTCAGCACGTCGCTGGGCCGGTAGGCGTCGGCGTCGGGCATGTTCTCCACCGCCGGCACCACCATCACCAGGTTGATCGGCAGCTTCATCTTGGCCACCGCGGCGAAGGTGCCGATGACCGTGGCGGCGCCGCACATGTCGAACTTCATTTCCTCGATGCCACCCTGCACCTTGAGGTTGATGCCGCCGGTGTCGAAGGTGATGCCCTTGCCGACCAGCGCGTGCGGCTTGGCCGCGCCGGCGCCGGTGTACTTGAGGACGATGAGCTTGGGCGGGTTGGCCGAGCCGCGGGCCACGGCCAGCAGCGAGCCCATGCCGAGCTTCTCCATGTCGGCGCGCTCGAGCACGTCCACGTCCACGTGGGAGTGGTCGTTGGCGATGCCGCGCGCGATCTCGGCCAGGTAGGCCGGGTTGCAGATGTTGGGCGGCAGGTTGCCCAGCTCGCGGGCCAGCTCGACGCCGGCTGCGATCGCCACGCCGTGGTCGAAGTCGGCGCGCAAGGTCTCGTCGGCAGGCAGCACCAGGGTTTTCAGGCCGTCGTCGCCGGTCTTGCTGCGCTTGGCGCTGTAGCTGTAGGCCGCGTGGTCGGCGGCGATGGCCGCCTGGCGCAGGTTCCAGCCGGCGTCGCGGCCCGGCACGGGCAGTTCGACCAGGGTCAGCAGCGCGCTGGACGACGGGCCCGCCTTGAGGGCGCGCACCGCGTCGGCCACCGCCTTGAGGTACTGCGGCACCGCGAACTTGCCGGCATCGCCCAAGCCCACGGCCAGGACGCGCGGCGCCTTCACGCCTTCCAGGTCGGGCAGCAGGGTGGTGCGGCCGGTCTTGCCGGACACGTCGCCGCGTTCAACCAGCGCCGCCAGCCTGGCGCCGCTGGCCTGGTTGATGGCCTGGGCCGCGGGCGAAAGGCTGCCGTCGCTGAACACGCCGACAATCACGCAGTCGGTGTCGGCGGTGGCGGGGGCGAGGGGGTTCAGGCGAAATTCGAGGGCCATGGTGTTTGATTCCGTACAATTGAGGGGTTGGGAGCGACGCGGCCATTGGGGGCGACACTCCGTGACGACCCCGCGATTCTAACAAGGCACGGGCTGGCTGGTCCGGCCCGTCCCTTTTCCCCCGGCAAAGGCCCCCTTCCCGCATGCTGCTGATCGAACGCCACCTGCTGCGCCAGTTCGCCCTCAGCGTGGCTGCGGTGGCCGCCGTGCTGTTGTTGGTCGGGCTGGGCGGGCTGCTGGTGGACCTGATGGCGGAGATCGCGCGCGGCAAGGTGCCGGCCGGGCTGCTGCTGTCGCAGCTGGGGCTGCGGTCGGTGCAGGTGCTGCCGCTGCTGCTGCCGCTGGCGCTGTTCATCGGCCTGCTGCTGGCCGTGGGACGGCTGTATGGCGACAGCGAGATGGCCGTGCTGTCGTCCGTGGGGATGGGGCCGCAGCGCCTGTGGCGGCCGCTGGCGCTGGTTACGGTGCCCGTGGCGGTGGTCATCGCCGTTTCGTCGCTGTGGTTGGCGCCCACCGGCGCGCGCATCGCCCGCCAGATGGTCGAGGACGCCAAGCGCTCGTTCCTGGTGGCGGGCCTGGAGGCCGGCCGCTTCATCGAGCTGCCCGGCAGGGCCGGCGTGCTTTACGTGGGTGAACTCAGTACCGACGGCACGAAGTTCCGGCAGATGTTCGTTCAGTCCGAGCGCAATGGCCGGCTCGACGTGATCACTGCCAGCGAGGGCGAGCTGGTGGTGGAGGGCGACGCCGGCCGGTTCCTGCGCCTGCGCGATGGCTTCCGGGTCGAGGGTACGCTCGACGCCAAGGATTTCCGCCTGATGCGCTTTGGCCAGAACGAACTGCGCGTGCCCGATGCCGCGACCGACTCGGCCGCCGACAATCTTGAAACGCGATCCACCCTGCAGCTGCTGTCCCAGCCCGGCCCTGCCGCGCGCGCCGAGCTGCACTGGCGCATCGCCACGCCGCTGATGGCGCTGGTGCTGGGCGTGCTGGCCCTGCCGCTGGGGCGGGGTGAACCGCGCCAGGCCCGCTACGGCCGCATCCTGGCGGCCCTGCTTATCTACGTGAACGCGATGGTGCTGCTGGTGTTGGGCACGGGCTGGCTGGCCACCTCGGTGCTGCCCGCCTGGGCCGGCCTGTGGTGGCTGCTGCTGCCGATGGCGCTGCTGGCCGGATGGCTGTTCCGCACCGATGGCCGTCTGCGCGCCCCCAAGCGGACAGTGGCATGAACCTTCGTCCGCGCATCGTCGACCTGTACCTCGCGCGTGCCGTGCTGCTGAGCACGCTCGGTGCGTGGGTGGTGCTGGTGGGCTTCGACCTGCTGTCGGCTTTCGTCAACGAGCTCGACGAGATCGGCGAGGGCAGCTACACGCTCAGCCATGCGGTGCTGTTCACGGCCTACACCGTGCCGCGGCGCATGTATGAAGTGTTCCCCACGGTGGCCCTGATCGGCACCGTGCTGGGGCTGGGCGGCCTGGCCGCGCGATCGGAGCTCACCGCGATGCGCGCGGTGGGCATGTCGCGGCTGCGCATCGGCCTGGGCGCGCTGCTTTCGGTGATCGTGCTGACCGCGCTGATGGTGGTCAACGCCGAAACCGTGGCCCCGTTCGGCGAACAGAGCGCGCAATCGGTGGTCACCCAGGCCAAGACCGGCGACGTGGTGGTGGCGCGCGTGTCGGGCCTTTGGCTGCGCGAGGGCAACGTGTTCCTCAACGCCCGCGACGGCGCCAATCGCCGCACCGACGGCATGGAGTGGACCGAACTGCGCGGCGTGCGCCTGTTCGAGTTCGACGACCAGGGCAAGCTGCTGTCGATGGCCGAGGCCAAGACCGCCGAACACCGCGGCGGCCAGTGGCTGCTGCGCGACGTGAAGCGTTCGCGTTTCGGCGAGCGTTCGGTCACCACCCAAACGCTGGCCGAAGAGGCCTGGCAGAGCGAGCTCGACGACCAGGCGCTGGCGGCCGCCGCCTCGCGCCCGCGCTACCTGAGTTCGCGCGAGCTTGATCGCAACATCCAATACATGCAGCGCAACGGCCTGGACGCCAAGGCCTTCGAGAATGCCTATTGGGCGCGCTGGTTCTATCCGCTCAACGTGCTGGTGCTTTGCCTGGCCGGGCTGCCGTTCGCGTTCGGTTCGCTGCGTTCGGGCGGGTTCGGAAAGCGGCTGTTTGTGGCCATCGTCATCGGCGTGGCCTACCTGCTGGCGCAGCGCCTGGTGGTCAGCCTGTCGGACGTCTACCGCTTCGATGCACGCGCGGCCTACCTGCTGCCGCCGCTGATGCTGCTGGGGCTGAGCTGGGGCGTGCTGACGCGACGCGACTAGCGATCAGCGCGGCGGCATGCGCACCAGCACGGTGCGGCTGGCGATGTCATGCCAGGTGCGACGTTCGCGATCCACCAGCGACCAGGCAAAGCCCAGGCCCGCCGCCGCCAGCGAAACCGTCGCCACCGCATAGCGCAGCCAAAGCGCACGCGCACCGGCGGCACGGCCGTCGGCGGCCAGCACTTTGAGGCGCCAGGGCCGCATGCCCAGCGTTTGGCCGATGCTGCGCCAGGACATCACGGCGTACAGGCCGCTGATGGCCCAGCACAGCAGCCACAGCGCGAACTGGCCCAGGGTCCACGGCGCGAACGGCGCATGGCCGGGCACCAGGGCCAGGGCAACGCCGCTGACGGCGAACCACAGCGCGATGTTGGGCATGGCGTCATAGACCATGGCCAGCAGGCGCCAGCCCAGGTGGGCAGGCACGGCAACAGGCAGCGGGGCGTCATTCATGCGCACAGCATAGCGGCGCCGCCGTGGCATGGCTAAGCTGTTGCCATGCCCGCCAGCCGCCCCGCCGACCGTCGCGCGCGTGCTCAGGCGCTGCCGCCTGCGCCGCCGCAGGACCTGCGCTCCATCACCGCCTTCCTCGACCGCGCCTGGGCCGAATCGGGCCTGTCGCCGCTGACGCTGCAGAGCTATCGCCGCGACCTCGAGGGCCTGTCGCGCTGGCTGGGCACCCGCGGCCGCGATTTGGCCGGCGTGGACCGCCAGGTGCTGTTCGACTACCTCGCCCAGCGCACCGCGGATGGCTACGCCGCGCGCAGCAATGCCCGGCTGCTGTCGGCGCTGCGGGCGTACTTCGCCCAACAGGTACGCCTGGGCGTGCGCGAAACCGACCCCACGGCCCTGCTCGATCCTCCCAAGCTGGGCCGATCGCTGCCCAAGGCCCTGTCGGAAAGTGACGTGGAGGCGCTGATGGAGGCGCCCGCCGTGGACACCGCCGCCGGCCTGCGTGACCGCGCCATGGTGGAGCTGATGTACGCCACCGGCCTGCGGGTGAGCGAGCTGGTGAACCTGCCGGCCACCGCGCTCAACCTGCGCCAGGGCGTGGTGCGGGTGATGGGCAAGGGCAGCAAGGAACGGCTGGTGCCGCTGGGCGAAGAGGCCCTTCACTGGATCGAGCGCTACATCGCACAGGCGCGGCCGGTGTTGGCGGGCGGCCGTGCGGCGGCCCCCCTGTTCCTGGGAAGGGCGGGCGCCGCGCTGAGCCGGCAGCAGTTCTGGAACGTCGTGAAGCGCCTGGCCGGGGTGGCCGGCATCGACCCGGCCAAGGTCAGCCCGCACGGGCTGCGCCACAGCTTCGCCACACACCTGCTAAACCATGGCGCCGACCTGCGCGCGCTGCAGATGCTGCTGGGCCACAGCTCGCTTTCCACGACCCAGATCTACACCCTGGTGGCGCGCGAAGGCCTCAAGCGCCTGCACCAGCAGCACCATCCCCGGGCCTGATCCGGCGCGGCGTGCCACAATCGCCGGAACTTTCCGCGCCCCTCCCGGGTCGCAACCGCACCCGAACCGAGGACGCACGAATGATCCGCCACACCCTGACCGCATTCGCCCTGTTGGCCAGCCTGACCGCCTGCGCCGCCGAGACGCCGGCCACGCCGGCCGCCCCCGCCGTGGGCGCCGCCAAGCCCGCCGGCGCGCCCGCCAGCGAGGCCGTGCTGCGCGCGGCGATGAAGGAACTGGCGCCCGACTCCGTGATCACCCACATCAGCGACTCGCCCATTCCCGGCTTCAAGGAAGTGGCGATGGGGGCCCGCGTGGTTTACTTGTCCGACGACGGCAAGCGCCTGATCCAGGGCGCCCTGTTCGATATCCCAAGCCGGGAAAACCTGACCCAGGTCAGCGAAGGCGCGCTGCGCAAGGACCTGCTGGCATCGGCCGGCGCCGACCGCCGGATCGTGTTCGCGGCGGCCAATCCCCGTCATGTCGTTACCGTCTTCACCGACATCGACTGCGGCTACTGCCGCAAGCTGCACGAGCAGATGGCCGACTACAACCGGCTGGGCATCTCGGTGGAATACCTGTTCTTCCCGCGCTCGGGCCTGTCCGGCGAGTCGTTCGACAAGGCGGTGTCCGTGTGGTGCGCCCCGGACCGTCGCCAGGCCATGACGGCGGCCAAGGCGGGCCAGTCGCTGCCCAAGGCCAACTGCACCAACCCGGTCACCCAGGACTACACCTTGGGCCGGAGCATCGGCCTGGAAGGCACGCCGGCCATCTACGCCGCCAACGGCGAGCAGCTGGGCGGCTACGTTTCCCCGGCCGACATGCTGGCCCGCCTGGACCAGATCGCGGCCAAGCCGGCCCGCTGAGGCCCCGGCCTGCGACAGGCCGGGCCGAGTGCCCGGCCTTCGTCTACAATACGGCGCTCGTTTCCCACGGAATTGTGCGGACATGATCGTCCTTGAGGGCCTGCCGGCCCTGTCGCCCTTTCGGCGCGACCGTCTCCAGAACCGCCTGCAGCTGATCGTGGGTGACCTTCGGGTGACCGGCGCGTGGCATGTCTATTTCGCCCTGCCCGAGCCCGGAGCGGCGCCCGACCTGGCGGTGCTGGGCCGAATCCTGGAGGGATGCACGGGGCGCGAGGAGCCTGCCGAAGGCGCCCAGTCGCGCTTTGTGGTGCCGCGCCTGGGCACGCTTTCGCCCTGGGCCACCAAGGCCACCGAGATCGTGCGCGGCGCCGGACTGGCCCTGCAGCGCGTCGAGCGCGGGCTGCGCCTGGACCTGGCGGGCCTGCCGCCCGCCGGTGACCCGCGCTGGCCGCGCCTGGCGCGTGCCCTGCACGACCCGATGACGCAGTCGCTGCTCGACACCCGCGAAGAGGCCGCGCGGCTGTTCGTGCGCCTTGCCCCGGGCCCGGTGGAGCGCATCGCGCTGGCGGCGCTGGCGGAAGCCAACGACCGCCTCGGCCTGGCGCTGTCGCCCGACGAGATCGAATACCTGCAGCAGCGCTACGGCGAACTGGGCCGCGACCCGTCCGATGCCGAGCTGATGATGTTCGCGCAGGCCAACTCCGAGCACTGCCGCCACAAGATCTTCAACGCCGACTGGACCATCGACGGCGAGCCGCAGCCGCTCACCCTGTTCAAGATGATCCGCAACACCCACGCCAAGTCGCCGCAGCTCACGCTCACCGCCTACAGCGACAACGCCGCGGTGATCGAAGGCCATCCGGGCGCGCGCTTCAGGCCCGAGGCCGGCACGGGGGAGTACGGCCACAGCGCGCCGATGGACTCGGCGTTCTGCATCAAGGTCGAAACCCACAACCACCCCACGGCCATTTCACCCTTCCCCGGCGCCGCCACCGGCTCGGGCGGCGAGATCCGCGACGAAGGCGCCACCGGGCGCGGCGGCAAGCCCAAGGCCGGGCTCACCGGTTTCTCGGTGTCCCACCTGCGCATCCCGTCGCTGCCACGCCCGTGGGAAGCCGAGCGTCCGCTGAACCCGCGCATGGCCACGGCCCTGGAAATCATGACCGACGGCCCGATCGGCGCCGCCGCGTTCAACAACGAGTTCGGCCGCCCGGCGCTTACCGGCTATTTCCGCAGCTTCGAACTGCCCACCGACCAGCCCGGCCTGAGCCGCGCCTACGACAAGCCCATCATGCTGGCCGGCGGCCTGGGCGCGATCGACCGCGGCCAGGTCAAGAAGCTCGACCTTCGCCCCGGTGACTACGTGGTGGTGCTGGGCGGCCCGGCGATGTTGATCGGCCTGGGTGGTGGCGCTGCTTCGTCGGTGGCCTCGGGCCAGAGTTCGGAAGACCTGGACTTCGCCTCGGTGCAGCGCGACAACCCCGAGATGCAGCGCCGCTGCCAGGAAGTGATCGACCGCTGCTTCGCCCAGGGCGAGCGCAATCCCATCCTCACCGCGCACGACGTCGGCGCCGGTGGCCTGTCCAACGCCATCCCCGAGCTGCTGCACGACTCCAACGTCGGCGGCATCATCGAAATGGCGAAGATCCCCAGCGACGATCCGTCCCTGTCGCCCATGCAGCTGTGGTCGAACGAGGCGCAGGAGCGCTACGTGCTGGGCGTGGCCTCGGACCGTTTCGCCGACTTCGAGGCCATCTGCCTGCGCGAGCGCGCGGTGTTCGCCGCCGTCGGCGTGGCCACGCTGGACGAGCGGCTGGTGCTCAGGGCGCCCGATGGTTCGCTGCCGATCGACCTGCCGATGGACGTGCTGTTCGGCAAGTCGCCCAAGATGCACCGCGACACCCAGCGCACGCCGGCCCCGCGCTGGCCGCGCCTGGACACCGGCAGGCTCGAGCTGCGCGAAGCCGGGCTGCGGGTGCTGTCGCATCCCACCGTGGCGGCCAAGAACTTCCTGGTCACCATTGGCGACCGGTCCGTGGGCGGGCTGTGTTCGCGCGACCAGATGGTCGGCCCCTGGCAGCTGCCGCTGGCCGACGTCGCGGTCACGCTCACCGACTTCAACGGCGTGGCCGGCGAAGCCATGGCCGTGGGCGAGCGCACGCCGCTGGCGTTGATTGATGCGGCTGCTTCGGCCCGCATGGCGGTGGGCGAAGCCATCACCAACCTGGCCGCCGCCGGCGTCGCCTCGCTTTCGGAAGTGAAGCTGTCGGCCAACTGGATGGCCGCGGCGTCGTTCCCGGGCGAGGACGCGCTGCTGTTCGACGCCGTGAAGGCGGTGGGCATGGAGCTGTGCCCCGAACTCGACATCGCCATCCCGGTCGGCAAGGACTCGCTGTCCATGCAGGCCCAGTGGCAGGCGCCGGAAGGCCCGCAGAAGTCGGTGTCGCCGGTGTCGCTGGTGATCACCGCTTTTGCCCGGGTGGCCGATGCGCGCGAAACGCTGGTGCCGGTGCTTGATCGCACCGTTGATTCCGAGCTGTGGCTGATTGGCCTGGGTGCCGGCGCGCGCCGCATGGGTGGCTCGATCCTGGCGCAGGTGCATTCCGCGTTCGGCGGCGCCAGCCCCGACCTGGACGAACCGGCCCGCCTGCGGCATTTCTTCACCCTGGTGCAGGCCGCGCGCGCCGATGGCCTGCTGCTGGCCTACCACGACCGTTCCGACGGCGGCGCGTTCGCGGCCCTGTGCGAAATGGCCTTCGCCAGCCACTGCGGCCTCGAGCTGAGCTTCGACGGCTGGGGCGACGACCCGTTCACCACGCTGTTCAACGAAGAGCTGGGCGCGGTGGTGCAGATCGCCGCCGGGGACCGCGCGGCCTTCGCCGACCTGGTAGACCGCCACGAACTCACGCACTGTGCGCAGCGCATCGGCAAGCCGACCACGGCGCCGGTGGTGCGGGTCAGCGAAGGGCGCACGGTCCTGGCCGAGTGGAGTTGGACGGAGCTGTTCGAAAGCTGGTGGTCGGTAACCCACGCCATCCAGGCCGGGCGCGACGACCCCGCCGGCGCCGGCGCCGAGCGCGACGCCAAGCTCGACTACGCCGACCCGGGCCTGTCGCCCAGCCTCACGTTCGATCCCGCGCAGGACATCGCCGCACCGTGGATCCTCACCGGCGTGCGTCCGCGGGTGGCGATCCTGCGCGAACAGGGCGTCAACGGCCAGGTGGAAATGGCGGCGGCGTTCGACCGCGCCGGTTTCACGGCGGTGGACGTGCACATGTCCGACCTGATCGCCGGCCGCACTTCGCTCGATTCGTTCAAGGGCCTGGCCGCCTGCGGCGGCTTCAGCTACGGCGACGTGCTGGGCGCGGGCCGCGGTTGGGCCACGTCCATCCTCGAGCGCCCGGATCTGCGCGAACAGTTCGCCCGCTTCTTCGAGCGCAGCGACAGCTTCAGCCTGGGCGTCTGCAACGGCTGCCAGATGCTGGCCCAGCTCAAGGGCCTGGTGCCGGGCGCCGAGCACTGGCCGCGCTTCCTTCGCAACCGCAGCGAACAGTACGAAGCGCGCCTGTCGCAGGTCCAGGTACAGGAGTCGCCGTCGGTGCTGCTGCGCGGCATGGCCGGATCGCGGCTGCCGGTGGTGGTGGCGCATGGCGAAGGCTTCGCGCAGTTCGACGCTCCCGCGCATGCCGCGCAGGCCCAGGTGGCGCTGCGCTTCGTTGACGCCCGGGGCCTGCCGGTGGAGGCCTATCCGGCCAATCCCAACGGGTCGCCCGAAGGCATCACCGGCCTCACCAGCCGCGACGGTCGCGCCACGCTGATGATGCCGCACCCCGAGCGCGTGTTCCGCACCCTGCAGATGAGCTGGCACCCGGCGCAGTGGGGCGAGGATTCGCCCTGGCTGCGCGTGTTCCGCAATGCGCGCGAGTGGGTCGCCTGAGCATCGGGCCGGGCGCCGGGTTGGCGCCCGTGCTGAGGTGCGGGCCGGACGCCGCGGCTTTGCCGCTCAGTCCACCAGCAGCGCGGGCGGCGTCAGCCCGGGGACCTGGCTGCAGGCCATGATGCCCGGGAACCACAGCGGGAACTCGCCGATCTCCGAGCGCAGCGTGCGCTGCGCCGGGCTTTCCTCCGCCTGGCCGACCTCGCGGAACACCGCCACGACGCCGCCCGAGGACGCGTCGGGCTTCTGGTAACTCACGGCCACCGAACCGTCTGCGCGCAGGAACTGCCAGTGGCCGGGTTTGGACTCGTCCCGTTTCAGGCCGGCCTCGGTGGCGATCTCCTCGAGCGCGGCCTGCAGCTTCGGCCCCATCGGCTGTTCGACGGTTGCGGCCAGGCACGGCGCCGCCTCGATACGTTCGGGGGCGCGGCAGCCCGAGGCCATGACGCAAACCAGGGCGGCGGTGGCTAGGCGGGAAACTGGCATGGCTTGGCCCGTGGGTGATTGAGCCACCATTTAACCGCAAACCGCCCGTGGCTGCCGCTTGACTGGCCGGCACCGCGCCCACCAGCTTCAGCTTCCCGGTCGGCGCCAGCGCCGCCAGCGGGCCGCTCTCGCGCGGGTCCAGGCCGTCGGGCAGGGGCATCACCCAGACCCGGTGGGCGCGCACGCGCTCGGCGAAGGCGCCGTGGCGGCCTGCGGCCCCATGGCCACCACCCGGCCGTTGGCCTCATGGCCGGGCGCGAACGGGTATTGGCTGAAGCCCCATTCGTTGTCGAGCATCGACAGGTCGGAGTGACAGATGCCGCAGTGGTCCACGGCGATCTCATGGTGTTTTCCTTTGCGGAGGTCCAATTGGCAGGCGATCACGATACGGCCCCGGCGTGAGGGGCGCGCCGGAGTGCCGCGACCTGCTAAATTCCGGCTCTGTCCTGCTTGGAGCCGCCGTGGCCTCGGTCATGAACGAAGCAATGGAAAGCGCCGACAGCCGCATTGCCGCGGCCCTGTCGGCCCGCGGCCGCCTGAAGGAGGCCGACCTGGCGCGCGCCCAGCGCCTGCAGGCCGAGGCCGGCGGCTCGCTGTCGGGACTGCTGGTGCGGCTGGGCATGGTGTCCGAGCGCGACATGGCCGAAACCGCCGCCGAGGTGCTGGGCCTGCCTTTGATGTCGGCCAAGGACTGCCCCGATGCGCCGCCGCCCGGCGTGCAGCTGTCGCTGCGCTTCCTCAAGCAGCTGGCCGTGTGCCCGGTGGACGAGGGCGCCGATTTCGTTGAATTGCTGGTGGCCGATCCGCAGGACGCCTACGCCGCCGACGCGGTGGCGCTGGCCACCGGCCGCGAGGTGCGGGTCAAGGTCGGCCTGCGCGCCGAGATCGCCGACCTGATCGAGCGTTACTACGGCTCGGGCCGGTCCGCCATGGGCACCATCGTCGAGAACCTCGGCGACGACGCCAGCGGCGACGAAGCCGACGTGGAGCAGTTGCGCGACCTGGCCTCGGAAGCGCCGGTGATCCGCCTGGTGAACCTGATCATCCAGCGCGCGGTCGAGCTGCGCGCCTCCGACATCCACATCGAACCCTTCGAAAACCGCCTCAAGGTGCGCTACCGCGTGGACGGCGTGCTGGAGGAATCCGAATCGCCGCCCGCCAACCTCACCGCCGCGGTGATCTCACGCATCAAGATCATGGCCAAGCTCAACATCGCCGAGCGCCGGCTGCCGCAGGACGGCCGCATCATGGTGCGCGTGCAGGGCAAGGAGCTCGACCTGCGCGTAAGCACCGTGCCCACCGCGCACGGCGAAAGCGTGGTGATGCGCCTGCTGGACCGCGAATCGGTGGTGCTGGACTTCAAGGCGCTGGGCTTCACCGACGAATTCCTGTCGGACTTCATGAAGGTGCTCGAGCAGCCGCACGGCATCCTGCTGGTCACCGGCCCCACCGGCTCGGGCAAGACCACCACGCTGTACGCCGCGCTGAGCAGGCTCAACACGCCCGACGTGAAGATCATCACCGTGGAGGACCCGGTCGAATACCAGATCGAGGGCATCAACCAGATCCAGGCCAAGCCGCAGATCGGCCTGGACTTCGCCCACGCGCTGCGCAGCATCGTGCGCCAGGACCCCGACATCATCATGATCGGCGAAATGCGCGACCTGGAAACCTCGCGCATCGCCATCCAGTCCGCGCTCACCGGCCACCTGGTGCTCAGCACGCTGCACACCAACAACGCCGCCGGCGGCATCACCCGCATGATGGACATGGGCGTGGAGGACTACCTGCTCACGTCCACCGTGAACGGCATCCTGGCCCAGCGCCTGGTGCGCCGGATCGAGCCGACGCACATGGAGCGCTACGAGGCGCTGCCCGAAGTGGTGGAAGAGTTCGGCCTGCGCCGTTTCCAGCCCGAGGGCACCATTTACCTGTATCGCCCGAAGCCGTCGGCGCTTACGCCCACGGGCTACCTGGGCCGCACCACCATCATGGAATTCCTGGTGATGAACGACGGCCTGCGGCGCCTGGTGATGAAGCACGCGGGCATGGGTGAGCTTGAGGAAGCCGCGCGCGCCTCGGGCATGCGCACCATGTACGAAGACGGCCTGGTCAAGGCCATGCAGGGCCTGACCACCATCGAAGAAGTCCTGCGCGTCACCCAGGAAGGCTAGGGCGATGGCGCTGTTCCGCTACAAGGCGCTGTCGGCGGCCGGCGAAGCGCTGGACGGCCAGATGGAGGCCGCCAGCGCCGACGAAGTGATTTCGCGGCTGCAGGACCAGGGCCATCTGCCGGTGGAGGCGCGCCGCGCCGACCAGGCCGGCGGCGAGGGCCTGGGCGCCCTGTTCAAGCGCAAGGAGTTCGGCAGCGAACAGGTGCTGCAGTTCACCCAGCAGCTGGCCACGCTGCTGGGCGCGGGCCAGCCGCTGGACCGGGCACTGGGCATCCTGCTGGAGCTGCCCGACACGCCCGAGGCCCGCAAGGTGGTGGAGCGGGTGCGCGAATCGGTGCGCGGCGGCACGCCGCTGTCCACCGCGCTGGAGCAGCAGCACGGCACGTTCTCGCGCCTGTACGTGAACCTGGTGCGCGCCGGCGAGGCCGGCGGCAACCTGCACGAAAGCCTGCGCCGGCTGGCCGAATACCTCGAGCGCAGCGCGCAGCTGCGCAGCCGCGTCATCAACGCGCTGATCTACCCGGTGATCCTGGTGGTGCTGGTGTTGGCGTCGGTGACGTTCCTGCTGGCCTTCGTGGTGCCGCAGTTCCAGGCGCTGTTCGAAAGCATGAACGCGAAGCTGCCGTGGTATTCCACCCTGGTGCTGCAGGTGAGCCTGCTGGTGCGCGACTGGTGGTGGCTGGGCCTGGCGGCGGCGGCGGTGCTGGCCGGGTGGCTGGCTTCGCGCATGAACAACCCGACCGCGCGACGCGCCATCGACGCCCGATTGTTGGCCTGGAAATTCCCCGGCGACCTGATCGCCAAGCTCGACACCGCGCGCTTGGCGCGCACCCTGGGCACCCTGGTGCGCAACGGCGTGCCGCTGCTGACGGCGCTGAACCTTTCCCGGCCCGTGCTGTCGAACCGGGTGCTGGCCGAAGCCATCGAAGCCGCTACCGAAGACGTCAAGACCGGCAGCGGCCTGGGCTACGCGATGGCGCGCCAGAAATGCTTCCCGCGCCTGGCGGTGCACATGATCCAGGTGGGCGAGGAGTCCGGCGAACTCGACGCCATGCTGCTCAAGACCGCCGACACCTTCGACCAGGAAACCGCCAACGCGCTCGACCGCCTGCTGGCCGCACTGGTGCCCGCGCTCACCGTCATGATGACCCTGGTGGTGGGAGCGATCATGATCTCCGTGCTGCTTCCCATCTACGACCTCACCAACTCCCTATAGGCCCTGCCCATGCGACGCATCCCGACTTCCCGCCAACGCAGCCACGGCTTGAGCCTGATCGAACTGATGATCGTGATCGTGCTCATCGGCACGGTGCTGGCCCTGATCACCAACCGCGTGATGGGCGGCCAGGACCGCGCCAACGTGAAAATCACCGAGACCCAGCTGATCACGCTGGCCGGCAAGATCGACCAGTTCCGCATGGACACCGGCAACCTGCCTGAATCGCTGGACCAGCTGGTGACCTCGCCCGGCATTCCCAGCTGGCTGGGCCCTTACGCCACGGCCACGGAGCTCAAGGATCCCTGGGGCGGCGCGATCGACTACCGCCGTCCCGGCCAGTCGGGCCCGTTCGAGCTGGTGAGCCTGGGCGCCGACAAGGCGGCCGGCGGCGACAGCGTCAACGCAGACATCCGCAAGCCCTGAGCGCGGTTCCCGGCCGCCACTGCCCCCGATGAAACGCCAGCGCGGTTTTTCCCTGGTCGAGCTGATCGTGGTGATGGTGCTCATCGCCGTGGTTGCGGGCATCGGCGCCGCGGCGATCAGCGGCGGCTTGCCGGGGCAGAAGCTGCGCGGCGCGGCGCGTGAGCTGGCGGTGGAGCTGCGCTTCGCGCGCGCCCAGGCCATCGCCACCGGGCGTGAACAGGTGTTCGAGATCAACGTCGTGGACAAGCGCTGGTCCGCTGCCGGCAAGCGCGAAGGCAAACTGCCCGCCGAGTTGGACATCGTCGCCACCACCGCCCGCGAGGAACAGCCGGCGCGCGAAGTGGCGGTGATTCGTTTCTTCCCCGACGGCGCGTCCACCGGCGGCCGCGTGGTGATCAAGCTCGGCGACGCCGCTTGGCGCATCGACGTGGGCTGGCTCACCGGCGAAGTCACGCTGAGCCGCGGCGAGGGCCTGCCGTGAAGCGCCAGCGCGGCTTCAGCCTGCTCGAGGTCATCCTTGCCTTCACCCTGCTGGCGGTTGCGCTGGGCATCCTGATGGCCATCCTGGGCGGCGGCCTGACCCAGGTGCGCGGCGCGGCGGACGCCAGCGTGGCCACCCTGCACGCGCAGTCGCTGCTCGACGAAGTGGGCGTGCTGGAGGCGATCGAACCCGGCAGTCGCGCCGGTGACTTCGACAACGGCCGCTACCGCTGGGAAATGGACATCACCGAGACCGAGGATCCTGCCCCGGCCGGCCTCTCCGATCCCAACGCCGCGCCGGTGGAAACGGTTGGCCTGCAGCTGCCGTCGGCGCCGCTGCTCTACCGGATCCAGCTGGACGTGTCGTGGGGCAGGGACGACCTGGGGCGAAGCATCCGCTTCGTCACGCTGCGCGCGCGCACGCCGCCGTCGCCGCTGGAGCAGTTCCCGTGAGGCGCCTGCGCGGCTTCAGCCTGGTGGAGGTGATGTTGGCGACGGCGCTGCTGGCCACCGGCATCGGCCTGGCGTTCGCCACGTTTGCCAACGCCGCCAAGGCCACCGAGCGCGCCGAGGCCATGGCCCAGCGCAACGAACGCCTGCGCGCCGTACAGTCTTTCCTGCGCCGCCAGGTCGAGGGCGCACTGCCGCTGCCCTATGAATTCACCGACGCCACCGGCGAAGCCACGGTGTTCGAGTGCGACGGCCGGACCCTGCGCCTGGTGGCGTCAATGCCCGGCTATTTGTCCCGCGGCGGTCCGCACCTGCAGACGTTTGCGCTGGTGCGGAGCGAAGGCGGCCTGCGGCTGGAGTTCACCCACCAGCTGTTGACGCCCGACGGGCCGCTGGACGCCGATCGCAAGCCCGAAGTGCTGCTCGACGGGATCGCCGAGGGCACGTTCGAAGTGCGCACCCTGGACGATGACGGCGAGCCCGGCGGTTGGACCGACGACTGGCGACAAATCGACCAGTTCCCGCGCCTGGTGCGGCTGAAGCTGCGCATGCGCGACGAACGCGCGCAGTGGCCCGAACTGGTGACTTCGCCGCGCCTGGCGCAGACGCCGCTGCCGTCCGCGCGCGACCTGGACGGGCAATGAAGTCTTCCGCACGCGGCGCCGCCCTGCTCTTGGTGCTCTGGCTGCTGCTGCTGATGGCGGGGCTGGTGGCGGTGTTCGCCCTGACCTCGCGCACCGAGGCGCTGCAGGGCAGCGCTCTGCGCACGCAGGCGGCCAGCCGGTATGCGGCCGAGGCGGGCATCGAACTCGCCGCGCTGCGCCTGTCGGGCACTGACCCGGCCAGGGTGTGGATTCCCGACGCCCGGCCTTACCCCTTTGATTTCGAAGGCTACCGGGTCGAGGTGCGCATCCAGGACGAGGCCGGCAAGGTGGACCTCAATGCGTCCGACGCGTCGCTGCTGACGGCGCTGATGGTCGGGCTGGGCGTGGACATCGACAAGGCGCGCAACCTTGCCGCCGTGATCCAGGACTGGCGTGATCCCGACGAGCTGCTGTCGATAGAGGGCGGCGCCGAGGATCGCGACTATGCGGCGGCAGGCCTGCCCTACGGCGCCAAGGACCAGCCCTTCACCACGATTTCCGAACTGCAGCAGCTGCTCGGCATGGATCGCGAAACCTATCTGCTGCTGGCGCCGCACGTCACGGTGTTCACGGCCCGGCCGCGGCCCGAGGCCGGGCTGGCGCAGTTGGCCGTGCTGCAGGCCATGGGCCTGGCGCCCGACCAGGCCGCGCAACTGCTGGCGGCGCGCCAAGCCTGGCAGCCGGGGTTGCCGGTGCCGCTGATGCCCGACGGCACGCCTATCGCCGTGGTCGGTTCGGGAACGTATAGTGTCGCCAGCCGCGCCAGCCGTCCCGACGGCAACGGCGTCGAAGTGATCGCCGCGCTGAGAATTGGTGCCGGCCTGGGCTTCGGCCAACTTTATGCGCCGCTGTCCTGGCGGACGGGAGAACCCGATTGATGCCCGCCGCCGACCGACTTTCGAGCCTGCTCGACCCGATCACGCTTCGGCTGGCCCGCACGTCGCTGCCGGCGCGTTCGCGCGAAGCGATGGCAGCGCTGCTGTTGCTGCTGCCGGCCCGGCTGCGCGCGTGGGTGGAAGGCGACGACCAGCGGCTGTTCCTGCTGCGCCAGGGCGGGGACGTGGCGCTGGTGGCCGCGGGCCGTCGCGGTGACGCCGCGCTGGGTACGCTGCCGCTCGACGACGCCAGCGTGCTCGAGCAGGCCCGCGAGCGCCTGGACGGCAGCGCCGTGCCCCGCTGGCTGCTGCTGCCGGTGTCGCAGGTGCTGCGCCGCCGCCTGGCGCTGCCCTTCGCCGCCGAGTCGCGGCTGCGGGAAGTGCTGGCGTTCGAACTCGATCGCCAGACGCCGTTCTCGGCCGACCAGGTGAGCTACCACGGCCGCGTGCTGGCGCGTGATCCGGCCGCCCAGCAGCTGGACGTGGAGCTGCTGGTGCTGCCGCGTACCCGGCTTGATGCCGAAGTGCTGGCGCTGGGAACGCTGGGCGCCAACCTGGCCGGCGTGGACGTGATCGATTCCAACGGTTTTCGGCTGGGCGTGAACCTGCTGCCCGAGGCGCGCCGCGAACGCCGCCAGGATCCGGTGCGCCGGCTGAACCTGGCGCTGGCGGCGGTGGCGGGCGTGGCGCTGTTCGCCACCCTGCTGTTGACGCTGGCCAATCGCCGCGACTTGCGCGACGATTTCCGCGCCAAGGTGGAAGTGGCCACGGCCGAGGCGCGCCAGGCCCGCGTGCTGCGCAACCAGCTGCAGGCGTCGGCGCAGGCGGCGAACTTCCTCGCGGCCAGGCGCGCCAGTCGGCCCACCATGCTTGAAGTACTCGACGACCTCACGCGCCGCATTCCCGACGACACCACGCTCGACAAGCTCGTCATCAACGACGACAACCTGGTGATGGTGGGCCACAGCAGCGCGGCGCCGGCGCTGGTGGCGCTGCTGCAGGCGTCGCCGCTGCTGGTGGAGCCGGCCCTGTCGGGCGCGGTGCAGGCCGACCCGCGCACCGGGCGCGATCGATTCACCCTGGCCGCCCGCATCGCCGTCAAGCCCAGCCCGGAGGCCGCCGATGCGCCCCGTCCCTGAGCGCGCCCGGACCCTGGCCGTCGCCGCCGCGGTGGTCGCCGTGGCCTACCTGGTGCTGCTGCACTGGTGGTGGACCGCGCCGATGCTGGCGATGGGCAACGAGATCGCCACGCTGCGCGACCAGGAGCTGGCGCTGCGCATGGAAATCGCCCAGCGTCCCGAACTCGAGCGCGAGCTGGCGCGCGTGCGCGAGTTCGAAGCCGGCAATCCCGGCTTCCTGCCCGAAACCAACAAGCAGCTGGCCACGGCGGCGCTGGTGCAGCGGCTGGAGTCGGTGGTCGCGGCCGCCAGCCCGCAGCCGGGCCGCTGCCAGATCACCGCACGCACCCCGTCCGAAGCGCGCACGCAGGACCCGTTCACCCGCGCCACCGTGCAGGTGCGGCTGCGCTGCGGCGTGGCTGAACTGGGCGCCGTGCTGCATGCGCTTGAAAGCGACAGCCCGCAGCTGTTCGTCGACAACCTCGACCTGATCTCGCGCAGCAGCTACCTGGGTGCCAGCCTGGACGGCGCCGGTGTCGAGGTGGGCTTCGACCTTTACGGTTACCTGAGCACGCCCTCGGAGGTGCCACGTGGTTAGCGCCCTTCGTCCCGCCGGCGCGCTGTTGGCCGCCATCGCCGCGTGGGGGCTTTGTCTCGCGGTGCTGGCAGTGCTGGGACTGGGCGGCCGGGTGGGGCCGCATCCTGCCGACGGCGCGCTGACGCCGGCGCTGCCGGTGGTGACGCTGGACGCCGTGGGCTCGCGCGTGGGCGCGGCCAGTGACTACCTGGAAGTAGGCAACCGACCGCTGTTCGGCCGCGACCGGCGCCCCGCGCCCATGAACGCCGACGCGGGCGACGCCGCGGCGCCGCTGGAGGTGAACCTCACCAGCGTGCTGATTACCGCCGGGCTAAAGCTGGCCATCGTGCAGAACACCAGCGACGGCGCCAGCCGCCGGGTGCGCCTGGGCGACGTGCTGGAAGGCACGGCCTGGCGCCTGGTCCAGTTGGAACCGCGGCGCGCGGTGTTTGAAGGGCCAGAAGGCCAGCGCGAACTGGCGCTGCGCGTGTTCGACGGTGCCGGCGGCCAATCGCCCACGGCACAGGCCGGCTCCGGCGTCGGTGGCCCGGTTTCCATGCCGTCTGGCGCCACGGCGCCCAACAAGCCCGACGCCGCAACCGGCGCGGCCGTGGCCACCGACACCCCCGGGCAGGGCGCCGCGCTCGGCATTCCGGCGGTGGCGCCCGTCACCCCCGACGAACAGGTCGAAGCGATCCGTCGCCGCATTGAAGCCAGGCGCGCCATGCGGGCCGCCGAAGCGGCGGCCGAGCAGGCGGCTTCGGAAAAGGCAAACAGGTAAAGTGAAGTGATGACCAGACTCCCGTCCGCCGTGCCCGCCCTGGGCCTCGCCCTGATCGTATTCATCTCCGGCTGCGCCACCGTGGCTGCGCCGCAGGTACGCCGCGGCGACGACCCGCTGGCCGGCGTCGAGCCGGCGCGCAGCGCGGAAACCACCGCGCCGGTCGCCTCGGCCACCGGTCCCGCCCAGGCCAACGGCCCGCGCCTCACGCCCGGCACCGGCATGGTGATCAACCAGCGCGCCGCCTCCGCGCCGGCGCCGTCGCTCGATTCCACGGGCGAGGCCACGTTCAACTTCGAAGGCGAATCGGTGCACGCGGTGGTCAAGGCCATCCTGGGCGACCTGCTGCAGCAGAACTACGTCATCGCGCCCAACGTGCAGGGCCAGGTAACGCTGGCCACGCCGCGACCGGTCAATGCCGCGCAGGCCCTGAGCCTGCTGGAGATGGTGCTGGGCTGGAACAACGCGCGCCTGGTCTGGTCCGACGGCCGCTACAGCGTGCTGCCCACCGACCAGGCCATCGCCGGCAACCTTTCGCCGCGCACCGGCAGCGCCGCCAATGCCCGCGGCTACGAAGTGCGCGCCGTGCCGCTGCAGTACATCTCGGCGGCCGAGATGAAGAAGGTGCTCGAGCCCTACGCACGCCCCAATGCCGTGGTCAGCGTGGACAACGCCCGCAACCTGATCGTGCTGGCCGGCACCCGCGCTGAACTGCAGAACTACCTGCGCACCGTCGAGATTTTCGACGTGGACTGGCTGGCGGGCATGTCGGTGGGCGTATTCCCGCTGCAGTCGGCGCAGGCCAGCAAGATCGTCGACGAACTCAACGGCGTGTTCGGCGAAGGCGGCAGCACGCCGGTGTCGGGCATGTTCCGCTTCATGCCGCTGGAAGGGCAGAACGCGGTGCTGGTGATCACGCCGCAGGCGCGCTACCTGCGCGAGGCGCAAACCTGGATCGAGCGCCTGGACGCCGGCGGTGGCGAAGGCGCGCGGCTTTACACCTATGAAGTGCTTTACATGAAGGCCACCGACCTGGCCGACCAGCTGGGCCAGGTGTTTGGCGGCGCCAGTGGCGCATCGGCCAGCCGCACGCAGGGAAACGCGTCGCCGTCCATCATGCCGGGCCTGGAGCCGGTGCAGATCCGCTCCATTGACACGCCCGCGCCGGATGCCGCGGGTGCCAAGGGCCGCGAGGCGGCGGCGCAGGCCGCCAACGCCGCGTCCGGCAACCGCGGCGGCGACGGCATTGCGCTGGGCAACGACGACGACGTGTCCATCAGCGCGGTGGAAGCCAGCAACGCGCTGCTGGTGCGCGCCAGCCCGGGCCAGTGGGAATCGATCCGCCGCGCCATCGAGCGGCTCGACACCATGCCGCTGCAGGTGCACATCGAGGCGCAGGTGGTCGAGGTGCAGCTCACCGGTGAATTGAGCTACGGCGTCAATTGGTTCTTCGAGAACGCTGTCACCGACGTGGCCGACCTGCCCAGCGCCCAGGGCCGCAGCATCTGGGGCGACATCGCCGGAACCATCGGCGGCGAAGGCGTGGGCTGGACCTTCCTGGGCAAGAACGCCGCGGCCGTCATCACCGCGCTCGACGACGTGTCCGACGTGCGCCTGCTTTCCACGCCTTCGGTGGTGGTGCGCAACAATGCCGAAGCCAAGCTCGACGTCGGCACCAAGATCCCGGTCAACTCCACCAGCTTCAACCCCATCAACGGCGAGGTCCCCGGCTCGGGCACCGGCAGCTTCACCCAGACGCAGTACCTCGACACGGGCGTGATCCTCACGGTGACCCCGCGCATCAGCCGCGACGGCACGGTGTTCATGGAGATCGAACAGGAAGTGAGTTCCCCCGGTCCGCCGCGCGCCGGCGACCCCACCGGCAACCTGCCCATCAACAAGCGCAGCCTGATCACCGAGGCGGCCATCAAGAGCGGCGAGACCGTGATGCTGGCCGGCCTGATCACCGAAGGCACCACCGTGGGCAGCAGCGGTTTCCCGGGCTTGAGCCGCCTGCCGGTGGTGGGCGGACTGTTCGGGACCCGGTCGCGCACTTCTAACCGGTCGGAAGTGATCATCCTGGTCACCCCGCGCGTGATCCGCGACCCGGCCGAGGCCCGAAAGCTCACCGACGAGTACGGCGAACGCTTCCGCGCCCTGGACCCGATCCGCGCCGAGCCCGCCGCTTCGAAGCGCTGACATGGTGCCGGCCACGCGCGCCGTTTTCCGCGAGCTGCTGCGGCGGGAACTGGAAGAGCGCTATCGCGGCAGCCTGCTCGGTGCCGCCTGGCTGGTGCTGCTGCCGCTGCTGCAGCTGGCGGTGTTGGCCTGGGTGTTCGGCCAGCTGATGCCGGCGCGCGCGCACGGCGGTGAACTCCCTTACGCCGCTTTCCTCGCGCTGGGCCTGTGGCCCTGGAACCTGTTCGCCAACGCCGCCAATCGCGGCGTCACCGCGCTTACCGACAACGCCGCGCTCATCGGCAAGGTGGCCGTGCCGCACGTGCTGTACGTGGACGTGCGCGTCGCCGCCAGCGTGGCGGTGGACCTGGCCGGCTTCGTGCTGGTGCTGGCGGTGCTGCTGGCGTTCGGCGTCGGGCTGTCGCCGTCGGGCCTGCCGGCCACCGTGGCGGCGCTGGCCGTGGTGGCGGTGTACGCGCTGGCAGCGGCGCGGCTGCTGGCGGTGCTGCAGGTGTTCCTGCGCGACATCGCCGCGGTGATCGGCCAGCTGCTGGTGCTGGGTTTCTTCCTCACGCCGATCCTGTACGACCGCAGCCTGATGCCGGCTGCCGCCGCCAAGTGGCTGGCCATCAACCCGCTGGTGGCGCCGGTGGAAACCGTGCGCCGCGCGCTGTCGGGCGGCGCGCCCGACTGGCTGGCGCTGGGCCTGAGCCTGGCGGTGGGCGTGGCGCTGCTGGTGCTGGCGAACGTGTTCTTCCGGCGTGCCCGCAGCCACCTGGAGGACTTCCTGTGACCGCGCCGCCGCTGGTGGAGGCCGTGGGCCTGGCCAAGCGCTACCCGGTGCTGGGCCACAGCGGTGACCGCGCCAGTGCGCTTTGGGACGTGCTGCGCGGGCGCAAGCCGCGGCGCGTGGTGAGCGTGCTCGAGGGCGTCGACCTGCAGGTGCACGCCGGCGAATCGCTGGCCATCATCGGCGAGAACGGCGCCGGGAAATCCACCCTGCTCAAGCTGATCACCGGCGTGCTGACGCCCAGCGAAGGCAGCGTGCGTACGCGCGGCACGGTGGGTGCGCTGCTGGAGCTGGGCGCCGGCTTCCATCCCGAACTCAGCGGCCGCGACAACGTACGCCTGTCGGCGGCGCTGCACGGCATGGACGCCGGCACGCTGGCGGCGAAGATGCCCGAGATCGAAGCCTTCGCCGACATCGGCAGCTACATCGACGAGCCGGTGAAGCACTACTCGTCGGGCATGGTGGTGCGGCTGGGCTTCGCGGTGGTGGCGGCGGTGCGGCCGGCGCTGCTGATCACCGACGAAGTGCTGGCGGTGGGCGACGAGGGCTTCCAGCGCAAATGCATCCGCTGGCTCGACGATTACCTGGCCGGCGGCGGCACGCTGCTGCTGGTGTCGCACAGCCTTTACCACGTGCAGAAGCTTTGCCGCCGCGCGCTATGGCTGCATGAAGGCCGCGTGGCCGCGCAGGGCGACGTGTTCGAGGTCAGCCAGCGCTACCTGGCATCGCAGGAGGCCAAGCAGAAAGGCGAAACGGTCGTGCCGGAATCGTTGGCGCAGCTGGAGTACTCGGTGGAGTCGGTCACCATCAACGACGTGGCCGGCAGCGGCGCAGTGGCGGTGGTGGCGGGTGACCAGCTGGTGCAGGACGTGGTGCTGCGCAGCCGCGACGGGAGTACGCCGGTGCTGCTCAACGGCTGGATGCGCGCCGACGGCACGCCGGTGTACGGGGTGAGTTCGGAAATGGACGGCGTGCCGGCGCAGGCGCTGGGTGAAGGCCGATTCCGGTTCCGCCTGTGTTTCGATGCGCTGCCGCTGCTGCCCGGCAGCTATCGCCTGCGCGCCAGCGCGCTGGACACCGAGGGCCTGTGCCTGTTCGACACCCTGGACCGTGAGGTCAGCGTCACCGGCCCCGCGCGTGAATACGGCCTGGTGCGCCTGCCGCATCGCTGGCTGGAGCCCGGCCAATGAGCGCGCTGCCCACCGTGGTGGTGCCGGTGCACAACGCGCTTGACGCACTGGATGCCTGCCTGGCCTCGCTGGACCGCACGCTGCCCGAGGGCGCCCGCGTACTGCTGGCCGACGACCACTCCAGCGACCCGCGCATCGCGCCCCTGGTCGAGGGCTGGTGCCGGCGCACGCGCCTGGACGCGCGCCACGTGCGCCGCGACCGCAACCTGGGGTTCCCGGCCAACTGCAACGCGGCCTTTGCCGACACCGGCGGCGACGACGTGGTGCTGCTCAATTCCGACACGCTGGCCACCGTCGGCTGGCTGCAGCAGATCGCGCGCTGCGCCGACAGCGACCCACGCATCGCCACCATCACCCCGTGGTCGAACAACGCCGAAATCTGTTCGTTCCCGCGCTTTTGCGAAGACAACCCGGCGCCCGACCACCCCGATGCCGTCGCCGAGGCGGCTGCCGGCCTGGCGCCGGTGGAGTACCCGGAGCTGCCGACGGCCGTCGGTTTTTGCATGTACGTGCGGCGTGCGGCGCTGCGCCGGATCGGCGGTTTCGACGCCGAGACCTTCGGCCGCGGCTACGGCGAGGAGAACGACTTCTGCCTGCGCGCGGCCGCCATGGGCTGGCGCAACGTGCTGTGCGAAACCGCCTATGTGGTGCACCAGGGCGGCGCCTCGTTCGCGCCGCTGGACCTGGCGCCCGGCGGCGAAAACCTCGAGCGGCTGCTGGCGCGCTGGCCCGACTACAACGAGCGCATCGCCCGTTTCATCATGGCCGACCCGCTGGCGCCGCTGCGCCTGCGCCTGCTCGAGCGCATGCAGGCGCTGGCGGCGTCGGGCCCGCAGCGCGACCTGTTCGGCTAGCATTCGGCCATGGCACACCCCGTCCTTCCCTTCACCGGCGAGCGCTACACGCCCGAGTGCGCGCTGGAAATCGCCACCGAGCACTGGCACCGCTACGCCTTCGCGCGTGCGCTGGCGCCGGGGCGACGCGTGCTGGACGCGGCCTGCGGCGAAGGCTACGGCAGCGCGCTGATGGCGCGTGCGGGCGGCCAGGTGCTGGGTTTGGACATCGGGGCCGACGCGGTGGCGCATGCGCGCGAGCGCTATGCCGGCATCGCGGGCCTGCGCTTCGAACAGGCCGACGCCACTGCGCTGGAGGGCTACGCCGACGCCAGCTTCGACCTGGTCCTGAGCTTCGAGACCCTGGAACACGTGCAGGCGCAGGAGCAGATGCTGGACGGTTTCGCGCGCCTGCTTGCGCCGGGCGGCCTGCTGCTGGTGTCCACGCCCGACAAGCACACCTATACCGATCTCACCGGACAGGTGAATCCGCACCACGTGCGCGAGCTTTATCGCGACGAGTTCGAGGCGCTGGTTGCCGCGCGTTTCCCAGCATGCAGGCTGTATGGCCAGAAGAACCTGTTCCAGTCGGTGCTGTGGTCGCTGGGCGGGCAGGGCGGGGCGGCGCAGGCCAGCACGCTTGCCGCCGGCGGGGGTGGGGGGGGG
>QBLY01000027.1:0-5268 GCA_003241895.1 Lysobacteraceae bacterium
GGCTGGGCCTGTTCGACCTCAGGCACGGGCACGGGCTCTTCCGGTTTTGGCAGCGGCTCGGGTACCGGGATCGGTTCGGGAAGCGGCGGGGGCTCGGGCTCGGGCTCGATGAACACCAGGGGGGTTATGACGTCGGGCACCGTGCGATTGACGGTGAGAGTGCTCAGTTCCAGCACCCAGAACACCAACACGTGCCAAAGCGTGATCGCCGTCCACAGGCCGATTCGCAGCCGGAGCGAGATTTCCACGGGCGGGCGCGGCATGCGCCACCAGGGGAAACCGGCCTCGACCAGCGTTTGTGCCGGGTCGGGCAAGTGCCGCGTGCGATCGGGCGTGTGGCTGTCGTCGATCACGGGCACCGAGGGGCGTGGAGGGGCTGCGCGAGATTAGCCGGCCGTGCTGGAAAAAATCGGTTAAACACGCCCGTGACTGGTGGCGTCGTTCAGCCCCGGGCTATGTAAGGTGCACTGCCGGTGCTGTGGTCGGTGGCGTCGCGCACGGCGGTGACTTCGGGGAACTTCTCGATCATCGACTTCTCGATGCCCTGCTTCAAGGTGACGTCCACCATGCCGCAGCCGTGGCAGCCGCCGCCGAAGCGCAGGTACACCACGCCGTCGGCGTCGATCGAGTCCAGTGCCACCTTGCCCTTGTGCGACGCCAGCTGCGGGTTGATTTCCGACTCGATCAGCCACTGCACGCGCTCAACCAGCGAAGCGTCGCCCTGCGGCTGGTCGCCCTTGATGCGCGGGGCCTTGATGGACAGCTGGCCGCCGGTGGCGTTGCTGGCGAAATCAATCACCGCCGAGTCCAGGAACGGCGCACTGGGCGCGTCCACATACAGGGTGAACCCCTCGCACTCGATCGCCCACTCGTCGCCCAACAGGTCGCCGTGGTCGCAGAATTCCAGGCGGGCGTCGGCCTTGGGGGTGCCGGGGTGCAGGGCAGACAGGCGGATGCCCGCGGCCTCGCCGCCCTGGGACTGCAGCAGGCGCTGGAAATAGGCCTGGGCGCTTTCTGAGATATTGATCATCGCCGCATTGTAAACCCAGGACCTATACTCGGCGTGACCATCACGGGAACACTCTCATGACGACCCTCGCCCAACTCGCCGCCCGCCACTGCAAGCCGCTCAAGGGCGAAGCCCACCGCCTCGCCGCCGAAGACGCCGCCACCCTGCTGGCCGCCCTGCCCGACTGGGAGCTGATCGACAACGGCGCGGCCATCCGTAGGTCGTTCAAGTTCAAGGACTACTACCAGACCCTGGCCTTCGTGAATGCCCTGGCCTATGTCGCCCATGCCCAGGACCACCATCCCGACCTGGGCGTTTACTACGACCACGTGGTGGTGCGCTATTCCACCCACGACGTGGGCGGCCTGAGCGACAACGACTTCATCTGCGCCGCCAAGGCCCAACAGCTGGCCTGAAGCAAGAACGGGTCAGGTTCACTTATCCGGGCGACGGCGCGCGGTTGATCCGAGTTGATGGGCCGGATAAGTGAACCTGACCCCGTTCTTGCTGCCCGTTCCTGCTTCTAGGCCTGGCCCAGGCGGTCCAGGACGGCCTTGAGCTCGTCGCCCAGCGGCGCATTGATGAGGTAGGGCTTGGCGCCCTTCTCCAGCGCGAATTCGATGGACGCGGCGTGCAGGAACAGGCGCTTGAGGCCCACCTGCTGGGCCAGGCGCTTGTTGGCTTCCTCGTCGCCGTACTTGTCGTCGCCGGCCACCGGGTGGCCCAGGTGCGCGGCGTGCACGCGGATCTGGTGGGTGCGGCCGGTTTCGATGCGCACCTCGCAGAAACTGTGGCCGCCCAGGCGCTCGATCACCTTGAAGTGGCTGACCGAGGGCTTGCCCGAGGGCGCAACCCGCACCCGGCGCTCGCCGCCCTGCAGCACCGACTTCTCCAGCGGCGCGTCCACGGTCAGCGTGCCGTTCGGCACGCGGCCCACCAGCAGGGCCAGGTATTGCTTGCCCGGGCCTTCGTCGTCTTCGCCGCCGCGCATCAGCTGCTGCAGCTCCAGCAGGGCCGAGCGCTTCTTGGCCACCAGGATCACGCCCGAGGTATCGCGGTCGAGCCGGTGCACCAGTTCCAGCGGCTCGCCCGGCCGCAGGGCCCGCAGCGATTCGATCAGGCCATGGCTGATGCCGCTGCCGCCGTGGGTGGCCAGGCCGCTGGGCTTGTTCACGGCCAGCAGGGCCTTGTCCTCGAACACGATGCTGGCCGCCAGACGGTCCAGCAGGCCCTTGGGCACCGGCCGGGCCTCGCCCACCTCGTTCAGCTTCACCGGCGGCAGGCGGACCTCGTCCCCCCCCACCAGGCGGCTGTCGGGCTTGGCCCGCTTGCCGTTGATCCGGACCTGGCCGCTGCGAACCAGCTTGTAAACCAGGCTGCGCGGGGCACCCTTGAACTGCAGCAGCAGGAAATTATCCAGCCGCTGGCCGTCCCGGTCCTCGGGGACCTTGACCATCTTCACGCCGGTGGAGGGTTCATTTGCCGCCATGGGTTCTTCACCTATACAATCGGACCGCGAGATAACGTCCTGATTTCCCTGGGGCTGCCGGCCGAAAGCCAAAGCCCTGCGAATCCTGAAGAACCGCTACCACACCCCACGGGGGTGACCATGTTAGCCGGTACCGATGGCAGACGGATATCGCCCACACCTTACAAGTGTGCGACAGACCGGAAAACGCTCGGCGGTTTCCGGACCCACATGACCGAACAAAACAAACAAGCGCTCCCGCGGGTACGCCCGAAGGTTCAGTAGCGCTGGAAGTTCTGCCCAGGCCGGGACGCGCGGTGCGCGCCCGGTCAGCCACATCAGGGTGCGGACCCCGGCGTTCCTCGCGGTAAGAGCGCGTGAGGACACCAGACAATGAAGCGTATGTTGATCAATGCCACGCAGGCCGAAGAACTGCGCGTGGCGATCGTCGATGGTCAGAACCTTTACGACATCGACATCGAGCAGCCCTCGAAGGAACAGAAGAAGTCCAACATCTACAAGGGCCGCATCGTGCGGCTGGAACCGTCCCTCGAGGCGGCCTTCGTGGAGTACGGCGGTGAACGCCACGGCTTCCTGCCGCTCAAGGAAATATCCCGCGACTACTTCGTCCCCGGCGTCGACCCCAACAAGGCCGGCCTGAAGGAATTCCTGCGCGAAGGCCAGGAAGTGGTGGTGCAGGTGGACAAGGAAGAACGCGGCAACAAGGGCGCCGCCCTGACCACGTTCATCTCGCTGGCCGGCCGCTACATGGTGCTGATGCCCAACTCGCCCACCGCCGGCGGCGTCTCGCGCCGGGTCGAGGGTGACGACCGCCAGGCCCTGAAAGAGGCCATGGACGCGCTGACCATCCCCGACGACATGGGCGTGATCATCCGCACCGCCGGCGTCGGCCGCGCCGCCGACGAGCTGCAGTGGGACCTCGATTACCTGCTGCAGGTGTGGAAGTCGATCACCGATGCCGCACTGGCCAAGCCCTCGCCGTTCCTGATCTACCAGGAATCGCGCCTGATCATCCGCGCCCTGCGTGACTACCTGCGCGCCGACATCGGCGAGATCCTGGTGGACACCCAGGAGATGTACGACGAGTCGCGCGACTTCATGGCGTCGGTGATGCCGCAGAACCTGCGCAAGCTCAAGTTCTACGAAGATCCCACCCCGCTGTTCAACCGCTACCAGATCGAGTCGCAGATCGAAGGCGCCTACGAGCGCCAGGTGCGCCTGCCCTCGGGCGGCAGCATCGTGGTGGACCAGACCGAAGCCCTCACCGCCATCGACGTCAACTCCTCGCGCGCCACCAAGGGCAGCGACATCGAGGAAACCGCGTTCAACACCAACCTGGAAGCCGCCGACGAAGTGGCCCGCCAGATGCGCCTGCGCGACCTGGGCGGCCTGGTGGTGATCGACTTCATCGACATGGGTTCGGGCAAGCACCAGCGCCTGGTGGAAGAGCGCCTGCAGAACGCGCTCAAGCAGGACCGCGCGCGCGTGCAGATCGGCCGCATCTCGCGCTTCGGCCTGCTGGAAATGAGCCGCCAGCGCCTGCGTCCGAGCCTGGGCGAGTCCAGCCAGATCATCTGCCCGCGCTGCGAAGGCCATGGCCGCATGCGCAGCGTCGAATCGCTGTCGCTGAGCATCCTGCGCCTGGCCGAAGAACACGCCATGAAGGAAAACACCGCGCAGGTGCTGGTACAGGCCCCGCCGGAAATCGCCAACTACCTGTTGAATGAAAAGCGCCGCGCGCTGATCGAGATCGAACAGCGCCACTCGGCGCCGGTGGTCATCGTCGCCGACGACCAGCTGGAAACCCCGCACTTCAACATCTCGCGCCTGCGCGACAACGAAATCGCCGAAGAAGGCAGCAAGCCCAGCTACCACCGCACCACCCCGCGCAAGCAGGCGGTGCATTCGCTGACCAAGGCGCAGATCAACGTGCCCGACCTTCCGGCGGTCACCGCCGTGCGCCCGCCGAACCCGGCGCCAGTGCGCGACGAAGAAGTGGAAGTGGAAGCCGCTGCACCCGCGCCGGTGTTCTCCAACCGTGCGCCGGCCGCCAAGCCGGGCCTGTTCGCGCGCATCGCGGCGTTCTTTGCCGGTGAGCCGTCGACGCAAGCCGCGGCCGCACCGGCCAAGCCGGCGCGCCCCGAGCGTTCCGACCGCAACGGCCGCAGCGAAGGCCGCGGCGACCGTGACCGCGGTGGCCGTGGTCGCGACCGCGGTTCGCGCAGCGGCGGCAGTGACCGCGGCGAGCGCGGCCCGCGCCCCGAGCGTGGCGAAAAGGCCGCGCAGGGCAACGGCAAGCCGCAGGGCCAGCCGGCCCAGGCGCAGCAGCCGAAAGCCCCCAAGCCCGAGCGCACCGAAGAACAGAAGCAGCAGGACGAACAGCGCCGCATTGAAGGCCAACAGCGCCGCGAGGAAAACCTGAAGAAAGAAGCCGAGCGCCGGGAAATCCAGCGCGCGGAAAACCAGAAGCGCGAAGCCGAGCGCCGTGAAGCCCGCGCCGCCCGCCTGGCCGCGCAGGCCGCCGCCAGCGGCGGTGAGCTGGTGGAAGGCGAGCTGCCCGATGCTCCGGCCGTGGACGAAGACGGCCAGGTGATCGAAGGCCTCGACAACGAAGCACCGGGCACCGACGCGGCCAACGCCGCCGAAGGTACTGGCCGCCGCCGCCGCGGCCGTCGCGGTGGTCGTCGTCGTCGCCGGCCGGATGAAGCCGGTGGCGAGAACGGTGCCGGCGAAGGCAGCGAACACGGCGGCGCCGACAACGACGCCGACT
>QBLY01000027.1:5319-32164 GCA_003241895.1 Lysobacteraceae bacterium
CGGGCGCCCCGCCCTGCCCCGGCAACCGTCCGCATCGCCGCCGTTGCAGTGCCGATGGCCGCGCCCGTGGTCACGCTGGCCCCGGCTCACGTGACGACACCCGCCGCCAGCCCGATGCCGATGGCCGTGCCGGCCGCCGCTGAAGTCGCCCCGTCGATCGACGTGGCCAAGCCTGCACCGGCCTACGTGGCGCCGATGCCGGTGTCGAGCCTGATCGAAGACCGTGCCGTGGTGGCTCCTTCGGCGTCCGCGCCGGTGGAAGCGCCCAAGGTGGAGATGCCGGCAGTGGTGACGCCTACGGTGGAAACGCCTGCGGTGCAGACCATTGAGGTCGAGACCATCGAGGTGGAGATCCCCAGGGTCGAAACGCCGGCGGCGCCTGCCATGGTTGCCCCTGCCCCGGCTCCCGTCCAGGCCAGCCTGATCCCGGCCGAACCTGCGGCAGCGCCCGCTGCTCCGGCAGAACCCGCCGCGCCCGCCGCACCGGTGAACCCGTTCCTGCGCACGCAGCCGGCGATCTTCGATGCCCCGAAGCCCGCCGAGCCCGAGGCGCAAGCCCCGGCCCCGCTGCCAACGGCGCCCGACTGGTCGCTGGACGGCGATGGCGACGGTGTGTCGCCGCAGGCCGACAACAAGAGCTAAAAAAGGGGCGCCGAAAGGCGCCCTTCTTTTTTGCACTGCCGCGCAGGCAACTCAGATGGCGTAAGCAGGATCGGACACCCCGTGCTGCCCCGCCATCCGCGCCAGCGCCACCGTGTCCTTGATGCCCAGCTTGTCGAACAGCCGGTACTTGTGGGTGGCGACGGTTTTCCCACTCAGGCTGAGCCGCCGACCGATCTCCTCCATGCGCAGGCCCTGGCAAAGCATCCGCGCCACCTCGAGTTCGCGCGGAGACAGCGCGTCGAATGGCGATTCATCGCCACCGAATCGCGAAAGCGCCATGCGCTGCGCCACTTGGCTTGCCAGATAGCGCCGTCCCCGCGCCACTTCGCGAACCGCACGCACCAGCTCCGCGGCATCGCAGCCCTTGCCCAGGTACCCACTGGCGCCGGCCTCGATCAGCCGTCGCGGCATGGGGCCCTCTTCCTGCACCGACACAATCAGCACGTAGGTGCCAAGGTCGCTCCTGACGATGCGCTCGGTGATGTCCAGGCCGCTGATGCCCGGCAGATGCAAGTCACAGATCACGACCTGCGGCTTGAGCCTTCGGATCATCGGCAGGCCTTCTTCGCCGCTGCCCGCCTCACCGACGATTTCGAACTCTTTGTCCTGCCCAAGGATCAGGCGGAAGCCGGTGCGTACCAGCGCGTGGTCGTCCAACAGGAACACTCTGATCATTGCGCTCTCCCCAGGGCGGCAGGCTCAAACCTATCGAACATCGCGGCCGGGCGATTCCCCGGCCTTCCTAGTCGCGGGTAGGAAATACGCTTGCATGCGACTGTTTCAACACCATAGGCGAAGCAGCTGCGCCATCGGCGTTCAAGCTTCACTTTGACCGGAATCACTAACGATGACAGAGCGTTCGCGGAGCAAGGGCGCGGCTATGCTCGGTGCACCGACACAACTGCGGGCATGTCCTCATGCGGATCCAAGACCGCGTCATCGCACTTCTGCTTTCACTGGCCTTGCCGGTGCTGTCCGCGGTACTGCTCGTCGCTTTCACGATGGGCACGATCATGCTGTCAACCAATGACCGGGCCATCCTCTGGGCCACCGGTACGCCGGCGCAACTCGATGACATTGAGCACCAGGTCCACCGCAACCCGTGGTTCAAGCACGGACGCACCCGCCGCGACAGCGAAAACAATCCATTGCCGCCGGAGTGCGATGCCGATGCGCGCGAGTTCTCGTTCGCGTCGCTGGGCGAGATCGAGGCGCAGGCCGCACGGGAAATACTCGAGCTGATCGCCTCACGATCAGGCGCGCGAATCTGCCTGACGAACATGTTCGTGATCAACGAACTGCCCGATGCAGAGCACCAGAACGGGCTGCAGAAAGTGGCATCGGTCATCTTGGCCACATCCCTCTTGCCGTGCGCCACGGTCTTCTTCATCTACATCTTGCTTGCGCGAAAGCTCAACTTGGCCACATTCGTCGGCAACCGCGGGCACTGGACCCAGTCACTTTCCTGGGGCTTCGGCGCGGGCGCAGCCGCGTCACTGGCGCTGGCCTTGGCAGCTACGGTCGCTGCATTCACCACCGGCCGCACGCAGGCGGTTGATGCCGTTACCCTTGGCAATGTGGGCTTGGGCATGGCGTTCGCGTTGGTGCTCGCGGTGCCGGTGATGGAGGAAATCGCCTTTCGGGGCTGGATGCTGCCGTTGGCACAGCGCGCCGTGGGCGCCCTCCCCGCCGCCACCCTGTCGGCCGTTCTTTACGCCGTTGCCAATCTGCCGGATGACGGATGGAGCGCCTTGGGCTACCTGGGATTGGGCGCTATTTTCTCCGCTCTCTTCCTCCGAACCCGTTCGCTGCTGGCCTGCATGGTGGCCCACGTTCAGGTCAGCGCCTGGGCGTTCTGGCTTGCGTAGCCAGCCCGTGGGGCTTGGGACCAATGCCGGCAAGCGCCGGCATTGGTCCCATCAGACAACCGAACTAGATCAGGCGAACCAGGTGATCTTGCCGGTGCCGACGTCGTGCATGGCCGAGACCACCTTCAGCTTGCCTTCCGCCACCAGCTCACGCAGCACTTCGGAGCGATCGAGCAGCATGCCCGCCGCGTCCTGGGCGTTCTGGTCGGCCACGGCCTGGACCAAGGCCTTGTTCTTCGACGACTGCTCACCCTCGATGCCGGTGATTTTCAGCACCGCCGGGCGGATGTTGGCCAACGTGGCCGTCAGGTTGCCCATCTTGGCGTCGTCCACGGCACCCTTCACGGCGCCGCATTCGGTGTGGCCGAGCACCACGATCAACTTCGCACCCGCCAGCTTGGTGGCGAACTCAAGGCTGCCGATGATGTCGGTGTTGACGAAGTTGCCGGCGATGCGGGCCGCGAAGATGTCGCCGATCTGCTGGTCGAACACCAGCTCCGGCGGCACGCGGCTGTCGATGCAGCCGACGACGGCGGCGAACGGCGCCTGCGCGGTCGCTGTAGCGGCGACCTGGATGCGCAGGTCGCAATGGATGCTGGTGCCCTTGGCGAAGCGCTCGTTGCCAGCCTTGAGCATGGCCAACGCACTGTCCGGGGTGATGGTGGCCTGACGGGCCGCGTCAAACGCGGTGCAGACGCTGCCCACAGACTCTTGAGCCACGGCAGCGCTGGCGCGGCCGGCGTAGGCGCCCATGCCCGTAACAGCAAGCGCGCCGGCGGCGACCAGGAAATCACGACGATTGCTCACGAATCATCTCCTAAGTTCATGAATTTATGAAAAATTACCGTTCATGGCATGACAGCTGCATGAAAACCGAACGTCCAGTGGCGGAGAGAGTGGGATTCGAACCCACGGAAGGTTTGACCCTTCGGCGGTTTTCAAGACCGCTGCCTTAAACCACTCGGCCATCTCTCCGGATTGTCTTGCCTGGCGCCCTGCCCAGCCGGCGTCGCGGCGGGCGTGGGAATTCTATACGCGTCAGGGCGCGTCGGTTGGGCCGCAGGGGATGCCGCCCTTGGAGCCGCATTTCAGGCGGCTGTCTTCGATCAGCTGCGGCAGGCGGGCGGCCAGGAAATCAATGAACACCCGCACCGCCGGCAGCAGGCCGCGGCGGCTGGGGTAAATGGCGTGGCAGATGCCCTGGGGCAGGCTCCACTGCGGCAGCACCACTTCCAGCTCGCCCTTGCGGATGGCTTCGGCGCAGGTCAGTTCGGGCAGCAGCACCACGCCCAGGCCTTCGCGGGCGGCGGCCATCAGCAGCGGGAAGTCGTGCGCCATCAGGGTGGGCTGCAGGTCCACCTTCTGCACCTGGCCTTCGGGGCCGTGCAGGGTCCAGCGCTGGCGGCTGTCGTCTTCACTCATGCTCAAGGTGGTGTGGTGGGCCAGGTCGGCGGGCACGATGGGCCGGCCCACGCGGTCCAGGTATTTCGGGCTGGCCACCAGCAGCTCGCGCAGCTGGCCGAAGCTGCGGGCCACCATTTCGCCGTCGTCGTTCAACTGGCTGCGCACGCGCAGGGCGATGTCGAAGCCTTCCTGGATCACGTCCACCCGGCGGTTGCTGACGTGCAGCTGCAGGCGCACCTGCGGGTGCTGCTTCATGAAATCGGGCAGGATCGGGCCCAGCACTTCCTGGGCAATCGACACCGGGCAGCTGACCTTGATGTTGCCGCGCGGCGTGGCGCTGACGCGGTCCACCGCTTCGCGCGCAGCCTGGGCTTCGGCCAGCATGGTCTGGGCGTGGCGGTAGACGCTCTGGCCCACGTCGGTGACGGCAAACTTGCGCGTGCTCCGCTGCAGCAGGCGCACGCCCAGTTCGGTTTCCAGCTGGGCGATGCGGCGGCTCAGGCGGCTCTTGGGAATGCCCAGGGCGCGCTCGGCCGCGGCGAAGCCGCCGTGTTCCACCACCATGGCGTAGAACTGTAGGTCGTTGAGGTCGGGATGGGTGCTCATCAGCCGATTTTCTCCAGTCCACCCAGGTAAGGACGCAGGGCCAGCGGCACGTCGATGCTGCCGTCGGCCTGCTGGTAGTTTTCCATCACCGCGATCAGGCAGCGGCCCACGGCCACGCCCGAACCGTTCAGCGTGTGCACCGGCTCGGTCTTGCCGGTGGCCGGGTTGCGCCAGCGGGTCTGCATGCGCCGGGCCTGGAAGTCGCCGCAGTTCGAGCAGCTGCTGATTTCGCGGTAGGTGTCCTGGCTGGGCAGCCACACTTCCAGGTCATAGGTCTTGACGGCGGAAAAGCCCATGTCGCCGGTGCACAGCAGCACCTTGCGGTAAGGCAGGTCGAGCTTCTCGAGCACCACTTCGGCGCAGCGGGTCAGCCGTTCGTGTTCGTCGTGGGATTCGTCAGGCTTTGCGATGACGACCAGCTCCACCTTTTCGAACTGGTGCTGCCGGATCATGCCGCGGGTGTCGCGGCCGTGGCTGCCGGCCTCGGCGCGGAAGCACAGCGAGTGCGCGGCCATGCGCAGCGGCAGCTGGGCCTCTTCGACGATGGTGTCGCGCACGATGTTGGTCAGCGGCACTTCGCTGGTGGGGATCAGGTAGCGCCGGTTGTTGGGCGAATCGGGGTCGCCGAACTCGGTGGCGAACAGGTCGTCCTCGAACTTGGGCAACTGGCCGGTGCCGCGCAGGCTGTCGGCGTTGACGATCAGCGGCACGTTGACTTCGAGGTACTCATGCTGCTGCGTGTGCAGGTCCAGCATGAACTGCGCCAGCGCGCGGTGCAGGCGGGCCAGCTGGCCGCGCAGCACGGTGAAACGCGCGCCGCTGAGCTTGACGCCGGCGTCGCCGTCCAGCCAGCCGTCCCGGGCGCCCAGCTCCACGTGGTCCTTCACCGGGAAGTCGAAGGTGCGCGGCACGCCGAAGCGGCGCACTTCCTGGTTGTCGGCCTCGGCCTTGCCGGCGGGCACGCTGTCGTGGGGGATGTTGGGGATGGCCATGGCGATCGCGTCGATCTCGGCCTTGATCGCCTCCAGGCGGGCCTCGCTGGCCTTGAGCTCGTCGGCCAGGCCGGCCACTTCAGCCATCAGCGCGGTGGTGTCCTCGCCCTTGCCTTTCGCCATGCCGATGGCCTTGGACCGGGTGTTGCGCAGGTTCTGCAGTTCCTGGGTGCGGCCCTGAAGCTGCTTGCGCTCGGACTCCAGTGCCTCCAGCGCGCCTACGTCGAGCGCATAGCCGCGGGTGGCCAGCAGGCGGGCGGCGGTGTCGGCCAGCTGGCCGCGCAGGAGGGTCGGGTCGAGCATGGGTCATTCCATTAATGAAACGGGGCGCGCGATTATCGCCCTGACGCTGTCGCCTGCGCAACGACTCTTCGATGAGGGGCTGCGGACGCGCCAGCCAGGCCGATGTTTCGCGTCCTGGTGGCGAGGAACGACTGGATTGCGACGTCGGACAGCTTGCGTCGCTCCTCGGCGATCCCCCAAGCCCATTGTGTTCGTCAGCGAACCGACGATTCCTTGCAACCGGACTAGAGTCCCGATTTATCAACCCCTCAGCCAGCGTGGAAGTGTCATGAACTCAGATTGGGTGCACAGCTCGAACCACCTTCCCGACGAGGGGCAGCACATTGGATTCATGCTGCACCATCGAAACGTGGCCATGGAAGGCACCTTCCTCCAGCAGGCGTTTCGCTCCCACTGGGCGGACTACGCCGTTGAGCGCGTGAGTAGTTGGCGCAGCGTGATCGAGACGGACGGTCCGGCGGACACCGGGGCAGCGTGACGCGGAAAACGCCAGCCATGGGGTGCGACGTTGCGCCGCAACCCGTCTTACCTTCCCTGCATACGGAGTGATCCACGATGCGTAATCCGATCAGCTTCATATTCCAGATAGGCAAGCACGCAACATTGCCATTCCGGCCCCTGTTGAAACTCAGTGCCAACGACGCGAATAGATCCACGCTGCTTCCGACCTCGCGCGCTCCGCGCAAAAACGTCGAGAAGGCTGGACAGCCACCGCACAGCAATCAAATGTCTTCGTAGGCGCCCGTGACAGGGCCATGAAGCGGCGGACGTTCCTTTGGGCGGGCGGCGTGCTGGTCGCGGGAGCGACGGCCGGAGCGGCGCTGAGCATGCAGCGGATGGGCAGCACGCAGGCCTACGCTGCCTACGCAGCGCGGCTTCGCGATGCGCTGGCGGCGCAGCCTGATGCGGTCGATCTGGTGCGCTTCGCGACGCTGGCGGCCAACAGCCACAACACGCAGCCCTGGCGCTTCCGGCTGTCCCCGGGCCGCATCGAACTGCTCCCCGACTTGACCCGGCGCACGCCGGCGGTGGACCCGGACGATCACCATCTGTTCACCAGCCTCGGCTGCGCCGCGACCAACCTGGCCTTGGCGGCACAGGCGCGCGGCTTGCCGGGTGAGCTGCGGTTCCAGCCCGATGCACCGGGGCATCTGGTGTTCGACTATCGGCCCGGCACGGCCAGCGCAACGCCGCTGTTCGATGCCATCGCCCAACGCCAGTCAACCCGCGCCGAGTACGACGGCCGGCCCGCCACTTCCGCCGCGCTGGCCACGCTGGCGCGTGCGGCGCAGGTGCCCGGCGTCGACCTGGCACTGGTCGTAGACCCCACCGTGCGCCAAGACATCAGCGACCTGGTTCTTGCCGGCAACAGCGCGCAGATGGCCGACCCGGCGTTCGTGCGCGAACTCAAGCAATGGCTGCGCTTCAACCCGGATGAGGCGATGTCCGCCGGTGATGGGCTGTATGCCGCCGCCAGCGGCAATCCCATCGGCCCGAGTTGGCTGGCGCCATCGCTGTTCGACCTGTTCTTCAAGGCGAAGGCCGAGAACGATAAGTACGCCCGCCAGTTGCAGAGCTCGGCCGGGATGGCAGTCTTCTCGGCGGAAAAAGACGACCCGGAACACTGGTTGCTGGTGGGCCAGGCCTGCCAGCGCTTTGCGCTTCAGGCAACCGCGCTGGGCATGAAGCACGCCTTCGTGAACCAGCCCATCGAAGTGGCTTCGCTGCGCGGCGAACTGGCTACGCTGGCCGGCTTCCCCGGACGACGGCCCAACCTGCTGATGCGCTTTGGCTATGGGCAAACGCTCCCCTACTCACCGCGGCGCCCGGCCGCGAGCGTGATTGAACCCGCGTGAGGCAATGCGACTGGCAGCCTAGGCGGGGCGCAGCCACTCCGCCAAACGCGCACCCGCCCACACCAGCGCGAAGCCGCCCACCAGAGTGGCGGCCAGGTAGCCCACCAGCAGGCCGGGCTTGTCGGTGCGGGCGTAGATCAGGCATTCGAGCATCAGCGCCGAATAGGTGGTGAGCCCACCCAGCACGCCCACGATAAGGAATGCGCGCAGGTAAAGCGCACTCGGGCCCCGCCCTTCCAGCCATACCAGCAGGAAGCCGGCCGCCAAACTGCCCAGCAGGTTCACCGCCAGCGTGCCCCAGGGCACGCCTGAGCCCAATTGCTTGAGCAGCCAGCCGCCGATCAGATGGCGCAGGCCCGCACCGAGCGCACCGCCGGCCATCACGATCCACAGCAGATTCCAATTCATGGGCGCAGGGTAGAAGCCACGCTCAGGTCACCGCAACTCGCGGCGCAGGATCTTGCCCACCGCCGACTTGGGCAGGCTGTCGCGGAACTCCACCACTTTCGGCTGTTTGTAGCCGGTGAGGTGCTGGCGGCAGTGTGCGCGCAGGTCGGCTTCGGTCAGCGCCGGGTCCTTGCGAACCACCACCAGGCGCACGGCCTCGCCGCACTTCTCGTCGGGCACGCCCACCACGGCCGCCTCCATCACGCCGGGGTGCATGGCCACCACGTCCTCCACTTCGTTGGGGAAGACGTTGAAGCCCGACACCAGGATCATGTCCTTGCGGCGATCAAGCAGGAAGTAATAGCCGTGCTCGTCCACCTTGGCGATGTCGCCGGTGCGCAACCAGCCGCCGTCGAAGAAGGCGTCGCGGGTTTCCTTTTCCTGCTGCCAGTAGCCGGTGGTCATCTGCGGGCCGCGTGCGCACAGCTCGCCGGGCTCGCCGGGCGCCACTTCCCTGCCCTGTTCGTCGCGCAGGCTGATCTCCACTTCGGCCAGGGCCAGGCCGATGGCGCCAACCGGGTTGGGCGCGCTCCAGCGGTTGTAGGTGATGGCGGCGCTGGTTTCCGACAGACCGTAGCCTTCCACCACGTCCTTGCCGGTGAGTTGCTTCCAGCGCTCCGCGGTGGCGCGGCGCAGCGCGGTGCCGCCCTGAAGGCACAGCTTGACCCCCGACAGGTCGAGCTTGGCGAAGTCGGGGTGGTTCATCAGCGCGTCGTAAAGGGTGTTCACGCCTGAGAAGAACGCCGGCTTCACCTTGTCGAGCGTGGCGATAAGCCCCGGGATGTCGCGCGGGTTGGTCACCAGCACCGCGTGGTAGCCGTGCACCAGGGTGAACACCAAGTTGGTGTAGGCGGCGATGTGGTAGACCGGCAGGCAGATCACGATCACGTCCTGCTTGGGGTCCATGGCATAGCCGAAGCACTGCTCGGCCGCCGCTACGTTGGCGATCAGGGCCGTGTGCGGCAGCACCGCGCCCTTGGACAGGCCGGTGGTGCCGCCGGTGTACTGAAGCTGGGCGGTGTCGCTGGCCTTGGCCTGCGACACCACGCGGGGATGGCGCTTGCCCTCGGCCAGAGCAGCAGGCCAGCGCACCGCGCCGGGGATAGAGAACGGCGGCACCATCTTCTTCACGTGCTTGATCACGGTGTTGACGATCAGCGACTTCGGCCACGGCAGGTGGTCGCCGACGCGCGTGGTCAGCACGTGTTTCACCGCCGTGCCCGGCAGCGCCTCTTCCGCGACGGCGCCGAAGTTTTCAAGCACCAGCAGCGCCGTCGCACCGGAATCGGCCAATTGGTGGCGCAACTCGCGGGCGGTGTACATCGGGTTGATCAGCACCGCCACCAAATCGGCGCGCAGCACGCCCAACACGGCCACGGGGTACTGAAGCAGGTTGGGCAGCATGATCGCCACGCGGTCGCCGGGGGCCAGGCCCAGGCCGTGGCGCAGGTAGGCGGCGAAATCAGCGCTGAGCCGGTTGATGTCGTTGAAGCTCAGGCTGCAGTCGAGGTTGCTTACCGCAGCCCGGTCGCCGTAGCGGTCGCAGGCGGCCACCAGCAGCTGCGGCAGGCTGTGGCGGGCATCGAAGGCCTGGCTGGCGATGTTCGGGAACTGGGCCTGTGCCAGCACCGACGCTACGTTGCTACCAAATGGCTTCTGCATCAGGCCCTCCCCAGGGTTTGGCCCAGCGTAACCGCGGCCCGCTCCTGACGCAAAAAGCGGCCTGTTGGCGGGGCCGGACATGGCCGACGGCACGCCTGGCGCGACATTCCCCGGTTCGGCCAAAACCGGTCTGCAAAAAGGTAACCTGACCCCCGGTTTTTATTACGGGCTTCGAACGCATGCGCAATGTGGTGCTTTTGCTGGGGCTGGCGGCCTCCTGCGGCGCGGTCGCCGACGACGCCCTGGTCACCGTGGCGGAACGCTCGGGCTTCCAGCAGACCGGGCGCTACAGCGAGGTCATCGCGCTGTGCGCGGACTTCGCCAAGGCCTACCCGGAGGCGGTGCGCTGCTTCGACTTCGGCACCACGCCACAGGGCCGTCCGATGAAGGCCATGGCCATATCCACCAGCGGCGCGCTGGACGCGGTCCAGGCGCACAAGCGCGGCCTGCCCGTGGTGCTGATCCAGGGCGGCATCCACTCGGGCGAGATCGACGGCAAGGACGCGGGCTTCCTGGCGCTGCGCGAGATCCTCGACGGCAAGGCGGCGCCGGGTGCGCTGGACAAGCTGGTGTGGGTATTCGTGCCGGTGTTCAACGTAGACGGCCACGAGCGCTTCGGCGCCTGGAACCGACCCAACCAGCGCGGCCCCGAGCAGATGGGCTGGCGCACCACGGCGCAGAACTACAACCTCAACCGCGACTACCTGAAAGCCGACGCGCCCGAGATGCAGGCCATGCTGGCCCTGGTGAACGAATGGGACCCGCTGGCCGTGGTGGACCTGCACGCCACCGACGGCGCGCAGTTCGAGCACGACATCGCCATCATGGTTGAGCCGCTCAACGCCGGCGACCCGGCGCTGCAAAAGGTCGGCCGCGAGTGGCGTGACGGCGTCATCGCCGATCTGGCCGCCGCGGGTTCGCTGCCGCTGGCGTTCTATCCGTCGTTCGTGGTGGACGACGACCCCAGCTCGGGCTTCGCCGACACGGTCTCGCAGCCGCGCTTCTCCATGGGCTATTTCTGGCTTCGCAACCGCCTGTCCATGCTGGTGGAAACGCATTCCTGGCGGACCTATCCCGAGCGCGTGCTCAGCACCCGGCACACGGTGGTTTCGGTGCTCGAACGCATCGCCGCCAACGGCGCGCAGTGGCAGGCCATCGCCATCGCCGCGGACGCCCGCGCCGCCGTACCGGGCACCGCGCCCCAGCCGCTGACGTTCACCCCGACCGACAAAGTACGCATCATTGATTTCCGCGGCTATGAATACACCCGTACGCCATCGGAAGTATCCGGGGCGCTGATGACGCGCTACGACGAGACCAAGCCCCAGATATGGAAGATTCCGCTGCGCGATGAAGTGGTGCCGTCCCTGTCGGTGGCTGCACCCCAGGGCGGTTACGTGGTGCCGGCCGAACATGCGGCGTTCGTGGCTGCCCGGCTCGATGTCCACGGCGTGCAGTACCGCCGCATCGGCGCCCTGCCAGGCGCGTCGGTGCAGACCTTCCGCGCGCAAACGGCCACGCTCTCGCCAGCCTCTTTCGAAGGGCACCAACCGCTGGCGGTCACCGGCGCCTGGGCCGACGACACCCGCGACATCGGCGCCGGCTCGCTGTACGTACCTATCCGCCAGGCCAAGTCGCGCCTGGTGATGGCCATGTTCGAACCGCAGGCGCCGGACTCGCTGCTGGCCTGGGGCGAGTTCAACAACCACTTCGAGCAGAAGGAATACATGGAGGGCTACGTGGCTGAAGCCGTTGCCCGCGAGATGATGGCCCGCGATCCGGCGCTGAAGGCGCGCTTCGAACAGCAGGTGAAGGACGACCCGGCGTTCGCAGCGAACCCGCGGGCCAGGCTGCAGTACTTCCACCGGCTGCATTCGTCTTGGGACGAGCGCTTGAACCTCTACCCGATCCTGCGCACGGCAAGCGTTCCGCAGTAGCTCGGACCGGGCCGCCGGCTGGTGACCCGAATGAAGCCCTTGATGCGAGTTACAGACCCGACCGAAGCTTCCTGTGAATTCGCCGCGTCACCCACCAAACCGCAGCCAGCACCAAGGGAATCGAAACACCCACCGCGATCTCGGGGTTGATCGCGGCTCCGGCAGCCTCAAGCGATTTGGCGCCGTAGAACAACAGACTGACGACGTAATACGAAATCGCGGCGATCGAGAGTCCCTCCACCGTGGCCTGCAGGCGCAGCTGCAGCGCCTGCCCTCGCGTCAGTTTTTCCAGCAGCTGCTGGTTCTGGGCTTCGGCGGCGATGTCCACCCGCGTGCGCAGCAGTGCGCTGGCGCGGGTTACCCGTTCGGATAGCGAGGCGAGCCGTTGTTCGGTTGCAACCACCGTCGCGATCGCGGGGGCGAGGCGGCGCTGCATGAAATTGCCCAGCGTTTGGGTGCCGGGAATCGCCTGTTCGCGCAGTTCGGCACTGCGCTGCAGCACCAGCGCATGGTAGGCGCTCGTGGCGGAAAAACAGTACTCGTGCTCAGTGGTCGCGCGCTCCACCCGTGCCGCCATGGCGACCAGCGTGTCCAGCAAATCCTGATCCGACGTCAGCTTGTTTTCCAAGCGCGCCATGACATCGGTCAGCGTTCCATCCGCTTCGCTCAGCATCGGCCAGAGGTTCTTCGCCGCCGAAAGCCCGCGCAGCGAAAGTATCCGGTAGGTTTCCAGCTCAAGCACCCGTCGGGTGACGCGGCCGGCGCGGGCCGTGCTGGTTTCCGGCGAAGCAACGACCAACATGTGTTCGAACCCGCTGGGTCGCAGCGTCAAGTCAGTGACCACCAGGGAGTGCCCGGATGCGCCCATCACCGAGGCCACCACGGGGTGCTCACCAAACCAGGCAAGCGACTGCTCGAGGCATCCCGCGGGGTTGGTCAGGTCACCGTGAAGGAAAGCGAGCTTCATGGCCGCGATGGTTTGCCCTGGCAAGGCGCGCAGCCATTCCGGCGCCACCCTCAGGGCCGACATCAGGTCTGGGGCACTGGCCGCCAGGGACACACTCTGCGCCAGAGGCTGGACGATCGTGTAGCGCGTGAACTCGGTGTGGCGTTCCCACGTGACCGAGAACCCGTCGAAGTGCAGGCTGAGGAAATTTCCAGACAAACGCTCGACTTCCAGCTCGCCCAGGCCGGGCAACAGTCGCAGGTGCAGCCATTCCTGGTCGCGCGTTACGTTTTCATTGAGCAGCGCGATATAGACGACCAGCGACGGCAGCGGAATGGCCACCGTGGGCCTGGCATGCACCTCGTTGTGAACGATTTCCCGCTGCGCGGCGTCGTCGGGCAGCAGTCGCAGCAGGTTTCCGGGCGACGAATCCGGCGCGTCCTCGGCTTTTCCTGGCAAGCGCAGCTCTGCCCCAGGCACGTTGGAAGGATTCATTGCGCTGCCTTGGAGGTTGCCACGTACGGAGGCGAGAACGTAGCAGGCAGGCGCCGGGCAAGACGTGAAGGATTTTGCACGCGGCAAGCGGGCGTCAGCACCGTATCCGTACGTGAACCTGACCCCGTTTCCTCGCGGCTGGGTTCAGGGGTTGCGGGCGGCGTTGCGGGCGGCGCGCAGGGCGTCGAGTTTGGCCTTGAGCTTGATCTCGAGGCCACGGTCCACCGGTTCGTAGTAGACCTTTTCGCCCATGGCGTCGGGGAACGCGGTCTGGTCCAGGGCGATGCCGTCGGGGGCGTCGTGGTCGTACTGGTAGCCGGTGCCGTAGCCCAGCTCCTTCATCAGCTTGGTTGGTGCGTTGCGCAGGTGCAGCGGCACGTCCTGCGTGCCGTGTTCGCGCACGTCGGACTGGGCGGCCTTGAAGGCGACGTAGCCGGCGTTGGATTTCGCGCAGCTGGCCAGGTAGATCACCAACTGCGCCAAGGCGAGGTCGCCCTCTGGGCTGCCCATGCGTTCGTAGGCGTCCCAGGTTTCAATCGCCATCTGCAGGGCGCGAGGGTCGGCCAGGCCGACGTCCTCGATGGCCATACGGGTCATTCGGCGGGCCAGGTAGATCGGGTCGCAGCCGCCGTCGAGCATGCGGGCGAACCAGTACAGGGCGGCGTCGGGGTTGGAACTGCGCACGGATTTATGCAGGGCCGATATCTGGTCGTAGAACTGTTCGCCCTGCTTGTCGAAGCGGCGGGTGCGGTCGGCCAGCACCTGCACGAGGGTGGCCTGGGTGATGTGGCCGCCTTCGTCGGCGGCCAGTTCGGCGGCGATTTCCAGCAGGGTCAGGCCGCGGCGCACGTCGCCGTCGGCGGCACCGGCGATCTCGCGCAGGCGCTCGGCGTCCACCGTGATGCCCTGCCCGCCCAGGCCGCGGGCTTCATCGGCCAGCGCGCGCTCGAGGGCCTGCACGATGTCTTCGCGCGACACGGCCTCCAGCACGTGCACGCGGCAGCGCGACAGCAGCGCGGAGTTGAGTTCGAACGACGGGTTTTCGGTGGTGGCGCCGACAAACAGGATGCTGCCGCGCTCGATATGCGGCAGGAAGGCGTCCTGCTGGGTCTTGTTGAAGCGGTGCACTTCGTCCACGAACAAAACGGTCCTGCGTCCCTCCTTGAAGCGCTGCTCGGCCGCAGCCAGCACCTCGCGCACCTGCGGCAGACCCGACAGCACCGCGGAGATGGCGATGAACTCGGCTTCGGCATAGCGCGCAAGCAGCAGCGCCAGCGTGGTCTTGCCGCAGCCGGGCGGCCCCCAGAGGATCATCGAATGCACGCGGCCCGATTCCACCGCACGGCGCAGGGCCGAGCCCGGCGCCACCAGCCGGCGCTGTCCGACCATCTCGTCGATGGCCGCCGGCCGCATGCGCTCCGCGAGCGGCTTCAGCCCCTCGGGCGCCTGGAACAGGGAATCGCTGGGAATGTGCTTCTTGGCCACTACCGCATTCTGGCGCAAGAACGGGGTCAGGTTCACTTCTTCAGGCGCCGTGGCTCATTCTCGTAGTGGGATTATTTCGGCGCTTGGGGCCACGTCACCCACCACGTCCACGCCCTCGGGCACCTTGAAGGTGAAGTTGCCGGGCGCGAACGCGGGATTGCGCTTCCAGGCCGAAAAGCCCATCACCGTGCGCTGGCCCAGGCCGTCGAACATCTCCATGCGCACCAGGCCGGTGGCGCTGAAGCCCAGGCGGGCGCGGTCGAAGGGCGCTTCGTCGGGCTTGCGTGGGGTCAGGTCCAGCCACTCGAGCCCCTGGCCCCTGCCGCCTTCCTTGGAAACGAACTGGCGCTCCATCTCGGCCGGGTCAATCAACATGGCCAGCGGGCTGTTCTGTTCTTCCAGGCTCTGCTGGCGAACGGTCACCTGCTCCATGTCCGGATCGTAGATCCAGATATGGTCGCCGTCGGCCACCAGCAGCTGCGGGAAAGGCTTGAGGTATTCCCAGCGGAACTGCCGCGGCGCCTGCAGCTGCACGGTGCCACTGGAGCTTTCCTTCAACACACCGTCGGACGAGAACACCCGCTGGGAGAAGTTGGCGGACAGGCCCTGGATGTCCTTGCTGAAGGCGTCAAGCCGGTCGCGCGCGCCGGCATGGGCGCCCGTGGTGGCCAAGGTAAACAGAACAAGGGCAAGCATTCGCATGGGCGTAGGGCCGGGTGAGCGTTGGAAGAAGTCTGGCGGGCGCCGCCTGAACGGCCGGCAAAAGCAGCAAAGCTCGGGCAGCAAAGAACGGGGTCAGGTTCACTTATCCGGGAAGATACCCATCGTCAATGCGTGTTCCAGCCCGGATAAGTGAACCTGACCCCGTTCTTCAGCGCGGCGGTGGGGGGGCGATGACTTGGCGGTCGCCGTTGTGTTCGGGGCCGGTGACGATGCCGGCGGCTTCCATGGCTTCGATCAGGCGGGCGGCGCGGTTGTAGCCGATCTTCAGGCGGCGCTGCACGCCGGAGATGGAAGCGCGGCGGGTTTCGGTGACTACGCGCACGGCCTCGTCGTACAGCGGGTCGGATTCGTCGCCGGCGCTGCCGGACTCGGGCAGGCCGCCGGGGCCCACCACCACGCCGTCGCCCATGGTCTGCACTTCCTCCAGCACGCCCTCGACATAGTCGGGGCCGCCGCCGCTGGCGCGCAGGTGCGCCACCACGCGGTGCACCTCGTCGTCGCTGACGAAGGCGCCGTGCACGCGCTCGGGCATGGCGGTGCCAGGCGGCAGGTACAGCATGTCGCCGTTGCCCAGCAGTGTTTCAGCGCCCGACTGATCGAGAATCGTGCGCGAGTCGATCTTGCTCGACACCTGGAACGCGATGCGCGTGGGGATATTGGCCTTGATCAAACCGGTGATCACGTCCACCGACGGCCGCTGCGTGGCCAGGATCAGGTGGATGCCGGCGGCGCGCGCCTTCTGCGCCAAGCGGGCGATGAGCTCTTCGACCTTCTTGCCGACGATCATCATCATGTCGGCGAATTCGTCGATGAACACGACGATGTAGGGCAGCTCTTCCAGCGTGCGCGGCACTTCGCCCAGGTCCGGGTTGGGGCGGAACAGCGGGTCCACCAGCGGCTGGCCGGCGTCGCGGGCGTCCTTCACCTTGCGGTTGAAGCCGGCCAGGTTGCGCACGCCCACCGCGCTCATCAGCTTGTAGCGGCGCTCCATCTCGGCCACGCACCAGCGAAGGCCATTCGCGGCCTCCTTCATGTCGGTGACCACCGGCGCCAGCAGGTGCGGGATGTTCTGGTAGACCGAAAGCTCGAGCATCTTCGGGTCGATCATCAGCATGCGCACTTCCTTGGCGGTGGCCTTGTACAGCAGGCTCAGCACCATGGCGTTCACGCCCACCGACTTGCCCGAGCCCGTGGTGCCGGCCACCAGCAGGTGCGGCATTCGCGCCAGGTCCACCACCACCGGCCGTCCGGCGATGTCCTTGCCCAGCGCCATCGCCAGCGGCGAGGCCAGCTTGTCGTATTCCTTCGACCGCAGGATCTCGCTGAGGTAGATGGTTTCGCGGTGCGAGTTGGGGATTTCCAGGCCCACCACCGACTTGCCCGGGATCACGTCCACCACGCGCACGGACTTCACCGACAGCCCGCGGGCGATGTCCTTGTCCAGCGAGCTGATCTGGCTGCCCTTAACGCCCGGCGCCGGCTGCATCTCGAAGCGGGTGATCACGGGCCCCGGGTAGGCGCCCACCACTTCCACTTCGACGCGGAAGTCCTTGAGCTTGAACTCGATCTGGCGCGACAGGGTTTCCAGCGTTTCCTCGGAATAGCCCTTGGGCTGTTCCTTCGGGTCGTCCAGCAGCGACAGCGGCGGCAGGCCTTCGCCACCGCCGGCGTTGAACAGCGGGATCTGCTGCTCGCGCTGGGCGCGCTCGGACTTCTCGATCACGTTCTTGGCGGGTGGCTCGATATGCACCGGCTCGCGCTTGGCGCGCTTGGCGGTGTCGACCTTGCGCACTTCCTCGCGCTCCTCGCGCAGCACGCGGCCGCGCTGCCATTCGGCGGCCTGCTTTGCGCCCTGGCCGAAGCGGCCGAACAGCGCCAGCACCTTGCCGCCAATCCAATCCATCAGCGCGAACCAGCTCAGGCCCGTGGCCAGCGTCACCGACATCAGCACCAACGCCAGCAGGAACAGGTTGCCGCCCATGCCGCCAAAGACGGTGCGCATGGACTTGCCCACCACCTCTCCCAGGATGCCGCCGGACCCGGCCGGCAGGTTCGGTGCCGCGCCGCCCAGGGTGTGGAACAGGCCGCAGGCAGCCACCAGGAACCCGACGATGCCGATCAGCCGAAGCGCCGGACCGAAGTCCACGCGGCCGTCGCCGTCCGAATCAAGCCCGAACAGGGCGATCCAGGCGATGCCGCCCAGCACCACGGGAATGGTGTAGGCCACGTAGCCGAAGAACCAGAACGCCAGGTCGGCCAGGTGCGCGCCCAGCCAACCGCCGAAATTGTGCAGTGGCCCGGTAACGCTGCCCGTGCGCGACAGGCCCGGGTCGTCGGTGTGGTAGCTCAGCAGGCTCGCCAGCAGATACAGCAGCAGTGGCGAAATGGCGACGAGGGCCAATTCCCGCCAGAGTTTCTGGCGGCGATCAAGGCCGGCGGCGGAACTTCTGTCTTGGGATCGCGCCACTGAGAGGAAAGACCTCAGGAAAACGTTGTAGGGGGTTGTTTATACAGTAGTTGAAGGCCGCTCGTCCCGGGCTTCACGGCAGGGGTGCAGGACACAGTGGAAACTGGCATCGCCTTGAATTGACCCGCTTCGACCGCCAAGCTACCCCATCACCGCGAACGTCCCCGGATCCCGCTTCCGGCACCGGCGCGCTGCCCCTTTCCACTGTGAAGAATCATACATGACAGCCCCCAAGCACTGCCGCCTGCTGATCCTCGGTTCCGGTCCCGCCGGCTATTCCGCCGCGGTGTACGCCGCGCGCGCCAACCTCAAGCCGGTGCTGGTGACCGGCCTGCAGCAGGGCGGTCAGCTGATGACCACCACCGAAGTGGACAACTGGCCCGGCGACGCCCACGGCCTGCTGGGCCCGGACCTGATGGCGCGCATGCAGGCGCACGCCGAGCGCTTCGAGACCGAGATCATCTTCGACCACATCCACACCGTTGAACTGGGCAGCCGCCCGTTCCGCCTGGTGGGCGACAGCGGCGAATACACCGCCGATGGCCTGATCATCTCTACCGGCGCCAGCGCCAAGTACCTGGGCATCGAGTCCGAGACCCGCTTCATGGGCAAGGGCGTGTCGGCCTGCGCCACCTGCGACGGCTTCTTCTTCCGCGACCAGGACGTGGCGGTGATCGGCGGCGGCAACACGGCCGTGGAAGAGGCGCTTTACCTGAGCAACATCGCCCGCAAGGTCTACCTGGTGCACCGCCGCGACAAGCTGCGCTCGGAGAAGATCCTGCAGGACAAGCTGTTCGCGAAGGCTGCCGCCGGCAAGATCGAGGTCATCTGGGACCATTCGGTGGACGAGGTGCTGGGCGACGAGACCGGCGTTACCGGCATGCGCATCCGCTCGACCAAGGACGAGGCGTCCACCCGCGAAATTGCGCTGCAGGGCTTCTTCGTAGCCATCGGCCACACGCCCAACACCTCGCTGTTCGAGGGCCAGCTGGACATGCGCAACGGCTACATCACCATCAAGTCGGGCCTGGATGGCAACGCCACGGCCACCTCGGTGCCGGGCGTGTACGCCGCCGGCGACGTGGCCGACCAGGTGTATCGCCAGGCCATCACCTCGGCCGGCTTCGGCTGCATGGCCGCCCTGGACGCCGAGAAGTTCCTCGACAAGGACCACTGACCGACAAAGGCGTCACGGGCGCATCGCGTAAGCTGGCTCCATGCCCGAACTGCGCCTGCACGACTCACTCGACGAACTGCCCGCACAGGCTTGGGACGCGCTGCACGACCGGCGCAACCCCTTCGTTGAACACGCCTTCCTGGCCGGCATGGAGCGCGAGGGCTGCCTGCGCCCACGCTGGGGCTGGACTCCTCGCCACGCCTCGCTGTGGCGCGACGGTGAACTGGTAGCCGCGGCGCCGGCCTACCTCAAGACCAATTCGCACGGCGAGTTCGTGTTCGACCACGCCTGGGCCAACGCCTACCAGCGCTTCGGCCGCGAATATTTCCCGAAGTGGCTGGTGGCGGTGCCCTACTCGCCCGTCACCGGGCCGCGGCTGCTGGCGCGCGACCCGGCCGACCGGCGCGCGCTGCTGGAAGCGATGCAGGCCCAAGCCCAGCGCGAAGGCCTGTCGTCGCTGCACGTGAACTTCCACCGCGACGACGAGTCCAGTGCGTTCGACGAGGGTTGGCTCGCGCGCGAAGACGCCCAGTTCCACTGGCGCAACCGCGGCTGGTCGGGCTTCGACGACTTCCTGGCCGCGCTGCAGCCCAAGAAGCGCAAGAACCTGCGGCAGGAGCGCGAGAAGGTGGCCCGCGCCGGTTTCCATTTCCGCACCGTGCACGGCGACGAGGCCAGCGACGACGACCTGGCGGCCATGCACTTCTTCTACTGCCGCACCTTCGGCGACTACGGCAACCACCCGGCGCTGACCCTGGAGTTCTTCCGCCACCTGGCCCGGACGATGCCCCGGCAGCTGGTGATCTTCCTGGCCGAGCGCGACGGCGAAGCGGTGGCCGGCGCGCTTTGCCTGCGCGGCGGCGATACGCTTTACGGCCGCTACTGGGGCAGCAGCGAAGTCGAACCCAGCCCCGGCCTGCACTTCGAAACCTGCTATTACCAAGGCATCGACTACTGCCTGCGCGAGGGCCTGCAGGTGTTCGAACCCGGCGCCCAGGGCGAGCACAAGATCGCCCGCGGCTTCCTGCCGGTGATCACGCACAGCCACCACTGGCTGTCGGACGCGTCCTTCGCCGCGGCAGTGGGCGACTGGTGCACCCACGAACTCGCCGCCACGGCAAGCTACCGCCAGTCCGTGCTGGCCCACAGCCCCTACCGCGATGACGATCCGCCTGCCCCTGCTGCCGGCTGATCCGGCCGCGCCCTTCCCGCCGGCCGGCCGCGCCCTGCGCGACCCCAACGGCCTGCTGGCGATGGGCGGCGACCTGTCGCCGGTGCGGCTGCTCAACGCCTACCGCCACGGCATCTTCCCCTGGTACTCGGCCGGCGAACCGATCCTGTGGTGGTGCCCGGACCCGCGCATGGTGTTCGACACCGACACCTTCGCCCTGCCCTCGCGCTTCCGGCGCCGGCTGCGCAGCAGCCTCTGGCAGGTACGGGCCGACAGCGCCTTTGAACAGGTCATAGCCGCTTGTGCCACGAGCCCCCGCCCCGGCCAGGACGGCACCTGGATCACCGACGAGATGCGCGCAGCCTATGTGCAGCTGCACCGGCTGGGCCACGCCCACAGCGTGGAGGTGTTCGACGGCGAACGCCTGGTGGGCGGCATCTACGGCGTCGCCGTAGGCAGGATGTTCTTCGGCGAAAGCATGTTCAGCGCGCAAACGGGTGGCTCAAAGGTGGCGCTGGCCGGCCTGGCCCGCGTCCTGTCCACGTGGGGCTGGCCGCTGATCGATGCCCAGGTGGAGAACCCGCACCTGGTGTCGCTGGGCGCACGCCGCCTGCCCCGGCCGGCCTTCCTGGCCGAGGTGGCCCAATGGGCGGAAAAGCCCGACCTGCCGGGATCGTGGGCTTCCCACGTGGCGCCGTTCCCGGCCGCGCGCCTCGCCGACCCTGGGCCGGCTTAACCAGATTTTTGCAAGCGGGGCCACGGCGTGGCAGAATGCCCGGCTTCCAAGCCCGGCTTTCCCGGGCAGCGAAACCAAGAATGTCCAAAGACGATTCCATAGAATTCGAAGGCACGGTGCTCGAGACCCTTCCGAACACCATGTTCCGGGTCAAGCTCGAGAACAGCCACGTCATAACCGCCCACATCTCCGGTCGCATGCGCAAGAACTACATCCGCATCCTCACCGGCGACAAGGTCAAGGTAGAGATGACTCCCTACGACCTTACCAAGGGCCGCATCACCTACCGCATGAAGTAATGCGCGGTGCTGGCAACAGGAACGGCGGCCCTGGGCCGCCGTTTTGCTATGCCTGGCGTTCGGAGTGGCGTGCGCCTCGCGCACGCCACGTTACGAGTGTGAAGCTCTGGCCCTGCACGAACTGACCGCCCGCGCGCCTGTGGGCAATCGTCCGGGGAACCCAAGATGCTGACCCTGAAGCAACGACAAGAAATCGCGGAACTGGCCGTGAAAACCGCCAACACGTCCCAGCGTCTATTCCCGCGCCGCGACAAGGCGGCGGCCCCTATGCCGGCCCGACCGCCCGCGACGCGTTAGACAGCGGGCGCTGGCCAACTTTGACCAGCGTGCCGGCAAAGCCTGACCAGAGGGCTGGTGCTACCCGGGTCACTGGCTCAACCCGACCCGAAGCGGCCGCTCGAGGGTCCGCGGGGTCCTTGAGCGGGGTCGCGGCGGATTGTTCGCCGGACGGGGCGGGCCTAGACTCGCCCGTAGCCATCGCGTTGAAGGCCAGTGGCCGAGAAATCAACTGGATGGATATCCGGACGGGGTTGGACGTGCATTCGGGAAAAGGGGCGTTACGTTCGGCGTTGGCGTCAATTTGGCGGTCCAATGACGCGCTTTTGTCGCCTCTCCGACGTGGTGCGCGGAACGAAATCGGGTGGCAATACAGCTTCACAAGTGAAGGAGCTGTTGTATGGAGCAGTCCATGAAGATTGATGGGAACAAAGTCCGAGCACTACGGGAGTCGCGAGCTTGGTCTCAAGAGCAGCTTGCGACAGCCTCGGGTTTGAGTGTTCGTACCGTTCAGCGTGCCGAGAGCGAATCGTCGGCTTCACGCGAGACGAGGGTGTGCCTGGCAGCAGCCCTTGGAATCGACCACAGCGACCTCAATCCATCTTCCGAACCGATTCATTCTTCCCAGCCGAGTGACGCTGCCAGGCGCTGGGGAGCCAAGGATGAGGCTGATCTCATACTTCGGGTCACGGGCGGTGCGTTCGTATGGTGCGGTGCGTCCATGCTCCTCGTGCTGGTGTTCATCGGCGGGTGGGGCATGGGGAGCCCCGTGCTTTGGATTGGTTTTTTCTCGCTGGTTTCGGGATCCGCTCTGTATTCGGCGGCACTTGGCAGAAGGCGCCTCAAGAGCCAAGCGCATCAGGTCGTTTGACGAACTGCTGCTGGCCCCTCTTCCGCCCGTAGCTATCAGCCGCGTCAGACCCACTATTCACTCAGGCTGACGGGGTAGTTCCTTCGTTTTTTGACATCTTGAGCGAACCCTGCACGAATTCCACGGCTTTTTTTGGCCGCCAGCCGCACAGGCTGCTACCGACCCGAAGCGGCCGGTCGAGAATCGTTTTCGACCGCCGGTCGAAAGGTAGGCTGGACAGCCTAGGCCAGAAGTTCATAGCCTTGGCTCAAGTGCCCTCGGAAACGGGTACAACCCCGCTTGGTTGGCTTCTATTGCTGGAAGACGCTCATCCCGCGTCCACATCATCGCCGGAGCGCCCAAGATTGGCGTAACGATTGCCACAACGATAAGCCCTATCGGATTCAGTTTTTACCCAGCACAGATTAGAACGGGCGGGAGCTTCTGGTCCCGCATGCTCAAAGATCATTCCATTGTGAATGACGCTGCGCCTTTGTGCAGATACACAAACAGGAATGCGTTATTGTCGCCAAGGCAATCGCTGTCTGGCGGCGCACTTCCCGGTCGATAGAGCTCAACCATCACCCTAACGCCCGTGGATGCACAACCAACCGACACACCGGAAATGTTTGCACCGTCCGCGGCACGATTGATCTGACTCAAAATTTCCGCCGAGGCAGTGACGTTTCCTGCCGACAACGCACTGATGCTCGCTTTCCGCCCTCCTGAAGCCCGCAAACGGCTCTCGTAGTCAACGCGAACCTCATCAGCCTCTAAGCAGGTAAAGCGCTCCGTGGACACAGAGCTCGCTGGCATGTAGTTCTCAAACGTTAGCGTCTTCTCGGCCTGAACCGTTGTCGTAGCCATGATTACAGTTACCACGCATGCTGATCGGAAAATATTGTTCATGCTTTAGACCTCAATGGCATTCAGGAGCAACAAGATTGGTTGGCAAGCGCGGACCTGGGACACGGGGTATAAACCCTTGATGAGATCGGGGGGTGAAATATGCATGGTTCGATTTCTCGGTTGGTTGTAGTTGCCGGGCGTAAGCACAGGCTGGGTAGGATCGGTGTTCGAATAGCCTGCTGGCCGTCGGCGAAGACGCTCGCGTTGTTTGGACGTTGTCACGCAAAGACGCCAACAGCAATAGGGCACATGGCAGTCTCACTCAAACCTTGATCACATTCTTCTGCGCCAGCATTGCGTTGGGTCCGAAAATGTAAGCGTTGCTAACTGTAGTGGTACCGCTAACCGTTTTGTCTTCGTCGCTGTGTCACAGAGCCAATGGCGTAGCCATTAAAGGCCGTCGCGCCACGACATCGAACCTTCACGAAACTCGGAGTTCAGCGAGAGCTTTTTCATCTGCGCCCAGGGCGCTTGGGCAAGCACCATCATTTTAATTCGAGTACTGCCATGCGGCTGACGCGCAATCGACGTCCCCCCGGTTTTGCGTAGCGGCCCGATTTGGAGCCCAGTCCCATCTGGTCGAGAGATCCCGTGGGAAGTAGCAGTCTGACGACCGGCTGCTCCTGGCCGACAAGAGACATCGGCGCGGTGTCGGCTTTTGAACTCGCTGCGGCGTGCCCTCGGTCATCGGGGCGGCGCTGCCTTGCAGCCCATGCCGTGCGCAGCGCGCACGCGCCCCCCCCCCCCGCAAAGACAATGCCCGCCACGAGGGCGGGCATTGCGGTGTTGGAGGTGCGAAGCGGTCAGACCGTGGCGGGCAGTAGCTTCTCCGGTTCGGACTGGGCGTCGACGACCAGCTCGCCGTCGCGTACGTCCACCGTGGCCTTGCCGCCGTTGACCAGCGACCCGAACAGCAGCTCGTCGGCCAGCGGACGCTTGATCTTGTCCTGCAGCAGGCGCGACATCGGGCGCGCACCCATCTGCGGGTCGAAGCCGTGCTCGGCCAGCCACTGCCTGGCTGCCGGCGTGGCAGACAGACTGACGTGCTTCTCGTGCAGCTGCGCCTCGAGCTCGATCAGGAACTTGTCCACCACCCGCAGGATGTGGTCGAAGCCCAGGCCGCCGAACTGGATGATGCCGTCCAGGCGGTTGCGGAACTCCGGCGTGAACGCCTTCCGGATCACCTCCATCGCATCGGTGGTGTGGTTCTGCTCGACGAAGCCCATCGTGCGCCGCGCCGCCTGCGCCGCACCGGCGTTGGTGGTCATCACCACCACCACGTTGCGGAAGTTCGCCTCGCGGCCGTTGGTGTCGGTCAGCACGCCGCGGTCCATCACCTGCAGCAGGATGTTGAACACGTCCGGATGCGCCTTCTCGATTTCGTCCAGCAGCAGCACGCAGTGCGGCGTCTTGACGATCTTCTCGGTCAGCAGGCCGCCCTGGTCGAAGCCGATGTAGCCCGGGGGGGCGCCGATCAGGCGGCTCACCGAATGGCCTTCCATGTATTCGGACATGTCGAAGCGCACCAGCTCGATGCCCAACTGCATCGCCAGCTGCTTGGTGACTTCGGTCTTGCCCACGCCCGTGGGGCCGGCGAACAGGAAGTTGCCGATCGGCTTGTCGGGACTGGCCAGGCCGGAGCGGGCCAGCTTGATCGCCGACACCAGGGTCTCGATGGCCGGGTCCTGGCCGAAGATCACCATCTTGAGGTTGCGTTCGAGGTTGCGCAGCACGTCCTTGTCGGACGCACTCACCTGCTTGGTGGGGATGCGCGCCATCTTGGCCACGATCAGCTCGATTTCCTCGACGTCGACGATGTGCTTGCGCTTGTCGGCGTCCATCAGGCGCTGGCGGGCGCCTGCCTCGTCGATCACGTCGATGGCCTTGTCGGGCAGCAGGCGGTCGTTGATGTGCTTCACCGACAGGTCCACCGCAGCCTGGATGGCGTCGCTGGCGTACTCCACGTCGTGGTGCGCCTCGAAGCGGCTCTTGAGGCCGTTGAGGATGGCCACGGTCTCGGCGATGGTCGGCTCGACCACGTCGATTTTCTGGAACCGGCGCGCCAGCGCACGATCCTTCTCGAACACGCCGCGGTATTCCTGGAACGTGGTGGAGCCGATGCAGCGCAGCTCGCCGTTCTGCAGCACGGGCTTGATCAGGTTGGACGCGTCCATGGTGCCGCCCGAGGCCGAGCCCGCACCGATGATGGTGTGGATCTCGTCGACGAACAGGATGGCGCCCGGCTCTTTCTTGATCTGGTTGATGACGGCCTTGAGCCGCTTCTCGAAGTCGCCGCGGTACTTGGTGCCCGCCACCAGCGCGCCCAGGTCGAGCGAATAGATGGTGGCGTCCTTGAGCACGGCGGGCACCTTGCCCTCGACGATGCGCCACGCCAGGCCTTCGGCCAGCGCGGTCTTGCCGACGCCGGCTTCACCGACGAACAGCGGGTTGTTCTTGCGGCGGCGGCACAGCACCTGGATGGTGCGCTCGACTTCGTCCTCCCGGCCGATCAGCGGGTCGATCTTGCCTTCCCGTGCCAGCTCGTTGAGGTTGCTGGCGAACTCCTGCAGCGGGTTGGCCTTGGACTCGCCACCCTCCTCGCCCTCGGGCTTGCTCTCGGGGGCCGGCTTCTCGTCGGCGGTGTCGCCGATCTTGGCGATGCCGTGCGAGAGATAGTTCACCACGTCCAGGCGGGTGATTTCCTGCTGGTTGAGGAAATACACCGCGTGCGAATCCTTCTCGCCGAAGATGGCCACCAGCACGTTGGCGCCGGTAACCTCCTTCTTGCCCGAGGACTGCACGTGGTAGACCGCGCGCTGAAGCACCCGCTGGAAGCCCAGCGTGGGCTGCGTGTCTCGGGGGTCGTCGGTGGGAAGCACCGGCACGGTGTCGGCGATGATCTGCCGCAGGCCCGTGGCCAGCTTGGGCTGGTCGGCGCCGCAGGCCTTTAGCACGCCGGCCGCCGAAGGGTTGTCCAAGAGGGCCAGCAGCAGGTGCTCGACCGTCATGAATTCATGGCGGGCTTCGCGGGCCTGCTTGTAGCACTGGCCGATGGTGTACTCGAGATCCTTGCTGAACATTTGGGCGTCTCCGGAACGTTTGCTCCGATATGGGGCCAGCCTAGGTCTTTTCCATGGTGCACAACAGGGGGTGCTGGTGTTCCCGGGAAAAGTCGTTCACTTGCGTCACCTTCGATTCAGCCACTTCGCGTGTGTAGACGCCGCAAACGCCCTTGCCCCGGGTGTGCACGTGCAGCATCACCTGGGTGGCCTTTTCGCGGTTCAGGGAGAAGAACACCTGCAGCACCTCCACCACGAAATCCATCGGGGTGAAGTCGTCGTTGAGCAGCACCACCTGGTACAGGGGCGGGCGGACGACCTCGGGCCTGGCGGCCTCGACCGCTACGCCGTGCTCGTGTTCTCGTTCGGGGTTGGGGTCTTGGGCCATGTCGGGAGTATAAATCGGGGCGCGACGCCCGGAACGCAAGCATGGACGCCCCCGCGTGTTTGTGGGGACAATGCCGCATCGCCCGTGCGGCCCCCGTCCCGGACCATCCGATGCCTTGCAAAGCCC
>QBLY01000028.1 GCA_003241895.1 Lysobacteraceae bacterium
GCCGGCAAGCTGGCCAGCGCTGCGCACGCGCCAAGGCTGATGCCGGCAAGACGAAGGAGGGGATTCAAGGTGCGCCGCCTGATGGCATGGAGGTGGTCGGAAGGCTACGGCAAACCAGGTTAAGGATTCGCTGCGCCTCACGATCCACCGCGCCCAGGGGCCGGGTCAGGACGAACGCCTACCAGAACAGCAGCGTGCGCGAGATGCGCGACAAGAAGTAGGCGATCACCACCAAGGCCAGCAGCAGCGAGGCCAGCAGGAGGCTGCCGCCCAGGTAGCCCACGCCCAGAGGCTGGTGGCGAGTATTTTTATCAGCCAGAAGCCGGCGGTGACTTGCGGAACCTTGGCCAGCGCATCGCGGAAGTCAGTAGCCATGGGGTTTGAGGTGACGCCATCCACCTGGACAGTCCAGGCCTGCTTGGCTGCCCGCAACACGGCACAACGCCCGGCGGCTTCCTCACGATACTCCAACGCCCGTGCCGTAGAATTGCGCGTTACTGGTTGCGCAACCGCGCCAGCTCACCGCGGCCTACCCTCCCATCGACATCGCACCGCCCCCTTCCCGATTCACCCTGGGCCCCCTGGTGGCGTTCGCGCTGGCGCTGGTGCTGGCGCTGTTCTTCCAGGGCGCACGCGGCCTGTGGGATCCCGACGAGGGCCGATACAGCAACGTGGCGCTGCAGATGGTGGACAGCGGGGATTACCTGACGCCGCGCCGCAACGTCGAAACCCTGCACGTCACCAAGCCGCCGGTGACCTACTGGGCCATTGCCGCCAGCGTGAACGCCTTCGGCCGCAGCGAGTGGGCGCTGCGGCTGCCAATGGCGCTGGCGTTTGCGCTGACGGTGGGGCTGGTCTTCTCGATGGGTAGCACGCTGGTGCCGGAACGACCCTGGCTGCCGGCACTGGTGTACGGCAGCTGCCCGCTGCCGTTCCTGGCCGCGGGCGTCATCACCACCGACACCCTGCTGACCTTCACTGAAACCGCGGCCGTGCTGGCCTACGTGCGCTTCCGGTTTGGCGGCGGGTCGCCACGCTGGCTGGACGCGATGTGGGCGCTGTTCGGCCTGGCCTTCATGGTGAAGGGGCCGCCAGGGCTGCTGCCGCTGCTGGCCATTGCCGCATGGGAAGTTCGCCAGCGCAGCCTTGCACTGCTCACCCGGCCGCTGGGCCTGGCCGCCTTCGTGCTGGTGGGCTTGAGCTGGTTTGGCTGGATCGTCCACCGCCACCCCGACCTGCTGGGCTATTTCGTCGGCGACGAAGTGGTGGGCCGCATCGCCAGCACCGAACACAATCGCAACGGCGAGTGGTACGGCGGCTTCGTGGTGTACGTGCCGACGCTGCTGCTGGGCACGCTGCCCTGGGCCGCCGTGGCGGCGTGGCGGCGCTGGCGCGACGAAACGTCAGCACCGATGCCGCCAGCGTCGCGCTTTCTGTGGCTTTGGCTGGGCCTGCCGCTGCTCGTGTTTTTCCTCTCCCGCTCGCGTCTGCCCTTTTACTTGCTGCCGCTGTTCGTGCCCATCAGCCTGTTGGTGGCGATGGCGATGGCACGCGTACCGCTGGGTCGCGGGGCCGCGATCCTGGCCGCGCTGTGGCTGGGCGGGCTGCTGGCCATAAAGGTGTTCCTTGCCACGATGCCCAGCCAGCAGGATGCGCGCCAGCTGGCGAATGAACTGCGGCCGCTGCTGCCGTCGCCGCCGGCCGAAATGGTCTTCCTGCAGACCAAGGCACGCTACGGGCTGCGTTTCTATCTCGGCAGCGAGGTCGAAACGATCAGCTTCGAAGACCTTGGCAGGCGGGTCGCATCAGCGCCGGGCCCCTTCGACGACGACCTGCGGCACGAGCTGGCCGAGGGCGAACCCGGCATCTACTTCCTGGTGCCGACGGAGCGCGCGAAGGAGTTCGAAGGCCGCATCGCCGACAGTGCGCACGGGCTGCGTCGGCTGGGCGAAGTGCGTGGGCTGGGGGTGTACGCGGTGGATCCGAGCCCGGCAAACGGGCGATTGGAGCAGGAATTCTAAAGTGACAGCCCTTGGAAAAAGCCGTTCCAAGGTATTGACAGGCCCTGCGGCGCCGTGGTTCTCTCGACCCATGCCTTCCGCCAACGCCACCGCCATGACCCTGCGCACGACCCTCCCGGTCGAGCAGCGTGTCGCGTCGGTTGCGCTGCTGGCCCTTGTCGTCGTCGTCCTTATTACCTCACTTCCAGGTGCGGGATAGACGAGCGCGAATAGGTAAAACAGCCCTCGAAACTAGAACCCCGCACCGGAAACGGCGCGGGGTTCTTCGTTTTGGGGCCTTTGGAAATCCACAGGACCCACCCCAGTGCAAAGCGACGCGATCAAAACCGGCCCCTCCCGCGCTCCCGCCCGCGCCATGCTGCGCGCAACGGGGCTGGACGATGCCGCCATCGCCAAGCCGCTGATCGCGGTGGTGCACACCTGGTCGGACGTGTCGCCCTGCAATCTCACGCTGCGTGACCTGGCCCAGCATGTGCGGGCCGGCGTGTTGGCCGCCGGCGGCACGCCGTTCGAGTTCAACACCATCGCCATCACCGATGGCATCGCGATGGGCAGCAGCGGCATGCGCGCCTCGCTGGCCTCGCGCGAGGTAATCGCCGATTCGATCGAGCTGGCCGTCAGCGGCCACTGCCTGGACGGCGTGGTGGTGCTGGTGGGCTGCGACAAGACCCTGCCCGCCGCGGCCATGGCGCTGGCGCGGCTGGACCTGCCCAGCGCCATCCTTTACGGCGGCACCATCATGCCGGGCGAGTGCAGGGGCAAGAAGCTGACGGTGCAGGACGTGTTCGAGGCCGTGGGCGCCCACGCCGCCGGCACCCTGGACGACGCCGGCCTGGCCGAAGTGGAGCGCGCCGCCTGCCCGGGCGCCGGCGCCTGCGGCGGCCAGTTCACCGCCAACACCATGGCGATGGTGCTGACCTTCCTGGGCCTTTCGCCAATGGGCTTGAACGATATCCCGGCGCTGCACGGCGACAAGGCCGCGGCCGCCTTCGCCTGCGGCGAGCTGGTGATGCAGCGCCTGCGCGAAGGCGGCCCGACCCCGTCGCAGGTACTGACCCCGGCCGCGTTCCGCAACGCCGCGCGCGCGGTGTCGGCCACGGCGGGCTCCACCAACGTGGCGATGCACCTGCTGGCCATCGCGCACGAAGCCGGCGTCGAGTTCACTCTGGAAGACCTGGAAGCGGCGTCGCACACGCCCGTCATCGCCGACCTCAAGCCGGGCGGACGCTACACCGCTGCCGAGATGTTCGACATGGGCGGCACGCCCCTGGTCGCCAATGAGCTGCGCGCGGCCGGCCTGTTGGAAGACGGGGCCACGGTGACCGGCCGCACGCTGTTCGCCGAACTCGACGCCGTGCCCGCCGCGGGCCCGCAGGACTGCGTGCGCCCGGTGTCGGATCCGATCAAGCCGCGCGGCGGCTACTCGATCCTCTACGGCGACGTGGCGCCCGAAGGCTGCATCGTCAAGCTGGCCGGCCACGGCCGCGAGCACTTCGAAGGCACCGCGCGCGTATTCGATTCCGAGGAAGCCGCCTTTGCCGCGGTGCAGGCGCGCGACATCCGTGCAGGCGACGTGGTGGTGATCCGCTTCGAAGGCCCGGCCGGCGGCCCCGGCATGCGCGAGATGCTGGCCGTGACCGCCGCCCTGGTGGGCCAGGGCCTGGGCAACGACGTGGCGCTGGTCACCGATGGCCGCTTCTCCGGCGCGACCCACGGCTTCATGGTCGGCCACGTGTCGCCCGAAGCCGCGCACGGCGGCCCCATCGCCCGCCTGCGCGACGGCGACCGCATGCGCATCGACGTCGCCACCCGCCGCATCGACGTGGACGCCGACCTGTCCACCCGCGACACCGCGCGCATCACGCCGCGCGTCACCGGCGGCGCCCTGGCCAAGTACGCCCTGCACGTCGCCTCCGCCTCCCGCGGCGCCGTGACCAGCCCCGCGCCCGCACCGCGCGCAACCCGCATTGCGCTGCAGCTGGTTTCCGAAACCCGGGGCCAGGGCGTCACGCCCTGACCCCGGATTTTTTCACTTCCCATCGCACCCTCTCCCGCATCCAAGGAAACGCCGCCATGAACCAAGCCACCGCCGCCAACGCCCAAGCGCCCCGCCCCCGTATCGCCGTCGTCGGTTATGGCAGCCAGGGCCGGGCGCATGCCCTGAACCTGCGCGAGTCGGGCTTTGACGTCACGGTCGGCCTGCGTCCGGGTGGCCCGACCGAAGCCAAGGCGCAAGCCGATGGCTTCACGGTGAAGACGCCGGCCGAGGCTGTCGCCGGCGCAGAGCTCGTGGCCGTGCTCACGCCCGACATGGTGCAGCCGCGCCTGTACCGCGAAGCCATCGAGCCCTACATCGCCAAGGGCGCCTGCCTGCTGTTCGCGCACGGCTTCAACGTGCACTACGGCCAGATTTCCCCGCGCGCCGACCTCGACGTGATCCTGGTCGCGCCCAAGGGCCCGGGCGCGTTGGTGCGCCGCGAATTCGAGATCGGCCGCGGCGTCCCCTGCGTCTACGCGGTGCAGCAGGACACCAGCGGCCGCGCCGAAGCGCTGGCGCTGGCCTACGCCGCGGGCCTGGGCGGCGCGCGCGCCAACGTCATCAAGACCACCTTCAAGGAAGAAACCGAAACCGACCTGTTCGGCGAACAGGCGGTGCTGTGCGGCGGCGCCACGAAGCTGGTCCAGGCCGGCTGGGAAACGCTGGTGGAAGCCGGCTACCAGCCCGAGGTCGCCTACTACGAGTGCCTGCACGAGCTGAAGCTGATCGTCGACCTGCTGTACGAAGGCGGCATCACCCGCATGCACGAGTTCATCAGCGAAACCGCGCAGTACGGCGCGCTCACCCGCGGCCCGTACATCATCGACGAGCACGCGCGCGCGCAGATGAAGAAGATCCTGGCCGAGATCCAGGACGGCACCTTCGCCCGCCAGTGGATCGCCGAATACGCCGCCGGCAACCCCAACTACAAGGCAATGAAGCAGGCCGACTTCGATCACCCGATCGAAGCCACCGGCCGCAAGCTGCGCGCGGCCATGAGCTGGATCGGCGCCGACGGCAACGTCACCGCGCCGACCCCGGCCAAGCCCCGAAAAGAGGCCGCCACCGCATGAACATCAAACAGAACGGCGCCCAGCTGCTGGCGCGCGCGCTCGAGGCCGAGGGCGTGGACCTGCTGTTCGGCTACCCGGGCGGCGCCATCATGCCCTTCTACGACGCGCTGCCGGGCTCCAAGCTCAAGCACATCCTGGTGCGCCACGAACAGGGCGCGGCGCTGGCCGCCAATGGCTACGCCCGCGCCAGCGGCCGGGTCGGCGTGTGCGTGGCCACGTCGGGCCCGGGTGCGTCGAACCTGGTCACCGGCATCGCCGATGCCTTCCTGGATTCGGCGCCGATGGTGGTGATCACCGGCCAGGTCAGCACCGCGCTGATGGGCACCGACGCCTTCCAGGAGCTGGACGTGTTCGGCATGACCCTGCCGATCGTCAAGCACAGCTTCCTGGTGCGCAACGTCAATGATCTGCCGCACATCGTGCACGAAGCCTTCCGCATCGCCCGCGAGGGCCGCCCCGGCCCCGTGCTGATCGACCTGCCCAAGGACGTGCAGCTGGCCGATGCGGCGCACCTGGTTCCCTGTGTCCCCGCGGCGGCGGCGCCTCCCCCGCCGCCGCCGCGGGATGACATCGCCAAGGCCATCGCCGCGATCGCCGCGGCGGAACGCCCGGTGATCTACGGCGGCGGCGGCATCGCCCTGGCCGACGCGGTGAACGCGTTCCGCGGCTTCGTGGAGTCCAGCGGCATGCCCGCCGTGCTGACCCTGCGCGGCCTGGGCGCGCTGCCCACCAATCACCCGCAGCTGCTGGGCATGCTGGGCATGCACGGCTGCCGCGCGGCGAACATCGCCGTGCAGGAAGCCGACCTGCTGATCTGCATCGGCGCCCGCTTCGACGACCGCGCCACCGGCAAGCTGGCCGAGTTCGCGCCGCGCGCGCGCATCGTGCACCTGGACGCCGACCGCCGCGAAATCAGCAAGTTGCGCCATGCCGACGTCGGCGTGCCCGGCAACGTGGCCACGTCGCTCAAGGCCATGACCGGCGTACAGCCCGACTGCGCCCCGTGGCTGGAACACTGCCTGGCCCAGCGCGAGAAGCACGCCGCGCGCTACGACGCCCCGGGCCGCGACGTCTTCGCCCCGGCCCTGCTGCGCCGCCTGTCCGAGATCGCACCGCGCGACGCGATCGTGGCCTGCGACGTCGGCCAGCACCAGATGTGGGTGGCCCAGCACTGGAAGTTCAACCACCCGCGCAATCACTTGACCAGCGGTGCGCTGGGCACGATGGGCTTCGGCCTGCCGGCGGCGATCGGCGCGCAGTTCGCCTGCCCCAATCGCACCGTGGTGCTGGTGAGCGGCGACGGCAGCTTCATGATGAACCTGCAGGAGCTGGCCACCGTGGCCCGCTGCAAGCTGCCGATCAAGATGGTGCTGCTCGACAACCAGGCCCTGGGCATGGTGCGCCAGTGGCAGGAGCTGTTCTTCGAGAAGAACTTCAGCGAAGTGGACCTGAGCGACAACCCCGACTTTGCTGCCCTGGCGCGGGTGTTCGGCATCCCGGCACTGCACCTGGACAAGCGCGAGGACGTCGAGGACGCGCTGCACGCGCTGATGGCCACGCCGGGCCCGGCCTTCCTGCACGTTTCCATCGATGCCCGCACCAACGTCTGGCCCCTGGTGCCGCCCAACCAAAGCAACGCCACGATGCTCGATGCAGAAGAACCCGCGGCCGCCGCCGCGCCCCTGCCGGAGCCCGCCCATGCGGTACCGGCTTGACCTGGTGCTGCGACCGGCCGAAGGCGTGCTGCTGCGCGTGCTGGGCACGGCCGAGCGCCGCGGCTTCACGCCGCTGGCCATCAGCGGCGAACAGCCGCCCGACGGCGGCGACTGGACGCTGCAGATGACCGTGCGCGGCCAACGCCCGCCCGAATCCCTGCAGCGCCAGATCGAACAGCTGCACGACTGCCTTTCCGTGGAGATAGCCCCATGTCCCTGAACCTTTGGTTCGATGGCCGCATCGGCCGCGAGGACCAGATGAGCGCCCCGCTCACCACCCACGCCATGCACTACGGCACGGCGGTGTTCGAAGGCATCCGCAGCTACGCCACGCCCGACGGCGCGGCGGTATTCCGCCTGCCCGAGCACCTCGAGCGGATGCGCAAGGGCGCAGACGCGTTCGGCGCCGGCTTCGACGTGATCGAAGCGGCGGCGGCGGTGATCGCGGTGCTGCGCTCCAACCAGCACCGCGACGCCTATATCCGCCCACTGATGTGGTACGGCACCGGCTCGCTGGGCCTGGACGTGGCGCCGCTGACCCGGCACCTGATGGTGGCGTCCATGCCCTGGGCGCCGCACCTGGGCGACAAGCCCGTGCGCCTGACCGTGTCGCCGTTCCGCCGCAACCGCGCGCAGGCGATGCCGCCGCTCAAGCTCAGCGGCGCCTACGTCAATTCCATCCTGGCCAAGCGCGAGGCCGGCAGCCGCGGCTTCGACGATGCGCTGTTCATCGACGACGCCGGCTTCGTGGTCGAGTGCACCGGCGTGAACGTGTTCCTGGTGAAGGACGGCAAGGTCAGCGCCGTCGAGCACCCGGACGCGCTGCCCGGCATCACCCGCGACACCGTGATCGAGCTGGCCGGCGCCCAATCGCGCCCGGTCACGCTGGAGGAACTGCTGGAGGCCGATGAAGTCTTCGTCACCGGCACCTCGGCCGAGCTGCTGCCGGTGGCCGCGCTGGATCGCCGCGACTACGGTGCCTCGCCGGTGGCGAACGAACTGCGCACGCGCTACCTGCGCATCGTGCGCGGCGGCTCGCCGGCCCATGCCCATTGGCTGACCAGCGTATGAGCCGCACTTTCGCCCCCTGCCCCGACCGCCGACGCACGCGCTGCGCCGGCCGGAGGCGTCTTCTTCCAGGCACGCCCGCCACGCATGGCTGAGCGCGCGCCGCCGCCGGAGGACGATGTTGGCGTCGCCGACGTGCTGGCCGCGCACGCCCGCCTGCGCCGCTACCTGCCGGCGACGCCGCTGCACTACGCCGAGCGCTTCGGTACCTGGCTGAAGCTGGAGAACCTGCAGCGCACCGGCTCGTACAAGGTGCGCGGCGCCCTGAATGCCCTGCTGGTGGCGCGCGAGCGCGGCGACCGTCGCCCGGTGATCGCGGCCTCGGCCGGCAACCACGCCCAGGGGCTGGCCTGGGCCGCACACCGCTTGGGCATGCAGGCCATCACCGTGATGCCGGTGGGCGCACCCGAGACCAAGGTCGCCGGCGTCGCCCACTGGGGCGCAACGGTGCGCATGCACGGCAACAGCTACGACGAGGCCCGTGCCTTCGCGCTGGAACTCGCCAACCAGCACGGCTACCGCTTCCTGTCGGCCTTCGACGACCCGGACGTGATCGCCGGCCAGGGCACCGTGGGCCTGGAGCTGGCGGCGCACGCACCCGACGTGGTGATCGTGCCGATCGGCGGTGGCGGGCTGGCGGCCGGTGTGGCGCTGGCGCTGAAATCACAGGGCGTGCGCATCGTCGGCGCCCAGCCCGAGGGTGCCGACAACATGGCCCGCGTGCTGCGCGGCGACGACAGCGCGCCGCTGCCCGGCGCCACCCTGGCCGACGGCGTACGCGTGCGGCATCCGGGCCAGATCACGCGCCGGCTGCTGGCGCACCTGCTGGACGACCTGGTGATCGTGCGCGAAGCCGAGCTGCGCGAAACCCTGGTGCGGCTGGCGCTGGAAGAACACGTCATCGCCGAAGGCGCCGGCGCGCTGGCCCTGGCCGCCGGCCGCCGCGTCTCGGGCAGGAACAAATGCGCCGTGGTGTCGGGCGGCAACATCGACGCCACCGTGTTGGCCGGCCTGCTTTCCGACGTCAGGCCGCGGGCGCCACGCAAGCCCCGCCGCCGCGCCGAGTCGCGGCCGCTTAGAACCGCAGCCCCCTTGGTCACCCTCGCCCGCAGCATCGAAACCGCCCCGCAAGTTCTGGAACAGGAGTTCGCCCCGTGAGCACCGACCGCATCCGCATCTTCGACACCACCCTGCGCGACGGCGAACAGTCGCCCGGGTGCAGCCTGCGCCCGGCACAAAAACTCGTGATGGCGCGCGCGCTGGCCGACCTGGGCGTGGACGTAATCGAGACCGGCTTCCCGGCAAGTTCGGTCAGCGACATGGAGGCCACCGCCATGATAGCCGCCGAGATCCGCGACGTGCGGCTGTGCGCACTGTCGCGCTGCACGCCGGGCGACATCGAGGCCGCCGCCAAGGCGCTTGAGCATGCCCGCAAGCCGCGCATCCACGTCTTCATCTCCACCAGCCCGCTGCACCGCGAGCACAAGCTGGGGCTGAGCCGCGAACAGGTGCTGGAACGCGCCGTCGAAGGCGTACGCCTGGCGCGAACCTTCGTGGACGACGTGGAGTTCTCGGCCGAAGACGCACTGCGCACCGAGGAAGACTTCCTGGTGGAGATCTTCGGCGCCGCCATCGCCGCCGGCGCGCGCACCATCAACGTGCCCGACACCGTGGGCTACACCACGCCCGAGGAAATCCGCGGCCTGTTCCAGCGCCTGATCGCCAGGACCCCCGGCGCCGGGAAGGCGATCTTCAGCGCCCACTGCCACGACGACCTGGGCTTGGCCGTCGCCAACTCGCTGGCCGCCATCGAAGGCGGCGCACGCCAGGTCGAGTGCACCATCAACGGCATCGGCGAGCGCGCCGGCAACGCGGCGCTGGAAGAGCTGGTGATGGCGCTGCGGGTGCGCGGGGCGCACTACGGCGCCGTCACCGGCATCGACAGCCGCGCGCTGCTGCACGCGTCCCGGCTGCTGTCGCGCCTGACCGGCATGTCGGTGCAGCGCAACAAGGCGGTGGTTGGCGCGAACGCCTTCGCGCACGAAGCCGGCATCCACCAGCACGGCATGCTGCGCAACCGCAATACCTACGAGATCATGCGGCCCGAGGACGTGGGCTGGCCGGCGTCGCAGATGGTGCTGGGCCGACACAGCGGCCGACACGCCGTGAGCGACCGCCTGCGCGCACTGGGCCTGCCGCTGGAGGAGTTTGAGTTCGAACAGGTGTTCGCGCGCTTCAAGAAGCTGTGCGACCACCAGCGCCTGGTGCGCGACGCCGACCTGCAGACGCTGGTGCTGGGCGATGCCGAGGTTGAAGGCCGGGGCTACCGGCTGTCGGCGCTGTCGGTGAGCGACAGCGGCAAGCGGGCCCGCGCCCACGTCGAACTGTCCGATCCCGAAGGCCACCTGGTCACCGAGATCGCCGAGGGCGACGGCCCGGTGGCGGCGCTGTTCGAAGCCATGACCCGCGCCACCGGCGTACCCATGCAGCTCGAGAGCTACCAGGTCCACAGCATCGGCATCGGCGCCGACGCCCGCGGCGAAGCCAACCTCAGCGTGCGCTGCGACGGCGTCGAGCACGAAGGCCTGGGCACCAGCCGCGACATCATCGAAGCCAGCGCCCTGGCCTGGCTGGACGTGGCCAACCGCGTGCTGCGCCAGCGCGAATCACAAAACTCTTCCATCGCCGCCACCGCCTGAGACCCCCATGACGACGCCCCGCACCCTGTTCGACAAACTCTGGGACGCCCACGTGGTGGTGCCCGAAACGCCGGCCGCGCCGGCCGTGTTCTACGTTGACCTGCACCTGATCCATGAAGTGACCTCGCCGCAGGGCTTCACCGAGCTGGCAGCGCGCGGCATCCGCCCGCGCCGCCCCGACCTGACCAAGGCCACGCTGGACCACTCCACGCCCACCCTGCCAGCCGACGCCAACGGCGAACTGCCCTACCACAAGCCCGAAGCCAAGGAGCAAGTGGAGCGCCTGCGCGAGAACTGCGCCGCGCACGGCATCGAGATCTTCGACCTGGGCTCGGAGCACCGCGGCATCGTGCACGTGATCGCGCCCGAGCTGGGCCTGACCCAGCCCGGCATGAGCATCGTCTGCGGCGACAGCCACACCAGCACGCACGGCGCGTTCGGCGCGCTGGCGTTCGGCATCGGCAGCAGCGAAGTAGGGTACGTGCTGGCCACGCAGTGCCTGCTGCAGCGCAAGCCCAGGACCCTGGCCATCACCATCGACGGCCCGCTGGGCCGAGGCGTGGGCGCCAAGGACGTGGTGCTGCACGTGATCAGCCACATCGGCGTCAACGGCGGCACCGGCCACGTCATCGAATTCCGCGGCAGCACGGTGCGCGCGATGTCCATGGAAGCGCGCATGACCCTGTGCAACATGGCCATCGAAGCCGGCGCCCGTGCCGGCCTGGTGGCACCCGACGACGTCACCTTCGAATGGCTGTCGCGCACCCCGCGCGCGCCGCAGGGCGGCGCCTTCGACGCCGCCGTGAAGCGCTGGCGCACGCTGGCCAGCGACGACGGCGCGGCGTTCGATCAGGAAGTGCAGGTGGACGCCAGCCGCATCGCGCCCGCCGTCACCTGGGGCACGCATCCGGGCACGGCCATCGGCGTTGACCAGCGCGTGCCGCAGCCGGCCGACGACGCCGAAGCAAAAGCGCAGGCCTACATGGGCCTTCAGGCCGGCGCCGCGATCGCCGGCACGCCGGTGGACGTGGTGTTCGTGGGCTCGTGCACCAACGGCCGGCTGTCGGACCTGCGCGAGGTCGCCGGCGTGCTGGCCGGGCGCCGCGTGCATCCGCGCGTGCGCATGCTGGTGGTGCCGGGCTCGGAACAGGTCAAGCGCGAGGCCGAAGCCGAGGGCATCGACCGCATCGTCCGCGCCGCCGGCGCCGAATGGCGCGAGCCCGGCTGTTCGATGTGCATCGCCATGAACGGCGACCTGGTGGCGCCGGGCCAGTTAGCCGTCAGCACCAGCAACCGCAACTTCGAAGGCCGCCAGGGGCCGGGCGCACGCACCCTGCTGGCCTCGCCGCTCACCGCCGCCGCCTCCGCCATTGCCGGCGTGGTGGCCGACCCGCGCAGCCTCGCCGCCACGGAGGCCGCATGAACGCCGTCGTCAGTTTGATCCGCTCGCGCGCCGTGGTGCTCACCCAGGCCAACATCGACACTGACCGCATCATCCCCGCGCGTTTCCTGTCCACCACCACCCGCAGCGGCCTGGGCCAGCACGCGTTCGCCGACTGGCGCAAACGCACCGACGGCAGCGTGGACCCCGATTTCGCGCTCAACCGCCCCGAGAACCACGGCCGCAGCATCCTGCTGGCCGGCCGCAACTTCGGCTGCGGCAGCTCGCGCGAGCATGCGCCCTGGGCCCTCACCGACGCCGGCCTGAGGGCCGTGGTCAGCAGCCAGGTGGCCGACATCTTCCGAGCCAACGCGCTCAAGAACGGCCTGGTGCCCGTGGTGCTGGACGAAGCCGTGGTGCAGGCGCTGATGCAGCGCCCGGACGATGAGCTTGAGATCGACATCGCCGCGGGCGAGCTGCGCACGCCCGACGGCCAGCGCCACGCCTTCGCCCTGGACGCCTTCGCCCGCACCTGCCTGCTCGAGGGCGTGGACGAATTGGGCTGGCTGCTGGCCCGCGACGCCGACATCCAACGCTACGAAACCAGCCACCGGGAGACATCGCATGTCGTATGAAATCGTGGTGCTGCCCGGGGATGGAATCGGCCCCGAAGTGACCACCGCCGCGGTGGCCGTACTCCAGGCCATCGGCCGCAAGCACGGCCATGCCTTCCACTTCAGCACCCACCTGATGGGCGGCGCCGCCATTGACGCCACCGGCGAGCCGCTGCCCGCGGCTACGCTGGAAGCCTGCCGCGGCGCCGATGCGATCCTGCTGGGCGCCGTGGGCGGGCCGAAGTGGTCCGACCCCTCGGCGAAGGTGCGCCCCGAACAGGGCCTGCTGGCGCTGCGCCAGGCGCTCGGCCTCTACGCCAACCTGCGCCCCGTGCGTCCGCATCCGGTGGCGATGGGCGCCTCGCCGGTGAAGCCGCACCTGCTCACCGGCGTGGACCTGCTGGTGGTGCGCGAGCTCACCGGCGGCCTCTACTTCGGCGAAAAAAAGCGCCTGCCGGACCGCGCCAGCGACCTGTGCGAATACACCGTGCACGAGATCGAGCGCGTGCTGCGCCGCGGCTTCGGCTTCGCCCGCGCACGTCGCGGCAAGCTCGCCTCCGTGGACAAGGCCAACGTGCTGGAGACCTCGCGGCTGTGGCGCGAAACCGCGATCCGCCTGGGCCGCGACGAGTTCCCCGACGTCGCGCTGGAACACCACCTGGTGGACTCGATGGCGATGTACCTGATCGCCCGCCCGCGCGACTTCGACGTGGTGGTGACCGAGAACCTGTTCGGCGACATCCTCACCGACGAAGCCTCGCTGCTGGCCGGTTCACTGGGCCTGCTGCCCTCGGCCTCGCTGGGCGACGGCACCCGCGGCCTGTACGAACCCATCCACGGCTCGGCGCCCGACATCGCCGGGCGCGGCATCGCCAACCCCTATGCCACCATCCTCAGCGCGGCGATGCTGCTGCGGCATTCACTGGGGCTGGAAGCCGAGGCGCTGGAAATCGAGCTGGCGGTGGCGGCCGCACTGGATGCGGGCGTGCTGACGGCCGACCTGGCGGCGCCGGGGCAATCGGTGTCCACGCAGGCGGCCACCGAGGCGGTGCTCGAACGCATCACCCGGCACTGCCAGGTGCCCGAGCTGCGCGATTAAATCTGCGGCACTTCCTGCAGCAGCAGGATCAGCGCGTTGCGCACGGCGCGGCGCAGCTGGTTGAAGCGGTCGGCCATTTCCGGGCCATGCAGGTCCTGGATGTCGTTGTGTTCCAGGCCGTGGCACACCTCCACCAGCTGGCTGGCGCCCATGGCCAGCGCGGCCGAGCGCAGGTAGTGCGCCGCTTTGCCCAGCTCGTCGGCGTCGCCCGCCTGCTGGGCCTGTTCCATCTTGCGCACCAGGTCCGGCGCTTCATGCACGAACATGCGCACGAACTCGCTGAACGAGCCCGGCTGGTCGCGGTCGAGCATGCGCAGCAGTTCCAGGGCCTTGGGTTCGAGAAGGGGCGCAGCTGCCATGGCGGGGGCTTCCGGTGAACGACGGCCCATTCTCGCCGCTCACCCCACCCGTGCCTAGTCCCATCCGGGAACCGCGTTGGAGTGCGGCCTCCAGCCCTTTCCCGTATCCTTCAGCCCCCACATGGACGCCCTCCCCCGGGCTGCACAGGAGTATTGCCATGGGCCTTGACCTGGTCCCCACCGGCCGCGACGTGCCGAACGAAATCAACGTCGTCATCGAGATCCCCAAGGATGCCGAGCCCGTCAAGTACGAGGTGGACAAGGAAACCGGCGCCATCTTCGTCGACCGCATCCTGTCCACCCCGATGCGCTACCCCTGCAACTACGGCTACGTGCCCCACACCCTGTGCGGCGACGGCGACCCGGTGGACGTGCTGGTCATCCTGCCCCTGCCCCTGATCCCCGGCGCCGTCATCCGCTGCCGCCCGGTGGGCATGCTCAAGATGAAGGACGAGGCCGGCGAAGACACCAAGCTGCTGGCCGTGCCGGTGGACAATGTGTTCGGCGGCTACTCGCACATCCACGACATCGCCCAGGTCAGCCCGCACTGGCTCGAGCGCATCGGCCACTTCTTCGAGCACTACAAGGACCTGGAGAAGGGCAAGTGGGTGAAGCTGGACGGCTGGGAAGGCGCGGAATCGGCACGCCGCGAGATCCTGGACTCCGTGCAGCGGTTCGAGGCGAGCCCGGAAAAGCTCAACTTCTAAGCCACCTCACGGCAGCACAACGAAAAGCCACCCTTTCGGGTGGCTTTTTCCATTCCAGGGGAAGTGAACCTGACCCCGTTCTGGTTACCGGGTGCGTTTCAGCGCGCGCCGGCGCGGTAGGGGTACTGCGCGAAGATCTCGCCGATGGCCTGGTTGACGCGGGCGTCGCGCTCGGACGGCCGGGTATTGGCCATGCGGCCCACGGCCACGCCTTCCCAGACCAGCTGCTTTTCACGGGCGTCCACCAGGTCCACGTTGAGGGTGCCTTCGGTGTAGCTGTAGACGTCGGTACGGTTCACCCAGTAGGCCGATGACACGTAGCCACGATGGCGGTAGCTGTAATAGAGGCGCTGCTGCAGCTGCGGCGTGCTGATCACGTCCTGGCGCTCGTTGATGTAGGCGTTGATGTTCACCAGCAGGTCGGGCCTGGCCTCGTCGTAGACGTAGCCGCGCGCTTCCATCTCGCGCCGGGTGGCGGACTTCATGCGCTGGCTGGCTGGCGTGGCGTAACCCTTGTCCTCGACGGCCAAGGGCTCGAAGAACGCGAAACTGCTGTATCGGCTGAAGTCGGCCGACGGATCACTGTCGGTGGTGATGCGCGGGCCGGTGGCACAGCCAGCCAGCAGCACGACCAGCAACAGCAGAGCGAGGCGGGTAGCGCCGGCGGTGAATTTCATCACACATCTCCAGGAAAGGGACCAAATGACGCTAGCACGCAGCCGCCGTGGCGGATGAACCGGCGTTAAGCGCCATCTTCCCGCGCCGTGCCTTGCTGCGCTGAGATTCTGCAGTTGGGAATGTGAAATCGTATGCATGGCCAGGCCGGGGGTGGCCCCGGCGTATGCTTGGCGCGACCTTCACGGAACACCCCTCATGACCAAGCCCCCGGCCTCGCTGCTGGTCCTTTTCGGCGCCACCGGCGACCTGGCCCAGCGCATGCTGCTGCCGTCCCTGTACGACCTGCAGCGCGACGGCCTGCTGCCGTCCGACCTGCGCATCCTGGCCACGTCACGGGGTGAGATGGACGACGCCGCGTTCCGTGCGATCGCCGCCACCGCCGTCCAGGCCCAGACCGACGGCAAGGCCGAACCCCGCCAGCTGGCCGCCCTGCTCGAGCGCATCCACTACCACGCCGCCGACAGCCAGTCGCCCGAGGCCATGGCCGGCCTGGCCGCCCGCGTGAAGGAACTCAAGCGCGGCGACGTCCTGTTCCACCTGTCCACGGCGCCCAAGCTCTACGGGCCGATCTGCGAAGCGCTCGGCCACCACGGCCTGGGCGGCAGCGACAGCCGGGTGCTGCTGGAAAAACCCATCGGCCACGACCTGGCCAGCGCCTGCGCCATCAACGATGGCGTGGCGCGGGTGTTCGACGAGGACCGCGTGTTCCGCGTCGACCACTACCTGGGCAAGGAAGGCGTGCAGAACCTGCTGGCGCTGCGCTTTGGTAATGCCCTGTTCGAGCCGCTGTGGAACGCGCGCCACATCGCCCAGGTGCAGATCACCGTGGCCGAAACGATGGGGGTGGAGGGACGCGGCGACTATTACGACCACTCCGGCGCCATGCGCGACATGCTGCAAAACCACATGCTGCAGCTGCTGTGCCTGACGGCCATGGAGCCGCCTTCGCAGTTCGACCCCAGCGCGGTGCGCAACGAAAAGATCAAGGTGCTGCGTTCGCTGCGCCCGATCACCGGCGCGGATGCCGCGACCCACAGCGTGGCCGGCCAGTACACCGCCGGCGCCGTGAATGGTCGCGCCGTGCCGGGCTACCGCGAGGAATTGGGCCGCGACTCGGGCACTGAAACCTTCGTCGCCCTGCGTGCGCACGTGGACAACTGGCGCTGGTCCGGCGTGCCCTTCTACCTGCGCACGGGCAAGCGCATGGCCGCGCGCAGTACCGAGATCTACCTGCAGTTCCGCGCCGTGCCGCATTCGATTTTCGGCGCGGACAGCCGCGCCCAGCCCAACGCGCTGGTCATCCGCCTGCAGCCCGAGGAGTGCATCTCGCTGGAGCTGATGACCAAGAAACCCGGCCTGGACCGCGACGGCCTGAAGCTGGCGCAGGTAGCGCTGGACCTGGACCTGCACGACGCCTTCAGCGCCGAGCGCCGCCGCACGGCGTACGAGCGGCTTTACCTGGACGCGCTGGAAGGCAACGGCACGCTGTTCGTGCGCCGCGACGAAACCGAAACCGCCTGGCAGTGGGTGGACGGCATCCTGGACGCCTGGCGCCACCAGGGCCTGACGCCCAAGCCCTACCCCGCCGGCACCTGGGGCCCCAGCAGCGCCGTGTCCCTGACCGAGCGCCACGGCCACAGCTGGCGTGAGTGAGGACTGAGCGCATGGCCTGGACCACGCACCTGCATGCCGATGCCGACGCACTGGCCGACGCCTGCGCAAGGGCGCTGCAGGACGCCGCCGACGCGGCGCTCAAGGCGCGTGGCGAAGCCCGGCTCGCCATCGCCGGTGGCCGCACGCCGCTGCCGGCGCTGCGGCTGTGGGCGCAACGCGCACAGGTCGATGCGCGCGTTGCGATCACCCTGACCGACGAGCGCTGGGTTCCCGCCGACCACCCCGACGCCAACCTCGCGCGACTTCAGTCCTGCTTCACCGGGACCGTTGGACCGACGTGGCGGCCGCTGGTGCCCGCAGTGCCGGGCGCCGAGCCCACGCTCGACGCCGCGCACGCTTCGCTGGCCGCGATGCCGGGTGAGTTCGACCTGGTGCTGCTGGGCATGGGCGAGGACGGCCACATCGCCTCACTGTTTCCCACCGATCCCGATCTCGCCGCCGCGATGGCCAGCACCGACGATGCCGTGATCGGCCGCCCCACGCCGCCGCCCGCCGACGCCCCACATGCGCGCATCAGCCTGACGCTGGCGCGTTTGCTGCGCAGCCGCCGGCGCCTGCTGCTGGTCACCGGCGAGCGCAAGCGCGCGCTGCTGGAGCAGGTTCAGCGTGCCCCCGGCAGCCTGCAGTGGCCGGTGTCAGCCCTGCTGCATGCGCCCGGCCCGCCGGTCGCGATCCACTGGAGCCCCTGAATGTCCCTGCATCCCGTCGTCCAAGCCGTCACCGAGCGCATCCGCCAGCGCAGCGCCGGGCCGCGCGCGGATTACCTCGCCCGCATCGAAGCCGCCCGCGAAACCAGCCCCGCGCGCGGCCGCCTGAGCTGCGGCAACCTCGCCCACGGCTTCGCCGCCTCCGAAGACGACAAGCCGCGCCTGCGCGCCGTGCACGCGCCCAACCTGGGCATCGTCACCGCGTACAACGACATGCTGTCGGCGCACCAGCCGTTCCGTTTTTACCCCGAGCTGATCAAGATGGCGGCGCGCAACGCCGGCGGCAGTGCCCAGGTCGCGGGCGGGGTGCCGGCGATGTGCGACGGCGTCACCCAGGGCCGGCCGGGCATGGAGCTGTCGCTGCAGTCGCGCGACGTGATCGCGATGGCCACGGCGGTGTCGCTGTCGCACGAGATGTTCGACGCCATGCTGCTGCTGGGCGTGTGCGACAAGATCGTGCCGGGGCTGCTGATGGGCGCACTGTCGTTCGGGCACCTGCCGGCCATCTTCGTGCCCGCCGGGCCGATGCCTTCGGGCCTTCCCAATGCCGAGAAGGCGCGCGTGCGCCAAGCCTATGCCGAAGGCAAGGCCACGCGCGACGAGCTGCTGGCGGCCGAAGCCGCGTCCTACCATTCGGCCGGCACCTGCACCTTCTACGGCACCGCCAACTCCAACCAGATGCTGCTCGAGATGATGGGCCTGCAGCTGCCGGGCACCTCGTTCGTGGCGCCCAACACGCCGCTGCGCGACGCGCTCACCGTGGCCGCCGCCGAGCGCGCCTGCGCCATCACCGGCCAAGGGGAGGCCTACACGCCGATCGGCCGCACGCTGGACGAGAAGGCCATCGTCAACGCGATGGTCGGCCTGGCCGCCACGGGCGGCTCCACCAACCACGCCATCCACCTGGTGGCGGTGGCGCGCAGCGCCGGCCTGCACATCACCTGGGACGACCTGGACGAGCTCTCGCGCGCCACGCCGCTGCTGGCGCGCGTGTATCCCAACGGCCAGGCCGACGTGAACCAGTTCGCTGCAGCGGGCGGCCTGCCGTTCGTCATCCGCGAACTGCTCGATGGCGGCCTGCTGCACCCCGACATCGCCTGCATCAGCGGCGGTGACCTGTACGCGCAGGCCCGCGAGCCTTGGCTGCACGACGGCGTGCTGAAGTGGCGCGACCCGCCCTTGCACTCGGGCGACGCCACCGTGCTGCGGCCGCTGTCGGACCCGTTCGATGCCGAGGGCGGCCTGCGCTGCCTCACCGGCAACCTGGGCCGCGCGATCGTGAAAGTGTCGGCGGTGAAACACGAGCACCGGAGCATCCAGGCGCCCGTGCGGATCTTCAATTCACAGGACGAGATGTTGGGCGCGTTCAAGGCCGGCGTGCTGACCGGCGACTTCATCGCCGTGGTGCGCGGCCAAGGACCGCGCGCCAACGGCATGCCCGAGCTGCACAAGCTCACGCCCGCGCTGGGCGTGATGCAGGACCGCGGCCAGCGCGTCGCCCTGCTCACCGATGGCCGCATGTCGGGCGCCTCGGGCAAGGTGCTGGCGGCTATCCACGTGGTGCCCGAAGCGGTGTGCGGCGGCGGCATCGCCCGCCTGCGCGAGGGCGACGTGGTGCGCATCGACAGCGACGCCGGGGTGTTCGAAGCCGCGGTGGACGCTGCGCACTGGGCCGCTCGTGAGCCGGTGTTGCCCGACACCTCGGGCAACCGCCACGGCGTCGGACGCGAGCTGTTCGGCCTGATGCGCGCGCACGCGGGCTCGGCCGAAGAAGGCGGCAGCGCGATGTTCACGGAAGGATGAGATGACCGGCACCGACCACGGCCACTGCGACCTGATCGCCGACATCGGCGGCACCAACGCGCGCTTCGCACTCACCGACCCCAGCCTGCCCGAGCCCGAATTGCTGCACGTGCGCAGCCTGCCCAACGCCGAGTTCGCCAGCCTCCAGCACGCGGCCGAACACTACCTGGCGCAGATCGGCGCGGCGCCGCGGCGCGCCGCCATCGCCGTGGCGTCACCGGTGGCGGGCGACGAGATCCGTCTCACCAACCGCGCCTGGTCGTTCAGCCGCAGCGAACTGCAGGCCACGCTCAAGCTTTCGCACCTGGCGATCATCAACGACTTCGGCGCCGTCGCCTGGGCCGTGCCCAGCCTGCAGCCGGGCGACCGCGTCACCCTGCACGGCGCTGCCGACGCGCCGCTGCGGGGCCCGGTGACCGTGCTCGGCCCGGGCACCGGCCTGGGCGTGGGCCTGCTGGTCGGCGAGCCGGGCAACTGGCACGTGGTGGAAACCGAGGGCGGCCACGTCAGCCATGCGCCGCTGGGCGACGAGGAGCTGGCGATCTCGCGCTGGGTGACGGCGCGCCACGGCCGCTGTTCCACCGAACGGCTGCTGTCGGGCACCGGGTTGTCGTACATCGACGCGGTGCTGTCGGGCGTGCCGGCCGGAAGCCAGCCGACGCCGCTGCGCAACCCGGCCGCGATCGTCGAAGCCGCACTGGCAGGCCACGACGTGGTCGCGCGCCGGACGCTGGCGCGCTTCTGCGCCATGCTCGGCAGCGTGGCCGGCGACACCGCATTGATCCACGGCGCGCGCTCGGTGGTGATCGCCGGCGGCATCGTGCCGCGCTTCATTCCTTTCCTGCGTACCAGCGCCTTCCGCGAACGCTTCCTGGCCAAGGGGCGGTTCGCCGCGCACCTGGAGTCGGTGCCCATCCATGTCATCACCCACGCCTCGCCCGGACTGCTGGGCGCGGCGGCCGCACTGCGCCACGGCGCCGGAGCCCCCGCATGAAACCTTCCCACCTCGACGCGATCCTGGCCCAGGCCCCGGTGCTGCCGGTGCTGGCCTTCGACGATCTTCAAAGCGCGGTGCCGCTGGCGCGCACCCTGGTGGCCGCCGGCCTGCCGGTGCTGGAGGTGACGCTGCGCAGCGCGATCGCCACCGAAGCCATCCGCCGGATCGTCGGCGAAGTGGAGGGCGCCATCGTCGGCGCGGGCACGGTGCTGACCCGCGCCGATCTGGACGCGGTGATTGCCGCCGGCGCGGCCTTCGCCATTTCGCCCGGCGCCACGGCCGCGCTGCTCGACGCCGCGGACGACCGCGACATCCCCTTCCTGCCCGGCGTGGCCACGGCCAGTGAACTGATGGCGGGACTGGAACGCGGGCTCACGCGCTTCAAGCTGTTCCCGGCATCGAGCCTGGGCGGGCCGGCGCTGCTCAAGGCCTGGGCGGGTCCGTTCCCGCAGGTGCGGTTCTGCCCCACCGGCGGCATCGACGCCGCCAGCGCGCCGGCCTGGTTGGCCCTGGCCAATGTGATGACGGTCGGCGGCTCGTGGATGGCGCCGCCGGCGCGCGTGGCCGCCGGCGACTGGGACGGCATTGCCGCCCTGGCCCGGGCCTGCGCCGCGCTGCGGCCTTCACCGACCTGAATCGCCCCGGGAAGTTTCCGAACGGGCGCGAATGGCGGCAGAATGGAGCAATGACTCGAGCCGCCGCATGAAGCCCAAGGTCACCTCCTTCGACATCGCCTTCAAAGCCGGGGTGTCGCAGGCCACCGTGTCGCGCGCGCTGCGCGGCAGCACCCTGGTCAGCGCCGAAACCCGGCAGCGCGTGCAGGCCGTGGCCAAGGAACTCAACTACAAGGTCGACAAGAACGCGTCCAGCCTGCGCCGCCAGCGCGCCTCCACCCTGGCCCTGCTGCTGTTCGAGGACCCCACCAGCGACGATTCGCTGATCAATCCGTTCTTCCTGTCCATGCTGGCCTCGATCACCCGCGCCACCGCGCGCCAGGGCCACGACCTGCTGGTGTCGTTCCAGCAGACCTCCGACGACTGGCACGCCGAGTACCAGGACAGCCACCGCGCCGACGGCGTGATCCTGCTGGGCTACGGCGACTACCTGGCCTACCGCAGCAAGCTCGAGCGGCTGGTGGAGGAAGGCACCCACTTCGTGCGCTGGGGTTCGGCGGTGGAAGACCAGCACGGCGTCTCCATCGGCTGCGACAACCGCCAGGGCGGCGCCACGGCCGGCCGCCACCTGCTGGCGCAGGGCCGGCGCCGCATCGCCTTCATCGGCACGGCCACCCTGCAGTGCCCGGAATTCCTCGACCGCTACCTGGGCTTTTGCGACGCGCTGTCCGAAGCTGGCCTCACGCCCGAGGACGGGCTGCGCGTGGACGCCTGCGACTCCACCGAAGAGGTGGGCCACCGCGCCATGCAGGCCCTGCTCAAGCGCGGCGTCGCGTTCAACGGCGTATTCGCCGCCAGCGACCTGCTGGCCATCGGCGCCATGCGCGCGCTGGACGAAGCCGGCCACAGCGTGCCGGGCGACGTTTCCGTGGTGGGCTTTGACGACATCCCGATGGCGGGCTTCGCCAACCCGGCGCTCACCACCGTGGCCCAGGACACGCGCCTGGCCGGCGAGCGGCTGGTGGCCTGCGTGATCGGCCAGATCCACGGCGAACCGGTCGGCAGCCAGATGCTGCCAACCCAACTGGTCATCCGCCGCTCGTGCGGCGCCGCTTCCCGGCCATGAGTTCGCCCAGCCTGGCCGCGAGGCCGGGCTCGGACACCGCCGCATCCAGCAGCCACACCTCGACGCCGTGCGCGGGCACCGTCGCCTCGATCGCGCCGCCTTCGGCCACGACCCGCGCTTCGCCCGACAGCGCCGAACGCCACGCGCCGGACTGAAGGTGTTGCGTGATCCGGAAGCTTTCCGGCATGTCGCCCTTGTTGAGCAGCACCAGCGCCACCTGCGCCGTGCCCGCGTGCTGGTAGACGCGGTAGAAGGCCGCGCGGTTCCCCGCCAGCTCCAGGTTCAGCTGCAGCCCGCGCTGCAGCGCCGGTGACGCGGCGCGCACCTGGGCGATGCGGCGCAGCGCCTGGTGGATGCGGTGCGAAGGCGCCGCGTCCACGTTGGCCTGGCCGAAGTAGTTGCGGTTGCCGCTGTGTTCGACGCGGCCGCGCATGAAGCCCACTTCGGAGCCGTAATAGACCACCGGGGTTCCGCGCGCGGTGAACAGCCAGTGGTGGGCGTCGATGAAGCCGTCGTCGGTGGCGTCCAGGCGCGCCATGTCGTGGTTGTCGTAGAAGGTCATCAGGTCATACGGGTTTTCGTAGGTACCGTCCTCAAGCGCCAGCGGCGCCTGCAGCGTGGCGAAGTCCGCCTGCCTGGGCCCCACGGCTTCGGCCAGCGCCTGCTTCACGGGGAAGTCGAGCACGCTGATGCCGCCATTCTCGGCCCAGGTGAAGGGCGCGATCTTGGCGGCCTCGTAGTCGAAGGCCTCGCCGAACATGAAGAAGCCCGGATGTTCGGCGCGGATGCGGTCGGCGAAGGTCTTCCAGAACGACAGCGGCTGGTGCCGGATGGTGTCGATGCGCAAGGCGTCCACGCCCTGGTCTATCCACTGCAGGTAGGCGTCCACCAGGTGGTCCACCACCGCCGGGTTGTCGGCAGACAGGTCCGAAAGCTGGGCCAGGTCGGGCTTGCGGTTGTAGAAAGCATGCAGCGGGTTGGCGGGGTCGAGTTTTTCCGGCGGCAGGTTGCCGTGGTCGGCGATCAGCGTGGCGTCCTTGTCGAATACCTGGCCGAAGCCCGGCTGCTTCACCGGCATCGTCCAGCCCGGCGACGAATGGTTGGCAACGATGTCGAGCACCGTCTTGAGGCCCTGTCCGCGCAGGCCGCGCGTCAGGTCGGCGAAGGCCAGGCCGGGGCTTTCCAGGTGTTCGTCCACGGTGTGGAAGTTGGTGGCCCAGTAGCCGTGGTAGCCGGACTTGCCCTGGTCGGTGAGGAAGCTGGTGCAGCTGATCTTGTCGCCGCCGGTGAACGCTTCGTCGGGGTTGTCGACGATGGGCGTGATCCACACCGCGCCGAAACCGAGGTCGCGGATATACGCGGCGTTGTCGAGCAGGCCGCGGAAATCGCCGCCCAGGTAGCCGATGTTGTCGCCTTCGGGGCCACCGCAGGGCAGCGGGATATCGAAGCTGGGGTGCTGGCCGCCCTGGTCGCGCTGGTCGTTGCCGGTGTCGCCGTTGACGAAGCGGTCGGTGACCACGAAGTACACGGCGTGCTCGGCCATCGGCTCGAGCGTGCCGTAGTACTCAGCCGGGACGAGCGCTGGCGAAAGCGCGGCGGACGCGGCGGCATCGGGCGTCGCCGACCGCGTCGCGCAACCGGCGGCCAGCAGTCCGCAAACCACGAAAGGCAACAGGGCGCATTGGCTGAAAGTCATCGTCGGGCCTCAGTGGGTGGCGGACACGGGTTCGTGGGCCGTCACCGGCTCACGCACGCGCACAAGGCAAAGCGCGCCGACCACCAGGCTGGCGCCGCTGATGACCATGCCGAAGATGGCCTGGTTGTCGAACAGGTTGCGCAGCGCCGGCCCCAGCAGCGTCGCGGCAACAATCTGCGGAATCACGATGAACATGTTGAAGATGCCCATGCTGATGCCCATCTTGTTATCGTCAACGCTGCTGGCCAGCAGCGCATAGGGCATCGACAGGATGCTGGCCCAGGCCACGCCCACCAGCGCGAACGAGCCGATCAGGTACACCGGCTGCGACACGTAAGCCATGGACAGGAAGCCCAGCCCGCCCAGCAGCAGCGCGCCGAAATGCACGGCACGCCGGTTCAGCGGTCGCCGCGCGGCGTAGAAGCTCAGCAGCAGGGCCACCGCCATCGACGACAGCCCGTAGTAGCCCATGTACGAACCCACCAGGTCGGCGGCGTCCTGGAAGGCCCCGTTGGCGGCGGTGAACGCGGCGGCCTGCGCGGCGTCGGCCATGTCGAAGGCCGAAGGGTCTGGCGCCGGCGCCTTGAACACGTGCTCGGTAAGCGCCGGCGTGGCCAGGCTCCACATCGAGAAGAACGCCAGCCAGCTGAAGAACTGCACCACGCCGATGGCGAACATCTGCTGCGGCATCTGCAGCACGTGGTGCACGATCTCGGCGACCATGCCCTTGCCCTTCTTTTTTTCCTCGGCGAAGCGCGCCAGGTCCTCGGGCGGATATTCCCTGGTGGTGAACACCGTCACCAGGATGCTGGCCAGGAACACGCAGGCGCCGATGGTGAAAGCAATCTTCACCGAATCGGGCACCACGCCCGGCCCGGCCTGGTTGGACACGCCCATCGAAGTCACGAACCACGGCAGGTTGCTGGCCACCCAGGTGCCCACGCCGATGATCAGCGTCTGCAGCACGAAACCGTAGGAGCGCTGCCGCTCGGGCAGCTTGTCGGCCACCAGCGCGCGGAACGGCTCCATGCTGATGTTGATCGATGCGTCGAGCACCCACAGCATGCCCGCCGCCATCCAAAGCGTCGACGAGTAAGGCATGAACACCAGCGCGATCGAACTCATGATGGCGCCGATCAGGAAATACGGGCGCCGCCGGCCCAGGATCGGGTGCCAGGTGCGATCGCTGAAGTAGCCGATGATCGGCTGCACCAGCAGTCCGGTCAGCGGCGCGGCGATCCACAGCAGCGGCAGCGTGTCCTTCTCGGCGCCCAGGGTCTGGAAGATGCGCGACATGAAGCCGCCCTGCAGCGCGAAGCCGAACTGGATCCCCAGGAATCCGAACGACATGTTCCATATCTGCCAGAACGACAGGGTCGGCTTGCGGGTCATTGGTTCCCCTCCCAGGGAAGCGCGCGGGGCGCCGATGTGTGGTGTCGCGCGCCGCGGTCCAGGTTCGGCCGGGCGCATCGTGATGGCCTGCCCGATGGTAGGCTGCCGACGGCCCCTGGGCCCGCTGCGTGCATACGTATTCACGCGGCGCCGGACCTTCCCTGCAGGCATCTTGCCGCGAGACCACCGCCAAGGAAACCGCCGCGCATGACCCCGATCGAACGCATGCTGCTGGCGATGACGCTGATCCTGGGGCTGCCCTACCTGATCTGGCGCCTTGGCCGCACCGAATACTTCGCGCCACTGGTGGTGGTGCAGATCCTCACCGGGATACTGCTCGGGCCCGGCGTGCTGGGCGCGGTCTTTCCGGCCTACTACCAGGCCGTTTTCACGCCGGACGTCATCGTGCAGCTGGGCGCCATCGCCGCGTGGGGAGTGATGCTGTTCGTCTGGACCGCCGGCCTGGAGCTGGACCTGCGCGAGGCCTGGGACAAGCGCGGCGAAACATCGCTTACCGCCGGGCTGGCGCTGTGCGTGCCGCTGGCCTTCGGCTGCGCGGCGGCGGCCGTGATGCTGGCGCAGGACACCGCATGGGCCGGGCCCCAGGCGCGGCCGTGGCAGTTCGTACTCGGCGTGGGCATGGCCTGCGCGGTCACCGCGCTGCCGATCCTGATCCTGTTCATGGACAAGCTGCAGATCCTGCGCCAGCCGCTGGGGCAACGCGTGCTGCGCTACGCCAGCCTGGACGACGTGGTGATCTGGGGCGTGCTGGCGCTGATCCTGCTCGACTACGCGCGGCTGGGCCGGCAGGCGATCTTCCTGGGCGGTTTCGCCGTCGCGGCCTGGGGCCTTGCGAAGCTGATGCCCCGGCTGGCGGAGCGCGACCGCTGGTACGTGTCGATGGTGTGGCTGGCGGCCTGCGGGCTCGCGGGCGACTGGTCGGGGCTGCACTTCATGGTGGGCGCGTTCCTGGCCGGAGCCGTGATGGACCGGCGCTGGTTCAATCCCGAACACCTGGACCTGCTGCGCAGCCACCTGCTGCTGGTGCTGATGCCGGTCTTCTTCCTCAGCACGGGCCTGCGCACGCAGTGGACCCTGGGCGGGGCCGCGGTGTTCGCGGCCGCAGCGCTGCTGCTGCTGGCGTCGGTCGGCGGCAAGTTGGCCGGGGTGCACCTGGCGGGCAAGCTGCTGCGCTGGCCCAAGGGCGAGGCGGGCATCATCGGCTGGCTGCTGCAGACCAAGGCGCTGATCATGATCATCTTCGCCAACATCCTGCTCGACCGTGGCGTCATCGCCGCCGGCACGTTCACGGCGCTGCTGCTGATGGCGGTGGCCAGCACCATGCTCACGGTGCCCATGGTGGGCCCGCGCCTGAAGCGCGGAACCACCGGCGATGGCGCCAAAGAAAAAGGTTCTTCTCCTGAGTAAGGGGACTGGCGCCGGCCCCACCGCGAAGGCGAGGGTCACTGCCTGCTCAGTGAGGCCTTTATTTCGCAGCCAGTGACCCTCGCCTTCGCGGCGCGTCCGGTGGCAA
>QBLY01000029.1 GCA_003241895.1 Lysobacteraceae bacterium
GAGTTTACCCCAGGGCGGGGTCGCGTCCGGGTCAACGCCCGCGCTTGCGCTTGGGATCAAGGTCCAGGGTCACGTGCAGCAGGTTGGGCGACTCCAGGCTGGTTTCGCGCCGGAAGCCCAGGGCCAGGGCCAGCTCGATCATTGCGGTGTTGTCGTCCAGCACCTCGCCCCAGAGCCTGCGGATGCCATGGGCCTTCGCCCACTCCACCAGCCTGAGCATCAAAGCCTTGCCCAAGCCCTGGCCGGCGACGAACCGCGACACCAGGATGGCAAACTCGGCGCTGTCCTGGCCGGGGTCGCGATTGAGGCGCGCCAAGGCCCCCACCAGCGCCTCGCCCGGCGGCAGCGGTTCGGCCGCGACGATGGCGAAGGACTCACCGGGTACGATGTTCACCAGCTGGGTGAGGTAAGACAGGCTCAGCTCCTTGACCGGATGCAGGTAGCGCTTGCGGACCTCGTCATCGGCCAGCAGCTCGAAGCCGCCGGCAATCGGCGCGGCGTCGGCCGGATGCACTGGGCGCAGCCAGAGCTCACGCCCGTCGGCAAGGCGAATCACCTCGGTGCGTTCGGGCGTTTTCGGCGGCCGTTGGGACGTGCATCGGGTAGCTTTCATCGGGCGCAGGGTCGCAGGATCGGGCTGGGTCGGTGCTCTAAATGCGTGGGCTGGGGTTCATCTGGGCAGCGCCCCGCCCAAGTGTCGCACTGAATGAGGTTGTTGCCGGAGTTTGCCGGGGAGTAGTCTGGTGCCACTTATCCCCGAGGGCAGGCAAGGCATGCAGGCGGAACCTGGCAACGGCACGAAACGCCTGGTCGCTGCGCTGTTCCTTGCCGCCTTGCTGCCTGCACCTTCCGCCGCGGTCGCGGCGCCCGGCCCGTCCCCATCCCCGACCCCGGCGGCAGCCGCCGTCACCGATCGGTCCGACACCATCGAGCGCCATCCGCTTGAGCTGCGGGCCCTGGTCGAACCCGAAGCGGTACTGCGCGAATTGTCCGCGGCCATCATCAACGCCAGGCTGCAGGACGATCAGCGGCTGGTGGCGCTGCTTTACCTGGCGCAGGCCAATGCCTGCCGTGTCGTGGCCGACTGGGACTGCCAGCGCGAGGCGGGCATGAATGCCCGCGCTGCCGCCAACGAGGTCGGCGTGCCGCATCTGGCGGTGCGCGGCATCATCGCCGAGAGCCGCGCGCGCCTGGCCATGCAGGACTACACCCGCGCCGCCCGACTGCTGGGAGAGGCGGAGCTTTCGCTCAAGGAAAACCCGCAGCCCGAGCTGTCGGCCGACGTCATGCTGGCTTACTCTTCCATGAGCTATTCCTTGGGCAAGCACCCGCTGGCCGCCGAATATGCGCAGCGCGGCCTGGCGGTGTTGGCTGAAGGCGAGGGCCTGGCCATGCGGGCCCGCCTGCTGCGAAACCGCGCCCGTGCCGAGGCCCAGCTCGACCAGGTCGAGGCCGCCACTGCCTCGCTGAAGTTGGCCACGGTGCTGGCGCAACGACTGGAAGACCCCAAGCTCGAGGCCGAGCTCTACCTCGAGGGCGCACGCGTTGCCCGCATCGTCGGTGACCTGGCGACCCAGCGCCGGAACGGCGAGCGCGTGCTGGCGATGGCCGGCCAACTGCGCAACTCCCAGCTGGCCGGGCTGGGCCACGAAGTGCTGGGCCTGGCGGCATCCGACGCCGGCGACGGCCAGGCCGCCCGGCGCGAATTGCTCGCCGCCCAGCAGTCGTTCCGCATTCTCGAGCTGCAGAGCGACGAGCTGCGGGTGGCGCGCGAGATGGTTGGCGCGCTTCTGCGCTTCGATCCCGGCGGCCCCGACCTGGCGCCCATGTTCCAGCGCTACCTGGTGCTGGACAACGCCATCGCCCAGAACGAACGGCTGCAGGCCGCCGGTGATTTCGACGCCCGCCTCAAGTACGCCGAGCGCGAGAACGAGCTGACCCGCCTGCAGGGCGAACAGGCGCTGGCGCAGGAGCGCGAGGCGGCGCTGGCGAAGGCCAACAGGCAGGCGACCATCCTGATCGGGCTGGGTTTGGCCACGCTGCTGGCGCTGGCCACGCTGTTCGTGGTCCAGCGCCGCCACACGCGCAGGCTGACGCGGGTGGTGGCGCGCCTGCGTGAAAGCGAGCTCGGATACCGCACGCTCGCCGAAAACGCCAGCGACCTGGTGATCCGCATGCGCGAGGACGGGACGCGCCTGTACGTGTCGCCCTCGGCCCGGGACATGCTGGGGACCGACCCCGACCAGATGCTGCTGCAGTCCTGGGAGCAGGTGCACCCCGATGACCTGGCGGCCGTGAAGGCGGCCATTGCCAGGCTGGCCAGCGATGGCGGCGCCACCATCATCCTGCACCGCGTGCGCCATGCCCAGGGACACTACCTGTGGATCGAGGCGCTGGCCCGCCGGGTCGCGGACCCCGGTGGCGACGTCGAGATCGTGTTCGCCGGCCGCGACGTCAGCAACCGGATACGCGCCGAGCACGCCTTGGAATCGGCGCAGGCCAGGCTTCGCTCCGTCACCGACAACATCCCGGCCATGATCGCGCACATCGACAGCCAGGGGCGCTACAGCTTCCTCAACGCCCACGGCGACGGGCTGTTCGGGCAGGCCAACCAGCGCGCGGTTGGCAGGACAGTGCGCGAAGTGCGCGGCGAGGCGATCTACAGCGAAGTGAAGGATCACATGGCCGCCGCGCTGCGCGGCGAGCGCGTCACCTTCGAAGGCCAGTCCACCATCGCCGGTCGCACTTACGCCTACCAGACCAGCTACGTGCCCGACATCGGCCCGGATGGGCAGCAGAACGGCTTCTTCTCCTTCACCTTCGACATCACGCAGCTCAAGGACGCCGAGAGCCGGCTGGAACAGATGGCCCGGTTCGATGCCTTGACCGGCCTGGCCAACCGCCGCTACTTCGACGAGCGCCTGTCGGCGACGATCGCGCGCTGCCGGCGCCAGGAGGCGCCGCTGTCGGTGCTTTACCTGGACATCGACCGGTTCAAGCCGATCAACGACGCCCATGGCCACGAGGCGGGTGACCAGGTGCTGCGCGAGTTCGCGCTGCGGCTGAAGTCCTGCGTGCGCGAAGGCGACCTGGCCGCGCGCATCGGCGGCGATGAGTTCGCGCTGCTGGTCGAGGGCGTCGAAGGCCCGGGCGATGCCGAGAGCGTCGCCGCCAAGGTGATCGCGGTGATGGCCGAGCCCATCGACCTGGGCGGCACGAAACTCACGGTGACCACGAGCATCGGCATCGCCTTCAGCCGGCGGTCGTTGTCGGCCGACCGACTGCTGGTTAGGGCGGACGAGGCGCTTTACCAGGCCAAGGCGGCGGGTCGCAACACGTGGCGGATGTCGCAGATCGATTGAAGCACGAAAGGCGCGGCGCGGCTTGGCTGGACGCGCCGCGGACTTCGCGGCCCCGCGCGGGCGTCCTTTGACGGGCGCGTGATGCAGGCACTAGCCTGCGGGTTGTCCATGCCATCAGGAAGCCCCGGCCGATGACAACAACGTCCGCGCGTATCAAACCACTGCAGCAGCGCCTGCCGGCGATCCTGGCCTATCCGGCGGCGGCGTCGATGCTGTGGATGATCGGCGCGCTTTGCGTGCTGCGGCTGCTGTCGCACCTGCCCAACCTGCTGGGCCTGCTGTTCGAGGCGGTGTTCTGGGTGATGGGCTTCAAGCTGGCGGTGGAATCGCTGGTGAATACCGCGCATGGCCGTCTGGAGCCCTTCGGCGGCAACGACCTGATGGCAACCGATGGCCAGGCAATGCAGCAGATGCTGCTGGCGCTGGTGGTGTTCACGCCGATCATCGCCGTTGCGCAGTGGGTCGGCGCGGTGCCGGCGCTGGTGATGCTGGGCCTGGCGGTGCTGTTCCTGCCGGCCGCCATCATCCTGTTGGCCATCAACCGTTACGTTCCCGGTGCGCTCAATCCGATGGCGTGGGGTGACCTGATCGGGCGGATCGGCGCGACTTACTTCCTGGTGGCTGGGGTCCTTGCCGGGCTGGTGATCGTGTCGCTGGTGGCGCAGGCGACGTTCTCCGCGCTGCTGCCCAGCGACATGGGCAGCTTCCCCGGCGGCTTCGTCAGCCTTTATGCCCTGATTGCCGGTTACCACCTGCTGGGTTACCTGATCCATGAAAACCATGTTGTCCTCGGCCTGGACGTTACGCCGGCAGTCCCTCGCGCCACCTTCGCCAGCCCGCAGGAAGACGAGGCCGTTGCCAGCGCCGAGGCTTTGGCGGGCGAAGGCCGTCATGCCGCGGCGGCCGACCTGTTGGAGAGGATGTTCGGCGGACGCGGCGCGTCCGACCCCTTGCATGACCGCTACCGCCAGTGCGTCATCGCGGCCGGCGACACGCCGCGGCTGGTGCAGCACAGCCGCGACTACATCAGCCGCCTGCTGGAAACCGGCAAGGACAAGCGCGCGCTGGCGGTCACCACTGAAACCCTCGCGCACGACCCGGCATTCCAGCCTGCGCTGGCCGACGACGTGGCCCGACTGGTGGCCCAGGCGGTCAAGGCCGGGCAGGCCCAGCTGGCGGTGTCGCTGGCGCAGGACTTCGAGACGCGTTTCCCCGGCAGCGATCGCTGCCCGGAAGTGGTGCTGGCCGCGGCGATACTGATGGCCGAACGGCTGGGCCAGGAGCAGGCCGCGCGGGACCGCCTGCTCGCCTGCGCCCGCCGGCATCCGGGCCATCCGCTGGAGCCGTCGCTGCGCGAGGCCCAGGCCAGCGCCCAGCGGCTGGTCGACATCACCGGCCGCTCCGGTCCCCAGGCATGACCAACGGCAGGGAGTGACTTCCAGCCCATGGCGGGCGTGATTAGGTGTTGTAGATTACCAGCACACCAACTCACGGAGCCCGACCATGAAGACCCTCAGCGACTTCTACCGCCTTTTCCCGACCCGCCCGGCGCTGGTCGGCCAGCCCCGGCCCGCCGCGGTCGCACCGGTCGTCGCGGCCATTGCCGCCCCGATCCCGGCGCGTGTCGCGCCGCGCTACCGCCAGCGCGACGTGGGCACCGGCTACGGCCGCAGCAGCGGCTACGCGATGGACAGCCGCTATACCGCCGACCGAGACCACGCCCTGTTGCGCGTGTGCTGAATCCCGGCACCTGCAGCGATCAGCCCGGGCCCAGCACGCCGCCCGTGGCCTTGAGCCGCCAGATGATGTTGCCGACGTCGTCGGCCACCAGCAGGGCGCCGGTCGCGTCAACGACAACGCCCACCGGGCGGCCCCGGGCCTGGCCCTGGTCGTCGAGGAAGCCGGTGAGCACGGGCTCCATGACGCCGCTGGGTTGACCGGCCGCGAACGGTACGAACACTACCTGGTAGCCGCTGCGCGGCTCGCGGTTCCAGGAACCGTGCTGGCCGATGAAGGCGCCGCCGCGGTAGCGCGCCGGGAATCCGTCGGCGTCGTAAAACGCCAGGCCCAGCGAAGCGGTATGCGAGCCCAGGGCGTAATCGGGCGCGCGGGCACGCGCCACGAGGTCGGGGCGCTGGGGTGTGATGCGCGGGTCCAGGTTGGCGCCGAAATAGCTGTAGGGCCAGCCGAAGAAATCGCCGTCGCGAACGGACGTGAGGTAGTCCGGCACCAGGTCGTTGCCCAGTTCGTCGCGCTCGTTCACCGCGGTCCACAGCGCGCCGGTTTGCGGCTGCCAGGCCATGCCGACCGGATTGCGCAGGCCCGAGGCGAACACACGGCTGCGTCCTGTGGCGACGTCCACCGCCAGTATTGCCGCGCGGTCGGTTTCCTTGTCCATGCCGTTCTCGGCGATGTTGCTGTTCGAGCCCACGCCGACGAACAGCGTGCGGCCGTCGGCGCTGGCCACCAAGCTCTTGGTCCAGTGGTGGTTGATGGTGCCCGCGGGCAGGGCGGCCAGCGTGACGCCGGGGGCGTCAATGCTGAGGTCGCCGTCGCGATACGGGAAGGCGACGATGGCGTCGGAGTTGGCGACGTACAGCCGGTCGCCCACCAGCGCCATTCCGAAGGGCGACGACAGCCGATCTATCAGGGTGACCTGCAGTTCCGCCCGGCCGTCACCGTTGGCGTCGCGCAGCAGGGTGATGCGGTTGGCGCTGGGCACCGTGGCGCCGGCGCGGGCCATCACCTTGCCGGCAATCCAGCCCTTGATGCCCTTGGCATCATCGGGGCGGTCGGGTGCGTTGGTTTCCGCCACCAGCACGTCGCCGTTGGGCAACACATACAGCCAGCGCGGATGCTTGAGGTTGCGCGCGAAGGCATCCACCTCGAAGCCTTCGGCCGCCAGCGGCACCTCATGCGATTCCCAGCCGACCGCCTTGGCCGCATTCACCGTGGGCAGCAGCGACTGCTCGGGCGCGGGCAGCCTGGGCGAGCTGCCGATGCCCACGGGGATCGATTCGTGGGTGGCTTGCGAGCACGCCGCCAGCGCGGCCAGGCACAGGCAGGCGGCCAGCGGGTGACGAGCGGTCATGCGCTAATGAACTCCAGCAGGTCACGGGTCAGGCGCGCCTTGTGGGTGGCGAACAGGCCGTGGGGCGCGCCCTGGTACTCGATCAGCGTACTGCCCGGGATGATAGCGGCCGCGGCGCGGGACGACGCGTCGATCGGCACGGTGGCGTCGTCGGTGCCGTGGATGAGCAGGGTGGGCATGGTGAAAGCCGCCAGCTCGGGGCGGAAATCGGTGGTCGAGAAGGCCTTGAGCGTTTCCAGTGCGGCAGGCAGGCTGGCCTGCATCGCGATGTCGTGTACCCAAGCCAGCAGCTCCGTGCTTACCGTCGCTTCGCCCGCACCGGGTCCGAAGAACTTGGCGAAGAACCCGGCGAAGAACTTGGCGCGGTCTTCATTCAGCGCCAGCGCCGTGGCGTCGAACGCGGCCTGCTCGGTTCCCTTCGGGTTGTCCTGTGTCTTGAGCCGGAAGGGCAGCACCGAGGACACCAGGATGGCCTTGCTGATGCCCGCGCTGCCGTGCCGCGAAAGGTAGCGCGCCACTTCGCCACCGCCCATCGAGAAGCCCACCAGCACGGCGTCGCGTGCGCCGGTGTGTTCGAGCACCGCAGCCAGGTCGTCGGCCAGGGTGTCATAGTCGTAGCCGCTCCAGGGCTGCGATGACCGGCCGAAGCCGCGGCGGTCGTAGGCGATTGCGCGATGGCCGGCGTTGGCGATCGCCATCGCCTGGTCATCCCAGCTGTCGGCCGACAGCGGCCAGCCGTGGATCAGCACGACCGGCGTTCCGCTGCCCCAGTCCTTGAAGTACAGGCGGGTGCCGTCGGCGGTGGTGACATGGCTCATGGCGGATCCTTTCATCAGTAGCTTTCGCCGCAGTGTCCGCGCGCGCGATGAACGCGGTCTGTCTGGTGCCGCACGGAGCCGATGAAGGTGCAGGGGTGCGATGGCGAACAGAACTCGCCCGGCCCATTGCGCACAGTGGGTCGCGGCGTGCGGCTAGGCGACATCCCCGTCGCCGGCGCGCAAGCAGACACCCCCACTTGGAGATTCCCTTGAACTACGAAGAACGCGACAGCCTGGGCATGTACCGCACCCAACGCAGCAACGGCGTGGAGTCGATCGTGCATAAAGGTCCCGGCCCGGAGCTGATGGGCGCCAACACCTTGGTCGGCAACGCTGTCTACAGCAAGCAGGACGACGACCTGGGCGTCATCATCGAAATCATGCTCGACGTCCGCAGCGGCCGTGTCAGCTACGCCGTGCTTTCGTTCGGTGCGTTCCTGGGCATGGGCGGAAAGCTTTTCGCCGTGCCGTGGGACGCGCTGCAGCTGGACACCAAGAACAAGCGCTTCGTGCTGGACATGGACAAGGAACGCCTGAAGGAAGCGCCCGGATTCGACAAGGAAGAGTGGCCCGACATGGCCAACCCGAGCTGGAGCCAGGGCATCCACGCCTACTACGGCACCGATGCCCCGAAGGATCCGCCGGCGCACTGAGCCGGCTCGCTGAATTGATGCGCATCCCCCCGGTGCCGTGGGGATGCGTCTTCGACTTGCGCAGGAATCAAGCGCGCAGCGAACGGCCGAACAGCGCGATGGCTTCGCCCCAGGCCTCGAGCGCCGCGGCCTCGTTGTAGCGCGGCGTGGTGTCGTTGTTGAAACCATGCAGCGTGTCCGCCGGCTGCAGCATCCGATAGGTCACGCCGGCTGCCTTCAGCGCTTCTTCGTAGGCGGGCCAGCCGGCGTTGACGCGCTCGTCGTCGGAAGCCAGCACGACCAGGAGTTCGGCCTTGATCTTGCCCACGTCGGCCAAGGGCGCCGCGCTGCCGTAGAACGGCACTGCAGCCTTGAGCTGGGGCAGGCGGGTGGCCAGGAAATTGGCGATGGCGCCGCCGTAGCAGAACCCGATCGCGCCCATGTGGCCGTTGCCGCCTTCGACGCCGGCCAGGAAGCCGGCCGCCGCCACCATGTCTTCGCGGGTCTTGGCCTGGTCGAGCTGCTGGAACAGGGTGCGCGCGGCATCCTCATCCCCGGGGTAGCCGCCCAGCGGGAACAGCGCGTCCGGCGCGAAGGCCATGAAGCCCGCCAGGGCCAGGCGCCGGGTGATGTCCTCGATGTGCGGGTTGAGGCCGCGGTTCTCGTGCACCACCAGCACCAGCGGCAGCGGGTCCTTGGCATCGGCGGGCCTGGCGAGTTAGCCGCGGGCCTTGCCGTAGCCGTCGGGTGAATCGAATTCGTGGAAGACGGTTTCCAGCCGCGCATCGTCGGGCTTGACCTGCTGGGCCGCGGCGAAGTCCGGCGTCAGTGCCGCCAGCATGCCGGTGGCTGCCGCGGCGCTGATGGCCAGGCCTGAAGTGCCCTTGAGGAAGCCGCGGCGGTCGATCAATCCATGCACGTATTGGTCGAACAGGCGCATCACGGCGGGGTCGAAATCCTTGGCGGTATGGCGGGTCGTGTCGGGCATGGCGGTCTATCCGGAGCGGGTAATGCATGATTCCCGCCGGGCCGTAGGGCCGGGTGAAGGCGATTGATGGTCACGTTTTGGTCCCTTGGCACGTCTACGAATACGACGGTTGGCAGGGAACCCCTGCCACTTGGGCCATACCTGCCCGCCGCACTTGACCTACCATTGGCGCGCCGATCGAGGGAATCGGCCGCTGAACACCAGCCACTTAGGGGAAACACATGTCGCAGTTGATCAATATCTTCCTGGAACCCGGGAAAGTCTTCGCCGAGCTCAAGGAAAAGCCGACCTTCGTGATGCCGGCCCTGCTGGCCATCGTCGCGGCCGCCGTCTCCATGTTCATCTACTTCCTGTACGTGGACCCGGAATGGTTCGCCAACCACCAGCTGCAGGCCCTGGGCAGCGAGATGAGCAAGGCCGAGCTTGAGCAGATGAGCAAGATGATGCCGGGTGCCCGCACTTCGGGCTACATCGCGCTGGCCAGTATCGCCATCGTCACCCCGATCATCTACTGCATCTTTTCGCTCTACTACCTGCTGGCCGGCAAGATCACCGGCAATGTCATCAGCTTCAAGCAGGGCCTGAGCCTGACCGCGTGGTCGAGCCTGCCGATGATCCTGGGCAGCGTGTTGATGCTGGTGACGGTTTTCACCAGTTCGCCACAGTCCTCGCTCGAGTCCATGCAGTTGCTCAATATCGACCCACTGCTGGTGCAGCTGCCGATGGACCACGACTGGAGCCGCCTGGCGAAGTCGTTCAGCCTGCTCAATTTCTGGGTGTGGTTCCTGGCCGCGCTGGGCTGGAAGACCTGGTTCCGCACCGGCTGGGGCCAGGCCCTGGGCGTGGTGCTGCTGCCGTCGATCGTGATCTACGGCGTCATGGCGCTGTTCGCGCTGCTCTGAGCCTTACTCTTTCCCGGACCCACGCATGAAGTTCAACAAGAAAGTCGTTGTCGCCGCGGTCATTGTCGCGGTCATCGCCATCCCGCTGCTGATCAAGGCCGGGCGCGGGGACTCGCGCAAGGAAGTGACCATCGCCGTGGCCTCGGAACAGGCCATCCGCCCCACCATCCTGGCCTCGGGCGTGCTGGCCTACCTCACCGAGGTCAACCTGACCTCGGAGGTGGTGGCCAAGGTGCGCGAGATCCTGGTGAAAGAGGGCGACAAGGTGGCCCAGGGCCAGCTGCTGCTGCGGCTGGACCCGGAAACCTACCGCAACGCCATCGAGCGCGAGGAGGCCAGCCGCCGCCAGGGCGTGATCAGCATCGAGCGGCAGCGGCTGGCGCTGGCGCTGGGCGAGAAGAAGCTCGAACGCGGGGCCCAGCTGTTCGAGCGCAAGATGATCGGCCAGAGTGAATTCGACGACCTGCGCAACGCCCGCGATCTCAACCGGGTCGAGCTCAAGAGCAGCGAGGAGGCCCTGCGCCGTGCCGACGCCATCCTGGGCGAGGCCCGCGACCAGTTCAGCAAGACCGACATCCTCTCGCCCATCAGCGGCACCATCGTGGCGCTGCCGATCAAGGTCGGCGAAACGGCCATCGCTTCCACCAACGCCTTCGCCGGCGCGCAGCTGATGAAGATCGCCGACACCTCGGCGATCCAGGCTGAGCTGAAGGTGGACGAGGCCGATATCGCCAAGATCGCCGTCGGCCAGGACGTGAACGTCTACGCCGCGGCCTTCCCCGACCTGGCGCTGGTGGGCAAGGTGCACCAGATCGCGCTGGCGCCGACGCTGGAGAACCAGGGCCGCTCGTACAAGGTGACGGCCCTGCTGGAGGCGCCCAAGGACGCGGCGCTGCGCTCGGGCATGAGCGCACGGGCGGACATCTTCCTGGGCGACGGCAGCCGCACCCTGGCCGTGCCGGTGGAGGCCGTGGGCACCGACGTGGACGAAGACAAGAAGATCACCCGCTTCGTCTGGGTTGATCGCGACGGCCAGGCCCACAAGGTGCTGGTCGAAGTGGGCCTGTCTGACGACAAGTGGGAAGCCATCGCCTCGGGGCTCAAGGCGGGCGACCGCGTGGTCACCGGCCCCGGCAAGACCGTGCGCGGGCTGCTGGAGGGCGAGCGCATCGGCGAGATCGAAGAAAACAAGGAAGGCGATGCCAAGGGCGAGGGCGCCGTCGAGGTCGAGGTCTCCAGCGAATGATCCAACTCACCGCTATCGTCAAGCGCTACGTGATGGGCGAGGAAGAGCTGATGGCCCTGGCCGGCGTCGACCTGCACATCGGCCGAAATGAATACGTCGCTTTGATCGGCCCTTCCGGCTCGGGAAAGTCCACCCTGATGAACCTCATCGGCTGCCTGGACACGCCCAGCGAAGGCACCTACGTGCTCAACGGCCGCGACACCTCCACCATGAACGACAACGAATTGGCCCAGGTGCGGAACCAGGAAATCGGCTTCGTGTTCCAGAGCTTCCACCTGTTGCCGCGCCTGACGGTGCTGGAGAACGTGATGCAGCCGCTGGTGTACCGCGGCATGCCGCGCGCCGAACGCAAGGCGCTGGCCACCGAGGCGCTTGAGAAGGTGGGCCTGGGCAACCGCGTGGGCCATCGCCCGAACCAGCTGTCGGGCGGCCAGCGCCAGCGCGTGGCCGTGGCGCGCGCGCTGGTGGGCAAGCCGTCCATCCTGCTGGCCGACGAACCCACCGGCAACCTCGACTCGCGCACCTCGGCCGAGATCATGGCGCTGTTCGACGAAGTGCACCGCAGCGGCCAGACCGTGGTTGTGGTGACGCATGAACCCGACATCGCCGCCTACTGCGAACGCACCCTGCGCGTGAACGACGGCAAGATCGTCCAGGACACGCGCAATCCGCCCCGCGTCATGGGCACCGTCCCGGGAGGCCACTGATGTACGCCTTCATCGAAGCCTTCCGCGCCGCGTTGACCAGCCTGATGGGTCACCGCATGCGCAGCTTCCTCACCACGCTGGGCATCCTGATCGGCACCGCCTCGGTGATCGCGGTGGTGTCGCTGGTGCAGGGATTCTCAAAGTCCATTTCCGACCAGTTCGCCGACCTGGGCGGCAGCACGCTGACGCTGCGGGCCTACACGCCGTTCGCCGAAGCCAGCGTGGGCAAGGAGAACCGCCTGAGCTTCAACGACGTGGACACGCTGCGCTACCGCGTGGCCGGCGTGGACCAGGTGGTGCCGACGATGTTCATCCCGCTGGCCGCCGCCGGGTATCGCGGCCGGTCGGCCAACCCGCAGGTGCTGGCGACCACCGCCGAGTACCCGGCGGTGCGCGGCAACTACCCTGAAAAGGGCCGCTTCATCGTCGCCAGCGACGACGTAGGCCGGCGCCGGGTGGCAGTGATCGGCGCCAAGGTGATCGAGGACCTGGAACTGCCGGATGATCCGATCGGCGAGTTCATCCGGGTCGGCACCGAGTGGTTCAAGGTGGTGGGGGTGATGGAGAAGCGCGGCGAGATCTTCGGCTTCAACCAGGACAGCATCGTGCTGATCCCGTTCGACGTGGGCCGGGCGATGACGGGCAACAACGTCGAGCCGCAGATGTCGGTGTCTTTCACCGCGCTCAAACTCGAGGACGTCGAAGCGCTGCGCGAGCGCACCAAGCGCGCCATCCGCATTTCGCACAAGATCCGGCCGGGCGAGGAGGACGATTTCCGGGTGGAAGCCGCCGATTCGTTCGTCAAGCAGTTCGAAAGCATCACCGCCACCGCCACCGCGGTGCTGGCGGGCGTCGTCAGCATCTCGCTGCTGGTGGGCGGCATCGGCATCATGAACATCATGCTGGTGTCGGTGACCGAACGCACCCGCGAAATCGGCATCCTCAAGGCCCTGGGCGCCACCCGGCGCGACATCCTGGTGCAGTTCCTGCTCGAGGCCGGCCTGCTGGCCCTGCTGGGCGGCATCATCGGCATCGTGCTGGGCATCGGCATCGGTCTGGGCGTGGCGAGCCTGATCCCCGGCTTCCCGCCGGCCTCGGTGCCGCTGTGGGTGATCGTGGCGGCCGCCGGCTTCTCGGCGCTGGTGGGCGTAGTGTTCGGCATCATGCCGGCGTCCAAGGCCGCCAGCCTGGATCCCATCGAAGCCCTCCGCTACGAATAACCCCACCCGAAAAAAAGGGGTCAGAGAATATTTGCGTTTCAAACGCAAATATTCTCTGACCCCTTTTTTACTGCGGGATTCAGATCGCGGCGCGCGACGGGCCGTTGGGTTCAAGCACGATCTTGCCGTCGCGGGCACCGCTGGCGGCGGCCTGTACGGCCTGCTTGATATGGTCCAGGTCGTAGGTGGCCTGCACCCGCGCCTCAAGCTTGCCCTCGGCGATGAGCTTGGCGATTTCGCCGAACACCGCCATGCGCTGCGCCGGCGTGGCCTTCTTGAACCACTGCGAAAGCCAGAAGCCGCGCAGCGTGAGGTCGCGGAACACGAAGAAACGCGGTGAGATCATGCAGCGCTCGCCGCTCATCGCGCCGTAGTTCACCAGCGTGCCGCCCTCCACCAGGCAGCGGGCGAGGTTCTCGGTGCTGGTGCCGCCGACGCAGTCGATGGCCAGCTTCACGGCGGCGCCGCCGGTAATGGCATGCACGCGCTTGGGCAGGTCCTCGGCATCCACCACCACGTGTTCGGCGCCGCTGGCCTTCACCGCATCGATGGCCGACGCTCGGCGCACCACGTTGATGGTGTGGATGCCGCGCAGCTTGGCCAGCTGCACCAGGTAGCCGCCCACGGCGGAATTGGCGGCATTCTGGATCACCCAGTCGCCCGCCTGCAGGTCCACGAATTCGGTGAGCATCAGCAGCGCGGTGGGCGGGTTCACGGTGAGCATGGACAGCTGCACCGGGTCGACGCCCGAGGGCAGCACCGCCAGGTGCTTGGCCGGCAGGTCCAGGTGCGTTGTCCAGGTGCCGCAGCCCACCGGCAGCAGCACCACGGTGCCGACCGCCGGGGTGTCGACGTCGGCAGCGGCTTCGATCACGCGCCCCACGCCCTCGTTGCCGCCGACCGCGGGCAGCGGCGGCAGCATCCCGTATTCGCCGGTCAGGGTGAGCACGTCGGACGGGTTGATCGGCGCGGCCAGCACGGCCACGCGCACATGCCCTTCGGCCAGCGGCGGCAGTTCGAAATCGACGGTGCTGATGACGTCCTGCGGCACGGGGCCGCGTTCGCTGTACCGGGTGCGGCGCGCTTTGATCGGGTGCATGGGTCAGGCCTTGTCTTGCTTCAACCAGGTGAGGCGCCAGGAAGCGCCGGATTCGCCCATGGCCTGGGCGAGGGGTTTCAACGCGGGTTCAATCTCTTTCTCGATCTGCCAGGGCGGGTTCACCAGCAGTATGCCGCTGCCGTTCATGCGCAGCGGCGAGTCGTCGGGTCGCACCAGCAGCTCAACCGCAAGCACCGACTTGGCCGGCAGGCTCGACACCTTGCGGAAGAAGGGGTGCAGGCTGGGCCGCTGCTTGATCGGATACCAGACCGCGAACATGGCCTGCGGGAAGCGCAGCAGGGCGTCGCTCAACGCGGCCACGATCAGCGGGTATTCGGCTTCCTGGGCTTCGTAGGGCGGGTCCACCAGCACCAGCGCGCGGCCCAGGCGGGTGGCGCCGTCCTTGGGCGGCAGCATGGCCTTGATGGCGGCGTAGCCGTCGCGGTGGTGAACGTGCGAGTGCGGGTCCGAGGCCAGCAGGGCCTTGAGCGCGGCGGCCTCGTCGGCCACCACTTCACAGGCGGCGAACCGGTCCTGCGGGCGCAGGGCCTGCGACACCAGCAGCGGCGAGCCCGGGTAGCTTTCGGGTGCGCCGGCCTGGCTGGCGGCCACCGCCTTGAGGTAGCTGGCCAGGGCGGCTGGGCCGGTGGGCTTGCTGGCCCAGAGCTTGCGGATGCCGGCGTTGGCCTCGCCGGTCTTGGTGGCCTGGCCGCCGGCCAGGTCGTAGCGTCCGCGCCCGGCGTGGGTGTCGAGTACGAAGAAAGCGGATTCCTTGCGCTTGAGCGCGTCCAGCAGCGCTATCAGCACCAGGTGCTTGAGCACGTCCGCGTGATTGCCGGCGTGGAAGCCGTGTCGGTAGTTCATGCCGGCAGTTTATAGGGCAAGGCGTCCGGCAGGGTGGCTGGCATGCCGCCTCTGATATCTTTCGGCAGTCCCCGGGAGCCCTGCCGATGAAAACCCTGTTCCGATTCGTCCGATGGCTGCTGCTGGCCGGCTTCGTGCTGGCCAGCGCGCTGGTGCTGCATACGGTGTACGGCAAGCCGCTGCAGATCGGCTGGTTCTACGAGCGGGTTTTCATCGAGTACGCCGTGGACGACCCGGAAATGCTCAGCAGCCTGGGCATCCTGCCGCCCTGGCTGGACTGGTACAGCGACGACCTGACCGACCGGTCCCTGGCGCGCGAGGCCAAGACGCAGGCCAAGCTGCGCGATGACCTCGCCACGCTGCGCAGCTACGACCGCACGGCGCTGGACGAGAGTGCCCAGTTGTCCTACGACGTGCTCGACTACTTCCTGTCCATCCAGGTCGAAGGCGAGCGCTTCAGCCACCACGACTACCCGCTCAACCAGCTGTTCGGCATCCAGAACGGTTTCCCGACCTTCCTGGCGACCCAACACCGGGTGCGCTCTTCCGGCGACGCCGAAAGCTACCTGGCCCGCCTGGGCAAGGCGCCGGTGATGGTGGACCAGGTGATGGAAGGCCTGCGCGCCCGCGAAACCGCCGGCATCGTGCCGCCCACCTTCGTGGTGGAAAAAGTGCTGGCCGAGATGCGCGCCTTCACTGCGACACCGGCCAAGGACAACATCCTCTACACCTCGCTGGCCGAAAAACTCGGCAAGCTGCCGGTCGGCACCCTGGCCGACGGCGAGCGCGACTCGCTGCTCGCGCAGGCCGAAACCGCCATCACCGGCCAGGTGTACCCGGCCTACGGCAAGTTCATCGCCTACTACGACACGCTGCTGGCCAAGACCACCGGCAACCACGGCGTCTGGGCGCTGCCCGACGGCGCCGCCTATTACGCCTGGTCTGCGCGCATGCACACCAGCACCGACATGACCCCCGCCCAGATCCACCAGCTGGGCCTGGACGAAGTGGCGCGCATCCAGGCGCAGATGAACGACATCCTGGTCGCCCAGGGCCTCACCGAAGGCAGCGTGGGCGAGCGCATGCAGGCCATCGCCAAGCGCCCGGACCAGATCTACCCGGACACCGACGAAGGCCGCGCGGCGATCATCGCCGACTTCACCCGCATCATCGCCGAGGTGGACGCCGGCATCGGCCCGTACTTCCATGTGCGCCCCAAGCAGGGCGTCACGGTGGAGCGCGTGCCCGAGTTCCGGGAAAAAACCGCGCCGGGCGCCTACTACAACCCGCCGTCGATGGACGGCGCACGCCCGGGCATCTTCTCGATCAACCTGCGCAACACGGCCGAGGTGGCGCGCTTTGGCATGCGCACGCTGGCCATCCACGAGGCCATCCCGGGACATCACTTCCAGACCACGATCCAGCAGGAGCTCACGGACGTCCCGACCTTCCGCAAGCTGCTGCCGTTCACTGCTTTCTCCGAAGGCTGGGCGCTTTACAGCGAGCGGCTGGCCTGGGAAATCGGGCTGCAGGATGACCCTCTGGACAACCTGGGGCGCCTGCAGGCCGAGATGTTCCGCGCGGTGCGGCTGGTGGTGGACACCGGCCTGCACGACAAGCGCTGGACCCGCGAACAGGCCATCGCCTACATGCTCGAGAAGACCGGCATGCCCGACACCGACGTGGTGGCCGAGATCGAGCGCTACCTGGTGATGCCGGGCCAGGCCCTGGCCTACAAGGTCGGCATGAACAAGATCCTGGCGCTGCGCGAGAAGGCCAAGGCCGCGCTGGGACCGAAGTTCAGCCTGCGCGATTTCCACGACCTGGTGCTGACCGGCGGCGACCTGCCGCTGGCGCTGCTCGAGCGCCGCGTGGACGCCTGGATCGGGCGGCAGGCCGCCAAATGAACCCGGTCGCCCAGCGCCGCGTCCGCGGCGTAGTGCGGCCTCAGGCCAGCACGGGGCTGATCCACAGCGACAGCGTAGCCAGCCCGATGCCGATCCCGGTGGCGGCCAGAACGTCGCTGGGGTAGTGCAGGCCCAGCACCACGCGCGAGATCGCCACGCTGGCCGCGAACGGCAGCAGCAGCCAGGCCAGCACCGGGTAGTGCGCCACGGCCACCACGGTGAACGACACCGCGTGCAGCGTGTGGCCCGACGGGAAGCTGAATTCATCCAGCGGTGCGATCCAGGCGTAGATGCGGCTGTCGGCAGCGCACGGGCGCGGGCGCTTGGTCCAGCGCTTGAGCTTGCGGTAGAGGATCAGCGCGACGGCGCCGGTGGCCGCCAGCTGCGCCGACGCGTCCAGGCCGCGCCAGCCGTCCAGCAGCACCAGGCCCACCATCAGCGCGTACCAGAACGCGCCGTCGCCCAGTCGGCTGACGCCTCGGAAGTAAGCACGCACCACGCCGCGCGCGCACCAGCGGTTGGCGGCCAGGCACCAGCCGTGTTCGCGCGAATCCACTTGGCGGGTGCGGGTGCTCATGCCGCCTGTCGCCGGTCGTTGAGGGCCGCCAGCAGCCCGGCGAAGTCCGATGCGACCTGGCCCGGGTTCAAATGCAGCACCGCCTGGCGACCGGCGGCGCCCAGCGCTTCCAGGTCGGGCCGCAGCGCCGTGGCGTGGAACGCTTCCAGGAAATCGTCCTCGGCGCCGAAGGCGGCCGTGGCGCCGTGCAGCCCGTCACGCAGGTGCTCGCGCGCCGCGCCGTAGTCGAACGCCACGGTGGCCAGGCCGCTGGCCATGGCTTCCAGGGTCACGTTGCCAAAGGTTTCCGACAGGCTGGGGAAGCAGAACAGGTCGGCGCTGGCGAAATGGCGCGACAGGCTTTCACCGCGCTGCACGCCGGTGAAAATGAAGTCGGGGTTGGCGGCCTGCAGCTCGGCTCGCGCGGGGCCGTCGCCGACCCAAACGAAGCGGGCATCGGGGCGCGCCTGCTGCAGCCGGCGGAAGCAGCGCACGGCCAGCGGCAGGTTCTTCTCGGGTGCGATGCGGCCGACGCTGAGCACCACCGGACCGCCGCCGGCGCCCCAGGCCTCGCGCAGCGACGTGTCGCGCCAGGCCGGGTGGAATTCGCGGGTGTCCACCGCGCGGCCCAAGCGCACCACGTGGCGGAAGCCCTGCTGGGCCAGTGACTCCTGCAGTTCGCGGGTCGGCACCAGGGTGGCGTCGGCCTTGTTGTGGAAGCGGCGCAGCCACGAGAACACCCAGGGGCTGAGGAAGCCGGCGCCGTAGCGGCCCACGTAGTCGTCGAAGCGGGTGTGGAAGCCGGTGGCCACCGGGATGCCCATGCGCCGGCAGGCGCGCAGGGCAGACCAGCCGAGCGGACCTTCAGTGGCGATGTAGACCGCATCGGGTCGCTGCGCCTGCCAGCGCGCCGTAAGCCGCTTGCCGGCGGGCAGGCCGAAGCGCAGGCCCGGGTAGCGCGGTATCGGCGCGCCCTCCACCAGCATCACGTCGGGGTCGGGCCGCGGGCTTTCGTCGTCGCGCTGGGGGCGCACCACGCCCACGCCGTGGCCGAGCTGGCGCAGGCCGCGTTCCAGAGACTGCACGGTGAGGGCCACGCCGTTGACGTCGGGCGGATAGGTTTCAGTGACCAGTTCGACATGCAGCAGTCTGTCCATGACCGCCACTCTCGCGCCGGCACATGCCAGCGGCATGACCGGGCCATGGCAACCATGTGACGCCCGCGCGGGCTTCAGTCGCTCCGGAGTTCCAGCGTGTAGCCGATGTCCTGCAGGTAGTCGCGCTCGGTGTCCAGGTTGGACCGGGTGAGCGGATGATTTTCCAGCCAGCGCCCCGGCAGGCCCAGCGTGAGGGTGTCGCCATCCACGTCAAGGCGGGCGTCGGGCAGCGGGTCGCGGTCGTGGCTGCGGTGCAGCAGCACTGCCAGGCGCAGCAGCAGGGTGCAGCGCTGGGTGGTGGCCACCAGGCGGTCGGGCAGCTTGTTGAAGCTGCCCTGGCTGAGCGCGCGGCGGTGGTTGCGCACCAGCGCGGCCAGGATCTGCTGTTCGGTGCGCGAGAAGCCGGCGATGTCGGAGTGTTCCAACACGTAGGCGCCGTGCTGGTGGTACTGGCTGTGGGCGATGGCCAGGCCCAATTCGTGGATGCGCGCCGACCACGACAGCAGGCGGCGATCGTCGGGCTCCAGCGCCCAGTCGGCTTCCGCCTGTTCGAACAGCGCCAGCGCCGTGGACTCGACCCGGGTCGCCTGCGCGGCGTCCACGCCGTAGCGGCTGCTCATCGAGGCGATGGACGACTCGCGCGGATCGGTATCGCTGGCGCGACCGATCAGGTCGTAAAGCACGCCTTCGCGCAGCGCGTTGTCGCTGATGTGCATGCGCGTGATGCCCAGCTCGGCGAAGGCCGCGTCAAGCACCAACAGGCCGCCGGCGATGATCGGGCGGCGTTCGGATGAAAGCCCGGGCAGGCGGATGTCCTCGAGCCGGTCGAAACCCAGCAGCCGCTCGCGAATGGCGTCGATGCTTTCCGGGGTGATAGAAACCTTGGTCAGCTTCATGGCGATGGAGATGTCGCAGATTTCCTTGATGGTGCCCGACGAGCCCATCGCGTCATGCCAGCCGCGGGCGCGATAGGCGCTGGCGAACTGCTGGAATTCGGCGGTGATCTCGGTGCGCGCTTCCTTCCACCGCTTCTTGGACAGTTGGCCGTCGGCGAAGAAACGCCGGGTGGTGGCGATAGAACCCATTTGCAGGCTTTCGCGCTCCACCGCCTCGTAGCCTTGGCCGATGATGAACTCGGTCGAGCCGCCACCAATGTCCATGACCAGCCGCCGCTTGCCTTCCGCCGGTGGGCTGCCCCTGGCCACGCCCTGGTAGATCAGGCGGGCTTCCTCGCGGCCGGCCACCACGTCGATGGCGTGGCCGAGTGCGGTCTCGGCCGGCATCAGGAAGATGCGCGGGTTGCTCAGTGCGCGCACGGTGTTGGTGGCGATGGCGCGCACGCGATGGGGCGGGATGGCGCGAAGCCGCTGGCCGAACCGGGCGAGGCACTCCAGCGCGCGCGGCATCACGTCGGGGCTCAGGCCGCCCCGGCCGTCCAGGCCTTCGGCAAGGCGCACGCTTTCCTTGATGCGGTCGACGATGCGCAGCTGGCCCATCGTGTAGCTGGCCACCACCATGTGGAAGCTGTTGGAGCCAAGGTCGATGGCTGCAAGCAGTTCTCCGTCCTTCAGGGGCTGCTCGGCGTCAGTGGGCATCAAGGATCATCCGCAGAGTTTGGCGAGCAGCGCGCCCTGGGCAGAGTAGGGCATCTCGCCCTCGGCCGGAGACACCCGGTCATAGCTGCCGTCTTCGCGCAGCTGCCAGGCGTTGAGGTTGTCGGACAGGTAATTGCCCAGTTCTTCTTCGAAAACCCGCTTTGCCAGCGCCGGGTCCAGGATCGGGAAGCAGGTTTCGACCCGGCGCAGCAGGTTGCGCTCCATCCAGTCGGCGCTGGAGCAGAAAATCTCGGGCTTGCCGCCGTTCGCGAACCAGTACACCCGGCTGTGCTCGAGGAAGCGGCCAATCACCGACCGCACCGTGATGTTGTCCGACACGCCCGGTACGCCCGGGCGCAGGCAGCAGGCGCCGCGCACGATCAGTTCGATCTTCGCGCCGGCCTGCGACGCTTCGTACAGTGCGCGGATGACGTGCGGTTCGTTGATGGCGTTCATCTTGGCGATGATGTGCCCGCCCTTGCCGCTGCGGGCGTTCTTCGCCTCCTGCTCGATCTTCTTGAGCAGGCCCTTGTGCAGCGTGAACGGCGACTGCAGCAGCTTGCGCAGCTTGATCTTGGGCGCCAGGCCCGACAGCTGGTGGAAGATGTCGTGCACGTCGGCGGCGATGTCCGCGTTGGCGGTCATCAGGCCGATGTCGGTATACAGCCGCGCGGTGCCCGCGTGGTAATTGCCGGTGCCCAGGTGCACGTAGCGCTGCAGCTTGCTGCCCTCGCGGCGCACGATCAACATCATCTTGGCGTGGGTCTTGAAGCCCACCACGCCGTACATCACCTGCACGCCGGCTTCCTGCAGCTGGTCGGCCAGGCGGATGTTGGCTTCTTCGTCGAAGCGCGCGCGCAGCTCCACCACCACCGTCACGTCCTTGCCGTTGCGGGCAGCGGTAATCAGGTGGTCGATGATCTTGCTGTCCTTGCCGGTGCGGTACAGCGTCTGCTTGATCGCCAGCACGTCGGGGTCGTTGGCGGCCGACTGCAGCAGGTCGAGCACCGACTGGAAGCTCTGGTAGGGATGGTGCAGCAGCACGTCGCCGGCGCGGATGGACTTGAACGGCGTGTCCTCGTCGAGGTCGGCCGGCAGCTGGCGGAACGGGCGGAACTTCAGCTCGGGGCGGTTCACCAGGTCGTAGACCTGGGTCACGCGGTTGAGGTTCACCGGGCCGTTGATGCGGTAGACGGCGTTCTCGGTGAGGCCGAAGTTCTGCAGCAGGATGTTGAGGATGGACTTGGGACAGTGTTCGGCGATCTCCAGGCGCACGGCAGGGCGGAAGCCGCGGCTGGCGAGCTCGTCCTTGAGTGCGCTGGCCAGGTTCTCCACTTCCTCTTCGTCCACGAACAGCTCGGAGTTGCGGGTAACCCGGAACTGGTAGGCGCCCTTGACCTTCATGCCGGTGAACAGGTCGTCCACGAAGGCGGTGAGCACGGCCGAGAGCAGCACGAAATCATGTTCACCGCCCGACACTTCTGGCGGCAGCTTGATGATGCGGGGCAGGGAGCGCGGCGCGCGCACGATGGCCATGCCGCCGTGGCGCCCGAAGGCGTCCTTGCCCTCCAGCACCACCACCACGTTGAGTGATTTGTTGAGGATGCGCGGGAACGGATGCACCGGGTCCAGGCCCAGCGGCGACAGTACCGGCAGCAGCTCCTCGAGGAAGTACCGGTGCAGCCAGCGCTTTTGCTTGGCGTTCCAGGACTCGCGGCCCAGGATGCGGATGCCGGCTTCGCCGAGTTCGGGGCGCAGCGTTTCGTTCCAGTAGCGGTACTGTTCCTCCACCAGGGCCGCGGCCTTGTCGTGGATCAGCTCCAGGGCGCGCGTGGGCGCGATGCCGTCCGGCGGCAGCGGGCCACCGAACTGCTGGGCGGTGCGCACGGTGGCGGCGCGGATCTCGAAGAACTCGTCGAGGTTGGTGCACGAGATGCACAGGTACTTGAGCCGTTCGAGCAGCGGCACCCGCGGGTCGCGGGCCTGGGCCAGCACGCGGAAGTTGAACTCCAGCTGCGACAGTTCGCGGTTGAGGTAGAGCTCGGGCGCGTGCAGGTCGAGGTTGTCGGGGGTGTCTGGGGTCATGGTCGGTGCGGGTCGGGTCTTGGGCGGCGGGTGCGGGCCGGGTCAGGGTCGAGTTTACGCCGGCCGGGTCGGTCGCTGGGCGATCAGGCGCCGGTGCCGTCGCGGGCGCGCACCCGGTGCGGGCCGAACACGCAGGCGAAGGTGCTGCCCTTGCCGACTTCGCTTTCGATCTCCAGCCAACCCTGGTGCAGGTTGAGCACGTGCTTGACGATCGACAGTCCCAGGCCGGTGCCGCCTGACTCGCGCGACCGGCTGGTGGACACGCGGTAGAACCGTTCGGTAATGCGCGGCAGGTGCTGGGCCGGGATGCCGTAGCCGCTGTCGCGCACGGCCAGCCGGGCTCCGCCGTCAGCGGTGCGTTCGAAGCGGATGGTGATCTCGCCGCCGGTGGGCGTGTAGCGCACCGCGTTGCTGACCAGGTTCGAGAACGCGCTGTGCAGCTCCTTGGCCGAGCCGGTGAGGTCCGTGCCGGCCGTGTCCTCGACCCGGATGGTGTGCCGGCCCTGGCTGAGCGCCTCGGCCTCCCGGCGCAGGGTGACCAACAGCGACGCCATGGACAGCGGTTCCTCGGGCAGGTGCTCCTGCGCCTCGAGCCGCGACAGGGTCAGCAGGTCCTCCACGAGCTGGGTCATGCGCTGCGACTGGCGGCGCATTTCCTCGACCATCACGGCCAGGTCGGGGTGTTCCTCGGGCTCGATCATGTCCAGGTAGCCGTGCACCACCGTCAGCGGCGTGCGCAGTTCGTGCGATACGTTGGCGACGAAGTCGCGGCGCATCTGTTCGAGCCGCATCAGCTTGGTGACATCGCGCACCACCACCAGCCACTGGGTGGGCGAGTAAGGGATCAGCCTCAGGCTGATGCGCACCAGCGGGTCGGCCGGGCTGGCCAGGTCGGTCAGCGGGTCGTCGGTCTGGCCGGCGGCCAGCCAGTCGCGTACGCGCGGCTGCCCGGGGAAGCTGTCGAGCAGCGGCGTGGCCAGGCTTTGCGGATAGCGCAGGCCCAGCAGGTGCCGTGCGGTCTTGTTGAACCACACCAGCTGCCCGTCGCGGCGCTGGATGACCAGTGCGCCGTCGGGCATGGCGGTGGCGGCCTGGCGATAGGCGCGCAGCAGCCGCACCAGGCGCCGGCTGCGGGTGTGGTTTTCGGTCTGGCGGCGGTGGATCAGCGTTTCCAGAGCCGCCCACAGGCCTTTCCCGTCCACCGTGCGCAGCTGCTTGCGCCAGTCCAGGAAGCGCAGCACCCGATAGAGGCGCCAGTAGGCGCGCGCCGCCAGCAGGGCGGTGGCGATGCCCAGCGCCCACCAGGGCTCGCCCAGCAGCAGCCCGATGCCCAGGGTCGCGCCGTAGTAAAGCAGCAGCCGGATCAACGACTGGCGCCAGGCCAGCTCCAGCATCATCGGAACGCTCATGGCCGGCGGGCTGCCATCAATCAGGCGACCGACGCGGAGAACCGGTAGCCCGAACCGCGCACCGTCTGCACCCGGTCATCAAGGCGGAACGGCTCCAGCGCCTTGCGCAGGCGGCGGATGTGCACGTCCACCGTGCGCTCCTCCACGTACACATTGCCGCCCCAGACATGGTCGAGCAGCTGGGTGCGGGTGTACACGCGCTCGGCGTGGGTCATGAAGAAGTGCAGCAGGCGGTATTCGGTGGGTCCCACGTGCAGGGGCTGGTCGCCGGCGAAGACGCGGTGCGCGGCGCCGTCGATGCGCAGCCCGGCGAGGGTCACGGAACCGTCATCCTCGTCGTCGCGCGAGCGGCGCATCACGGCCCGGATGCGCGCCAGCAGCTCGCGCGCCGAGAAGGGTTTGACCACATAGTCGTCCACGCCCGATTCAAGGCCGCTGACCCGGTCGTTTTCTTCGCCCCTTGCGGTCAGCATGATGATCGGCACGTCGCGGGTCAGTTCGTCCTTGCGCCAGCGTCGGGCCAGCTCCAGGCCACTGGAACCCGGCAGCATCCAGTCGAGCAGGATCAGGTCGGGGACCTTCTCGGCAATGGCGGTCTGGGCTTCGCGCGAATCGCCGGCGTGCACCGGCTCGTAATCGCCCTTGCGCAGGGCGTAGGCCACCATCTCGCGGATGGCGGGTTCGTCGTCGACGATCAGGATACGTTTCTGCACAGGGTTACCGTGTCACCGGGAGGGCCGTGGTGCAAGTAGATAAAACTTTTGTGACCGGGTCGTGACAGGCCCGGCCCGGCCTATTGCCGGTCGGGCTTCTGTTCCTCGGGGCGGATGCCCTGGCGGTCCATTTCCAGCACCATCGGCGTGATGGCGGCCATGCGGGCCTCGATGCGGGCACGCTGGTAGTAGTCCAGGTCGTCGCGCTTCATCAGGCCGGCCAGCTGGTTGAGGGCGTCCACGGCGCGGCCGTTGAGGTAGGCCGCCTCGGCGTACGCCTCGCCGGCCCGCACGATGTCCCCGGCCAGCTCGCTGGCGCGGGCGAAGCTGCGCTGGAACAAGGGATCCTCGGCGCTGGAGGCCAGCAGTGGCCGCAGCACTTCCTGCGCCCGGCGGCCCGAGGCCGGAGTGGCTACTTCACCCAGCGCCTGGGCGTAGGTCAGGCGCACCGGGCGGCTGTCGGGGTGGCGGGCCAGCAGGGCGTCGAAACGCTCGCCGGCCACGGCCTTGCGGCCTGAAACGGCCGCCGCCTCGGCCCGGGCCAGCTGCAGCCACAGGTGCTGGGGATGGCGCAGCAGCAGGTCGTCCAGGGTGGCCTCCGCTTCGGCCGGATAGCCGCCACGCATCTGCGCCAGGGCCAGGCCGTAGCGCTGGGGGTCGCCGGTGCGCGCGCCAGGCGCACGCGCCAGGGCGCGGTACTCGCGCAGTGCGGTCGCCGGGTCCTTGGCGCTGAGCACGCGCAGGCGCTCCCGGACCCAGCCGAAGTTCTCGCCCAGCCCTGCGCCCGTTTCGCCAGCCAGGCTGTAGAAGCTGGGCAACAGCAGGCTGGCCGGGGCGCGGGAGGTCGCGGTGGGCGCGGGCCGCTCGGCAACCAGCTTCTGTGCCCGCTGGCGCGTCTCGCTGATGCGGGTGCTGGTAACCGGGTGGCTGCGCAGGTATTCGGGGACCTGGTAGCCGCCGCTGTTGCCGCGGTTGGCCTTCTGCATGCGCTCGAAGAAATCAGCCATGCCGTTGGGCTCGTAGCCCGAGCGGGCCAGGGTCTGGATGCCGACGCGGTCGGCCTCGGATTCGTTGGACCGGGTGTAGTCGATCTGGCGCTGCGCCATCAGCGCCATGGCGCCGGTGATCGCGGCCGCCGTGGCGTTCGAACCAGAATTGGTGCTTTCGGCGCTGCTGCTGCCGGCTGCCTGCGATGCCGCAATGGCGCCGATCATGGCCAGCAGGATCGGGATCTGGTCCTTCTTGGCGCGCTCAACCGCGCGCAGCACGTGGCGCTGGCTGACGTGGGCGATCTCGTGCGCCACCACGCCAGCCACCTCTGCCTCGGTTTCGGCCGTGATCACCAGGCCGGCGTTCACCCCGATGTAGCCGCCCAAGGTGGCGAAGGCATTGATCTGGCGGTCGCGCATCATGAAGAAAGTGAACGACTGCCGCGGCGTTTCGCTGGACGCGGCCAGGCGAAAGCCCATGTCGTGCAGCCAGTCGTCCACCAGCGGGTCGTCCAGGACCAGGCCCAGGCGGCGCAGTTCATACAGGGTGTAGGCGCCGTACTGGGCTTCCAGCGACGGGTCGATGAGCTCGCCGGCCGACGAACCGATATCTGGCAGGCTGGCGTCCTGCGCACGTGCGCCACAGGCCAGCCCGAGGGCCAGGCTGAGGGCGGCGAAGGGGAGCAGGATGCGCACGGCGACTCCACACTGGGGAAGCCCGAGGATACCGCCAGGCCGCTGTCGCGCGGGTGAATCCCGGGTTAATGCGGGCCGCGCGCAGCCCTCAGCGTTGCGCGTCGCGGCTGGCAATGCGCGGCCACCGCCGCCACACTTGGCGGGTCAACGGAGAACGCACGTGCCCACCATCACGATCTACACCACCGCCGTCTGCCCCTACTGCGTGGCGGCCAAGAATTTCCTCAAGGCGCGCGGCGCCAGCTGGCAGGAGGTGCGGGTCGACAACGACCTTGCTGCCCGGGCCAAGATGCTGCATGAAGCCAGGCGCACGTCGGTGCCGCAGATATTCATCGGCGACCGGCATGTGGGCGGCTACGACGACCTGGTGGCGCTCGATCGCGCCGGCGGCCTGAAGCCGCTGCTGGAGGGCGACGCATGACCGGTCCGGCCGACGACCGGGTGCAGGAATTCACCGACTTCCGGGTACGCATGAACGAACGCATCCTGGGCCAGGACAACCAGGTGGTGCGGCGCTTCTTCGCGCTCGACACCCAGACGTACAAGGCCGGCGCGCTCGATCTCAAGACCAAGGAGCTGCTGGGCCTGGTGGCGTCGATGGTGCTGCGCTGCGACGACTGCATCAGCTACCACATCGCCCAGTGCAAGGACGCCGGCGTCAACCGGGACGAGTTCTTCGAGGCCTTCAGCGTGGCCCTGGTGGTGGGCGGATCGATCGTCATCCCCCACCTTCGCCGCGGCGTCGACTTCCTCGACC
>QBLY01000002.1 GCA_003241895.1 Lysobacteraceae bacterium
TGCTAGAAGAGGGGGCGCACAAAGCGCCTCAGTGACGTAACGCTAACACCGGCGGGGCCGCGGCGACAACCCGCGTGGCCACCCATGCCCCGGCCGGGGCCGGGGCGGAAGGCCTCAAAGAGCCTTGTCCATGAACTGCGCGAGCTGGGCCTTGCCCACCGCGCCGACCTGGGTGGAGTGCACCTTGCCGTCCTTGAACAACATCAGGGTGGGGATGCCGCGCACGGCGTACTGCCGCGGCGTCTGCGGGTTCTGGTCGATATTGATCTTCACCACTTTGACCTTGCCCGCGTAGGTGCCGGCCAGCTCGTCCACCATCGGACCGATCATCTTGCAGGGACCGCACCACTCGGCCCAGAAATCCACCAAAACCGGGGTGTCGGACTTGAGTACCTGGGCCTCGAAGTCGCTATCGCCCACGTGCACTACCTGGTCGCTCATGCCTTCAAACTCCTGATTCGCTTGGGGACGCGGCCGGTTGCGGCCGCCTATTGAGTTAAACTGGGGCGCTGACGAAAGTAAATCAACCGCCAGCGGTACTCCCGGACGCGCCGAGTTTGCGACCCCCGGGCAACCCGCGCAAGCGCAGAGACGCGCATCCAGAGAGTCCAATGTCCGACAAGCCCCTGACTGATATCCCTTTTTCCAACTTCGAACTGCACCCGGCGCTCCAGGCCGGACTGGCAGCCGCCGGGTTCACCCGCTGCACGCCGATCCAGGCCCTGACCCTGCCGCTGGCCCTCGCCGGCCGCGATGTCGCCGGCCAGGCCCAGACCGGCACCGGCAAGACCCTGGCCTTCCTGGTCGCGCTGATGAACCGGCTGCTGACCCGCCCGGCCCTGGCCGACCGCAAGCCCGAGGACCCGCGCGCGCTCATCCTGGCGCCCACCCGTGAGCTGGCCATCCAGATCCACAAGGACGCGGTGAAGTTCGGCGCCGACGTCGGCCTGCGCTTCGCCCTGGTATACGGCGGCGTGGACTACGACAAGCAGCGCGAACTGCTGCAGCAGGGCGTGGACGTGATCATCGCCACCCCCGGCCGCCTGATCGACTACGTCAAGCAGAGCAAGGTCGTTTCCCTGCACGCCTGCGAAGTGTGCGTGCTCGACGAAGCCGACCGCATGTTCGACCTGGGCTTCATCAAGGACATCCGCTTCCTGCTGCGCCGCATGCCCATCCGCACCGAGCGCCAGACCCTGCTGTTCTCCGCCACCCTCAGCCACCGCGTGCTGGAGCTGGCCTACGAACACATGAACGAGCCCGAGAAGCTCGTGGTCGAGTCCGAGTTCATCACCAACGCCAAGGTCCGCCAGCTGGTCTATTTCCCGGCCGACGAAGAGAAGATCCCGCTGCTGATCGGCCTGCTGACCCGCAGCGAGGGCCACCGCACGATGGTGTTCGTGAACACCAAGGTCTGGGTCGAGCGCGTGGCGCGCGGCCTGGAACGCGCCGGCTTCCGCGTCGGCGTGCTGTCGGGCGACGTGCCGCAGAAGAAGCGCGAAACCCTGCTGGCGCGGTTCCAGAAGGGCCAGCTCGACATCCTGGTGGCCACCGACGTGGCCGCCCGCGGCCTGCACATCGACGGCGTGTCGCACGTCTACAACTACGACCTGCCGTTCGACGCCGAGGACTACGTGCACCGCATCGGCCGCACCGCCCGCCTGGGTGCCGAGGGCGACGCCATCAGCTTCGCCTGCGAGCGCTACGCCATGTCGTTGCCCGACATCGAGGCCTTCATCGAGCAGAAGCTGCCGGTGGCCGCGGTCGAGGCCGACCTGCTGGTGGCCAGGCCGCGCGCGCCGCGCGAAAAGGTCGAAGGCGAGGAAGAGGGCGAAAGCGTCAGCGCCATTTTCCGTGAAGTGCGCGAAGCCAAGGCGGCCGAGGACGAGCGCCGCGGCGTGACCCGCGGCGGCCGCAGCGGCAGCGGCGGTCGCGATGCCGGCCGTCCCGGCGGCGGTTCCCGCGAGCGCAGCGGCCCGCGCCCCGGTGCCCAGCGTGAGCGCAAGCCGGCCGTGGCCGAAGCGGCCCTGCCGCCGGTGGTCGAGGCGCCGGTGGACCCCACGCGCCCGGCGCAGCGCCCCGCGCCGTCTTCGCCCATGCAGGTGGATCCGACCGCGCCGGAGCGCAAGCGTCGCCGCCGTCGCGGCGGCCGCCCGGTGGTTGACGGCGCGCCGGCGGACGCCGGCGCCAAGTCGCGCTCGCCCGACGCTGCGGCGAAGGCGCCGGCCCCGGGCGAAAAGCCTTCGCTGTTGGGCCGCCTGAAAGCCGGCCTGCGCTCGCTGGTGAAGCGCACGCCGCCCACCGGCCACTGACCCCCACCGCCGCCCGCCGCGCATGGCCCTGCTCCGCTTCGACAACGTCACCAAGGCCTACCCCGGAAGCGCGCCCGCGCTGAGCGAGGTCAGCTTCAGCGTCGAGGAAGGCGAAATGCTCTTCGTCACCGGCCACTCCGGCGCAGGCAAGAGCACTTTGCTGCGGCTGGTGCACCTGTCGGAGCGGCCCAGCCGCGGCACCGTGCTGGTGAACGAACGCAACCTGGCCAAGGTCCGCGGCGGCAAGGTGCCGCTGCACCGCCGTCAGGTGGGCGTGGTGTTCCAGGACCACCGCCTGCTCACCGACCGCAGCGTTTACGACAACGTGGCGCTGCCGCTGCTGATCGCCGGCACGCCGGGTGCACAAGTGGGCAAGCGCGTGCGCGCCATGCTCGACAAGGTCGGCCTGGGCGAACGCGAGCGCTCGCTGCCGATGCAGCTTTCCACCGGTGAACAGCAGCGCGTGGGCATCGCCCGGGCCATCATCGCCCAGCCCCAACTGCTGGTGGCCGACGAACCCACCGGCAACCTCGACCCGCAGCTGGCGGCCGAGATCATGCAGCTGTTCGCCTCGCTGCCGGCGCTGGGCACCACGGTGATCGTCGCCAGCCACGACCTGGCGCTGGTCAAGCGCATGCGCCGCCGCGTGCTGGTGCTCGACCACGGCCGGCTGGCCGACGACATTTCGCCCGAGGACCTCGCGGCATGAGCGCCAAGGGCGACACCCGCGCCAAACCCGCGGCCGCCGAGCGCAAGAAGGCCGGCGGGCTGGGCAGCCGCCTGCGCGCCTGGCGCGAACAGCACCTGTATTCGCTGGTTTCCAGCCTGGGCCGCCTCGCCGCGCGCCCGGTGGCTACCGGGCTCACCGTGGGCGTCATGGCGATCGCGCTGGCGCTGCCGCTGGGCCTGGGCATGGCGCTGGGCAACATCGAGCGCTTTTCCGGCAGCGTCACCGAGTCGCGCGAGATCGGCGTGTTCCTCAAGCCCGAGGTCACCGTGGCGCAGGCGCGCGAGCTCGCGGACGGCATCGGCGCGCGCGCCGACGTGGTGGCGGTGGGTGTCCGCACCCCGGACGAAGGCCTGGCCGAGTTCCGCGCGATGAGCGACCTGGCCGGTGCACTGGACGTGCTTGAGGACAACCCGCTGCCGACCGTGCTGGTGGTGCAGCCCAAGGGCGACGGCGACACCCTGGCCGCCGACCTGCGCCAGCTGCCGCAGGCCGACATCGTCCAGCACGACGCCGCGTGGCGGCAGCGCCTGTCGGCCTGGCTGGCCTTCGGCGAGCGCGTGGTGCAGGTGGTGGCGGTGCTGCTGGGCCTGGGCGTGCTGCTGGTGGTGGGCAACACGGTGCGCCTGGACATCGGCGCGCGCAGCGAGGAAATCGCCGTGCTGCAGCACCTGGGCGCCACCGATGCCTTTGTCCGCCGCCCGTTCCTTTACCTGGGCGCCTGGTACGGGCTGGCCGCCGGCGTGCTGGCCGGCCTGCTGCTGGCGGTGGCCGGGCTGCTGATGCAGGGTCGCCTGTCGGCCCTGGTGGCCAGCTATGGCACGCAATTCGACCTGTCGGGCCCCGGGCTGCGCGGCAGCCTGATCCTCCTGGCCGGGTCGGCGTTGATGGGGTGGCTGGGCGCGTGGCTCGCAACCGGGCATCATCTACGTCGGACCCGTCCCGTGGACGTGTGAAATGAGCAACCCCAGTTTCCGCAGTTTCGACACCAGCTCGCCGCGCATCATGGTCGTGGACGGGTCGAAGGTCGTGCGCAAGATGATCGAAGGCGTGCTGCGCCAGCAGCTGCCCGGGCTGGAGTTCGTCGGCTGCGAAACGGGCGAGGAAGCCAAGGCCGCGCTGCAGGCCGGCGCCGTCAACCTGGTTACCACCGCCCTGCGCCTGCCCGACATGGATGGCCTCGACCTGGCCCGCTACCTGCGCGAGCACACGCCGCAGGCCTACATCCCCATCATCGTGGTCTCGGGCGACGTGCAGGAGCGGCTGGAAAGCCGCTCGATCAGCGACGACGTCACCGACTACTTCGACAAGGCGCTGGGCTTCAACGCCCTGGCCGCCTTCATCAAGGGCTACGTGGCGCCCGAGTCCGAGGCCGGCGGCGAGGTGCTTTACGTCGAGGACAGCCGCGTGGTCGCCATGGCCACCCGCCGCATGCTCGAGAAGCACAACCTCACCGTCACCCACGCCACCGGCGTCGAGGACGCCATCGCGCACCTGGAAACCCTGCGCGCGCAGGGCAAGGTGCCGGGCCCCGACATCGTGCTCACCGACGTGTACTTGAAGGGCGAACTGACCGGCAAGGACCTGCTGCATTCGATCCGGCACGATTTCGGCTACGCCAAGGGCCTGCTGCCGGTGTTGGTGATGACCGGCGACGCCAACCCGGCCAACCAGAGCGACCTGCTGCGCGAAGGCGCCAACGACCTGGTGCAAAAGCCCATCGAAGAGCGCCTGCTGATCACCAAGCTGCTGTTCCAGCTGCGCGTGGGCCGGATGCTGCGCGAGAAGCTCGGCAACTAAGGCGTGGCCGACCAGCACGTGCCCGACGAGGGCCGCGTCCGCCTGGAGCCTTCCTGGAAGGCCCGCGTCGGCGACACCCTGCAGCGTCCCGACATGCGCGAACTCGGCGCCTTCCTGCGTCGGGAAAAAGCGCGCGGCAAGCACGTATTCCCGCCCGGGCCGCGCATCTTCTCTGCGCTCGAGGCCACGCCCTTCGACCGGGTGAAGGTGGTGATCCTGGGCCAGGACCCTTACCACGGCGCCGGCCAGGCCCACGGCCTGTGCTTCTCGGTGCTGCCGGGCGTGCCCGTGCCGCCGTCGCTGCAGAACATCTACAAAGAGCTCCACGCCGACCTGGGCATCGCACCGGCCGACCACGGCTGCCTGCTGTCCTGGGCCCGGCAGGGCGTGCTGCTGCTCAACGCCGTGCTGACGGTGGAGGAGGGCAAGGCCGGCGCCCACCAGGGCAAGGGCTGGGAAGGCTTCACCGACGCCATCGTCCAGGCCCTGGACCGCGAGCGGGAAGGCCTGGTGTTCATGCTGTGGGGAAGCTATGCCCAGGCCAAGGGCAAACTGGTGGATCCGCGACGGCACTGCATGCTGCGGGCCCCGCACCCCTCGCCGCTGTCGGCCTACCGGGGGTTCCTGGGCTGCGGCCACTTCGGCAAGGCCAACCGCTGGCTCGAGGGCGCCCGGCAGGCCCCGATCGATTGGGCGCTGCCGCCGCGGGCCGAGGTCGAGGCCCTGCTGGCGGGGGCTTGAAGCCCGCTGTTGCGTCCCCAGATTCCTTCCACGGGCGGGAAGCTGGCTGTTCCATGAATGGAACGGACTGGGAACTTCCGGCCTATTTAGCACTCGAATAGTCCGAGTGCTAAACTCCAGCCCATGAAAGAGGAATCGATGACCACTGCCCTGATCGCGAACAACCTGCCGATCCCGAGTGCGCTGGGTTCGCTGGACGCCTACATTTCCGCGGTCAACCGCGTGCCCGTGCTCACCGTCGAGGACGAGCAGGCGCTGGCGCGCAAGTTCCGCGAAGAAGAAGACCTGGAAGCCGCCAAGGCCCTCGTCGTCTCGCACCTGCGCTTCGTCGTGCACGTGGCCCGCGGCTACCAGGGCTACGGCCTGGGCATGGGCGACCTGATCCAGGAAGGCAACATCGGCCTGATGAAGGCGGTGAAGCGCTTTGATCCCGACCAGGGCGTGCGGCTGGTTTCGTTCGCGGTGCACTGGGTGCGCGCGGAGATGCACGAATTCATCCTGCGCAACTGGCGCATCGTCAAGGTCGCCACCACCAAGGCGCAGCGCAAGCTGTTCTTCAACCTGCGCAAGTCCAAGAAGCGCCTGGGCTGGATGAACGACGCCGAAGTCACCGCGGTGGCCAATGACCTGAAGGTTTCCAAGCGCGAAGTGCTGGAGATGGAGTCGCGCCTGAGCGGCCGCGACATCGGCTTCGACGCGCCGGACGAAGACAACGACAACGCGCCGCCGTCGCCCGTGGCCTACCTGCGCGAGTCCAGCGACGACCCGGCGATGGCCTACGAGCGCGAAAGCCACGAAGACGACCAGCTCGAATTGCTGCGCGACGGCTTGGCCGAACTCGACCTGCGTTCGCGCGACATCCTCAAGCGTCGTTTCCTGGGCGAGCCCAAGGCCACGCTGCAGGAACTGGCCGACGAATACGGCGTCAGCGCCGAGCGCATCCGCCAGATCGAAGCCAACGCCCTCAAGAAGATGCGGGCGCTGTTCGCGGCCTGATCCCAGGCGGCGATGCCTTGCCCAACGACGGCCCCGACAGGGGTCGTCGTCGTTTCAGGGTTCCCGGTCGCGGCGCCCGACGATGATCCGGGCGTGCCGCTGGTAGGTCCAGTACGACCAGCCCCAGTTCACCAGCACGATGATGCGGTTGCGGAAGCCGATCAGGAAGAACAGGTGGGCCACCAGCCAGAACCACCAAGCCAGCAGGCCAGAAAGCTTGAGGGTGCCGTAGTGCACCACCGCGGCCATGCGGCCGATGGTCGCCAGGTTGCCGTAGTCGCGGTAGCGGAACGGCTTGGCCGCGATCCCGCGCACGCGATCGCGGACCACGGCGGCCACGTGCTCGCCCATCTGCTTGGCCGCCGGCGCCACGCCGGGCACGGGCTTGCCGTCCTGCTGCACGCTGGCCAGGTCGCCGATCACGAACACCTCGGGGTGCCCGGGCAGCGACAGGTCGGGTGCGACCGGGACGCGGCCGGCGCGATCGGTGGGCACGCCAAGCTGCCTGCCGAGCGGTGATGCCGCCACACCCGCCGCCCACAGCACGGTGCGGCTGTCGATGCGCGCATCGCCCATCGTGACGCCGTCGGCATTGATCGCCGTCACCGGTTTTCCGGTATGCACTTCGACACCGAGCTTGAGCAGCTGCAGCCGCGTCTTTTCCGACAGCTCCGGCGGCATCGCCGCCAGCACGCGTGGCCCGGCCTCGACCAGGTGCACGCGCGCGCTGCGCACGTCGGCGCGACGGAACTCGCGCGGCAGGGTGTGGCGCGCGATCTCCGCCAGGGTGCCGGCCAATTCGACGCCGGTCGGGCCACCGCCGATCACCACGAAGTTGAGCAGTCGCCGACGCGCGTCGGCGTCGTCTTCGCGTTCGGCCGCTTCGAAGGCCGACAACACCCGGCTCCGGATCGCCAGCGCATCGTCGAGCGTCTTGAGGCCCGGCGCGTGTTCCGCCCAGGCGTCGTGGCCGAAATAGGCGTGGGTGGCGCCGGTGGCGACCAGCAGATAGTCATAGTCCAGGTTGCCCTGGGCCAGGGATACGCGGCGCGCGCCAAGGTCGATGGCAAGCGCGTCGTCCATCCGCACCGTGACGTTGGACTGCTTGCGCAGGATGTGGCGCAGCGGCGCGGCGATGTCCGGCGCGGACAGCCCGGCCGTCGCGACCTGGTAGAGCAGGGGCTGGAAGAGATGGTGGTTGGTGCGATCCACCAGCGTGATGCGGACCGGTGCCGAGGCCAGGGCACGCGTCGCCCACAGGCCGCCGAAGCCTCCGCCCAGCACCAGCACGTGCGGCACATGCGCGCTATCCATCGTTGCTTCCTCAGTACAAATCCGTGGGGTCCACGTCCAGCGACCAGCGCACCTTGCGCGCCGACTTGAGCGCCTGCAGGCGCGGCAGCCAGTCTTGCAGCGCCGCGTGCAGCGGCGCGCGCTGGGGCGCGTCGAGCAGGATCTGGCCGCGCGCCTTGCCGGCGCGGCGCGCCATCGGCGCGGGCATCGGTCCATTCAACTGCACGCCGTCGTGTGCGCCGAATTCGTCGCGCGCTTCGCGCAGGAACGACTGCATGTCCGATTCGGTGGGCGCTTCGGCACGCAGCAGGGCCAAATGCGCGTAGGGCGGGAATTGCGCCACCTCGCGCTCGGCCAACTGCAGCGCCGCCACCGCGGGGTAGCCGCCGGCCAGCAGCGTGTTGAGCAGCGGGTGCTCGGGGTGGTGGGTCTGCAGCAGCACTTCGCCCGGCAGCTGCGCGCGACCTGCGCGACCGGCCACCTGGATCAGCAGCTGCGCCAGCTTTTCACCGGCTCGGAAGTCGGCGCTGAACAGGCCTTCGTCCACGCCCACCACGGCCACCAGCGTCAGGCGCGGCAGGTCGTGGCCCTTGGCCAGCATCTGGGTGCCGACCAGGATGCCGGACTGTTCGCCGAAGGCCTCCAGGTGCTTTTCGATGGCGTCGCGCCGGCGGGTGGTCTCGCGGTCCACGCGTATCAGCAGCGCATCGGGGAAGCGCTCGGCCAGCGCTTCCTCGATGCGTTCGGTGCCGGCGCCCTGCGGCTGCAGCGCCAGGCTGGCGCAGTCGGGGCAGGCGTTGGGTGGCGTGGCGCGCGCACCGCAGTGGTGGCAGATCAGGCGGCGGCCGCCGGCGTGCACGGTCATCGCCGCGTCGCAGCGCTTGCAGTGCGCACTCCAGCCGCAGTCATGGCAGATCAGCACCGGGGCGTAGCCGCGTCGGTTCTTGAATACCAGCGCCTGTTCGCCGCGCGCCAGGCAGCGACCGACGGCGTCGAGCAGGTCTTGGGACAGGCCGTTGCGCAGCGGTCGCTTGCGCACGTCCACCACCCGCACCACGGGTGGCCGTGCGCCGCCGGCGCGCTGCCCCAGCCGCAGGTGGCGGTAGCGCCCCTGCAGCGCGTTGTGCAGCGACTCCAGCGACGGCGTGGCGCTGCCCAGCAGCACCGGGACGCCCAGCTTGCTGGCCCGCACCAGGGCCAGGTCGCGGGCGTGGTAGCGGATGCCGTCCTGCTGTTTGTAGGAGCCGTCGTGCTCTTCGTCCACCACGATCAAGCCGGCCTCGGGCAGCGGGCAGAAGATCGCCGAGCGCGTGCCCACCAGCACCCGTGCTTCGCCTCGCGCCATCGCGGTCCAGGCCCGCGCCCGCTCGCCGTCGGCCAGCCCCGAGTGCAGCGCGTGCACCGGGACGCCCAGCCGGCTGCGGAATCGCTGCAGCGCCTGCGGGGTCAGGCCGATCTCGGGCACCAGCACCAGCGCTTGCCGACCGGCCGCCAGGCAGTCGGCGATGGCCTGCAGGTAGACCTCGGTCTTGCCGCTGCCGGTGACGCCCTCCAGCAGGTAGGCGCGGAATCCGGATTCAGCGCGGATCGCCGCCAGGGCTTGAGCCTGTGCGGGCATCAGGGTGGGCCCGGGCGCCGTGGCAATCGGCTCGACCTTGCCGGTGAACGCCACGCGCTCAACCAGATGCCGGTCGGCCAGGGCGCGCGCCGCCGGGCGCCATTCGCCACCGCCGGCGTCGAGTTGGTCCTCGCCCAGCGGCCGTTCGGCCAGGCGCAGCAGCAGCCGCCTTGGCTTGCCGTCCCGGCCGGGGGCGGCCGCGGCCAGCAGGCCTTCGGGCGTGGGCCGCCAGCCGTGGCGCCCGGTCTCGGGCAGTGCCTGGCCACTGCGCAGGGCGGCGGGCAGGGCGGTGGCCAGCACCTCGCCCAGCGGCGCGTGGTAGTACGCTGCGACCCAGCGCAGGCTCTCGAACAGCTCGCCCGACAGCAGCGCGGTGGCGTCCAGGCGCTCCAGCGCGGGCTTGAGGGGCGGGGTATCGCCGGCCACCGTAGCCAGGCCCACCACCAGGCCCACCTGTTCGCCGTCGCCGCGTCCGAACGGCACCCGCACCCGGCAGCCGATCCAGCCGGCGTCGGCCACCTGTCCGGCGGGCGGCAGATAGTCGAAAAGGCGCGGCAGCGGGACCGGCAGGGCGAGGCGCAGCGCGGTGTCTGGGGCGGCGGGCATGGCCGGAAGTTTAGCCTGTGGCCGACGCCGGGAGGCCTGCGTTGTCACTTGCACGTCATTGTTGCTAACTCCATCACGAATGATGCCTAAGCTACTGTTCACAAAACCTAATACCCCTTATCCACACCAATTGTGGATAAGTCTGTGGATGAGCAACCCGGCGAGGATGCGCATCCCCCTTGTGGGTGGCTCTACGGCTGGGTTGGCGATTTTTTAACCAAGCCGTCATAGTCGAATGAAAACAACGAGTTGGCGATATCACATTTCAGTCATTCCGGCCTGCGGGCGTTCCCCGGGGCCCCCTCGGGCCCAGACTCCGGTGCTGTGCACAACGTTTCACGCCGGAAGCCGCGCGGGGCTTGGCTGAGCAGGATTTTTCCTACTGTCAACCGCGTTGTTGTCTGGGTGGCTTGGCTAGAATGGGGGGTGACTTCCCCCCCTCTGGTCTCTCCCAACCCGGCTCCCCCGTCCCCGGCACTGTCCGCGTTCCTGCGCGGCATCGAGCGCCGGGCGTTCGTGTTCGCCCAAGTCCAGTGTGGCTCCGACACGGTTGCCGAGGCGGCCGTGGGAAGGGCCATGCGGTCGTTCAAGGCGGCGTCCCGATTGAGCCCCCTCGCGACCTGGCCGGCGGGCTTCTGGGCGCTCCTGGTGGCGCAGGAGGCGCTGTCGGGGGGGCAGAGTGACGTGCCCGAGCTGCGCGCGCTGAGTTCGGGCCCGCGCGCCGCCCTGCTCCTGCGCATGGTGGCGGGCCTGGACTTCCCGCATGCCGCCGGCGTGATGGGGGTCAGCGAGGCGACGTACCGCTTCGCGCTGCAGCGGGCGCTGCAGCAGCTGGGCGAAGGTGGCATCAGCTACGCGGTGCTGGGCGCCCTGCGCGAGCGACTGCACCGGCAGGTCAAGACCCTGCCCGAATCGCGCACGGCCTCGCTGGCCGCGCTGCGCGCCGGCGTGCTGGCGGACACCCCCGAGGCGCCTACTCCCGCGGCCAAACCGCCATCGCCGATCTGGCGGCGCCTGGGCTGGGGCCTGCTGGTGCTGTTGGGCCTGGGGTTCGCCGCGACGTTCCGGACGCCGGCGCCGGTGTTGCCGCCCGGTGGCACCGAGACCCTGCCGGTGGACGCCGCACCGGCCCGGGCGCCCGCTACATCCGACCAGGTCACCCACCCGGACTACGCGCAGCTGGCCGCGCCCGGCGACGAGCCCGTAGCCGCCCAACTGGCCCTGCTCAGCTGGATCGCCTCGGGCAAACCGGCCGGCCCGGTGGAAGCGCAGGCCGGCACGGACGCGTCACCCCCACCGGTCATCCAAGCCACCGACGGCGCATCGGCTGCCTTCCAGGACTTGCCGCAGCCCCAGCGCGCCCTGCTGGTGCCGCTGGCGGGCGCCTGGCCCGGGCTTGAGGCGGACACCCGGCAGCGCCTGCTGGCCAACGCGGCGCATTGGCTGGCGCTGGATCCCGCGCAGCGCGATGCCCTGACGGCGCGCATGCGCGCCTGGGACGCGCTGACGGCGGCCGATCGCGCGCATCGTCGCGGTCCGTTCGCCGCCTGGCAGGCGCTCCTGCCCGGCGAGCGCGAGCGGCTGCATGCCGTGTTCGCCGAGCGGGCGGCGATGGCACCCGAGCTGCGCCAGGCGCAGCGCGACGAGTTCGACGCGCTGCCCGCGGACCAACGCCAGGAATGGTGGCTGGGCCCGGAGATCGGCGCCGGGTTCGCGCAGCTGCGGCCGCTGTTCGCGTTCGTGCCGGAAGGCGAGCGCACGGCGCTGCTGTCGCTGCTGCGGGCGCTGTCGCCGCCGGCGCGCGCCGACCTGGCGCTGCTGGCGCGACGCCTGCCGGCCAACCAGCGCGAAAGCCTGCGCCGCGAGCTGATGGCCGCGCCGCCGGCCGGGCGGGAAGCGCTTATCCGGGCGCGCCTGGAGCGCTGAGCCAGGGCTCCGGCCAGTCCGGTGCCCGGTGGCTCACATGTTCACCAGGCTCACCATCAGGCTCAGCATCGCGCCTAGCGACACCAGCACTAAGTAGCAGGTGCCCAGCACGCCGTACTTGAACAGGGTCATCGGCCAGCCTTGGCCGTAGACCCACTTCTGCATCAGCAGCAGGTACAGCGGCATCCACGCGATCAGCGCGATCTCGGCCGCGCCCAGCGGCGCCGACAGCCACGGGATCGCCGCCGTCCATCCCTTCAGGGCGTCCAGCATCAGCACCAGCAGCAGGCCCGCGCACAGGAAGCTGTGGCTGTGCAGCGCGACGATCAGGTGCTCCATGTAGACGCGCGGCTTGAACAGGTACGCGATCTTCAGCAACAGCGCGAAAAACGGCAGCATCAGGAACAGCGTGGTCGGCACGTTCGACAGGAACGCGTCCTTGAGCAGGTTGGGGTTCTTCTGGATGCGCAGGATGTTTTCCTGCGCGTCACCCACCATGCGGTTGAGGCGCGCATTGGCGGCGTCGGGCAGCGCGCCTATCTTCACCGGGTTGGTCTCGGGGTGCCAGGCGCTGCCGTTGAAGTGGATGGCGGGGTCGTCGGAGGGATCCGGTGCCGGCTTGCCGTCGTTGGCCGCGGGGTCGCTGGCCGCGCCCGTGTCGTCATCGGTGATCACCACCACCGGGCCGGGGCTGCCTTCGTCCACGTTGATGTCGAAGCTCAGCTTGGCCGCGAAGAACGCGAACAGGCTCAGGAACACGAACAGCCGCACCGGGCTGACATAGCGGACGCGACGGCCCGCGAAGTACTCCATGCTCAGGTAGCCCGGACGCAGCAGCAGTGGGCCGATCGTGCGCAGGACGCGCGAGTCGAGTTCAAACACCGAATCCATGAAGTCGCCGACGATGCTGCTGAAATGCCGCACCAGGCCCTGGGTGGGCTGGCCGCAGGCGTAGCAGTGTTCACCCAGCAGCGGTTCGCCGCAGTTCTGGCAGTGGCGCGCAGGCGGCGGCTCGGCGGCAGGCAGGGGCGTGGGCGTGGTCATGGCGGGCTCTCCGGCGACAGCGGCTAATATAGCGATCCTGAGGCCTGCGGCATTCCCCATGAGTCACTCCCAAACACGCGCCGCACGCCTGTGGCGCGAGATGCGGGTCAGCTTCGCGCTGGCGCTGCCTCTGGTGATCGGCCAGGCCTCGTCGATGGGGATGAACATCGTGGACACCATGCTGGCCGGTCGCCATGGCCCGGTTACCCTGGCCGCCGTGGGCGTGGGCAGCGCCGTGTGGTCGGTGGTCATCCTGGTGAGCATCGGCGTGCTGATGGCGGTGCCGCCGACGGTGGCCCAGCTCAACGGCGCCGGCCGCCGGGCCGAGATCGGCGCGGTGTTCCGGCAGGCGCTTTGGCTGGCGCTGGTCCTGGGCGTGGGCCTGTTCTTCGTGGTGCGGGCTGGCGCGGTCGCGCTGGCGCCGATGGGGATCACGGCCGAAGCCCGTCCCGAGGCCGAGGCGTTCCTGCGTGCGATCAGCTGGGGTGCCCCGGCGCTGGCCCTGTACTTTTGCCTGCGCAACCTCAGCGAAGGCATCGCCTGGACCAAGCCCGCGATGGTGTTCGGCATCGCCGGCCTGGTGCTGCTGGCGCCGCTGGGCTACGGCCTGATGTTCGGGCTGGGCCTGGGCGCGGCCGGCCTGGGATATGCCGTGGCGGTGACCCTTTACTGCCAGATGGCAGGGCTCTGGATTTACCTGTGGCGTTCGCCGCGCTTTGCCGACCTGGGCCTGTTCACGCATTTCGAGCCGCCGCGCTGGGTGCCCATCCGCAGCCTGTTGGCGCTGGGCCTGCCGATGGGCGTGTCGGTGTTCATGGAGGGCAGCCTGTTCGTGGCCACCGCGCTGTTGATCGGGCAACTGGGGACAACCCAGATCGCCGCGCACCAGATCGCCATCCTGGTGGCCAGCCTGGCCTTCATGGTGCCGCTGGGCGTGGCGATGGCGACCACGGTGCGCGTGGGCCATGCGGTGGGCGCCGGCGACCCGTCGGCGGTGCGCTGGGCGGCGGCGGCCGGCTACGCGCTGGCGATGATCGCGCAGACCGCGTCGGCGTTGGTGCTGGTGGTGGGCGCCGGGTGGCTGGCCAGCCTGTTCACCACCGATCCGGCGGTGATCGCCCTGGCCACCCTGCTGATGGCGTATGCAGCGGTGTTCCAGTACCCCGACGGCCTGCAGGCGATGTCGGCCGGTGCCCTGCGCGGGCTGAAGGACACGCGGGTGCCGATGTTCATCACCGTGTTCGCGTACTGGGGCCTGGGGCTGCCGCTGGGCTACTGGCTGGGCATCGTTGGCGGCAAGGGTGCGCCCGGCCTTTGGACGGGGTTGATCCTGGGTTTGAGCGTGGCGGCCACGCTGCTGGGCTGGCGCTTCTGGCGACTGGCCCGCCGTCCCGTGGCGCGGGTGGGCGTGACCTAACGCCCATGCGGCCTTCACCCCGGCTGCGTATGCTGGCGGCTGGATAACCCGGAGTCACCCCATGTCCCATTCACAGCCCGGCCCGATCAGGCGTTTCCTGGGCGGCATCTGGAACACCGTCAATTTCTTCCGCCGGTTCGTCTTCAACGTCCTTTTCCTGCTGGTGCTTTTCCTGCTGCTGGTGGCGATCCTGGCCAACCCGGGCGTGCAGCCGCTGGAAGAAAAGACCGCGCTCGTGCTGGACATGAACGGCGTACTGGTGGAGCAGTTCACCTCCGCTCCGTTGGATCGCGCGGTGAACCAGGCCACGGGCCAGGCACAGCCCGAGATCCAGCTGCGCGACGCCCTGCAGGCCATCAAGTCCGCCAAGGACGACAAGCGCATTGATCGGATCGTGCTGCTGACCGACGGCTTCAACGCCGCCGGCTTCGCCGCGATGCGCGACCTGGCCGCCGCGCTGCGCGACTTCCGCGCCTCGGGCAAGCAGATCATCGCCTTCGGCACCAACATGGAGCAGAAGCAGTACTACCTGGCCGCGCAGTCCGACGAGATCTACCTCGACCCGATGGGCGGCGTGCTGCTCGAAGGCCTGGGCCGCTATCGCATGTACTACCGCGAAGGCCTGCAGGACAAACTGGGCGTGGACGTGCACCTGTTCAAGGTGGGTGAGTTCAAGTCCGCCGCCGAACCCTACGTGCTGGACGCGGCGTCACCCGCCGCGCGCGAGGCCGACCTGTTCTGGATGACCGATGTCTGGCAGCGCTTCGTGGCCGACCTTGCGCAGGCGCGCAAGCTCGACGTGGCCTCGATCAACGCGATGATCAACGACCTGCCTGCGCGCGTGCAGGCCGTTTCCGGCGACCTGGGCAAGCTGGCGGTGGACGAGAAGCTGATCGACGGCCTCATGACCAGCCAGGACATGGAGAAGCTGTTGATCGAGCGCGGCGTCGCCGACGAGGACGGCACCAGCTTCCGGCAGATCGGCCTGAAGGGTTACCAGGCGCACCTGATGCGCGAGAACCTGCGCATGGACAGCCGCCCGCAGGTGGCCGTGGTGGTGGCCCAGGGCGAGATCACCGACGGCGAGCAGTCGCCGGGCACCATCGGCGGCGAGTCCACCTCGGCGCTGCTGCGCCAGGCCCGCGAGGACGACAACGTCAAGGCCGTGCTGCTGCGGGTGGATTCCCCGGGCGGCGGCGTGTTCCCGTCCGAGCAGATCCGTCGCGAAGTCGAGCTGATCAAGGCCGCCGGCAAGCCGGTGGTGGTGTCCATGGGCAACGTCGCGGCATCGGGCGGCTACTGGATCTCGATGAACGCCGACCGCATCTACGCCGACGACTCCACCATCACCGGTTCGATCGGCATCTTCGGCCTGTGGATGACGGTGCCGCGCGTGCTCGAGAAGATCGGCGTCAGCACCGACGGCGTCGGCACCGCGCCGCTCGCCGGCGCCTTCGATCCCACCCGGCCGCTGGACCCCAACGCCGGCATCATCATCCAGGCGATCATCGAGAAGGGCTATGCCGACTTCACCGGCAAGGTCGCCGCGGCGCGCGGCAGCACGCCCGAGAAGATCGACCTGGTGGCACAGGGTCGCGTGTGGAGCGGCGCCCAGGCCAAGGAGCGCGGGCTGGTGGACGAACTGGGCGGCCTGGAGGCGGCGCTGGCCCACACGGCTTCGCTGGCCAAGCTCGAGCAGGGCAAGTACGCCGTGAGCTACGTCGAGAAGCCGCTGTCGCCGTTCGAGCGCTTCGTGGTGAACATGGGCGAGAACTCGCGCATGCAGGGCGTGCTGCGCATGCTGGCGCCGACGCCGCTGCTGCTCGACCGCGAAACTCTGGCCAAGGTCGAAGGTGAACTGGCCTGGCTCGACCGCAAGGGCCGCTCGCCGTTCCGCGCCGTGGCGCACTGCCTCTGCGCGTACTGAGCCCACCGCTCCGTCTTGAAAAAGCCCGGGCTCGCCCGGGCTTTTTTTGTTCAGCCGCCGGCGTCTTCCAGGGCTTTGCGGCGCCCGGCGTCGGCGGCGGCCTGGTTGGCTTCGACGGCCTTGGCCTTGTCCAGGGGTTCGTTGATGGCGTCGCGCAGCTGGGTCGACTGGGGTTCGGGCAGGGTGTCGGGCGTCGGGTCGGGGGTCGGGGCATTGCAGGCCGCCAGGGCCAGGCAGCCGGCCAGGATCAGGGGAAGGCGCATCGTGTGCTCCGCGAGTGGGCTTGGCCGTTATCCTACGCCTGGGCCGATGGGAGAGTTCCGATGACGAGCAGTCGCTGGCGGCTGGATGGACAGGTGGCGCTGGTGACGGGTGCCAGCGCGGGCATTGGCCGTGCGATCGCCGCCGAACTGCTGGGCCTGGGCGCCGACGTGATGCTGGTGGCGCGCGACGAAGCGGCGCTGGAAGCAACGCGCGCCGAGCTGGAGGAAATGTTCCCGCAGGGCCAGGTCCGAGCCTTCGCCGCCGACGTGGCCGACGCCGAACAGCGCCGGGAGATCTTCGACTGGGTCGAGGACCTCGGCAATGGCCTGCAGGTGCTGGTGAACAACGCCGGCACCAACGTGCGGCGCGCGGCGATGGATTATTCCGACGCCGAGTGGCGCGCACTGTTCGAGACCAACCTGTTCTCGGCCTTCGAGCTGAGCCGGTTCGCGTTCCCGCTGCTGAGCCAGCATGCGTGCTCGAGCATCGTCAACGTCGGCTCGGTGTCGGGCCTCACCCACGTGCGCACCGGCGCGCCCTACGGCATGACCAAGGCGGCGCTGCACCAGCTGACGAAGAACCTCGCCTGTGAATGGGCCGAGGACGGCGTGCGGGTGAACGCGGTGGCGCCGTGGTACATCCGCACGCGGCGCACGTCCACGTCCCTGGCCGACCCGGACTACCTGGACGAAGTGATCGAGCGCACGCCGATGGGCCGCATCGGCGAACCCGAGGAAGTGGCGTCGGCGGTGGCCTTCCTGTGCCTGCCGGCCTCGAGCTACGTCACCGGCGAGTGCATCGCGGTGGACGGTGGCTTCCTGCGCTACGGTTTCTGAGCCGCGCTCAGCGGCAGCTTTCGTTGACGATGCGTTCGATCCGGATCGCTTCGGACTTGCGGAACGCGGCCGTGTCGCTGAACGCATGCAGGGCATTGGATTGCGCCACTTTCAGCCGCGCCTTGAACTGATCGCAGGCATCGGCGTCGTCCATCCGCAGGCAGGACTCGGACACCCAGCGGCAGCTGGCCGCCCCCTGCGCCGAGCCGCGCACGTCATAGCCCAGCACCGACAGCGGCACGCAGCGCGTGTTGGGGTCGTAGTCTTCGGAAAAGCGCACTTCGCCGTCGTAGTCGGTGCACTGGAACAGGGCCGGAGGCGGGTAGGGCAGGGCGAACTGCGGCGGCGCTGGTTCGGGCTCCGCGGCCTCGGGTTCGGGCCTGGGGGCGGCCACCGGCCTGGGTGCGGGGTCCTGCGGGCGCGTCATCTGCCGGGTGGTTTGGGTTTGGCCGGCGGCGCAGGGTTCGTCCTGCAGGGTCGCGCGGCCGGTGGCGTCCAGGCAGCGATAGACCGTGATGTCCTGCGCGGCCGCCGGTCCGACGGCAAACAGGAAAATGGCTAAGCTGGCTTGGACGAACCGGCGCATGGCGGGATTCTCCGCCCGCAGCGCCGACACTTCCAGCCCGGACCCCGCCATGACCCGCCTGCTGTTCATCCTTGCGTTGCTGCTGCCTGCCGCCGCCACCGCCGCCATTCCCCCGGCGCCGCCGCGGGCGGAAGGCGAAGGCCCTTATCCGCAGCTGATCCTGCGCGGTGCCACCGTCATCAACGGCACCGGCGCGCCCGCCTTCGGGCCGGTGGACATCGTGGTGGAGGGCGATCGCATCGTCGAAGTGCGGGTGGTCGGCAGCGCCAACGCGCCGATCAGCCCGGCCAATCGACCGTCGCTCAAGGCCGGCGGGCGCGAGATGGACCTCACGGGCCAGTTCGTGATGCCCGGCATCGTGGACATGCACGGCCACATCGGCGGCGACGAACAGGGCGTGGACGCCGAGTACGTCTACAAGCTGTGGTTGGGCCACGGCATCACCAGCGTGCGTGATCCGGGCTGCGGCAACGGCATCGACTGGTGCGTCAGCGAACAGCGCCGCAGCGAAGCCAACGCCATCACCGCGCCGCGCATCTTCCCCTACGCCTTCTTTGGCGCCGGTCGCGACACGCCGATCACCACGCCGGCGCAGGCGCGCCAGTGGGTGCGCGACATGAAGGCCAGGGGCGCGCTGGGCATGAAGTGCTTCGGCTACCGGCCCGACATCCTCGAGGCCGCTTTCGACGAGCTCGGGAAACTCGGCATGGGCAGCGCCTGCCACCACGCCCAGCTCGACGTGGCGCGCGTCAACGTGCTCACCACCGCGCGTTGGGGGCTGACCACGATGGAGCACTGGTACGGCCTGCCCGAGGCGCTGTTCGACGGCCAGACCGTGCAGCAGTACCCGGCCGACTACAACTACCAGGACGAACAGCATCGCTTCGGCCAGGCCGGCCGGCTGTGGGCGCAGGCCAGCGAGAAGGGCAGTGCTCGCTACGAGGCGGTGATCACCGAGCTGCTGGCGCTCGACTTCACGCTCGATCCCACCTTCACCATCTACCAGGCCACGCGCGACCTGATGCGTGCGCGCCGCGCCGACTGGCACGAGGCCTACACGTATCCGGCGCTGTGGGATTTCTTCACGCCCAACCGCGACAACCACGGCAGCTTCTTCTTCGACTGGGGCAGTGAGGAAGAGGTCGCGTGGAAGGACAACTACCGGCGCTGGATGGCGTTCGTGAACGACTACAAGAACCGCGGCGGCCGGGTCACGGTCGGCAGCGATTCGGGCTACATCTACAAGACCTACGGCTTTGGCACCATCGAAGAGCTTGAGCTGCTGCGCGAGGCCGGCTTCCACCCGCTGGAAGTGATCCGCGCCGCCACGCTGTCGGGCGCGCAGGCGCTGGGCGCACAGGACCGCATCGGATCGATCGAAGCGGGCAAGCTGGCCGACATGGTGGTGCTGGGTGAAAACCCGCTGGCCAACCTCAAGGTGCTCTATGGCACCGGCCACGCGCGCCTGGGCGACGACGGGAAGCTGCATCGCGTCGGCGGCGTGCGCTACACGATCAAGGGCGGCCTGGTGTACGACGCGCCGGCGCTGCTGGCCGACGTGCGCCGCAAGGTCGCCGCGGAAAAAGCCAGGCGCGGCATCACCACCTATCCGCAGCCGGGCGACTGACCCGGCGGCGGTGAGTCAGGCGGCCTTGGTGGACGGCTTGGCGGTTTTCTTCACCGCTTTCTTGGCGGCCTTCTTCGCCGTGGACTTCTTGGCGGTTTTCTTGGCGGCCTTCTTGGTGACCTTCTTCGCCGCCTTCTTGGCCGGTGCCTTGGCGGGTGCATCGGCGTCGGCTTGCGCGACCTTCTTGGTGGTTTTCTTCGTGGCCTTCTTGGCCGCGACCTTCTTGCCGAAGCGGCCGCCCTTGCGCACCGGCTTGCCGGCCAGCAGCAGCTCCACGCACTCGGCCTGGGTCAGGCTGGCCGGCTCGCGGTCCTTGGGGATCTTGCCGTTCTTCTCGCCGTCGGTGATGTACGGGCCGTAGCGCCCGTTGAGCACCTGGATCTCGGTGCCGGGGAAGACCTTGATGGTGCGGTTGGCGATCATCTCGATCTTCGCGCGCACCAGCTCCACCGCGTCATCGAAGCTGATGGTGTAGGGGTCGTCGGTCTTGCCCAGCGACGCGTAGGTGTCGCCCAGCTTCACGAACGGACCGAAGCGGCCAACGGCCACCGTGACGTCCTTGCCTTCGTGCTGGCCCAGGCTGCGCGGCAGGTTGAACAGCGGCAGCGCGTCCTCCAGCGTGATGGTGTGCATGCTGGTGCCGGGGCGCAGCGAGGCGAACTTGGGCTTGTCCTCGTCCTCGGCGGTGCCGATCTGGGCGAACGGCCCGTACCGGCCCAGGCGCACCGACACCGGCTTGCCCGATTTCGGGTCGACGCCCAGCACGCGCGAGCCGGTGGCTTCCGAACGGTCCACCGATTCGCTTTTTTCGTCAATCGTGGCCTTGAACGGCTTCCAGAAGCGCTCCAGCAGCGGCACCCACGCCGCTTCGCCGGCCGCCACCGAGTCCAACTCGTCCTCGAGCTTGGCGGTGAAGTCGTAGTCCACGTACTGCATGAAGTGGCTGGAGAGGAAGTTGGCAACCGCGCGGCCGACGTCGCTGGGACGGAAGCGGCGGTTGTCGAGGTAGACGTATTCTCGGTTCTGCAGCACCTGGATGATGCTGGCGTAGGTCGAAGGACGGCCGATGCCGTATTCCTCGAGCGTCTTCACCAGCGAGGCTTCCGAGAAGCGCGGCGGCGGCTCGGTGAAATGCTGGTCGGTGTGGATGCTGCCCAGCGGCACGGCCTGGCCGGTCTTCATCGGCGGCAGCTTGCGGCCGTCGTCGTCGTCCTCGGAGGTCTTGGCGTCCTTGCCTTCCTCGTAAACGGCCAGGAAGCCCGGATCAATCACCGTGGTGCCGCTGGCGCGGAAGCTGTGCTCGGCGCCGGCGGCCAGTTCGACCGAGACCGTGTTCATGGTGGCGGGCACCATCTGCGAGGCGACGGTGCGCTTCCAGACCAGCTCGTAAAGGCGGCGCGCGTCGTCGTCGAGGTACTTGGCCACCGACGCGGGCGTGCGCAGGGCCGAGGTCGGCCGGATGGCTTCGTGGGCTTCCTGGGCGTTCTTGGACTTGGACTTGTACTCGTTGGGCTTGTCGGGCAGCGCGCCGGTGCCGAAGTCGCGGGCGATCACGTCGCGTATCTCGCTGATTGCGTCCAGCGACAGGTTCACCGAGTCGGTACGCATGTAGCTGATCAGGCCGACCGCATCTTCTTCGCCGATCGCCACGCCTTCATAGAGTTTCTGCGCCACGCGCATCGTGCGCGAGGTGGTGAAGCCGAGCTTGCGCGCGGCCTCCTGCTGCAGGGTGGAGGTGATGAACGGCGGCGACGGCCGGCGCTTGCGCTCCTTGCTGACCACGTCGGTGACGCGCAGGGCTTCGCCGGCGGCTTTCACCAGGCGCGCGCGCGCGGCTTCGGCGGTCGCCGAATCGGTGATGGTGAACTGCTCGAACTTCTGGCCGTCGAGCTTCACCAGCCGGGCGGTGAACGCCTGCTGCGGGTGGTTGAGTTCGGCCTCCATGGACCAGTACTCGCGCGGCACGAAGGCTTCGATCTCTTCCTCGCGCTCGACGATCATGCGCAGGGCCGGGGACTGCACGCGGCCGGCGGACAGGCCGCGCTGCACCTTGCGCCACAGCACCGGGGACAGGTTGAAGCCGACCAGGTAGTCCAGGGCGCGGCGCGCCTGCTGGGCATCCACCAGGTCGCCGGCGACCTGGCGCGGGTTGTCCACCGCGGCCTTGATCGCCTTGGGCGTGATTTCGGTGAACACCACCCGGTGCAGGTCCTTGCCCTTGAGCAGGCCGCGCTGCTTGAGGATCTCGGCAATGTGCCAGCTGATCGCCTCGCCCTCGCGGTCCGGGTCAGTGGCCAGGTAGATGGTCTGGGCGACCTTGGCCGCCTTGGCGATGGCCTCCACGTGCTTCTCGTTCTTCTCGATCAGCTCGTAGCGCATGGCGAAGCCGTGCTCGGGGTCGACCGCGCCCTCCTTGGGCACCAGGTCGCGGACATGGCCGTACGAGGCCAGGACGTGGAAGTCCTTGCCCAGGTACTTGTTGATCGTCTTGGCCTTGGCAGGCGACTCGACGATGAGAAGGTTCTTGGCCATGGCCGGGAGGTTGCTCCGCTAAGCGGTTGAAAGGGCGCCAGATGGCGCGGCCCGCGGGGGTCGCGGGCCGGGGTTCCTTTTCATTAAGGCATCAGCCCGACGGGCACTGTCAAGCCAAGCCAGCCGGCGACCCGGGGCCGGCGGGCCCCGGGCGTGGCCCCGGATGGCCTAGCGGCAGTGGCTGGGCAGCAGGTTACCGGGGATGCCGTCGCCGCTGCATGACCAGGTCCCGTTGTCTTCCCGGGTGAACAAAAGTTGGCCGCCGCGCGCTGAATCCTCGGTGCCCAGCATGCCCACGGTGAGCGTCACAACGCAGCGCCCGTCCGTCAGCGTCCCCACCTCCAGCCCGTCCAGGCCCGGGGTGGACGGGACCGTCAGGCCCACTTCCGCGGCATCGCGGGGGCAGCGGTCGGTGTTGGCCCTGAACTCTTCCACCGCGACCTTGGCGGCCTGGCCCTGCACCATGACCGAGACCAGCTTGCTGCGCGTCGTGTAGTCCTGGTAAGCGGGAAGCGCGATGGCGGCCAGGATGCCCAGCACGATCAGAAGGAACAGCCCGCCGCCCGCGACGACGGCCGCCGCGACCAGGCAGCCGTTGTTCTTTTTCGCAGGGGCGTGGTCGGGTATGCCCGCCGGCGTCGGCGCCGATGGCGGTTCCGCGGGAGCTACGGAGGCCAAGCCAAGCTCGCCGCGGAACGACTCCAGCGGGGACCACTCGGCCAGGCCTTCGCGCCAAACCAGGCTGTCGCTGGTCACCTTCCCCTGCCGGTAGGCCTCCAGCAGCGCTTCGGCGCTGACCGGGCCCTGGCGGTTCTGGCCGCCGTCCACGTAGTACCAGCTGCTCATTGACCCTCTCCCCCTGCGGTCACGGCCTTGGCCGTGTCCAATAAAAACGCCCGGCCGGGGCCGGGCGCTGGTGTTGCCGCGCCGGTTTCAGTGCACCGGTTCGGGCTCGTCTTCGAACATCTGGCTTTCCATCCAGGCATAGGCCGCTTCCGACCCGGGCTGGTTGAACAGCACCATCAACACGACCCATTTGAGGTCGTCAACGTCCACTTCGTCCTGGTCGAGCGCCATCACCCGGTCGAGCACCAATTCGCGCTGGTCGGCGTCAATCACGCCGCTGTGCTCCAGGAACATCAGGAATCCACGGCACTCGCGGTCCAGCCGGTCCAACTCAGCGTCGGAATACACGCGCACCGGCGTGTTGAGCCGGGGCACGGTCGACACGGGGCGCTGGCGCGCGAGTTCGTCGAGCCAGTCGAAGGCCTTGTTGATCTCCGAGGGGCTGAAGCCCGCCTGGATCAGGCCGTTCTGGAGTGAATCGCGGTCCCGGACGGCGTCGGGGTCGTCGTAGAAGTAGTGTTCGAACAGATAAAGCAGTACGTCGAGTATGGTCTCTTTCATTACCCTCAGCCTGCGCCCTGGGCGCGGTGGGAAGGTCAGGATCGGCGGGAATAGCGACCGTTGTCGGCTGCCACGCGCCCTTCCAGCTCCATGATCAGCAGCATGGAGGACAGGGCGGCCACCGTCAATCCTGTCCGCTCGGCCAGGTGATCCATGCCGGTGGGGTCATGGCCCAGCGCGGACCACAGCAGGTTGTGGTCGTCGTCGCCGGCAGGCTGTCCCCGCGCTGACTGTCCCACCGCCGGGTCAGGGGCCTCGCCAAGCCGACCGCGCAGGGCCTGCGCCAGGTCGGCGGCCACTGGTCCGAGCGCGGTCAGCACCTCGGCGGGCGTCTCCACCAGGCCTGCGCCATCCTTGATGAGCCGATGGCAGCCGCGGGCCACCGGGTTGTCCGGTGAACCCGGCAGGGCGAACACCTCGCGACCCGCCTCGGCCGCCAGCCGCGCGCTGATCAGGGCTCCCGAGCGCAGCGCGGCCTCCACCACCAGGGTGCCCAGGCTGAGGCCGGCGATGATGCGGTTGCGGCTGGGGAAATGGCTGGCGATGGCGGCCGTGCCGGGCGGGTGTTCGCTGACCACCGCGCCCTCGGCGGCGATCCGATCCATCAGCGCGGCGTTGTCGGCCGGGTAGGCCCGGTCCAGCCCGGTGCCGACCACCGCGACCGTGCGGCCCGCGGCCAGTGCGCCCAGGTGGGCGGCGGTGTCGATGCCTTCGGCCAGGCCGCTGGTGACCACCCAGCCGGCGGCGGCAAAGGTGCGTGCGAACTGCCGCGCCCGCGCCTGCCCACCAGGCGTGGGCCGCCGGCTCCCGACCACGGCGATCTGGGGGTGCCAGAGCAGGCTGGCGTCGCCGGCGACGAAAAGCAGGGCAGGCGGTGCCGGCGCTCGGCGCAGCAATGCGGGGTAATCGGGATCGTGCCAGCCCAGCAGGCGGTGGTTGGCGGGGACCAGCCAGGCCAGGTCGGCCTGCAGCAATGGCTCGTTGGGCTGGTGCAGTGCCTGCCGCACTTCTGTCGGCAGGGACAGGCCGGCCCCGTGGCGGGCGGCAGCCAAGGCATCCACGGGCGAAGCATGGGACGCCAGCAGGGTCCGCAGCAGCGCGTCCGGCAGGCGGGATCGAAGCAGGATGAGCAGGGCGCGGTCGGTTTTCACGGCCCCAACAGCATCGCGGCGCCCGAAGGCGCCGCGATGTAGGAAAAGCTTACTGGATGGCGTCGGGGTGTTTCAGCGTGTCGCCTGCGTGGATCGGGCGCACGCCGCTCATCACCAGTGCATAGCTCACCTTGTCGAAGGTGCGGAACACCATCAGGTGACCGGCGAACTCGTCGGGCAGCTTCACCGCGTTGGCCTTGGCCGAAAGGCGGTTGCCGTGCGCGACGACGTCGGGCTTCATCACGCCGTTGTTCCAGATCGACATCGTGTGGCCGTTGCGGATGCCGTCGCGGGCACCCACCGACAGCGCCACCACCAGGTTCGGGCCCGACTGGATGCCATCGGCAACCGACAGGATGCGGGCGTTGGCCGGCACGTTGTCGGGAGCACGCGGCATGAAGGTCAGGTCGTAGGGCTGGGCTTCGGACGGGGTGACGCGGTCGCCGGCGGCGATTTCGCGGCCTTCCTCCCGCAGCACCACCAGGGCGACTTCACCCTGCACCTGGGTTACCTCGCCGGTGGCGTGGACCTGCATCTCGTAGCCCAGCAGTTCGCCCGAGGCCTCGCCGAAGCCCGCGGGCGTCGACCAATGGCTGTGTGCGCGCTCGCTGCGGAAGTTCAGGTCGGAGCGACCCGGACGTTCCTTGCTGCGGCCACCGCCGAACACATAGACCGGACGGGAGATGTCCACGACCATGCCCGGCGTGGCGCCGTCGAGGCCGCGCACGTAGACCGACTGGCCAGCCGTACTGCGTAGGCGGTCTTCCTCGAGGCCGACGACGTAGGGGAGCGACTTGGGGTCGTCCACGACGTTGAACTGCTTGAGCAGGGCCTCGATGTCGGACAGCGGGATCGTGTTGATGGCCTCGCCGACCCGCGGGCCCTCGGACCTCACCACCGGCCTGCCGTCGATGTAGACCAGGCTCAGCACGTCACCCGGATAGATGAGATGCGGGTTCTGGACCTGCGGGTTGGCCTGCCAGATCTCCGGCCACAGCCAGGGCTTGGACAGGAAACGACCTGCAATGTCCCAAAGGGTGTCGCCCTTCTTGACCGTATAGGTAGTCGGATGGTCGCCACGGACCTGCGCAGTGATGGACGCAGTGGCGAATGTGAGAAGCGCGGCAGCAGTAACTGCAAGAAGCCGTTTAAACATGGCGGCTATCCACCTGATTTTCCCCGGTACGTGGCCGGACTATAGCCCAGATACCAACCCTGAATGCAAGCCCGCCGGGGTTATAATGACGTGCCGGCCCCCTTGAGGTCCGGTCCTGACTTCCCCATCTCGACCACCATGGCCAAGCTAACCATCCTTGAATTCCCCGATCCCCGGCTGCGCACGGTTGCAAAACCGGTGGCGCAGGTAGACGACGTCATACGCCGCTTGATCGACGACATGTTCGAGACCATGTACGAAGCCCCCGGCATCGGACTGGCCGCAACGCAGGCCGACGTGCACCTGCGCCTGTTGGTATTGGACGTAAGCGAGGACAAAAGCCGGCCAATGGTCTTCATCAACCCGGAAGTTCTGGAGTCCGAGGGAAGCCAGGTCTACCAGGAGGGCTGCCTGTCCGTCCCGGGCATTTATGCCGACGTGAAGCGCGCCGAAAGGGTGCGGGTGCGTGCGCTGGACCGCGACGGCAAGCCGTTCGAAGTGGACGCCGAGGGCCTGCTGGCGGTCTGCATCCAGCACGAGATGGACCACCTGGCGGGCAAGGTGTTCGTGGACTACCTGTCGCCGCTCAAGCGCGAGCTGGTGCGCAAGAAGCTGGCCAAGCAGCACCGCGACGCGGTCGCCTGAGGTGGCGCTGCGCATCGTCTTCGCCGGCACGCCCGGCTTCGCGGTGCCCTGCCTGCGTGCCGCCGCCGAGCACGGCGAAGTGGTGGCCGTGTATACCCAGCCCGACCGGCCCTCGGGCCGCGGTCGCCAACTGGCGGCGTCGCCGGTCAAGGCCGAAGCGCTCGCCCGTGGCATCGCTGTTTTCCAGCCGCTCAACTTCAAGTCCGCCGTCGCGCGCAGGCAGCTGCGCGAGCTCAAGCCCGACCTGATGGTGGTGGTGGCCTACGGCCTGGTCCTGCCGCAGTCGGTGCTCGACATCCCGCGCATGGGCTGTTGGAACGTGCATGCGTCGCTGCTGCCGCGCTGGCGCGGCGCGGCGCCGATCCAACGTGCCATCGAAGCCGGCGACAGCCAGTCCGGCGTGTGCCTGATGCAGATGGAAAAAGGCCTGGACACCGGGCCGGTGCTGCTGTCCCTGGCCACGCCGATCAGCGACATGGACACGGGCGGCACGCTGCACGACCGGCTGTCGCAGTTGGGCGCCGAAGTGCTGGCGGACGGCCTCAAGCTCCTGCGCGCGGGCATGCGCCCGCTGGTGGTGCCCCAGCCCGACCAGGGCGTGACCTACGCCCATAAGCTCGACAAGGCCGAGGCGCGCCTGGACTGGAGCCAGCCCGCCGCTGCGCTGGCCAACCGCGTGCGCGCCTTCAACCCGTGGCCGGTGGCCGAAGCCGAGCTGGCCGGTGAGCGCCTGCGCATCCACGACGCCCGGGCCTTCGCGCTGGCGCACGGCCGCCCGCCCGGCACCGTGCTTGCCGCCACTCGCGAAGGCCTGGACATCGCCTGCGGCGAGGGTGCGCTGCGCCTGCGCCTGGTGCAGCGCGAAGGCGGCCGCCCGATGCCCGTTGCCGACTACCTCAACGCCCGCCCGGCGCTGAAGTCGCCATGAATTCACCCGCCGGTTCGGCGCTGCGGGCGCGCGCTGCCCGCGTGCTTGCCGCCGTGCTGGGCGAGGGCCGCTCGCTCAAGGCCGTGCTTGGCTCGGTGCTGCCGTCGGTGCCCGACAGCCGCGATCGCGCCTTGCTCGAAGCCATCTGCTTTGGTGCGCTTCGGCACCGGCGGCGCTATGAATTCGCGCTGTCGCAGTGGCTGGCCAAGCCGCTGGCCGCGCGCGACTACCCGGTGCATTGCCTGCTGCTGGTCGGCCTGGCGCAGCTGGACGCGCTGGGCCTGCCGGCGCACGCGGCCGTGGGCGCCACCGCTGAAGCCACCCGCGACCTCGGCCGCCCGCCGCTGGTGGGGCTGGTGAATGCACTGCTCCGCCGCGCCAGCCGCGAACCCTTGCCGGTCAGCAGCGACCCCGCCATCGCCACCAGCCATCCCGACTGGCTGGTGCAGAGGCTGGCCGCCGACTGGCCCGACGACGTGGCCGCGATGCTCGAGACCAACAACCGCCCGGCACCGATGTGGCTGCGGGTGAATCCCGGCCAGCTCGGCATCGACCGGCTGCTGCGTTCGCTGCGCGAGGACGGCCTGGTCGCCTCGCCGTCGCCCCTGCTGGTGAACGCAGCCAGGCTTGACGATCCGATCCCGGTGGACCGCCTGCCGTTCTGGCACACCGGCGCGCTGAGCGTGCAGGACGGCGCCGCGCAGCTGGCCGTGCTGGCCCTGGACCCCAAGCCCGACGACCGTGTGCTGGACGCCTGCGCGGCGCCGGGCGGCAAGACCACGCAGATCGCCGAGCGCCTGTTCCCCGGCGAAGGCGAACTGCTGGCGCTGGACATCGACGAGCGTCGCCTCGGTCGCGTGGTCGAATACCTCGAGCGCCTGGGCTTGGACTATCCCCGCGTGCACGTGCAGGTGGCCGACGCCGGCACGCCCGACGCCTGGTGGGACGGCAAGCCCTTCAACGCCATCCTGCTCGACGCCCCGTGTTCGGCCACGGGCATCATCCGCCGGCAGCCCGACATCAAATGGCATCGCCGCGCCGCCGACATCCCCGCACTGGTCGCGCACCAGGCGCGCCTGCTCGATGCCCTGTGGCCGCTGCTCGCCCCCGGCGGCCGGCTGCTTTACGCCACGTGTTCAGTGCTGCGCGACGAGAACGAACGGCAGGTGGACGCGTTCCTTGCGCGCACGCCCGACGCGGCGGCGCTGCCGCTGGACGAGCGCTTCGGCCGCGCCAGCGGCGCCGGCCGCCAGCGCCTGCCCGGTGAGGACGGCATGGACGGTTTCTTCTACGCGCTGCTGCTCAAGGCCGCCTGACGCCACCGCCGGAGGCGGCGGGCGCAGTGCTATCGTTCGCCGTCATGACGCCCGCCGACCGCCGCCACGCCTGGATTTTCTTCGCCATCGCCTTCGCGGTGCTCGCCGCCGGATTCGGCCTGCGCGACCCTTGGCCGGCCGACGAGCCGCGCTTCGTGCTGGTGGCCAAGCAGATGGTCGAAAGCGGTGACTTCCTGTTCCCGCACCGTGGCAGCGAGCTGTATCCCGACAAGCCACCGCTATATTTCTGGATCCTCGCGCTGGCCTACGGCGCCATCGGCAGCTGGCGCTGGAGTTTCCTGCTGCCTTCCCTGCTTGCCGGCCTGGGCACGCTGGCCTGCACCTGGGACCTGGGCCGTCGCCTGTGGTCGCCGCGCGCCGGGCTGTGGGCGGCCATCGCGGTGCTGGCCAGCTTCCAGTTCGTCTACCAGTTCAAGCGCGCGCAGATCGACCCGACGCTGGTTTTTTTCACCACGGTGGCCTTCTACGGGATGTGCCGGCACCTGCTGCTGGGGCCCGCATGGCGCTGGTTCTGGGCAGGCTGTTTCGCCGCGGGCCTGGGCGTCATCAGCAAGGGCGTGGGCTTCCTGCCGCTGCTGGCGCTGCTGCCGTTCGCGCTGATGGCGCGTGCACGCTGGCAGGGGCTGGCGCCGCTGGGGCAGGGCAACGGCTGGCGCTGGGCCGGTACCGCGCCGGCGTTCCTGGCGGCCATCGCCCTGTGGCTGGTGCCGGTGCTGGCGGTGGCACTCACCAGCGGCAATCCCGAGCACCAGGCCTACCTGCAGAACATCCTCTTCAAGCAGACGGCCGAACGCTACGTCGACCCTTGGCACCACCACGCGCCTGCCTGGTACTTCCTGGAGGTGATGGCGTTCTATTGGCTGCCGTTCTCGCTGGCGCTGCCCTGGCTGTTCAAGCCCTGGGCGCAGGCCTGGCGCGAGCGCGATGCGCGGGTCTGGCTGCCGCTGGCCTGGGTGCTGCTGGTGCTGGCGTTCTTCAGCGCCAGCGCCGGCAAGCGCGACATGTACCTCCTGCCGGCGCTGCCCGCCCTGGCGCTGGCGGCGGCGCCGTTCCTGGAGGCCATCAGCCTTCGCGCCGGTTTCCGACGCGCCGTGCTCGGCTTCGTCGTGGTGTTCTCGGCGGTGCTCGCCGTGGCCGGCGCCATGGCGCTGGCGGGCGAGCCCGGCTTCGAGCGCAAGCTGGTTGCCGAGCGCGGCCTGGGTCCGGACGGGCGGTGGCTTTGGGTGATGCTGGCCACGGTCGGTGCCACCGGGCTGGTGGCCGCGGCGGCGTGGCGGGTGCGCGGCGCACTGAAGGCCTGCGCGCTGATGTTCGTGCTGCTCTGGCTGGGCTATGGCTGGGTGGTGCATCCGGTGTTCGACCGGGAGAACTCGGCGCGCGGCCTGATGGCGGACGCGCGCGCGCTGGCGGGCGACGGCGTGGCCATCGGCCTGGTGGACTGGAAGGAACAGAACCTGCTGCAGGCCGTTGGCCCGGTCACCGAGTTCGGCTTCCGCCGGCCGCCGGCCACGCAGTTGGCGTCCGCTGTGGCCTGGGAGCGGGCCGACCCGGAGCGACGACGGCTGCTGGTGCAGCGCAGTAGCGCACTGGCCTGCCTGCGCTTCGAAACCGGCCCCGATGCGTCGCGCGTGGGCGTCGCCAACCGCCGCGAATGGTGGCTGGTGGGCGCGGCGGCGGCACGCGACTGCCCCGCCGACCCGGACGCGGCGGCCCTTGCCGACCCCGCGGCCCGCGCCGCGCCGACGCCTTCCCGCTAGACTGATGGCACCGGCAACGCATCCCGCCGGCGAGAGCACACTGGGCGCATGAAAATCCTGATCCTGGGCGCGGGGCAAGTCGGCACTTCGGTGGCGTCGGCCCTGGCGTCGGAGAACAACGACATCACCGTGGTCGACACCGACCACCAGCGCCTGCGCGAACTGGCCGAGAAGCTCGACATCCGCACGGTTGTCGGCCACGCCTCGCTGCCCAGCGTGCTGGCCCAGGCCGGCGCCGACGAGGCCGAGCTGCTGGTGGCCGTGACCTCCAGCGATGAAGTGAACCTGATCGCCTGCCAGGTGGCCCAGCACCAGTTCCGCACGCCCACCCGCGTCGCGCGGCTGCGCGAGGCCCAGTACCTGGAAGTGGCGGCATTGGCCGATCCCGAACATTCCGCCGTCAGCGCCGCCATCAGCCCCGAACAGCTGGTGTGCAAGCACGTGGAACGGCTGATCGAATTCCCCGGTGCGCTGCAGGTGCTGGATTTCGCCGACGGTCGCGCCCAGCTGGTGGCGGTGCGCGCCCTGCCGGGCGGCGCCCTGGTCGGCCACGAGATCCGTGAACTGCGCGAGCACCTGCCCACCGGCGTGGACGCCCGCGTGGCCGCCATCTTCCGCAACGGCAAGGCCGTGAAGCCCGAGGCCAACACCGTGATCGAGGTGGAGGATGAGGTGTTCTTCCTCGCCGACCGCAAGAACATCCTCACGGTGATGAGCGAGCTGCGCAAACTCGACGCCCGGCCGACGCGCCGCCTGCTGATCGCCGGCGGCGGCAACATCGGCCGCAATTTGGCCCGCAGCCTCGAAAGCCGCTATTCGGTGAAGGTGCTGGAGCGCTCGCGCGAGCGCGCCCGCGGCATCGCCGAGGACCTGATCAACTCCATCGTGCTGGTGGGCGACTGCGCCGACGAAGACCTGCTGCGCGAAGAGAACATCGACCAGACAGACGTCTACTGCGCCATGACCAACGACGACGAGGCCAACATCCTCTCGGCAATGCTGGCCAAGCGCATGGGCTGCCCGCGCGTGATCGCGCTGATCAACCGGCCGTCCTACGCCGAGCTGGTGGAGGGCGGCACCATCGACATCGCCGTCAGCCCGCAGCTGGTGACGCTGGGTGCACTGCTGGCGCACATCCGTGAAGGCGCGCCGGCGCGCGTTTACTCTCTGCGCCGCGGAGCTGCCGAGGCGATCGAGGCGGTGGTGCGCGGTGACCGCCGCACCTCGCAGGTTGTCGGCCGCGCGCTGGACGAACTTGACCTGCCGCCGGCCACGACCATCGGCGGCATCGTGCGCGGCGATAAGCTGCTGATCGCCCATCACGACCTGGTAATCGAGCCGGGCGACCACGTCATCCTGTTCGTCATGGACAAGAGTGAGATCGCCCGCGTGAGCTCCCTGTTCCAGACCGGGGCCACCTGGCTGTGAGCCAACGCTTCCTTGCCATCCAGCGCATCCTGGGCGTCATCATCATGCTGTCCTCGCTGACCAAGCTGCCGCCGGCTCTGCTCGCGCTGGCCTGGCGCGAGCAGGAAACGCCGGGCGTGTTCTTCGGCAGCTTCATGGTCAGCTTCATCGTCGGCGTTGTGTTGTGGTACCCGGCGCGAAACGTCAACTACGAGATGCGCCTGCGCGACGGATTCCTGATCGTCAGCATGACCTGGATCTTCGCCAGCCTGGTCTCGGCGCTTCCGTTCGTGCACGGGCCCCCGCACCTGAGCTATGCGCACGCCATCTTCGAGGCCACCTCCGGCCTGACCACCACCGGTGCGACGGTGATCATCGGCTTGGACGACCTGCCGCGCAGCGTGCTGTTCTACCGCCAGCTGCTGCAGTTCCTGGGCGGGATGGGCATCGTCATCCTGGCGGTGGCTATCCTGCCGATGCTCAAGATCGGCGGCACCCAGCTATTCCGGGCCGAGAGCACCGGGCCCAGCAAGGACACCAAGCTGACGCCGCGCATCGCCGAGACCGCCAAGGCGCTCTGGAGCGTCTACTTTGGCCTGACCGTGCTGTGCGCGGTGTCGTATTGGGTGGCGGGCATGACGCTGTTCGACGCCGTCTGCCACGCGTTGTCCACGGTTTCGACCGCGGGTTTCTCCACCCATGACGCCGCTTTCGACTACTGGCAGAACCCGATACTGGAATGGATCGCCATCGTCTTCATGACCTTGGGCGGCATCAATTTCGGCCTGCATTTCGTCGCATGGAGACGTGCTTCCATGTCGGTCTACGGCACCGACTCGGAGCTGCGCTCCTACCTGCGCATCATCGCAGGCGCCAGCCTGCTGGTGGCCAGCATCCTATGGCTCGGCGGCACCTTTGCCAGTGGCGTCGAAGCCTTCCGCCACGCCACGTTCCAAGTGGTTTCCAACATCACCACCACCGGCTTCGCCATCAGCGGTTTCAGCGGCTGGGCGCATCCTGCGCCGCTGCTGGTGGTGGGCCTGGCCTTCATCGGTGGCTGCGCGGGCTCAACCGTCGGCGGGCTGAAGGTGGCGCGCGTGGTGATGGTGGTGCGCCAGGGCTACCGCGAGATCAAGCAGCTGGTGCATCCCAAGGCCCAGTTCCTGGTCAAGATGGGCGGCCGGCGCGTTTCGGAAAGCGTGGTGCTGTCGGTGAGCGGCTTCATCGCCATCTGGATGCTCTGCTTCGTGCTGCTGATGTTGGGCATGAACATGACCGGCCTGGACATCGAGTCGTCGTTTGGCGCCGCGGTGGCAACGCTGACCAACCTCGGCCCCGGGCTGGGTGCTGTGGCGGAGACCTTCGCCAACGTCAGCGACGGGGCCGTCTGGCTCGGCACGCTGGCGATGATCCTGGGCCGCCTGGAAGTGTTCTCGCTGCTGGTGCTGCTTACGCCGCAGTTCTGGAGGGAATAGTCCGCGCGTCCATCGCCGCGGCCAGGCGATCGCGCAGTGCGCGGGCCTCGGCTTCGGGCAGGTAGCGCACGCGCAGCGGCGGTTCGAACGGATTGGCGCCCGCGGTGTCCATGTGCACGCTGGCCATGCCGTGCCGACGGTCGAACGGCGACTGGCTGAGCGTCAGCGACTGCAGCTTGCGCACCTCGGCGAAACGCCAGCGCTTGTCCAGCCAGCCTTCGCGCACGGCGATCAGGCCCGACTCCTCGCTGTAGCCGGCATGGCGCGCCCACACCTTCGCGCGCACCAGCAGCAGCGGCAGCAGCGCCAGGATCGCGAGGCCCCACCGGCCTTCGAACCAGGTCACCACCGCCGCCAGCACCAGCACCAGCAGCGCCGGGATCGCGAACTGGCGGCGCCACGCGCGCGGATGCAGCGGAAGCCACTGCTGGAGGGGCCAGGACCGGCCGGGCAGCAGATGGCGAATGAGTTCGTTGATGGCGGTGGGCGTGGCCACCGGCGCCAGGTCGCGCAGTGAACGCTGGTCGTTTGCGGCCTGCACCGAGGCGCTGTCCACCACCAGGCTTTGCCGGCCGAACCAGCGGTGCGTGAGGCTTTCGCGCAGGCTCCATGCCTGGATGCGCTGGCGCGGCATGTTGGCGCGAACGCGGGTCAGCAGGCCGCGCTGGGCGCTGAGGCGGCGGCCATCCTCGGTCAGCGTGAAGCCATGGAACTGCAGCAGGGCCAGCACCACCGACAGCAGCCGGATCGCCACCAGCAGCATCACCACCAGCGCCAGGCCGGCCAGGAGGGTGGCTGCGATGCCCAGGTGCATGCCGTTGCTGAAACCGACCAGCGATTTCGCCGAACCTGAAATGGCATCGCCCACCAAGTCACCGCCGGTTTGCACCAGCAGTCCGAAGGCGGCCGCCACCACGATCATGCCGCGGTTGGAAATCAGGCCCAGCCGGATTACTTCGCTGGTGGGCAGCGACAGCAGCACCACGGGGGCCCCGGCTGCCGCCGCGGACTCGGCCGCGGGCGCTGCATTCGCCTTGCCGTAGCTGCGCACCAATTCCTCCAGCGCGTGCGCGTCGGCCAGCGACAGCACCCGCATCTGGCCCTCGGGCGTCATGCCGCCGGCCGACTCCAGCTTCACCTCCGCCACCCCGAACACCCGGTGCAGCACGGTCTGGTGCAGGGCCACGTTGTGGATGCGGGCAAACGGAATGTTGCGCAGGGTTTTCTGGAACAGGCCGCTGCGGATGACGATGCCGTCGGCGTCCACCCGGAAGCGGTAGGTGAAGTATTGGCCCAGCGACACCAGCACCAACACGCCGGCACCCACCAGTCCCCACAGCTCCCAGCTGTTGCTGCGGCCGCCAAACAGCAGCACCAGTATCGGCAGCGCGAAACTCTTGAGCTGCTGTATCAGGACGAACAGCCACGACCAGGGGTGCAGGCGCCGCTCGGCGCCGCCCTGCACCAGGTCCTCAGAGCGCGTCGTCATGGCGGTCGGGTTCGGGCAGCAGGGCGTCGCGCAGCGCGACCGCATCGGCATCCAGGAAGCCCTGCTGGCGCAGCGCGTTCATGCGCGTGCCGGCGGTGTGCACCACCAGCGTGGCCAGGCCGAAGCGGCGCTCTATCGGGCCGCGTTCCAGGTCCAGGTGCTGCACGCGGGTGCGCGGCACCAGCACTTCCGTGCGCCAGATCAGGCCGCGTTTCACCGACAGGCCACGGGCGTCGAGCTGCCAGCGGGTGCGCCGCCACTTCGCTCGACCCAAGCCCCAGCCCGCCACGCCCGCCGCCACCAGCAGCGCGACGGCGATGCCGATGCGCGCGGGCCATCCTTCCACCGCACCCAGCACCAGCGCCACCACCAGGCCGATCGCAATCGGCACCGCGGTGAGCACGCCGGCGATGCCCGCCACCGTCCTCGCGGCGTCCGGCAGCGGCTGCCAGCCGGCGGGCGGCCAGGCCTGGAACATCGCAACGGGGTTGGTTTCATCGGTCATGGCGTAGGGCTCAGCGGCAGTCGGGGTAATAGGGGTTGGCCTCGCCCGAACCGGGCGGCCTCAGCGTGAAGCGCTTGTAAGTCCACTGATACTGCCGGAGGTCACGGCGGGCAATGGCTTCCACCGCCGCATTCATGGCAGCCGTGGCCTGCGCCACGTCGGGCGAGGCGATGGCTTCGGGCGCCGCTTCGATGTGCAGGTCGAACAGGCCATCATCGCGTCGCTGCGCGTAGACGAACAGCACCGTGGCGCCGCTGCGTTCGGCCAACCGCGGGATCAGGGTCAGCGTAAGCGCCTGGCGTCCGAAGAAGGGCGCGAACTCGCCTGCGCCCAGCTTGGGCTGCTGGTCGGGCGTGATGCCGACCACGCCGCCGGCCTTGAGCGCCTTCCACAGCGGCCGCATGGCGTTGGCTTCGGCGGGCACGAGCGCGATATTGTCGCCGCCGCGCGCCATGCGCAGGAAGGCGTCGCCGGCGGCGCTGTCGGGCACGCGATACACCAGCATGAACGGACCGCGCGCGGCCATGGCTTCGATCACCAGCTCGAGGTTGCCGTGGTGGGGCGCCGCGACCAGGGTGCCGCGACCGGCGGCTGCCGCGGCATCCAGCAGCTGGCTGCCGTAAACGCTGTGGATCAGCCGCAGGTTGTCGGCCCGCGGGCGGGTCCAGATGCGCAGCGTTTCCAGCGCGTTGCGGCCGGTCTGGCGCAGGATCTCCAGCACCGCCTGTTCGCGGGCCTGGGCGGTGAGTTCGGGCGACACCAGCTCCAGGTTGCGCCGGGCCACCCTGGCCTCGCGCGTGTTGCGCCACAGGGCCAGGCGCCCGAGCCGGTCGCCCAGTTCCTGCTGCCACGCCAGCGGCAGTCGCCCCACGCACCAGGCGGCGGCGAACATCAGGCGGCTGGCGAACCCGGCGGAATCCATGCCGCAAGTGTAAGGGAACGTCGTTGCCCCGCCATCGCAGCGTGCGGCTCGCTTAGACTCCACGCATGATCGCCCTCATCCAGCGCGTCACCGAAGCCAGCGTGCGCGTGGACGGCGAAACCGTCGGCGCCATCGGCCCCGGCCTGCTGGCCTTGGTAGCGGTAGAGCCCGGCGACGACGAGGCCCGCACCGCCCGCATGGCCGAGCGCCTGCTGGGCTACCGCGTGTTCGGCGACGCCGACGGCAAGATGAACCTGTCCCTGGCCGACACCGGCGGCGGCCTGCTGCTGGTCAGCCAGTTCACCCTGGCGGCCGACACCGGCCGGGGCATGCGGCCCAGCTTCACCAGCGCCGCGCCGCCGGAAGCCGGGCGCCTTTGGTTCGACCGGTTGCTGGCGCTGTGCCGCCAGCGCCACCCCCGGGTTGAAACCGGCCGCTTTGGCGCCCACATGATGGTCAGCCTGGCCAACGACGGCCCGGTCACTTTCCGCCTGCAGTCCTGAGCTTGCCCGGTCGCGGCAAAATCCTTGGCCAATCAACCAGATAGCCAAGGAGCATGCGCTCCTGTATACTGCGCGGTTCCATTTTCCCAGTCGCGGGATGCTCTACATGGCCAATGATCGTCCGGCTCAGTCCGAAATCAAGCTGCTGATCACCAAGGGCCTTGAGCAGGGTTACCTGACCTATGCCGAGGTCAACGACCACCTGCCCGACGACATCGTCGATCCCGAGCAGCTCGAAGACATCATCGGCATGATCAACGGCATGGGCATCGAGGTGCACGAGGTTGCGCCCGACGCCGAGACGCTGCTGCTCAACGACACGTCCAGCAGCCGCGAGTCCGACGAGACCGCCGCCGAGGAAGCCGCCGCGGCGCTCACCCAGCTCGACACCGAGGGTGGCCGCACCACCGACCCGGTCCGCATGTACATGCGCGAGATGGGCACGGTTGAACTGCTTACCCGCGAAGGCGAAATCGCCATCGCCAAGCGCATCGAAGAGGGCCTCAACCAGGTCCATTCGTCGCTGGCCAGCTTCCCCTGGTCCATCCAGCTGCTGCTGGAAGACTACGACCAGCACCTCGAGGGCAAGAAGCGCCTGAACGAAGTGGTGGTCGGCTTCCTGGACATCGAAGAGCCCGAGGAAGTGGCCCCGGTCGCCGCGGTAGAGGAAGACGCCGAAGCCGAGGAAACCGAAGAGGTCGAGGGCGAGGACGAAGAGGAAACCGTCGTCGACACCGGTCCGGACCCGGCCGAAGTGGGCCGCCGGATGGACAACCTCAAGGGGATGTACACCAAGTTCCAGAAGGCGCACGCCAAGTACGGCGCGGCCGACAAGAAGACCATCAAGGTGCGCGAGGAGATGGCCGCGGAATTCCTGCGCCTCAAGCTGCCGCTGGCCCTGATGGACGCCTTCGTGCGCAAGCTGCGCGAAGTGGTCAACTCGATCAAGGAACACGAGCGCCGCATCCTCGACATCTGCGTGCGCAACGCCAAGATGCCGCGCAAGGACTTCCTGCGCGCCTGGCCGGGCAACGAAATCAACCTCGACTGGGCCGACGACGTCATCCGTCGCAAGCAGAAGTGGTCGTCGGGCATGCGTGAGTTCAAGGACCTGATCGTGGCCGAGCAGCACAAGCTGGTCGGCATCGAGAGCTCGCTGTGGCTGAGCCTGCCCGACATCAAGGAAATCAACCGCGCCATGGCCTACGGCGAGGCCAAGGCCCGCAAGGCCAAGAAGGAAATGGTCGAGGCCAACCTGCGCCTGGTCATTTCCATCGCCAAGAAGTACACCAACCGCGGCCTGCAGTTCCTGGACCTCATCCAGGAAGGCAACATCGGCCTGATGAAGGCCGTGGACAAGTTCGAATACCGCCGCGGCTACAAGTTCTCCACGTACGCCACGTGGTGGATCCGCCAGGCCATCACCCGCTCCATCGCCGACCAGGCGCGCACCATCCGCATCCCGGTGCACATGATCGAAACCATCAACAAGCTCAACCGCATCTCGCGCCAGATGCTGCAGGAAATGGGCCGCGAGCCCACGCCCGAAGAATTGGCCAAGAAGATGGAGATGCCCGAGGACAAGATCCGCAAGGTGCTCAAGATCGCCAAGGAACCCATCTCGATGGAAACTCCCATCGGCGATGACGAGGACAGCCACCTGGGCGACTTCATCGAGGACACCAGCATCGAGTCCCCGATCGAGGCCACCACCAACCTGGGCCTGATGGAAACCGTGCGCGACGTGCTGGCCGGACTGACCCCGCGCGAGGCCAAGGTGCTGCGCATGCGCTTTGGCATCGACATGAACACCGACCATACCCTCGAGGAAGTGGGCAAGCAGTTCGACGTCACCCGCGAGCGCATCCGCCAGATCGAAGCCAAGGCGCTGCGCAAGCTGCGCCACCCGACCCGGTCCGAGCAGCTGCGGTCCTTCCTCGACCTCGAGTAAGGCGGAGCCGCATTACCACCAGAAGCCCCGCATTGCGGGGCTTCTGTGTTTCAACGGACGCGAAACCGGCGATAATCGCCCGGCGTTGGGCCTGTAGCACAATGGTTAGTGCAGGGGACTCATAATCCCTTGGTTCCAGGTTCGAGTCCTGGCAGGCCCACCACGCCACTGCCGCATTCCCGTCACCTGCAGGCTCTAGCCTGCACTGCTTGACCCTAGGGGAAGCTGCACATGTTCCGATGCACGCTCCGTGCGTTGCCTGTCGCTGCCGTGATGATGGCGCTGGCCGCGTGTTCCGGCGAGACGCCGCAGGTGCCGATGGCCAACGAGCCAGCGGCGTCGGTGGCGCCAGCTGCCCCGGTGATCACCGACGAGTCCGGCCTGCAGGCTGCCGCGGCAAGGGCGCTGTCCGAGCAGCGCTTCTATGCTCCGGCCGGCGACAGTGCGCTCGATCACTACCTGGCGCTGCGCGAGCTTCGACCCGACGACGCCAACCTGGCCACGGCGCTGCTGGAATTGCTGCCTTACGCTGTGATCGGCACGGAGCAGGCAGTGGCCCGCCAGGACCTGGCCGAGGCGCGCCGCCTGCTGGACCTGCTCGAACGCGCCGACCCGCAGGCGCCTTCGCTGCGGCGGCTGCGCGACAGCATCGCGGCGGCCCAGGCGTCGGCCGAAGCCACCGCGGTCCAGGCACTGGCCCAGGCCGAGCGCGACGAGGTGGCCAGGCTTGCGGCGGCGCGGGAGGCGCAGGCCGCCGCCGCGCAGCCGCCCGCCGCGGTCGCACCCGCACCTGCCGCCATGGCACCCGTTGTCAGTGCGCCCATCGCCACGCCCGCACCCTCCGTGAACCCGCTTGCCGCAGTCCCGGTACTGGCGACAACGGCGGCCGCGGCAGCTTCTCCCACCCCGGCCACCACCGTCCCACGCCTGCTGAGCGCACCCAGCCCGCGCTATCCGCTCGTGGCTCTGCGCCGCAAGCTCGAAGGCCAGGTGACGGTGCAGTTCACCATCAGGCCAGACGGCGGCGTGACCGCACCGCAGGTGGTGTCGTCCGATCCCGCGGGAGTCTTCGACCAAGCGGCCCTGGTGGCCGCCAGCGGCTGGCGCTTCGAGGCGGGGTCGCGCAGCGTGTCCAGCTCGCGGGTGGTGCAGTTCCGTCTGGGCGAAGGTCAGCGTTAGCCCGACGGGGTCTTGACTCTCAAATGAGAATCATTATCATCAAGGCCTGTCCCGACAGGAAACCCGACGCCCATGAGCCCGAACAACACCCCTGGCTTGCCCGGAGCCACCCCGTCCCGGCCGGCCTCGCCACAGGCGCAGTTCGACAGCCGTGAGCTGATGCGCGGCGGGCGCGAAGTGCTGATCCACCACGGCGGCAAGGTCTATCGCCTGCAGCACACGCGCAACGACAAGCTCATCCTGGTCAAATAGCGCCAATCCCGAGGTCGACACCGCGCCTGCGCGGTGTAGCCGTGCGGCAATGCTGGCTAGAATGCGGGAAGGGCTCGACCAAAGCGTGTGCAGGATTCGCCGCCGCCCGGATCCCACCCAGGCGCCGGAGCGCAATTGGCCATGACCGAGCTTGAAACCGTAGAACACCAGACCGGCCCCGAACCCCGCTGGACCATCCTGTGGCTTCACGGCCTGGGGGCCGACGGCCACGACTTCGCGCCGATCGTGCCCGAGCTGCTGCGCCCGGGCTGGCCGGAGCTGCGCTTCGTATTTCCGCATGCGCCCGTGCGCGCGGTCACCATAAACAACGGCGCCCGCATGCGCGCCTGGTATGACATCCGCAACTTCGAGATCGACCAGCGCGCCGACGAAACCGGCGTGCGCGAATCCATCGCCCAGGTCGAGGCGCTCATCGCGCGCGAAGTAGAACGCGGCGTGCCGCCGGAGCGGATCATCCTGGCCGGTTTTTCCCAGGGCGGCGCCATGGCCCTGGCGGCGGGCGTGCGTCGCGAAGCGGCGCTGGGCGGCATCGTGGCCTTGTCCGCCTACTTGCCCATGGCCTCGACCACGGCGTCGGAAGCCACCCGTGCCGGGTTGTCCACGCCGGTGTTCATGGCCCACGGCAAGCTGGACCCGGTGGTGCCCGAAGCGCTGGGCGAGCGCAGCCGGGACGCGCTGATGTCCTTGGGCATGGCCATTGACTGGCGCAGCTACCCGATGCCGCACAGCGTCAGCGCGGCGGAAATCCACGACTTGGGCGACTGGCTGCAGCAGCGCTTGTTTGCCTGAGCCTCGCGCCCTGGACGCATAATCCCTGCATGTTCACGCCCAAGCCCGACTGGCTACCCGACCTTTGCAGCATCAACCGGCTGGTGGCCGTGCTGGGCGTGGCGCAGCTGGTGGTGCTGGTGATCGCCCTGGCGCCGGTGGGCGGCAATCGCTGGGGCGTTGAAGACTTCCTGTCGGTGTCGGCCTATGCGGCGTGGGTGGCACTGGCCTCGGCCGTGCTGCTGTGCAAGCTGCGCGGACGGATCCATCGGCTTGGGCGCTGGGTCGGCCGGGCGTTCGCGGTGGGCGTGCCGATGGCGGTGGCGGGTCTGTGCGCGTGGTCGCTGCAGTTCCTGGGCTTTGGCGATCCGCAGGCCGAGGCGGCGGGCACGGGCGGCGGCTTCATCGGCAGCAGCATGGTGCTGACGGGCTTGATCGGCGGCGTGGCGCTGCGCTACTTCTACATGCGCGACCAGTGGCAGGCCCAGGTCCAGGCGCGCGCGAAGGCTTCGGTGGATGCCCTGCAGGCCCGTATCCGCCCGCACTTCCTTTTCAACTCGATGAACTCCATCGCCAGCCTGGTGCGCACCGACCCGGTGAGCGCCGAGCGCGCGGTTGAAGACCTGGCCGACCTGTTCCGCGCCGCCTTGGGCGCCGGCGACGGCGACGCCACGCTGCAGCAGGAAATAGAGCTGGCCAAGCGCTACCTGGCCATCGAGAAGCTGCGCCTGCGCGACCGCCTGCGCGTAACCTGGAAGCTGCCCGAGCCGCTGCCCACCATTCGACTGCCCAAGCTGGTGCTGCAGCCGCTGTTGGAAAACGCCGTGGTGCACGGCATCGCGCCGCTGCCCGAAGGCGGCGAGATCGAAGTGTCCATACGCGTGGTGCGCGACCGCCTGGAGCTGCGGATCACCAACCCCTGCCGGCCCGCAGGCGCAAAGGATGCCGGCAGCGGCAACGGCAATGGCCATGCCCAGGCGTCCATCGCGCAGCGGCTGGCCTTCCACTTCGGCCCCGGCATCAAGATGACGGCCCGGCTGGTGGACGGCCACTATTTCTGCGAAATCTCGTTGCCCATGCCATGAAGATACTCATCGTTGACGACGAGCCGCTGGCGCGCGAACGCATGGCGTCCCTGCTGCGCGACCTGGGCGGCTACGAGCTCTCGGGCGAGGCGAGCAACGGCCGCGAGGCCGTCGAGAAAGCCGAATCACTGGGCGTGGACGTGGTGCTGCTGGACGTGGCCATGCCGGTGATGGACGGCCTGGAAGCCGCGCGCCACCTCGCCGGCATGGCCTTGCCGCCGGCCGTGGTGTTCTGCACCGCCTTCGACCAGCACGCACTGGCGGCGTTCGAAGCGGCGGCGGTGGACTACCTGGTCAAGCCCGTTCGCCCCGAACGCCTGGCCGAGGCGCTCGAGCGCGCCCGCCGCCAGCGCCTGGCGCAGCAGCTGCCGGCACTGCCGGCGCAAAGCAGCGGCCGCAGCCGAAGCCACCTCAGTGCCCGCCTGCGCGGCTGCCTGCGCCTGATCCCGGTGGACGACATCCGTTACCTGCAGGCCGAGGAAAAATACGTCGTGGTGCACCACGGTCGCGGCGAGGACCTCGTGGAGGAATCGCTGAAGTCGCTGGAGGCCGAGTTCGGCGAACGCTTCATCCGCATCCACCGCAACTGCCTGGTGGCCTGGGACGAGTTCGCCGAGCTGCGGCGTTCCACCGACGGCCAGGTCCATGCCATCCTGCGCCACGGCGGCACGCCGCTTGAAGTCAGCCGGCGCTGCCTGCCGCAGCTGCGCGAGCGCCTCAAGCACCTTTAGGAACCCCACCATGACGACCCTGCGACTGGCCACCCGTGAAAGCGCGCTTGCGCTCTGGCAGACCGAGCACGTGGCCGCGCGCCTGCGCGAAGCCCACCCCGGCCTGGACGTGGTGCTGGTGCCCATGACCACGCGCGGCGACCAGCTGCAGGACCGGCCGCTGTCGGAAGTGGGCGGCAAGGGCCTGTTCCTGAAGGAGCTCGAAGTGGCGATGCTGGAAGGCCGCGCCGACGCCGCGGTGCATTCGCTCAAGGACGTGCCGATGGCGCTGGACGGCCCGTTCGAACTGGCGGCCATGCTGGAGCGCGCCAATCCCTTCGATGCCTTCGTGTCGGTGAAGTACGAGGCGCTGGAGGAGCTGCCCTACGGTGCCAAGGTGGGCACGTCGTCGCTGCGCCGGCAGTCGCTGCTGCGCGCGCACCGCCCTGATCTCAAACTGGTGGACCTGCGCGGCAACGTCAACACGCGCCTGGCCAAGCTCGACGCCGGTGACTACGACGCCATCGTGCTGGCCTGCGCCGGGCTTGAGCGCCTGGGCCTGGGCCAACGCATCCGTGAAACGCTAACGGCGCCGCGCTTCATCCCGGCGGCCGCGCAGGGCGCCATCGCCATCGAATGCCGCCAGGGCCAGCCCGAGGTGCTCGCGCTGCTGGCGGCGCTCGACCACGCCAACACGCGCGCCTGCGTCAGCGCCGAGCGCGCGATGACGCGCACCCTGGGCGGCAGCTGCCAGGTGCCCATCGCCGCCTACGCCACCCTCAACAAGGACAAGCTGTCGCTGGAAGGCCTGGTTGGCCGCGCCAGCGACGGCAAGACGGTGCGCGGCTATGCCAGCGGCCCCATGTCCGAACCCGACAAGCTGGGCCAGCAGGTGGCCGACATGCTGGTGAGCCGCGGCGCCGACGCCCTGCTCGACCGCTAGTAGTAAAGCATCACCAGGTGCTTGGCCTGCGCGAAAAAAAGCCAGCGCTCCACCATCGCGCCCAGCAGCGCCGACAGCGCCGCCACTGCCAGCGCCGGTCCGGCAGCGGGCGGGAATACCAGGGTCAGCGCGCAAGCCAGCACCGGAAGGGCGCCGAACAGCAGCAGCGCAATGCGCCGCAACCGGTCCCCGTGCTTGCGTGCCAGCACATGGCCCATTTCCTTGGTGAGGTAATTGGCCTCGGTGTGCGGCCGTTCGAACACGGTGGCCACGCGGTCGGCGGGCAGGCCCAGCGCCGAGGCGCGGGTCGCCGGCAGCTCGCCGCGGTCGATGTCGCGCCAGTAGCGTCGCTTGAGCACCACCATGGCGATCGCCAGCATCAGCAGCCCCAGCACGGCCAGTTCCTGCGGCGCCTCGTCGGTGGCCAGCAGGGCCAGCGCGCCCAGGCCGCCGGTGAGCAGCGCGAAGCCAAGATACCCGGGAAGCACCAGCGCGTGGCTCCATGCGGGGATCGGCTTGAGCGACGCGTAGATCATCGCCGTGCTTGCCACGGTGGCCAGCGACAGCGCGGCCAGCAGCAACAGCAGCGCCGGCGCCAGCGGCTTGGCCAGCGCGCTGCCCGACACCCCCAGCATCACCAGCGCCACCAGCGGCACGTAGGTGGCCACCGCCAGCACGCCCTCGCGCGACAGCCAGCTGGTGCGCCACTGGCTGAAGGCGCGCCACGCCCGCATCGGCTTGCCCAGGTGCAGGGTGGAGCTGAGCAGGCCCAGGCTTACCAGCACGAAGCCGACGGCCAAGCCAACCAGGTGCACGGCGTATGCCGAATGACCGCCGGGCGAGCCCAGGAACGACAGCGACAGCCAGAACCAAAGCCCGTAGCCCAAGCCCGAGGCGGTGGTGAAGAGGATGACCGAGAAGGCCGGATGCACGTCAGCGGCTCAGCGCGCGGTCAAGCCAGCGCAGCAGCGGGTTGAGGTCGGCGGTGTCGAGCTTTTCAATCGGCGCGGCAGGCGCGGGTGCCTGCTCGCCGCCGCGGCGCGGGCGCATGGGAAGGTAGCGGTTCACCGGCGCGTAGCCCAGTTCGGGCATCAGCGCCACGCCGCCGCGTGCGGCCACCAGCTGCGAAACCGCGGAATCAGGATCGCCCAGGTCCCCGAAGTGGCGCGCCTTGGTCGGGCAGGCCTGCACACAGGCGGGCTGGCGTGACTCTTCGGGGATGGTTTCGTTGTAGATGCGGTCCACGCACAGCGTGCATTTCTTCATGACCCCTTCCACCGCGCTGTACTCGCGCGCGCCGTACGGGCAGGCCCAGCTGCACAGCTTGCAGCCGATGCACTTGTCCTCGTCCACCAGCACGATGCCGTCCTCGGCGCGCTTGTAGCTGGCGCCCGTGGGGCAGACGGTGACGCAGGCGGGCGTCTCGCAGTGCAGGCAGCTGCGCGGGAAGTGCAGGGTGCTGGCGGCCTGTTCGGCGGTGGCCGCCACTTCGTAGCTGTGCACGCGGTTGAACCACACGCCGTAGGGATCGTTGCCGTAGGGGTTCTCGTCGGTCAGCGGCCCGGCGATGCCGCCCGCGTTCCACTCCTTGCACGACACCGCGCAGGCGTGGCAGCCCACGCAGGTGTCCAGGTCGATGACCAGGCCGAGCTTCTTTGCAACCGGTGGCGGCAGGCCCGTCATCAGAACGGGAAGAACGTCGGGATGAAATACACGGCCAGGCCCCAGAACAGCAGGTTGAGCGGGATGCCCATCCGCATGAAGTCCACGAAGCGGTAGTTGCCGGCGTTGTAGACCATCGTATTGGTCTGGTACCCCACCGGCGTGGCGAAACTGGTGGACGCGGCGAACATCACCGCCACCAGGAACGGGGTCGGACTCACGTCCAGGGACACCGCCGTGGAAAACGCGATCGGGGTGATCAGCACCGCCGCGGCATTGTTGCTCATCAACTCGGTGAGCAGCGCGGTGATCAGGTAGATGGCCGCCAGCACCGCCAACGGCCCGAACCCGCCGACCATGTCCACGCCGAAGTCGGCCACCGTCTGCGCCAGGCCGGACTTCTGCATGGCGATGCCCAGCGGCAGCACGCCGGCCAGCAGCACGATCACGCGCCAGTCGATGGCCTGGTAGGCCTGGTCGTTGCCGATGCAGCGGGTGGCCACCAGGGCGATGCCGCCCAGGATGGCCGAGGCCACGATCGGCAGCAGCCCCACCGCCGCCACCGCGACCGAGGCGATCATGATGCCCACTGCCAGGAACGCCTTGCGGCGCGGTAGGTTGGTTTCGCCACGCTCGTTGAGCACCACCAGGTTGACATTGGCCTTGATGAGCTCCAGGTTCGCGCGCGGCGTAAGCATCAGCAGCACGTCGCCGACGTTGAGCGGGATGTCCTTGATCTTGTCGCGCAGCACTTCGCCGCGGCGGTGCAGCGCCAATACCGTGGCGTTGTAATGCCACTGGAAATCAAGCTGGGCGAGGGTCTGGCTTACCATGCGCGCGCCCGGTGCCACCATCACTTCGGCCAGCACCTGGGCGGCGTCGCCGTCCTCGCCGGTGAACTGGTTGTCCTTGAGCTTGAACTCGGAGTCGAGTTCGAGCCGTGAGGTTTCCTTCAGCGCCTTGAGCTTCTCCCAATCGCCACGTACCAGCAGCACGTCGCCTTCGCGCAGCAGCTCGGCGCGCGGCGACCAGTGCTTCTCCTCGCCGCGCAGCAGCTCCAGCACGTAAACGGAATGTTTTTCGGCCAGCTGGGCCTGGGACACGGACTTGCCCACCAGCGGCGATTTTTCCATCACCCTCAGTTCGGTGATGTACTTGCCCAGCTCGTAGGTGTCGGCCAGCGCCGAGGGCGCATGGTGCGGCAGCAGCCAGTGCCGGAACACCATCAGGTACAGGAAACCCGCGCCCATCATGATGAGCCCAAGGGGCGCGAAGTCGAACAGCCCGAACCCCGGGTGGCCCAGGTCCTTGGCCATGGAATTGACCAGCAGGTTGGTGGACGTGCCGATCAGCGTGCACACGCCGCCCATTTGCGCCGCATACGACATCGGGATCAGCAGCTGCGAGGGCGACATCCGGTTGGCCACCGTGGCGGCCAGCACCATCGGCAGGAACACCGCCACGGCAGCGGTGTTGTTGACGAAGGCCGAGATCGGTCCTATCACCACCATCAATAGCACCAGGAACAGCCAGGGCCGCTTGACGCGCCCGAACATGCGGCCGATCGGCAGCAGCGCGCCGGTATGCGCCAGGCCGGCGCTGAGCACGAACATGGCCGCCACGGTGATGGTCGCCTCGCTGCTGAAGCCCGACAGCGCCTCGGCCGGCGACACCAGGCCCAGCACCAGCAGGCTGGCCAGCACCAGCATCGCCACCACGTCCACCGGCAATTTCTCGGTGACGAACAGCGTCACGGCACCAGCCAGCACCGCGAGCGTGAGCAGGGCCTGCAGTTCCATCGTCAGTTCTTCCTGAAGCTGGCGCCGTAGCGCAGCGGGGTGGGGTCGGGTTGGCCGGTGTCGATCACCGCGAACTGCGGCAGGCTTTCTTCACCGGATTCGGCGCGTGTGATGGAAACCCGCAGGTCGAACCACGCCGCCTGCCCCGTCACCGGGTCGGCATTGGCATAGCTTTCGCGCGGCAGGATATCGGAGATCAGGTGGTTGAGCAGGAAACCCTTGCGGCTCTCGGGGGCGTCCTTGGCCAGCTTCCAGGCGCCGCGACGCTTGCCGATGGCGTTCCAGGTCCACACGGTGTCGGGCTGGACGTTGGCGGCCAGGCGGCACTGCACGGTGATGCGGCCCTGGTGCGAATCCACGTGCACCCAGTCGTCGTCGGCCAGGCCGTGGCGCGCGGCGGTGTCGGGATGCAGGTACAGGAAGTTGCGCGCGGTGATCTGCCGCAGCCAGGCGTTCTGCGAGCCCCAGGCGTGGTACATGAACGGCGGGCGCTGGGTGACGGCGCTGAGCGGGAAGCGGTGGGTTTCGACCTGCGCGCCTTCGAAGGGTTCGTACCAGATCGGCAGCGGGTCGAAGTAGCGCGCCACGCGCTCGCGTTCGGCCGCCGGCGGCTGCACGGGGCCGTGCCCCTGCGCGGCCAGCCGGAACTTCTGCAGCGTCTCCGAATACAGCTCCAGCACCACCGGCTCGGCGCGGGCGATAAAGCCCATGCCCTGCGACCACTGCAGGTAGTCGCGGTTGGCCATCTTGAAGTAGCGGCCCGAAGCGGGCACCTCGGCCTGCCAGAAGCCGCCGTTCTCGCGGTAGCGATCGAGCTGCTGCGGGTTCGGGCTGCCCTTGCCGTGCTGGCTGCCGTCGCCGCGCCAGCCGGCCAGCAGGCCCACGCCCGGCGCGCGTTCGTGGTTGACGATGTAGTCGGCGTAATCGCTGTAGCGCGGCGTGCCGTCTTGCTTGAGCAGGGCCGGCAGGCCAATGCGCGCGCCCAGGTCCAGCAGCACCGACTGGAAGCCACGCACGTCGCGGCCGGCGCGTTGTTGTGCAGCCTCCAGCACCGGGTGCCGGATGGCGTCGGCAGCGCGGTCGGCGTCGGAGATAGGGCGGTCGAGCAGCGAGATCGCGTCGAAGCGCTCGAGGTAGGTGGTATCGGGCAGCACCAGGTCGGCGTAGGCCACCATCTCGCTGGAGTAGGCGTCCGAGTAGATGATCTTCGGGATGCGGTACTCGCCGTCGTCGCCCTTGTCGGTGAGCCAGCGCATCGTCTCGGTCGTATTCATCGCCGAGTTCCAGCTCATGTTGGCCATGAACAGGAACAGCACGTCCACCGGCTGCGGATCGCCGGCCCAGGCATTGCGGATCACGGTGTGCAGCATGCCGTGCACCGCCAGCGGGTAGCGCCAGGAGTAGGCGTGGTCGAGCCGGCGCGGTTCGCCGTCGGCGTCCACCAACAGGTCCTCGGGGCCGTGGATGAAGCCCAGCGGCGGCGCGTCCAGCGCACCGTTGGCCAGGCGGGTCTTGCCCGGGCGGTTGGCCGGCGGAATCGGCCGCGGGAAGGGCGGCTGGTAGCGGAAGCTGCCGGGGGTGTCCACCGCGCCCAGCAGCAGCTGCAGCAGGTGCAGCGCGCGGCAGGTGTGGAAACCGTTGCTGTGGGCGCTGATGCCGCGCATGGCGTGGAAAGCCACCGGCCGGCCGATCATCTTCTCGTGCACGCGGCCATGGGTGTCGGTCCAGGGCTGGTCGATCACCACCGGGTCGTCGAAGGCGGCGGCCGCCAGTTCGCGGGCGATGCGACGGATGGTGTCGGCCGGCACGCCGCAGCGCTCGGCCACGGCGTCGGGCGTGTACTGCGGGTCGAGGTAGCGCTGCGCCAGCAGTTGGAACACCGGCACCGCGCGGCGGCCGTCGGGCAAAGTGAATTCCCCCACCACCGAAGGCGAGATGCCGGTGCCTTCGGCCAGCGCCACCGCACCGCTGCGATCCCAGCACAGCGCGCGCCCTTCGCCATCGCGCGCGAACAGGCCGTCGTCGGCGCCGCCCGGGTTTTGCAGCACCAGCCAGTGCGCGTTGGTGAAGCGCACCAGGTAGTCCAGGTCCACCTTGTCGGCGGCCAGCAGCTCATGGATCAGCGCGAACGCGAACAGGCCGTCGGTGCCCGGTCGGATGCCGATCCACTCGTCGGCGATGGCGCCGTAGCCGCTGCGAACGGGATTCACCGCGACCACTTTGGCGCCGCGCCCCTTGAGCTGGCCCAGGCCGAGCTTGATCGGGTTGGAGTCGTGGTCTTCCGCCACGCCCCACAGCATCAGGTATTTTGCATGCTGCCAGTCCGGCTCGCCGAACTCCCAGAAGCTGCCGCCCAGCGTGTACAGCCCGCCGGCGGCCATGTTCACCGAGCAGAAGCCACCGTGCGCGGCGTAGTTGATGGTGCCGTACTGCTGCGCCCACCAGCCGGTGAGTGCCTGGGACTGGTCGCGTCCGGTGAAGAACGCCAGCCGGTCAGGGTTGCGCGCGCGGGTCTCGCCCAGCCAGCCGGCGGCCAGCGCCAGCGCCTCGTCCCATTCGATCTCGCGGAACTTGCCTTCGCCGCGCTCGCCCACCCTGAGCAGCGGCTTGTCCAGCCGTGCCGGCGAGTAGTGCTGCATGATCCCGGCCGCGCCCTTGGCGCACAGCACGCCGCGATTCACCGGGTGCGCCGGGTTGCCTTCGATGTAGCGGATGCGGCCCTGGCCCAGATGCACGTTGATGCCGCAGCGGCAGGCGCACATGTAGCACGTGGTCTGCTTGACTTCGTCGCCTACCGGCTGCTGCAGTTTCAGTTCGGGCTCGCCCATGCCCGGCATTGTGCCGGGCGCGGGCGGTTACCGCGAGGGCCGCCTACTTCGGGGCGTTGATGACGATGGCGGGATCGCTGAAATCGCTGTAGCGGATCTGGTAGCGGAACTTGTTCTTGCCCTGGCTGCCCGTGGTCTGCACCTGGATGGGCATGCCGCTGGCCTTGGACACGAAGGTGAGCGACTCCACCGGCTTGCCGTCGGCCTGCGACACGAAGTGGTACACCCGGGCCGGCTCGCCCGCCTCGTCGGAGTCCGGGCGCCGGGTCACGGCGGTCCCTGCCGACAGCTCATCGATGGCTTTCTGGTTGCGGTACTGGCTGGGGTCGGCCGCGGCCGGCAGCGGCACCTTCATGGTCTGGCCGCCGATGTTCATGTGCATGGTGCGGCCGATGATCACCTGGCGCATGCCGCCGTCCAGGGTGATGGCGTAGCGGTCGGGCGCGGCGAACTCGAGCTGGGTCAATTTCTTGCCGGTGTCGAGGTCGGTCACGACCGCCCGGAAGCTGCTGGCCGCTATGAACTTGGTGTACGCGGCGCGAACATCGGCGCTGGCGTCGGCGTGGGCAGGCCCGGTGAAGGCCAGCGAGGCCAGCACGAGGGCGCAGGTGAGGGACTTGATCATCGTTGCTTCTCCGGCGCTTGGAGGGATGGAGCGCCAATGCCATGCTAAACGTTACCCTAGGACCCATCCGGACATTTGCCATGGACCGCTACGAGCGCATCCTCGCCCTGCATCGCAGCTTGAAGACGTCGCGCTACCCGGTGGCCATCAAGGGGCTGATGGAGGAGTTGGCGTGTTCGCGCGCCACGCTTTACCGCGACATCGCCTTCCTGCGCGACGCGCTGGGCGCACCGATCGAGAGCGAAGGCGAGGGCAGCATCCGCTACGACCAGAAGGCAGCAGAACGCTTCGAGCTTCCGGGACTGTGGCTGAACTCCGATGAACTGCACGCGCTTTTGGCCGCGCACCAACTGCTCGACCGCACCGGGCAGGGCGTGCTGTCGAGTGCGCTGGCGCCGCTCAAGGGCCGCATTGAATCGCTGCTGGCCCAGCAGGCCGGCGGCAAGCGCTGGCCGGTGGAGCGGGTGCGGGTGATCGCCAGCGGCGTGCGTCGCCGCGACGAGCTGGCCTTCCGCATCGTCGCCGGCGCGGTGCTCGAGCGCCGCCAGCTGGAGTTCGACTACCTGGCGCGGTCCACCAACGAGCGCACGCATCGCAAGGTGTCGCCGCAGCGCCTGACGCACTACAAGGACAACTGGTACCTCGACGCCTGGGACCATGAGCGCGAAGGGCTGCGCAGCTTCTCGGTGGACCGGGTGCAGCACGCCAAGCTGCTCGACGGCACCGCGCGCGACCTGCCCGACGCCGAGCTCAACCAACACCTGGCCTCGAGCTACGGCATTTTTTCCGGCTCGCCCAAGGGCATTGCCACGATCCTGTTTTCGCCCAAGGCGGCGCGCTGGGTGGCCGACGAACACTGGCATTCCAAGCAGGAGGGTCGCTTCCTGCCCGACGGTCGCTACGAGCTCAAGCTGCCGTACAGCCACGCCAAGGAACTGCTGATGGACGTGCTGCGCTACGGCGCCGATGCCGAAGTGACCGAGCCCGAATCGCTGCGCCAGCAGGCGCGCACGCTGCTGCAGCTGGCGCTTTCCAACTATGAGCGTTGAGGGCCCGGGCGCCGGTACGGCGCCAGGCAAGCGCGTGGCCCTGGTGCTCGGGGCCGGCGGCGCCCGCGGCCTGGCGCATGTCGGCGTCATCCATGCGATCGAGGCGCGCGGCTACGAGATCGCCGGTATCGCCGGTGCGTCGATGGGCGCGCTGGTGGGCGGTATCTACGCCGCGGGACGGCTGGAGGAGTACAGCGAGTGGGCGCGCGGGCTCGAGCGCAGCGACGTCGTCAAGCTGCTCGACTTCGGCTTCGGCTTCCCGGGCCTGATCCGCGGCGATCGGGTGATCGGCGCGCTGCGCGAACTGGTGGGCGACCATCTGATCGAAGAGCTGCCCATACCCTACACCGCCGTCGCCACCGACCTGGCCAGCCAGCGGGAAGTCTGGCTGACGCGCGGCAAGCTGTTCGACGCCATCCGCGCGTCCATTGCCATCCCGATGCTTTTCACGCCGCAGATGCTCGACGGCCGCGAGCTGGTGGACGGCGGCCTGCTGGCGCCGATCCCCATCGCCGCCACGCGCCAGATGCGGGTTGACCGCGTGATCGCGGTGGACGTGAACGGGCCCGTGAGCTGGATCAACGCCGCCCTGGAGCCCCGCGCCCAGGAAATCGCCGCCGGCCACGGCGAAGGCGAAGCCATCGAAGGTCCCGCCGCCGGCGGCCCGACCACGCTGCGTGAGCGCATGGCCAGCCTCTGGGAGGAATGGGCCGGGTCCGATGACGGCGAGGCCGAGGCCAAGCCGACGAAAAGCCGCGGCGTGATGGACCTGATGTCGCGCTCGCTCGACACCATGCAGGCGCGTATGTCACGCGTGCAGCTGGCGCAGGATCCGCCCGACCTGCTGATCCAGATCTCGCGTGAAACCGCCACGTTCTACGAATTCTGGCGCGCGCGCGAGCTGGTGGAAAAGGGCCGCGAGGCCGCCGAGAAGGCCCTCGACGCGGCCCGCCTTTAGCGCTTACTGGAAGCCGGGCTGGCCCGATTGTTCGGCGAACTGCGGCACGCGCTGGAACTGCGAGGTGTCGTAGCCATAGGCGGCGAACTTCGCCCGCAGCGTCTCGTACTGCGCCGCGTCCATCGCCTGTTCGCGCGCGAACACCCAGCCCATCTTGCGCTTGGGATGGCCGATCAGCGCCCAGGAGTAGTCCGGCGCCACTTCCAGCACCAGCAGGTCGGCCTTCACCAGCCCGAAGAAGAAAGCGATTTCCCACTGGGCATTGTTGGTGCCGGGCACCACCGTGGCGATGCCCTTCATCTGTTTCTCGGGCTTGTCGAAGGCCTTGCGGTAGGCATAGACGTTGTCGATGCGGCCATCGTCGCGAAGCGTGTAGACGTCGGCCGTGGCGACTTTCCCGTTCTCGGCGAAATAGGGGATGTTGGCAATCACCCACCAACGGCCCATGAAACGGTCCAGCTGGACGTTCGCGGTGGCGGTGAGTGGCGGCATGGTGTTTCCTCCAGTGCTGGCGCAGGCGGCCAGCAACAGCAGGCCGGGCAGGATCAGGGACAGGGCGAGGCGGCGCATGGCGGGCATCCGTTCAACCAGGCACCAGCCTGCGCCCGCCAGGCTGAAGGGGGCGTCAATGCGGTCTCGGTCCGTGAGACGGCGTTGGGCGAGGCTGATTCCACGCCCACGCAGGAGTCCCACATGCCGCACCCCCGTCCCGATGCCTCCTCCCCCGACCCGCGCCTGGCCCGGACGCTTTGGCAGTGGCTGGCGCTGGGTCTGATCGCCATGCTGGTGGTTCCGGCCGCCCGTGGCCCGGTTTACCTGTTGGGCAATATGCCGTTCTGGCTGCTGATCGCGCCCGGCCTGGCCCTGCTCATCCTTTACCGCCACGCCCTGGTGGCGGCGTGGCGCGCGGTCCTCGTCCGCGCGCCGCGCCGTCGCCGGCGCTCCGGTGCCGGCCAGGCCCGGCGCCGCCATGCGTCGGTGCGCCAGGCGCAGCTGCGCCGCGCCTGATCGCCACGCCTGATCGCCGCGCCCGGGCGGGTGTGAAGGACTGACCGCAGGCAGGACCATGACTTTTTGCCTACGGCGGCCTGCCGGGGCCGCATGCTAGCGTCCGGGGCTTGTATCGAACCGATGGGGAACCCCGCATGCGTCGCACCCACCTCGCCTGGCTTGTCGCCGGCGCACTGTCCGCTTCATTCTCCGCCATGGCCCAGGCCCCCAAGATGCAAACGCCGACCAGCGACGACCCTTACCTGTGGCTCGAGGACGTCGAGGCCGACAAGTCCCTGGACTGGGTGCGGGCCCGAAATGCCGTGTCCGAAGACCAGCTGGCCAAGGCCCCGGGCTTCGAGGCGCTGCGCAGCGACCTGCTATCCATCCTCGATTCCAACGCCCGCATCCCCTACGTGGGCAAGATGGGCGAGTTCTACTACAACTTCTGGCGCGACAAGACCAACCCGCAGGGCGTCTGGCGCCGCACCACGCTGGCCGAATACCGCAAGGGCGCGCCGGCTTGGGAAGTGCTGCTCGATATCGATGCGCTCGGCAAGGCCGAGGGCACCAACTGGGTCTGGGGCGGCGCCGAATGCCTGCGGCCCGAATACGACCGCTGCCTGATCAATCTTTCCCGCGGCGGCGCCGATGCCACCGTCACGCGTGAGTTCGATGTGTCCGATCGCGCTTTTGTAAAGGGCGGCTTCGAGCGCCCCGAGGCCAAGGGCGACCTGGGCTGGATCGACATCGACACCGTGTACGTCGGCACCGATTTCGGCGCCGGCTCGATGACCAGCTCGGGCTATGCGCGCATCGCCAAGGAGTGGAAGCGCGGTACGCCGATGGCCGAGGCCAAGGTGGTGTACGAGGGCCAGGACGACGATATCGCCGTCACCGCCTTCCACGACAGCACGCCTGGCTACGAGCGCGACTTCGTCTACCGCGGGCTCACCTTCTACACCAACGAACTCTTCCTGCGCGGCAAGGACGGCGGCCTGACCAAGCTCGACCTGCCCGACGGCACGCAGAAGGGCGTGGTGCGCGAATGGCTCACCGTCGAACTGCGCCAGCCCTGGACCATCGGCGGCAAGGACCACGCGGCTGGCACGCTGCTGGCGATCAAGCTCGACGAGTTCATGGCCGGCAAGCGCGACTTCGACGTGATCTTCGCGCCCAGCGAAAACACCTCGCTGGCCAGCAGCGGTGCCACCAAGGACTACTTCTTCATCAACGTGCTTGAAGACGTCAAGAACCGCATCTACGTGCTCAAGCCCGGCGCGGACGGCTGGGCCCGGCGGCCGCTGGTGGGCGCGCCGGAATTCGGCACGGTCAGCATCAGCGCCGTGGACGCGGAAGAGTCCAACGACTACTTCATGACCGTCACCGACTACCTCACGCCGACCTCGCTGCTGATGGGCACCATGGGCAAGGCGCCCGAGGAGCTCAAGCAGCTGCCGGCGTTCTTCGACGCCGCGCCCTACGAGATCAAGCAGCACTTTGCCACCAGCAGGGACGGCACCAAGGTTCCGTATTTCATGGTGTCGCGCAAGGACCTCGCGCTCAACGGCGACAACCCCACCCTGCTTTACGGCTACGGCGGCTTCGAGGTCTCGATGACCCCCAGCTACTCCGCGGGCGTCGGCCGGTCCTGGCTGGCCGACGGCGGCGTCTACGTGGTGGCCAATATCCGCGGCGGCGGCGAGTACGGCCCGCGCTGGCACCAGGCGGCGCTCAAGGCCAACCGCAACAAGGCCTATGAAGACTTCGCGGCCGTGGCCGAGGATCTGATTGCCCGCAAGATCACCCAGCCCAAGCGCCTGGGCATCCAGGGCGGCAGCAACGGCGGCCTGCTGACGGGCAACATGATGGTGATGTACCCGCAGCTGTTCGGTGCCGTGGTTTCGCAGGTGCCGCTGCTGGACATGCAGCGCTACCACAAGCTGCTGGCCGGCGCGTCCTGGATGGCCGAGTACGGCGACCCGGACAAGCCCGCGGAATGGGCCTTCCTGCGCAAGTACTCGCCCTACCAGAACCTCAGCAGGGACGTGGACTACCCGCCGGTGCTGTTCACCACGTCCACCCGCGACGACCGCGTGCACCCGGGCCATGCCCGCAAGATGACGGCGCGCATGCTCGAGCAGGGCCACGACGTCACCTACTACGAGAACATCGAGGGTGGCCACGGCGGCGCCGCGAACAATGCCCAGTCGGCCTACATGTCGGCCCTGGCCTATACCTTCCTGAAACAGAAGCTTTTTGCGGAGTGACGCCATGACCACGCGCCTGCTGCCCCTCACCGCCGCCGTCCTCGCCGCCGCCCTGTCGGGCTGCGGCGGCAAGCCGGCCCCCGACGCGCAGGCGCCGGTTGCCGCGGCACCGGCCGCCCTGCCGTCGCTCGGCTCCCTGGCCGACGCACCGGTGGCGGCGAAGAAGCCGCACGACGTGGTCGCTCCGCACGGCGCCACCCGCAGCGACGAGTACTACTGGCTTCGCGACGACAAGCGCGAGGACCCGGAGATGCTCGCCTACCTCAACGCCGAGAACGCCTACGCCGACACGGTGCTCAAGCCGCTGGAGGCGCTTGAGGAAACCGTCTACGCCGAGCTGATCGCCCGGATCAAGCAGGACGATTCCAGCGTGCCCTACCTCGAGGACGGCTACTGGTACTACACGCGCTTCGAGACCGGCAAGGAATACCCCGTCTACGCGCGCCGCAAGGGCACGATGGACGCGCCCGAGCAGGTGCTGTTCGAACTCAACCAGCTGGCGCAGGGCAAGAGCTTCTACCAGGTGGGCACCTTTGAGATCAGCCCCGACGACCAGTGGGTGGCCTACGCCGAGGACGACGTCGGCCGCCGCCAGTACACGCTGCGCATCAAGAACATCGCCAGCGGCGAAGTGCTGCCCGACGTCATCACCGGCGTCTCGGCCAACCTGATGTGGGGCGACGACAGCCGCACGCTTTACTACGTCGAGAACGACCCGGTCACCCTGCTCACCAAGCGCGTCAAGGCGCACGTGGTGGGCACGGCCGTCGACCAGGACAAGCTGGTCTACGAGGAGCAGGACGACACCTTCTCCATGGGCGTCCGCCGCACGCGTTCCGACGAGTACCTGTGCATCGGCGTCAGCAGCACCGTCTCGTCCGAGATGCGCTGCACGCCGGCGGCCAAGCCGGGCGAGTTCGCCGTGGTGGCGCCGCGCCAGCGCGATTTCGAGTATTCGGCCGACCATCTCGACGGTCGCTGGGTGATCACCACCAACTGGGACTCCAAGAACTTCCGCATCATGACCCTCGCCGACGGCCAGCCCTGGGGCGACCGCGGCCTGTGGAAGGAGCTGGTGGCGCATTCGCCCGACGTGTTCATCGAGGGCACCGAGCTGTTCAGGGGCTACATGGCCATCGCCGAGCGTTCGGGAGGCCTGGAGCGCGTGCGCGTGCGCATGGACGACGGCAAGGAGGAGTTCGTCAAGGCGGACGAAAGCGCTTACTCGATGGGGCTGGCCATGAACGCCGAGCCCGGCACCGACTGGCTGCGCTACACCTACACCTCGCTGGCCACGCCGGCCAGCACGTATGAAGTGAACGTGCGCACCAACGAGCGCCGCCTGCTGAAGGAACAGGAAGTGCCGGGCGGCTTCGACAAGGCCAACTACGTCACCGATCGCCTGTGGGCGACCGCGCGCGACGGCACCCAGGTGCCGGTGTCGGTGCTGTACCGCAAGGGCTTCGAGAAGAACGGCAAGGCCGCGCTGTACCAGTATGCCTACGGTTCCTACGGCAGCAGCTCCGACCCGGGCTTCAATTCCAACGTGTTCAGCCTGGTGGATCGTGGCGCGGTTTACGCCGTGGCGCACATCCGCGGCGGCCAGGAAATGGGTCGCCAGTGGTACGAAGACGGCAAGATGTTCAACAAGGTCAACACCTTCACCGACTTCATCGACGTCACCGATTTCCTGGTCAAGCAAGGCTATGCGGCGCCCGGCCGCGTGGCGGCGATGGGCGGCAGCGCCGGCGGCCTGCTGATGGGCGCGGTGGCCAACCTGGCGCCGGAGAAATACCGGGCGATGGTGGCCCACGTGCCGTTCGTGGACGTGGTGACCACGATGCTCGACGAGACGATCCCGCTGACCACCGGCGAGTTCGATGAGTGGGGCAACCCCAAGGACAAGGCTTCCTACGATTACATGCTGTCGTACTCGCCCTACGACCAGGTGGCCGCCAAGGACTACCCGTCCATGCTGGTCACCACCGGCCTGTGGGATTCGCAGGTGCAGTACTACGAGCCGGCCAAGTGGGTGGCCCGCCTGCGCGCCACCAGGACCGACGGCAACCCGCTGCTGTTCCGCACCAACATGGAGGCCGGACACGGCGGCAAGTCCGGCCGCTTCCAGCGCTACCGCGAGCGGGCCGAAGAGTACGCCTTCGTGATCGAGCGCTTGGGCCTGGCCGCTCAGTGAGGTTGGGCGGGGCGGGCTACCAGCCCGCCTCATCGAGCAGGCGCTCGGTGGCCGCGTCGGCCGGCTTGGCCACCAGCCCGCCGCGCGGGCTGACGTAGACCTGGTAGGTGGCGCCATCGATCATTGGCAGGTAGGCGGCGCTGCCCCAGCGCGCCTCGGCAATCGGCAGGTCGGCCAGCCAGCGCTGCCGGAATTCCCAGAAGTCCCAGCCCTCGCGCAGGTCATGCACGCTGCGGTCGGCGGCAAGTTCCTGGGTGGGGTCGGCGTAGCGGCCCGACAGACGTTCGAAGCGGTACACCGGCGCCAGGCCACCCAGCTGGGCCGGCAGGGTCCAGCGGATCACGCGGGCGTCGAGCTGCCATTGGTCGCCGAACAGGTCCACGGTGCGGGCCGGCGCGTCGCCCAGGCGCAGCGTGGCCTGGAATCGCTGCGGCGCCAGGCCGCGCAGTGAAATCGTCGCGGCCGGCGTGTCTTCCAGCAGCCAGGCGTACTGGCGCAGCAGGCCGCCCAGGCCGGCCAGCCCCAGCGCCGCCAGCAGCAGCAAGGTGCCCAGCGTTCGCAGCAGCAGCTTGGTCGGCCCGCGCGTGCGGTACAGCCAGGCCCAGGTGCCCATCAGGAACAGCAGCGCCGCCAGCGCCCAGAGCCACATCGCAATCGTCATCACCCACCCATTCGCCAGGCCTGTGCCCCGGACTATACTCGCGGCATGAAGACCACCCGCCTGTGCCTGCTGCTGTTGAGCCTCGTCCTGGTCGCCGCCTGCGGCACCAAGGGCGATCTGGTGCTGCCCGACAAAGCCGAGAAGACCGAGCCGCCCGCCGGCCCATGAACAGCCTCCGCCTGCTGCACTTTTCAAAGATGCACGGCGCAGGCAACGACTTCGTGGTCATCGACCTGCGCGGCGGCCTGCTTGCGCCCGATGCGGCCCTGGTTGCAGCGCTGGGGGATCGCCACACCGGCATCGGCTTCGACCAGCTGCTCACCGTCGAAGACGCCAATCGTCCCGACTGCGTTGTCCGCTACCGCATCTGGAACGCCGATGGCTCGGTGGCCCAGCAGTGCGGCAACGGCGCCCGCTGCGTCGCGGCCTGGCTGCGCCGCGACGGTACGGCCGCAGGGCGCCAGTTCCGGCTCGACAGCCCGGGCGGCCCGATCGACGTGGAATGCCGCGACGACGACAGCTATTGCCTGGACATGGGCCGCCCGGAGTTCCGGCCCGAGCGCATTCCTTTCGTCGCGCCGGCCGAGGCGCCGCACTACGCACTGGCCCTGGCCGGGGGCACGGTGCACTTTGGCGCCGCCTCCATGGGCAACCCGCACGCGGTGATCGAAGTGGCCAGCGCCGCCGACGCGCCGGTGCACGCGCTGGGCCCGGCCCTACAGGCGCGGCCGGAGTTCCCGGACGGCGTGAACGTGGGCTTCGCCCAGGTGCTGGCGCCCGACCGCATCGCGCTGCGCGTGTACGAGCGCGGCGCCGGAGAAACGCTCGCCTGCGGCAGCGGTGCCTGCGCCGCGGTAGCGGTGCTGGTGCGGCAGGGCCGGGTGGGTCGCCACGTTTTCGTCGAGCTGCCCGGCGGTACGCTCGAAATCAACTGGCCTGCCGACGACGGTCCGATCACGATGGCCGGCCCCGCCATTTTCGTGTTCGAGGGCGAATACGGCTGAGGCCGGCATAATGCCGGTACGCCGGCCCGAATTCCCGCTGCGGAGACCCCCATGATCGAAGAGAAGAACGAGCGCCTGGGCGCCCACGAAGTGGCGACCTTCCTGCGCCGCCACCCCGCGTTCCTTGGCCAGTTCCCGGATCTGGCCCTGTCGCTGGTGGTACCCAAGGAAGAAGGCCAGGCCTCGTCGCTCGCCAGCTACCAGCTGGACGTGCTGCGCGACAAGAACCGCGAGCTCAACCGCCGCCTGAACGAACTGTTCGCCAACGCCCAGGAAAACGAGCGCCTGGCCGTACGCACGCACCAGCTGAGCCTGGCGCTGATGCGCGCCGGCAGCGCCGCCGACACCCTGCGGGCGATGGTGGCGGTGCTGGGCGAAGACTTCCACGGTGAAGTGGTGCGCGTGCTGTTGTTCAAGGCAGTGGACGGCCTGTCCGCCGACTGGCTGCAGGTGGTGCCGGAAGCCGATCCGGCGCTGGCGCCGTTCCGGGATTTCCTGGCCGGCAACGAGCCGCTGTGCGGCCGCCTCAACCAGGACAAGCTGGACCTGCTTTACGGCGAGGAAAAAGCCCGCGCGGCGTCCGCCGTGCTGTTGCCGCTTCCCGGCATCGGCATGCTCACGGTCGGCAGTGCCGACGCCAACCGGTTCTTCCCCGGCATGGGCACGCTGTTCCTGCGCCTGATGGCCGAATCGCTGGCCACCGGCCTGGGCCGCTACCCGCAGGCCTGACGCCGTGGCCGACGCCGGTCCGCTGCAGCCAGAGCTCGAGGAATTCCTCGGCTATCTGACGGTGGAGCGGCGGCTGTCGGCCAATACGCTGCAGGCCTACCGCCATGACCTGTCCGACCTGGCGGCGTGGATGCTGGGGCAGGGCGTGCAAAGCTGGGGCGCGCTGCGCCAGGAAACCCTGCGCAGCTACGTCGCCGGCGTGCACCGCGGCGGCCTGTCGGGCAAAAGCCTGCAGCGTCGGCTGTCGGCGGTGCGCAGCTTCTACCGCCACTTCAACCGCAGCAACACCGCCGAGCTCAATCCGGCGATGGGACTGCGCGCACCCAAGTCGGCGCGCAAGCTGCCGCAGGTGCTCGACGCCGACGAAATGACGCGCCTGGTGGAAGTGCCCACCGACGGTCCGCTGGGCCTGCGCGACCGGGCCATGCTGGAGCTGTTCTATTCGTCGGGCCTGCGCCTGTCCGAACTGTGCGGGCTGCGCTGGCGTTCGCTCGACCTGGCCGACGGCCTGGTGACGGTGACCGGCAAGGGCAACAAATCGCGCAGGGTGCCGGTGGGCAGCCATGCGCGCACCGCGCTGCAGGCCTGGCGCGATGAATCCAAGCCCGGCCTCGACACGCCGGTGTTCCCGGGGCGCGCGGGTGCGCCGATCAGTCCGCGCACGGTGCAGGTGCGGCTGCGCGCGCTGGCGCAGCAGCAGGGCCTGTTCAAGCGCGTGCATCCGCATCTGCTGCGCCACAGCTTCGCCAGCCACGTGCTGGAGTCCTCGGGCGACCTGCGCGGCGTGCAGGAACTGCTGGGCCACGCCGACATCGCCACCACGCAGATCTACACGCACCTGGACTTCCAGCATCTGGCGAAGGTTTACGACGCCGCGCACCCTCGCGCGCGCCGCAAGCCATGACCTGCCCAAGCGCTGAAAGCGCGTTGATTTCGAAGGGCGAGGCACTACACTAGGGCCGGACCTGTCCAACCTTGGCAGCTTGAGAACAGCGATCCCGACCATGATCCTTACGCTCCCTGAATTGATTACCCCCGACGAGCTGGCGCTGATCAAGCGGCTGGTTTCCCGGGCCGAGTTCACCGACGGCAAGGCCACGGCCAGCAAGCTGCTGCGCAAGTCCAAGAACAACCAGCAGATCCCTTCCCATCATCCGGTCATGACCGAGATCAACGCCGTGGTGATGCAGGCCCTCGGGCGCTGCGACACCTTCATGAGCGCGGCGCAGCCCCGGCGCGCGGCCTCGATGCTGGTCAGCCGCTATCGTCCGGGCATGGGCTATGGGCTACACGTGGACGCGCCGATCATGGGCGAGCCCAACCATGTTCGCAGCGACGTTTCATTCACCCTGTTCCTGGACGAGCCCGATACCTACCAAGGTGGCGAGCTGGCGTTCGAGACCGGCAGTGGTGAAACCGCCTTCAAGCTGCCGGCCCGCTCGGCGATCTGCTACTCCACCGGGCAGTTGCACCGCGTCCGGCCGGTTGAACAGGGCGAACGCATGGCGGTCGTGGGCTGGGTGCAGAGCCTGGTGCGTGACCCTGCCATCCGCGAGCTGCTGCATGACATGTCGGTGGCCAGTGACCTGCTGGTCGGGCAAGAGGACGCGAGTCGCGCCCTGGAATTGATCAACAAGTCCTACTTCAACCTGCTGCGGCGTCACGCGGAACCGTAGCGGCTGGCCTGCGCCGGGCGCGCTGCGTGGTGATTCACGTGGCCTTGATCAGGGCGACGGCGGCAACCTTATACTCAGGCCTTGACTCATCGCCGAGACAAGACCGTGCCTGATTGCACCCGCCCCCTTCCCCTCTCCCTGTGCATCGCCACTGCGCTGGCCACCCTGCTGATGGCTGGCTGTGTGTCTGCACCCGTGTCGTCCCCGTCATTGTCGGCGGCATCGGTATCGTCCCAGCCGGCGCGCCAGGCGGAATCGGTCACCGACTACTTCGCAAGCTTCACCGACCAATGGATGCGCCGGCAGCCGTCGGCGGCGACGGCGAGCCGCTATTTCGACGGCGCCGAACAGGACGCGATGGATCGCCAGATCACCCCGGAAACCGATGCTTTCGAGCAGGAAACCGTAGCGCTGGCACGGCAAGGGCTGGCGGGCTTGGCGGCGTTTGACCGCGCCAGCATCAGCGACACCGAGCGCGTTTCGGCCGAGCTGATGCGCTGGCAGCTGCAGATGATCGTCGACGGTGAACGCCATGCGGGCACGCAGTTTCCGCTCAACCAGTTCCGCGGCGCCAACGTCAACCTGCCCAACCTGATGACCGTGATCCATCCCGTCGGCAGCGCGCGCGATGCCGAGAATTACCTCGCCAGGCTGCGCCTGTTCGACCCACGCATGAACGAGGCCACCCGGGCCGCGCGTGAACGCGCCGACCAGGGCATCCTGCCGCCGCGCTTCATCCTGCAGGCCACCATCGCGCAGATGCAGCAGTTCATCGCCCCTGAGCCGGCGTCCAACCCGCTGGTGACGACGTTGGGCGAGAAGCTCGCCAGCGTTGCGGCCGTCGATGCAGCGGCCCGCCAGCGGCTGCTGGATGAAGCGGCCCGGATCGTCCAGGCCAGTGTCTACCCTGCCTGGCGCACGGCCATCGCCGAACTGCAGGCCCAGCTGCCGCGTGCCACCGACGATGCGGGCTTGTGGCGCTTCGCGAACGGTGCGCAGGCCTATGCGCACCGACTGCGCCAGTTCACATCCACCGCGCTGAGCGCCGAGGACATCCACGCGATCGGCCTGTCCGAAGTGGCGCGCATCGAGACCGAGATGGACAGTATCCTGCGCTCGATCGGCCGCACCGAAGGCTCGGTGACGTCACGCATCGACCAGCTTCAGGCCGAACTGGCCTATCCCGACACCGACGCCGGCCGAAGCCAGATCATGGCCGACATCGAAACCATGATTCGCGACGCCGAAGTGCGCGCCGACGCCCTGTTCGACATTCGACCCAAGAGCGCGGTGATCGCGCGGCCGTACCCGGAGTACCGCTGGGCCTCGGCGGCCGCCAGCTACACCGCGCCGCCGCTGGACGGTTCACGCCCGGGCGTCTACCAGATGCCGCTGCGCAAGGATCGCCTCAGCCGTTTCGGCCTGCGCACGCTGGTCTATCACGAGACGGTTCCGGGCCATCACTTCCAGGTTGCCCTTTCGGTTGAAAACAAGGCGGTGCCCGCCTTCCGGCAGGTGCGCGCGTTTGGCGGCATCTCGGCCTTCAGCGAGGGCTGGGCGCTGTATGCCGAGCGCATCGCGAAGGAAGAAAACTGGTACGAGGGCGACCCCGAAGGCCTGCTTGGCCAGCTTGACGCCGAGCTGTTCCGCGCACGTCGCCTGGTGGTCGACACCGGGCTGCACGCCAAGCGCTGGACGCGTCAGCAGGCCATCGACTATGGCATTCCGCCCTCCGAGGTCGAGCGCTACGTGGTGATCCCCGGCCAGGCCACCAGCTACAAGATCGGCCAGTTGGAGATCATCCGGCTGCGGGACGAGGCGCGCGCCGCGCTTGGCGAAAAATTCAACCCGCGCCAGTTCCACAACCTGCTGCTGCTGACCGGCACCGTGCCGCTTGAGCTGCTGGACCAGGAAGTGGCGGCCTGGACGGTTAGCCAGCGCTAGCGATCAGACCGGTTGCGGGTTGCCAGTCGCGACCGGTGCGTACCCGCTGCTGAAACCAGCTGCACCAGCAGCGCGGAATGGTCGCAGGCGACGCCAGGAGTTTCAGCCGCGGACTTGGCCCTGGCCGTGCACGACATACTTGGAGGTCGTGAGCTGCGCGGCGCCCACCGGGCCACGCGCATGCAGGCGCCCCGTGGCGATGCCGATCTCGCCGCCGTAGCCGAACTCGCCGCCGTCGGAGAATCCCGAGGAGGCGTTGTGCATGATTACGGCCGCGTCGATCGCGGCGATCATGGCCTCCGCCGTGGCCGCGTTCTCGGTCACCACCACTTCGGTATGGCCGGAGCCGTAGCGGGCGATGTGTTCGAGCGCGCCTTGCGGTCCGTCGACGATGCACACCGACAGGATGGCGTCCAGGTACTCGGTTTCCCAGTCGGCCTGGGTCGCGGCCGACATGGAAGGAACGATGCGGCGCGCCGCGTCGTCGCCGCGCAGTTCGCAGCCGCGTGCCGACAGGGCCCGCGCAATGTCGGGCAGCATGGCTTCGGCGACGGCGGCGTCCACCAGCAGGGTTTCGGCGGCGTTGCATACGCCGGTGCGGCGCATCTTGGAATCCACCACGATGTCGCGCGCCTTCGCGGGATCGGCATCGCGGTCCACGTAGACATGGCAGATGCCGTCCAGGTGGCTCAGCACCGGCACCCGCGCGTGTTCGCGCACGTGCGCGATCAGCGGCTTGCCGCCGCGCGGTATCACCAGGTCCACGCCGCCGTCGTTGAGCGACAGCATCGCCGTGACCCATTCGCGGCTGGCGTCGGGCGGGGTCTGCACCGCGTCTTCGTTTAGGCCGGCCGCGCGCAGGCCGGCGCGCACCGCCGCGATGATGGCCGCCACGGTACCCGAGGCTTCGCTGCCGCCGCGCAGGATCACGCCGTTGCCGGCGCGCACGCACAGCGCCGCGGCATCGGCGGCGACGTTGGGCCGGCTTTCGAAAACCACCCCGATCACGCCCAGCGAGACGCTGAGCTCGGCGATGTCCAGCCCGTTCGGGCGGCGCCAGCGGCGGCGCTCGATGCCGACCGGGTCGTCCTGCTGCGCTACGGTGGCCACGCCGTCCGCGAGCGCGTCCACCCGCGCCTGGTCCAGGGTCAGTCGATCCAGGAAGGCCGCGTCGGCGCCCTTGGCGCGGGCCGCTTCGACTTCGGCGGCATTGGCCGCCAGGATTTGCGGCCCGGCGGCGCGGATCGCATCGGCCATGGCGACCAGCGCCCGGGTGCGGCCCTCGGCGCCGGCCGCCTGCAGCGCGGCGGCGCCGGCGCGGGCCTGCGCGCACAGCGCGCGCATCTGTGTCATGTAATCCATTGCTGTCTCCAAGAGGGGGTGCGCCAGCTCATGGATCGAGCACCAGGTCATCGGCATGTACGAGGGCGACGCCGCGCCGGTAGCCCAGCACCGCTTCGATGACGTCCGATTGCTTACCGGCGATCAGGCGGCATTCGTGGCTGTCGTAGCCGGCCAGCGCGGTGGCGAAGGCACGTCCCCCGTGGTCCACCAGCCGGATCGCGCCACCGCGTTCGAAGTTGCCTTCCACCGAGCTGATGCCGGCGGCGAGCAGACTGCGGCCGGTCTTCACCGCCCGGGTAGCGCCCTCGTCCAGGTGCAGGCGCCCGGTGACGGCCAGCGAACCGGCAATCCACACCCGCTTGGCGCTGGCGGGCGACACCGAGGCGCGGAACCAGGTGGCGCGGGCGCCCTCCAACAGCCCCGACACCGGCCGCTCGCCATCGCCCCGGGTGATGACGGCCGAACAGCCCGCCGCCATCGCCATCTCGGCCGCGGCGAGCTTGGTCGCCATGCCGCCGGTGCCCGCGCCGCTTACGCGCGCCGGGCCGGCCAGCCCGATGATTTCCGGCGTGATCGCGTCCACTGTGGGGATATGCACGGCGTCGGGGTGGGTCGAGGGGTCCGAGTCGTAGAGGCCGTCCACGTCCGACAGGATGATCAGCAGGTCAGCCGACACCAGCTGCGCCACGCGCGCGGCAAGGCGGTCGTTGTCGCCATAGCGCAGTTCCTCGGTGGCGACGGTGTCGTTCTCGTTCACCACCGGCACCGCGCCCAGCTGCAGCAGTGTTTCCAGCGTAGTCCGCGAGTTCAGCCAGCGGCGCCGGTTCTCGGTATCCGACGGCGACAGCAGGGCCTGGGCCGCATGGAAGCCGTGCTCGGTGAAGGCCTGGTCCCAGGTCTGGATCATCACTGTCTGGCCGGCGGCCGCCGCAGCCTGCTTCTCGTCCAGCCGCAGCTTGCGGCCGGCCGGCAGGTTCAATCGCGGCCGACCCAGCGCCACCGCGCCGGAAGACACCAGCACCACCTCGACGCCGCGCTGCCGCAAGCCGGCGATATCAAGGGCAAGCGCATGGAAGCAGCCCATGTTTGCCCGCCCGGTCACCCGGTCGATCAGCTGCGCCGAACCGATCTTGATGACGATCCGGCGGGCGTTGGCCAAGAGGGCTGCGGGGGAGCTGGCGTGGTTCAGGGATCCTCCGGGGCGAGTCGAGGGCGAGTGGGGTGGCCGCGAAGCCAGGCAGTGCAAACCTGGCTCTTGCTTGGACGATACCGCAGAAATATTCCAACGTCGGCGAAACTTTCCTGACCTGGTGGCCTCCGGGATCCAACGGCCGGCGATTCCCTGCCGGCAGGTGATTCAACGCAGCGGCGCAATGGCTCCCGGCGTCGCCCAGTCCCGCCATGGCTCGCCGGATTGTTTGCGAGACGCGGCCAGCCTATCCTCGCGACAAACCATCGGGTGGCAACGAGCACCATGGCCTCGGCTATGCCTGCTTTCGGGGAGCGACATGACCAACCGAACCTACGGCGCGTATTTCTCCATCACCAGCGCGCTGCTGCTTTTTTTAAGCGTGGCTGCGTTTTCCGACAATCTGTTCACCAATGTCGGCCAGCCCAGCAACAGCGACCCCAAGTTCATCATCCACGGCCTGTTCGGGTTGGCGTGGTACGTGCTGTTGGTGGTGCAGGCGAACCTCGTCCGGATGCGCAATGTAAAGCTGCACAGAAAGCTCGGCATCGCCACGCTAATCGTAGCCATCGGTGTGACGCTCAGCACGCTCTACATTTTCGTCGTCGTGTGGAAAGGCTGGGGCAGTATGGCGGCTGAAGTTCGCGCGAATCGCCTGTTTCTGCCGGGCTATGCGGCATGTTTGGTGCTCGCTTGGCTGTGGCGCGGACAATCAGACTGGCACAAGCGGCTTATTTTCACCGGCACTTTCTTCATGTTGGGACCCGTGCTGTCGCGCGCTTACGACCCGCTGATCGTCTCGTGGATGCAGCCGTTGTTTCCCGCCTTCACCGCGCGAGTGGACGAAGGTGCATTCCTGGTCTTCTTTTTCGGCGTCTGGATCGGCTTCTTCCTGTCGCTGGCACTTTACGACTGGAAAACGCTGCGGCGCATTCATCCGGTTACCGTGGCGGGATTCGCATGGTTTATCCTGACCTGGCTTGCCAGTGCATTGACCTGAATAATCCGGCGGTGGCGCCTGACAATTCGTGCAAGCCGACCGAGTCGTTGTTGCTTCGCTTTCGTGGACACCCTGGCCTAAGCCTTCAGTACTTCAACGACCGCTCCTGGCCGGATGCCCGCCAGGCCGCCCCCGACCCGAAGCAGCCGTTCGAGACTGCTTAGAATTGCTCCGGTGTGGACGGATCGACCGAAGGCACCCCCTGATCATCGCCTGGGCGCAATGGTGCTCGGAAACCAGGCGGAACCCCTCATGGTGCAGCGAGTGCAGGCACGATGTGTTCGGTCACCAGCTTCATTGTCAGAAGGTGTGGTTGCCGCGCATTGAAGTTCGTCGTGGTGATGACGATGACCGCATCGTAGTCCGGGAGGATCTGCACAGAGTTACCGCCATTGCCGTTCATGGCCTGCGCCAGCAGCTTGCCGTCGGGGCCCGGCAGCTGCATCAGCCACCACAGGTAGCCGTATTCGAACCCTTCCTGGCCTTCGATCTCCGCGCTGGGGGCCAGTGACGCCTGTACCCAAGCGGACGGTACGACCTGCTTGCCTTTGTACTGGCCGCCGTCGGCATATAGCTGTCCGAGAGCCATCAGGTCGCGGCTCCGCAGGCCCAGGCCACCGCCGCCCTGGGCCAGGCCCATCGGCGAGAACTGCCATTCCGGAGCCTCGATGCCCAAAGGGGCGAACAGCCGGCGCTGGGCGTAGTCCTGCAATGGCTCCCCAGCCACGTGTTCAACCACCGCCCCGAGGGTCGTTGTGCCCGCCGTGCAGTAGCGGAAACTGCGGCCATAGCGCGCGTCAGCCGGCTTGGTAATCCACGCTGGATAGCCTTGGATGGGCAGGTCGAGGAAGAACCCCACCCAGTCCTCGACCAAGTACATGCGTTCCTCATTGCCACGCGAGAAGCTGTTTTCGTCATGGCATTCCAAGGGGCCCGACATGGTCAACAGATCTTCCACGCTCATCGCATCCTTGCGCGGATCGGGATGGGCGGGACTGGCCTTGCGGCCCAGGTTTGCCAAAACCGGCGCCTTGATGCTGGGCAGCAGCCCATCCTCGATGGCCAAGCCCACCAGCATCCCGGTAACCGTCTTGGTCACTGACCGGGTGTTGCGCCGGGCTTGCGCGCCCAGGCCATCGTAATAGCGCTCATGAACGAGCACGCCATCGCGCGCCACCAAGACACTGGTGATCTCGCCGAAGTCACCGGCTTCGATCGCCGCGTTCATCGCGTCGAACCGATTTGATTCGGCTGCAGCGGCCGCGGTGGAAAGGGCTGCAAAAAGGGCGGAGGCAAGCAAAGCGGTGCGGGAAGGTGTCATGGATCGAGTCTCATTGGGGGAAAGGAACAGGTGCACCATAGCGGGGCCAATGGCACGGCTGCTTGTACGCAGCGAACCTGCGGACGGCTCAGTCCAGCGAGCGCATCAACGCACGCAGGGTGGTGGGCGTCAGCCGGGTGGCTTCGCGCAGGGTCCGGTTGAAGTGGCTCTGGTCGTGGAATCCCGAGCCATGCGCCGCTTCGACCAGGCTTGCGCCGTCCGCCAACAGCCCAACGGCGCGCTCCAGCCGCGCTTGGCGCAGGTAGGCGCCCGGCGAGCAGCCGAAATGGCGACGGAACGCCCGCGCGAGATAGACCGGATGCACGTCGGCATCCAGGGCCAGCTCGCGCAGGGAAGGCGGGGCGTCCTGCCGAAGCCTGTCGCGCACCCGGTCCAACCAAGCCGGTCGGACACCTGAACAAGCGGCCGAGTTCGACACCTCCGACATCAGGGCATAGCAGCCAGCTTCGTGCTCAAGCGGCGAGGCGAAATCCCAGCGGGCCAACTCCGCCCGAAGCCGGTAGGCGCAGGCCATCGCCCCGACGCCAAGCCGATGCGCGTCGCGCGAGGACGCTGATTTGCCCTCCTGCTCGTTCCAGAGCGCCGCCTGAATCGACACCGACACGAACCGCCCGCCCACACGCTCGAAGCAATCGCGATGCGTCGTCCCTGGCGGATTGAACAGCACCACCGGCCCCACGCTGACCGCCGGCATGTCGCGGGCGCTGCTGCAATAAAAACCGCTGGTGACCAGGACGAGCTGGGCTTCGTGGTGGGTGTGCTCGTGGACCTGGTCGGCCGGCACCGTGGCCTCGAGGGCCGCGACCCGCATCCCGGCAACTTCGCGTTCCAGCAGGTAGTTGCCGTAGTAGCGCTGCATCGATTCCGCCGCCGAAGAAAGTCGCCACAGAATACCCGCCGCGCGAAGCCGGTGAACATGCTGATGGTCTTGGTTCACGTATGTGGCCGCGACGGGCTGGCAGCAGACTGGGCCCCGGTGGCGCTTCTCGACCCGAAGCGGACCTTCGGTTGGCGTAGTACCATCTCGAAAAATTCGCGAACATGGAGGCGGCCCGACATGGACAACTGGCTATCCCGCAGCACCCTGCCCCTGCTGTTCGCGTGCTGCCTGGCCGCATGCGCGACAGTCCAGCCCAAGACGCAGGCCGCGGCGGAAGCCACGGTGCCCGCGCCATCCCGCGACAAGTTCGGCGACCCGGCGCAGTACGAAGTCCGCGACCTGCCCGTCACGGTCCAGGACCTGCAAACGTTGGAGCGGGCGTCCGAATTGCTTGGCAGCGAGTCCGCATGGAATCGCAACGACGACCGCCGCTGCGCCGACGATGAAGCTATGGAAAAGCGCAGCCTGTATTGCGCGCTGCAGCGGGCTTCCGCGGATGTGTATGGCTCACATGACCCCTACAAGGTTGCCGATCATCGCAGGGTCGCGCTGCAGGAGGTCCGGTTCGCCGTAGAGGAAGCCACGCGCGGGCGTGAGCTCAACCACCGTTTGATGGATTTCAACAACCTGCCTGAGACCACGCTCGCCGACATCAAGCACGTGCTCGCACAGGCGACCGCGCGCGTCCGGGCGAGGCTTTCGGCGAAGTAAGGATGACGTCCGCTCTTGGCCGATAGGCGACATCGGCGCGGCGCTGGCTATTGATCTTGATGCGGTGTGCCCTCGGCAATCGGGGCGGCGATCGCCGTAACGGCCCATGTCCTGCGCAAAGCGCAGGCCCCGCCCCGGGGTTGCAAGGGCGAGGACCTGGCCCCAGAAAGGGGTTTCACGCCAAGGAACCGCCATGGACCCCAACGTCATCCACGCCACCACCATCCTGTCCGTGCGCCGCGGCAACCGCGTCGTGGTGGCCGGGGACGGCCAGGTCACCCTGGGTCATACCGTCATGAAGGGCAACGCCCGCAAGGTGCGCCGCCTGGCCGACGGCAAAGTGGTGGCTGGGTTCGCCGGGGCCGCCGCCGACGCGTTCACGCTGTTTGAAGTGTTCGAAGCCAAACTCGCGGCCAACGGCGGCCAGATGCTGCGCGCCGCCGTGGACATGGCCAAGGAATGGCGCACCGACCGCCGGCTGGGCAAGCTCGAAGCCCTGCTGGCCGTGGCCGACAAGGACATCTCCCTGATCATCTCCGGTACCGGCGACGTCATCGAGCCCGAGGACGGCATCGTGGCGATTGGTTCCGGCGGCCCCTACGCCCTGGCCGCGGCCCGCGCCCTGATGGCCCATACCGAACTCGATGCCCGCGCCATTGCAGAAGCCTCGCTCAAGGTCGCCGGCGACATCTGCATCTACACCAACCACAACATCGTCATCGAGGAACTGTGATGTCTGAACTCACGCCCCGCGAAATCGTTGGCGAACTCGATCGCTACATCATCGGCCAGAACGACGCCAAGCGCGCCGTTGCCATCGCCCTGCGCAACCGCTGGCGCCGCATGCAGCTCGAGCCGGCCATGCGCGACGAAGTGATGCCCAAGAACATCCTTATGATCGGCCCCACCGGCGTGGGAAAAACCGAGATCGCGCGGCGACTGGCCGCGCTCGCCAACGCCCCGTTCGTGAAAGTGGAAGCCACGCGCTTCACCGAAGTGGGCTACGTCGGCAAGGACGTTGAACAGATCATCCGCGACCTGGCCGACGGCGCCGTCAAGATGTTCCGCGAACAGGCCAAGGTGCGCGTGCGCACCCAGGCCGAGGAAAACGCCGAGGACCGCATCCTGGACGTGCTGTTGCCCAAGCGGCGCGGCGCCGGCTTCACCCCCGAGGCCAGCAGCGATGGCGACAACGAAACCCGCAGCAAGCTGCGCCGCCAGCTGCGCGCCGGTGATCTCGACGAGCGCGAGATCGAACTCGAACTCAGCCAGGCCCCGGCCGGCATGGACATCATGACCCCGCCGGGCATGGAGGAAATGGGCCAGCAGCTGCGTTCGATGTTCCAGAACCTGGGCGGCGCCAAGGCGCAGACGCGCACGCTGGCGGTGAAGGCCGCCCGGCCGATGCTGGTCGAGGAAGAGGCCGGCAAGCTGGTGAACGAGGACGAGATCCGCGTGCAGGCCATCACCGCCTGCGAACAGAACGGCATCGTCTTCATCGACGAGATCGACAAGGTGTGCAAGCGCAAGGACTCCATCGGCGGCGGCGACGTGTCGCGCGAAGGCGTGCAGCGCGACCTGCTGCCGCTGGTCGAGGGCAGCACCGTCAGCACCAAGTACGGCGTGGTGCGCACCGACCACATCCTGTTCATCGCCAGCGGCGCCTTCCACTTGGCCAAGCCGTCCGACCTGATCCCCGAGCTGCAGGGCCGTTTCCCCATCCGCGTCGAATTGACGGCCCTCAGCCAGGGCGACTTCAAGCGCATCCTGACCGAGCCGCGCAATGCCCTGGTGCGCCAGTACATGGCGCTGCTGGCCACAGAAGGCGTGAACATCGGTTTCGACGACAGCGCCATCGACCGCCTGGCCGAGATCGCCTTCCTGATCAACGAGCGCCAGGAGAACATCGGCGCCCGGCGACTGCACACCGTGCTTGAGAAACTGCTCGAGAAGCTCAGCTTCGAGGCCCCCGACAAGGGCGGCCTGTCGCTGATGGTGGACCGCGAGATGGTGGACGCCCAGTTGGGCGACGCCGTGCAGGACCCGGACCTGAGCCGCTACATCCTCTGAGGTCAGGCATGGCTGTCAGGTTTCAGGGTCGCCGCCGGTCTATGGATGCAGGTCTCGATGGAAACCACGCGTCCCATGCCCACCGCGCTCGCCAGCACCCGTCTTCCGCCGCCGCGCCTCGTGCGTCCGGATGAAATAGTGCCGTCCGATCCCTCCCTGGCTGGCGCCGCCAGCCCCCGCATCGAGGACGTGCTGATTGAGCACGGCCCGATGCTGGCCCGCATCGCCGGCAGCTACGAATCCGAGCCGGCCCGCCGCGACGACCTGCTGCAGGAAATCAGCGTGGCCGTCTGGCGCGCGCTGCCGACCTGGCGCGCAGACGCCTCGCTGCGCACCTTCGCCGCGCGGGTGGCCCACAACCGCGCCATCGACCACCTGGTCCGCGAGAAGCGCGCCCGCGGCGACGAACTGCACGAAGACCATGTTGACCCCGACGCCAACCCGGTCCAGCACGCCGTGGCCCACCAGCGCCGCAAAGACCTGCTGGCCGCCGTGCGCGACCTGCCGCTGGGCCAGCGCCAGGTGGTGGTGCTGGCGCTGGAAGGCTTCTCCCAGCGCGAGATCGGCGACACGCTGAATCTGGAAGAAAACACCGTCGCCCAACGCCTGAGCCGCGCCCGCCGCCAGCTGCAGTCCGTACTGGCAGGAGAAGCCTGATGGAAAACAACCAGGAATGGAGTTCGCTGGCCGCGGACTGGCAGCGTCAGGACACGCCGGCGATCGACATCGAAGCGATCCGCGACGAAGCCGGGAGGCGCAGCCGGGGCTTGCGGCGGGTGATCCGGCTCGAGATCGGGTTCGCGCTGCTGGTCATCGCGCTGTGCGTGGCGATTGCCGCCAGCCCGCGCAACGACCTCTTCGACACGCTGCTTTTCAGCGCCATGGCCGTGTTCCTGGTGGCCTACCAAGCGCTGATGGTCTGGATCCGGCGGCGCGACCTGGCTGAGGCGGGCAATGACGCCCTTTCTCTGGTTGATCGGGAGATCCAACGTGCCAATACCGTGCTGCGCTACTGGCGTTGGGGCCTGTGGGCCGGACTGCTGCTGTGGCTTTGCCTCTACGGGCTGTTGATGTACGGACTGGCCTCGGACTGGCCGCGCCAGCGCGTGCAGGCACCGATAGCCGGTACCGCGGTGAATGTTCTGACCTTCCCACTCATCGCCGCCTACGGCTGGTGGCGCTGTTCGCAGGCGCGCGCGCGCCTCGTGCGCTTCGGCGCCCTTCGCGACCAGCTGCGCGCACCGTAGAATGGCGCCATGGCAAACCCGCGCGCCACCGACCTCATCCTGCACCAGGCCTCCCATGTACTCGAAGTCGCCTTCGACGACGGCTTGAGGTTCCGGCTGCCCTGCGAATACCTGCGGGTGGAATCGCCCAGCGCCGAGGTACAGGGCCACGGGCCGGGCCAGAAAGTGCTGGTAGCCGGCAAGCGCGGCGTGTCCGTGAAGGCCATCGAGCCAATGGGCAACTACGGCGTGCTGCTGCGCTTCGACGACGGCCACGACACCGGCATCTTCAGCTGGAACCTGCTGCACCAGCTGGGCCGCGAGTACGACGTCCGCTGGGCCGCCTACCTGGCCGCGCTGGACCAGGCCAGCCTGTCGCGCTGACCCCGCAGCCCAGGCCCGCTGCGCCGGGGCTTCACGCGTCGTCGCTGCCGCCCGGCCCGGTCGGTGCGATAATCCCGGCCATGGACAAGATCCCCGAACCCGACACCACCCACTTCGGCTTCCGCGACGTACCGGTGGCCGAGAAGAAGAAGCTGGTCGGCCAGGTGTTCAGCTCGGTCGCGCGACAGTACGACCTGATGAACGACCTGATGTCGCTGGGCATCCACCGCGTGTGGAAGCGCTACTTCGTCGGCACCTCGGGCGTGAAGCGCGGCGACCGCGTGCTCGACCTGGCCGGCGGCACCGGCGACATCGCCGCACTGATGCACGATCGCGTCGGCGAAGCCGGGTCGGTGGTGCTGGGCGACATCAACGCCGCCATGCTGTCGGTGGGCCGCGACCGCCTCACCGACCGCGGCCTGGTGCGCGGCTTGGAGTACGTGCAGCTCAATGCCGAAGCGCTTCCGTTCCCGGACGCCAGCTTCGACCTGGTCACGATTGCCTTCGGCCTGCGCAACGTCACCGAGAAGGCCAACGCCCTGCGCGAAATGCACCGCGTACTCAAGGTCGGCGGCCGCGCGCTGGTGCTGGAGTTCTCGCAGGTGAAGCCCGAGTGGTTCCGCCCGGTGTACGACTTCCATTCGTTCAAGGTGCTGCCGCGCCTGGGCCAACTGTTTGCCAACGACGCCGACAGCTACCAGTACCTGGCCGAGTCCATCCGCAAGCACCCGCCGCAGGACGAGCTCAAGGCCATGATGGCCGCCGCCGGCTTCGAGCGCACCGACTACCGCAACCTCAGCGCCGGCATCGTCGCCATCCACTCCGGCTATCGCGTATAGCCAGTAACGGGATAAGTGAACCTGACCCCGTTCCTGGTTCACCAGCAGTTCGCCCCCTCCCGCGCTAGAATCGGGCTGTCCATCTGCCCGGAACCGCCCATGCGCCGCCTTGCCCTGCTGCTTGTCCTGCTGATCGCCGTCCTGCCCGCCCTGGCCCAGGACCGGCGCACCGATGAGCACTCCTACGCCCAGCCCGACAAGGTGCGCATCAGCGACCTGGGCCTGGACCTGGCCATCAACTTCGACAAGCGCCAGCTGGCGGGCAGCGCCACGCTGACCCTGGCCTGGGCCGACCCGGCCCAGCGCGACCTGGTGCTCGACACCCGCGACCTGGCCATCAGCGCCGTCGAGGCCCGCAGCGGCAAGCGCAAGTTCCGCGCGGTGCCCTTCGTGCTGGCCGAGCGCGACGAGCGCTTCGGCAGCAAGCTCACCATCACCCTGCCGCGCCAGTACGACCAGGTGCGCATCACCTACGCCACGTCGCCCCAGGCCTCGGGCCTGCAGTGGCTCAGCCCGGCCATGACGGCCGGCGGCAAGACGCCCTTCATGTTCAGCCAGTCGCAGGCCATCCACGCCCGCAGCTGGGTGCCGCTGCAGGACACGCCGTCGGTGCGCTTCACCTACAGCGCCCGCATCAAGACCCCGGCCGACGTGATGGCGCTGATGAGCGCCGACAACGACCCGGCCGCGCCGCGCGACGGCGACTACAGCTTCACCATGCCGCAGGCCATTCCCTCTTACTTGATGGCGATTGCCGCCGGCGACCTGGTCTTCAAGCCGATCTCGGCGCGCGCCGGCGTCTGGGCCGAGCCGCGCACGGTGGATCGCGCGGTGAAGGAATTTCAAGACACCGAGAAGATGATCCAGGTGACCGAGCAGCTTTACGGCGACTACCGCTGGGGCCGCTACGACCTGCTGATCCTGCCGCCTTCGTTCCCGTTCGGCGGCATGGAAAACCCGCGCCTGAGCTTCATCACGCCCACGGTGATCGTCGGCGACGGCTCGCTGGTGTCGCTGATTGCGCACGAGCTGGCGCATTCGTGGTCGGGCAACCTGGTCACCAACGCCAGTTGGAAGGACATGTGGCTCAACGAAGGCTTCACCAGCTACGTCGAGAACCGCATCGTCGAGGCGCTCTACGGCAAGGAGCGCGCCGACATGGAGTTCGTCAACAGCCGCAACGGCCTGGCGGCCGAACTGGCCGACCTTCCCGAGGCGCAACAGGTGCTGGTGTTGCCCGCCCGCGGCGGCAGCGACCCAGAGGACGCGCTCAGCGCGGTGGCCTACGACAAGGGCGCGTGGTTCCTGCAGTTCCTTGAGCAGCGTTTCGGGCGCGAGGCCTTCGATCCGTTCCTGCGCAGCTGGTTCGACACGCATGCCTTCCAGAGCGTGGACAGCGACCAGTTCGTGGCCTTCCTCAGGACCCACCTGATGGCCGCGCAGCCCGGCGTTGTCACCGACGCCGAACTTGCCGTGTGGCTCACCCAGCCCGGCATCCCGGCCTATGCGCCCAAGACCACGTCGCCGCGCTTCGACGCCGTGGACGCCGCACGCGAGTCATGGACCAAGCGCCGCGTTGCCGCGCGCGACCTCAAGACCGCCAAGTGGACCACGCAGGAATGGGTGTATTTCCTCGAAGGCCTGCCGTCCAAGCTGCCGGCCGATCGCCTCGTGGAACTGGACCAGGCCTTCCGCTTCACCGGCACGCCCAACGGCGAGCTGGCGATGCGCTGGTATCCCCTTTGCGTGCGCAGCGAATACTTCGAGGCGCGCCCGGCGATGTCGCTGTTCCTGCGCAAGATCGGCCGTCGCAAGCTGATCATGCCGACCTACGAGGCGCTGTCGCAAACCGACGAGGGCTTGGCCTACGCCGAACAGATCTTCGCGATGTCGCGCCCGGGCTACCACCCCATCACCAGTGGGTCGGTGCAGGCGCTGCTGGAAAAAGCCAAGGCCGCCGCCGCGGTGCCGGCGAAGTGACGTGAGGGACCGGCGCGGCAAAGGCTCGCGAAAGCTGGTCCTGGTCACCTCGCTGGGTCTGGCGCTGGGTGTGGTCGGCTTTGCCGCGACCGCGCCCGAGAAATTGCTTGATGCCGAATACGCGCGCCAACGCTGGCTGGCCGGGGCGGAAGTCACGCAGTTCAACGTGGCCGGCCATCGCTGGTCAGCGTTGGAAGCGGGGCAGGGCGCCGGCAAGCCCCTGGTGGTTTTGGTGCACGGATTCACCGGCAGCAAGGAAAACTGGCTACCGCTGATGCGTGAGCTGTCCAAGTCCTATCGCGTGCTTGCGCCCGACCTGCCCGGCTGGGGCGAAAGCGAGCGCCAGCCCGGGAGTGACTACGGCCCGGTGGCGCAGTCCGAGCGACTGGCTACCTTCCTGGGCGCGCTGCCGGAAAAGCCGGCGCTGCTGGTGGGCCATTCCATGGGCGGGCAGATCGTCGGCCTGATGGCCGCGCGCCATCCCGGCCTGGTGGATCGCATCAGCCTGATGTCGTCGGCCGGCGTTCGATACCAGGAAAACGCCTTCGCCAACGCCGTGCTTGCTGGGCAAAACCCGTTCCAGGTCACCAGCAAGGCCGAGCTCAAGCGCTACCTGGGCATCGTGTTCATGGATCCGCCGTTCGTGCCGTGGCCGGCCAACGAAGCGCTGGTGCGCCGCCGCCGCGCCGATGCGCAGTTCGAGCAGCAGGTGCTGGACGGCATCGGCCGTGGGCCCGATGCCTTCGCGCTGGAGGAGGAGCTGGCCAACATCCGCGCGCACACGCTGCTGCTGTGGTGCCGCGACGACCGCGTCATCGACGTCAGCGCCGCTGAAGTATTCCATCGCGGCCTGGCCAGCAGCGCTACCGTGATCCTCGCCGGCTGCGGTCACATGCCGATGATGGCGCAGCCGCGCCAAGTGGCCGGGGCCATCGGCGATTTCCTGGACGCGCGCGGCTGACGCCCATGCGTCGCGCCCTGTCCGGCGGCATGCATCCGGGCTGGCGGATCCTGCGTGGGCTGCTGGTGGTGTGGCTGCTGCTGACGATGGGCTTCGTGCTGGTCAGCGCCTTCACCGCGCGCGGGCTGCCGGACCTGCAGCCCTGGCACCGCTGGGAGTTTCCAAGCGAACCCGACGCCGCCCGCATCAACGAAATGGATTGGCGCGGCTACGAGCGCGCCGAGCAGCGCGTGTTCGACGAACTGCAGGCGCATCTGGCCGCCAACCCCACGCCCGGCCGCTATCGCTACCAGGCGGGCAGCACCTTGGGCGCACGCGGCGGCGCCACGGACTGGAATCGCAGCCAGGTGTTGATGCCCGCCGGCCCCGTGCGCGGCGGCGTGCTGATGCTGCACGGCCTGAGCGACTCGCCCTACAGCCTGCGGCACCTGGCCGAGCGCTACACGGCGCAGGGGTTCGTGGTGGTGATCCCGCGCATGTCCGGCCACGGCACGGCGCCTTCGGGCCTGCGCCAGGCCCAGTGGATGGACTGGCTGGCCACGGCCGAATTGGGCGCACGCGAAGTGCGGGTCCGCACCGGCGCCGGCAAGCCCTTCCACGTGCTGGGCTATTCCAACGGCGCGGCGCTGGCGCTCAAGTACGCGATGGACCGCGTGGACATCAACGGCGACGAAGGCCTGCCGGCGCCCGACCGGATGGTGATGGTGTCGCCGATGATCGGCATTGGCCGGCTGGCGGCGTTCGCACGCCTGATGCCGCTGCTGGGCGGCATTCCCTATTTCGAGAAATCGCGCTGGCTGGACGTGCAGCCCGAGTTCAATCCGTTCAAGTACAACTCGTTCCCGGTTAACGGCGTGCGGCAGTCGTGGCTGCTGACCGGCGTGGTGCAGGCGCAGCTGCTGCAGCTGCGCTCGATCGGCCGCAGCGAGCGGCTGCCGCCGATCCTGGCCTTCCAGTCGGTGCTCGACGGCACCGTCAGCACGCCGGCAGTGGTGCGCAACTTGTTTGAACAGCTGCCGGCCAACGGCAGCGAGCTGGTGCTGTTCGACATCAACCGGCACGGCGTGCTGGCGCCGATGTTCACGCAGTCGGCGCAGGCATTGATCGGTCAGCTGCAGCCCGATGCGTCGCACACCTATCGGCTGACGGTGGTGGGCAACCTCAACGCCGACACCGCCGCGGTGGGCGAGCGCCGCCTGGACCCGGGGCAGCGGCTGCCGGTACTGCGGCCGCTGGGGCTGGCCTACCCGTCCAGCGTGTACTCGCTGTCGCACGTGGCGCTGCCGTTCCCGGTGGACGACCCGCTGTACGGCCTGCGGCCACGCATGGACGAGGACTACGGCATCCGCATCGGCACCCTGGTGCTGCACGGCGAGCGCGGCGCGCTGTCGGTGGCGGCCGAGCAGCTGATGCGCCTGGGCAGCAACCCGTTCTACGGCTACCTGGCCGGGCGCGTTGACGAGGCCATTGCCGCGGACCTGCCGCCGCCGGCCGGGCCCTGAAATTCAACGTTGCACGGCTGGGCCGGGCCTTGCCGGGGCGGCCGGCGTACCATCGCGGCTTGTCCACGAACCCGAGCCGCCCATGACCGTTTCCCTGCACGCCGCTTCCGTCCCCGTGTTCCAGCAGATGCTGGGCGGGCTTTCCGATGTGCTGGCCAAGGCCGCCGCCCACGCCGCCGAGCGCAAGATCGACCCGAACGCGTACCTGCAGTTGCGACTGTACCCGGACATGTTCCCGCTGCTGCGCCAGGTGCAGATCGCATGTGACTTCGCCAAGTCGGTGTCGGCGCGCCTGGCGCAGGCCGAGGTTCCGGCGTGGGAAGACACGGAGGCCAGCTTCGACGACCTGCAGGCGCGCATCGCCCGCACGAAGGAATTCATCGCGGGCCTGGATGCCGCCGGTTTCGAAGGCGCGGACTCGCGCGAGATCGTGCTGCGCCCCGGTACGCCGAAGGAAAAGCGCCTCACCGGCCAGGCCTACGTGCTGGCCTACGGCCTGCCGCAGTTCTTCTTCCACGTCACTACCAGCTACGCCCTGCTGCGCCACGCCGGCATCGAGGTCGGCAAGCGCGACTTCATGGGCCAGTACTGACCCATTCGTCGCAGCGCCGGTGGCGGGCGCGCGATGCCCGCCCGCTGGCGGCCGGCGATGACGGGCCCGATCGGGCGCTCAGCGTTTTTTGTCGGCGAGGGCGTACAGGAACTCGGCGAAAAAGAGCGCCTGCCGATCCATGCCGGCGAGCTTGGGGTCCTTGGCATCTATCAGGTACCACTCATCGGGCGCATGCATCTGGCCGCCTTGGCCGATGCCGACGAACACCGCCGGCAGCGACACCGGCGGGTCGGTAAACCGATACCCAGGCCAAGATCCGGCCAGGCGCGGATTGAGCCTGTGTGGCACGTCGGCGCCAGCCAGCGCAGTGACCAGGGCGCCGACGATGGCCGACTCGCGCGGCGTCTCGGTCGGGCCATAAATGCCTCCGGGTACGATCTCGATATCGTTGAAGCCTCGCTTGTCGAGGTGGGCGCGCAGCCTGGCCACCACCTCGTCCGCGCGCATGTCGGGCACCAGCCGGAAATCGATCTTCGCCTCGGCGCGCGATGGCATGGACGTCTTGCCGCCCGGTCCGGTGTAACCGCTGACCAGGCCCTGGATATTGACCGTCGGCTGGGATGCAAGCCGCACCAGGCTGGCGCGGAAGTCTTCGCCCCCGATCCAGCCCTGGACCTTCAGGCTCTTTTTGCTCGATTCCTCGGCGCCAGGGCGGATTCCCGCATCAATCAGCGCGAGATCCTCACCTGAAAGCGGTCGAACCCCATCCATCCAGCCATCAATCGCCGGCGTGTAGCCGTCATCGGCCACCAGGGTGTCGAGCGCCTTGATCAGGCGCCACGCCGGGTTCTCAACCCGCGCAGCGTTCATCGAATGGATTTCCATGCCCGGGCCACGACCCGAGCGGGCACCATCGGCCACCAGCTGGACTTCCGCCACGCCTTTGGCGCCCAGGAAGATTTCCACGCTGCCGTCGTCGCCTTGCCAGGCCACCGGCAAGATGACGCCCACCGAACTGGACAAGGCTTTCGCGACTTCCGGATCACCGGTGATCTGGCCGAAGTGCTCGGACCCCGTTTCTTCTTCGCCTTCGGCGACTAGAACGATGTTGACCGGCAGGGGCGTGCCCGTCGCCTTGAATGCGCGAACCGCCGTAAGGAAGGTCGACTCCGGACCCTTCTGGTTGATCGCGCCGCGTCCTATCAGCACGGTCTTGCCGTCTTCGCGCTCGACAAGCTGCCCTTCCAGCGGCGGCTTGCTCCATTCTTCCGCGATGAACTGCTTGACGTCGTACATGAAGTACACAGCGAGGGTCGTCGGCGCGCCGGCATCCAGGCGAGCAAAGACCCCCGGGGCACCATCGGTCGGAATGATCCGCGCCGTGTCGAAACCCGCGTCGAGCAGCATTCGCTGCATCAGCTCGGCGCCTTCCTGGCGGTTGAGTTGCTCGGCGTTGATCGAAGGCAGCGCGATCCACTCGCGGAGCCGGCTGAGGGCCTGGTCATGGTCCGCGGCGATCGCGTCGCCAAGCGCTGCCCGAGCCTCGGCGGGTATCGTCGGCGGGGCCGTTTGCGCCGTGGCCACGCCGACCAGCGCACAGGCGAGGCTCGCGCCCAGCAAACAAAGGGTTCGGCTCAGCATGGTCCGTGCACCTTGAAAACGGGTTCGAGCCCTGAGTATGCCGGACGACGAACGGCCGGTGCGAGGCCAGGGTCCGTGTGGTCCGGCATCCACTGCGGTCAACACCGCTGTGGCCGGGGCGGTGCTCCGATGCGTTGAATCCACCACTCACCACTCACGGCGTCGAGGTAGCTTCCAGAGTCAAGGCGCGATGAATCTCACCTGTGAAAGTCTCCGCGTTCCGAATTCGACATCGATTGGGCCCGTCGATGCGCATCGACGGTTGAGATTCAGGCACGCTGTCCGAACAGCCGCATGCACAGCGCCACACCGAGTCCCCATACGCCGTTGAGCAGCAGCGCGCCGCCGATCAAGGTGCTGTTGAGCGTGATGTCTTTGATCGGAAACACCACGAACCATGCGACCAGACTGGGCAATATCGCACCCAGTACGAGCGCGAGCAGCCAATGCGCCATGCCGGTGCGTTTACGGATCAGCGCCCATAGCGCGATGCCCCACAGCCCGCCCCAGAACGCGAGGGAGATGGCTTTGGGCACGCCCAGCGGTGGGGCAGGTTCCATGTTCCATGCGGCCACCGGAACCTTTCCGGCGAGATGCAGCAACTGCAGCAGGCCCTGATGGAAGAGCAGGGTGGCGATGAAGCCGGCGATAAAGGCGAACAGCAGGGTTTTCGGTTTGAACACGGGGCGGCTCCGATCGGCCATGGCGTCGCGGACAGAATACGCCGACGCGTAGGTCACCTGCGAATGACCGTTTTCCCGTTCTGGCGACGTCTTTGAATGACTCTTGTGGGTCGCGCGTAATTTCTGCTATTCCGAGCGGTGTTGCCAACGGAAGGCAAAAAACACTCCGATAAGTCCAACCGGGACACAGATGAACCATTGAACGGGGTGATCGGGAAGCACCAGAAAAAGCAGGAAACACGCCAATCCTGTGAGCGCAACGCCGAAACCTACTCGCCAGTACACCACCAGATCAAGTATCCCAACCACGAAATCCAAGAGTCCCAACATCTTTATCCCCTGCGGCCCAACTGCTTGATATACGGAGATGAACGTCCGGCTATACATCCGACCGGTGTCGCGGCAGCTGGCCCGCAACCCGAGAACTCTTTCCGATTTGAAGCTGGCCTTGTCCGGCAAACAATCCCACGCAATCCTGGATGCCCTCGGCCTGCCGAAACTGAGCAGCTTGCGTCCAGTTCCACGACAAAGCCCTGGCAACCACCGCGATCCGGCTGACCGCTCCTGGTCGATCGAGGCCTGGTGCGTTGCCTAAACGATGGGCTCGCTCGTTTTCTTCCGTGTGGCCAACCAACCAACGGCAGAGCCACCTAACCCGCCCCAAAAAATGCCGACGGTAACGCGATCGCTAACCAAGTAGGCAATCAGAGCGCCGAAAGCACAGCCCGACACAGTGAACCAGGCAAGCCTGCGATCTTAGTCTGGGCGTGTCCAGCAAACAATGCGAAGCAACAGCGGGCAGCCTCGGGTCGTCCCAATCGGCCGTCTTGCAGCCAGTTCCAACGCAGGAAGCCGGGCAGGCCCACTATGTGCGTGGGACGGCGCTTGCCGTAACGGCCCATGGCGTGCGCAAAGAGCATGTTCTTGAAAAGAAAAAGGCCGCGCATTGCGCGGCCTTTTTCGTGATGCATGCAGCTTGCGGTTACGGTGCGGCCGGAGCCATGGCCTCTGCGCGCGATGCGTCGCGGGCGGCCTTGAAGGCGTTGCCTTCGACGTAGTTGGGCCAGGCGTCGTTGTTGGCCAGCGTGCGGCCTACGCCGTACAGCGCGTACAGGTCCTGCACCACGCCGCGCAGGTCCCACGAAGGATCGAACTCGTCGGCGGGCTTGTGGTAGAGCGCCGTGGTGTAGTTGGCCTGCACCTGGCGGCCGAAGTCCGCGCCTTTCTCGACGTGGTCTATGCCGCCCTTGGCATACAGCGCCGGCACGCCGTACTTGGCGAAGCTGAAGTGGTCGGAGCGGAAGAAGAAGCCCTTCTCAACGCCGTCTTCCTCCACCAGCGTGCGCTCCTGCTTCTGCGCGATCGGGCGAAGCACGTCGTCCAGCTCCGAGTTGCCCAGGCCGATCACCACCATGTCCCTGCTCGGGCCCACCACCGACATCGCGTCGAGGTTGATCACCGCCACCGTGTCCTTGAGCGGGATCACCGGATTGGCCGCGTAGTACTTCGAACCCAACAGGCCCGACTCCTCCAGTGTCACCATCAGGAAGACCACGCTGCGCGCCGGCTTGGGGTTCTGCACGGCGAACATCTCGGCGATTTCCAGCACGCCTGCCACGCCGGTGGCATTGTCGATGGCGCCGTTGTAGACGTGGTCTTCGGCTTCGGTCGGGGCCGCGGCCTTGTCGCCGCCGTGGGTGGCGCCGTGGTCGCCCAGGTGGTCCCAGTGCGCCGTGTAGACGATGGCTTCCCCGGGGCGCTCGACGCCCGGCAGTTTGGCCAGGATGTTCTTCGAGCTGGCCTCGCTGACGCTGCTGGTGAGCGAAGCGTTGAACGTTGCGTCGCCGATCGCCACCGGCGTGAAGCCGGGCTTGTTGGCGGCTGCGCGCAGCGCCTCCAGGTCCAGGCCGGCATCGGTGAACAGCTGCGCGGCATCTTCACTGGTCAACCAGCCCTGCATCGGCAGGCGCGGCTCGGGGTCGGCGCTGGCGGGCAGGTCGAACTGCGCGCCCGACCAGCTGTTCTTGACCACGTCCCAGCCGTAACCGGCGCCGGCGTCGTCGTGGATGATCAGCGCGGCCGACGCGCCCCGGCGCGCGGCTTCCTCGAACTTGTAGGTCCAGCGGCCGTAGTAGGTCATCTTCTTGCCGCTGAAGAGATCCGCGTCGCCGGCGTGGAAGCCCGGGTCGTTCACCAGCATCACGACCGTCTTGCCCTTCACGTCCAGGCCTTCGTAGTCGTTCCAGCCGGCCTCGGGCGCATTCACGCCGTAGCCCACGAACACCATCGGGCTGTTGGCCACGTCCACCTGCGGCTGCGCGGTGCGGGTACCCAGCGCCATCTGCGTACCGAAGGCGAGCGGGCGGACTTCACCCTTGAGCGTGAGGGTGGCGGTGCTGGCGGCTTCGTCGGCCGTGGTCACCACCATCGGCACTTCCTGGAACCAGCTGTCGCCGTTGCCCGGCTGCAGGCCCAGGCGCTTGAACTGCGCCACCACGTAGTCGGCGGTTTTCTGCTCGCCGTCGGTGCCCGGGGCGCGGCCGCCGAACTCGTCGGCCGACAGCACCTGGACGTGCTGGGCAAAATCTTCGGCCGAAATTTCCGGGCCGAAGCCGTGCTTGACCGGAGCGGCCTCGGTGGCCGCAGGCGCTTCGGGCGCCGGCGCGGGGCTGCAGGCCGACAGCGCCAGGGCGGCGGCGGCAAATATCAGGGTGTGCTTCATGGATGGGGTTCTCCAAACGCGTGAACCCCTGATTCTAGCCGCAACCCGCCGGCCCCGCAGGGCCGGCGGCGCCAGGCTCAGTCGCGCGGCGGCAGCTTGTTGGTGTAGGCCTGCGCGGTGGCGCCGGTGACCGGGCCGATCCTGGCCGTCGTATGCACGAACAGCTCCACTTCACGCTCGAACACCAGGCTGCCCTCGACCACCGAACCCGGGCCGATGACGATGCGCGGATCGCGGTTTTTGCCGCTGTTGAACCAGCCCATGCTCGGCTTTTCGACCAGGATGCCGCCCTGTACCCGGGTGTCGTCCAGCGTGATGTCGCCGTTGGTGGTGTTGAGGTCGCCGGCGATCGCCGCGCCTTCGAACTTCAGGCCGCCGTTGACGGTCTCGACGTTGCCGCCGACCTGCACGCCCTGGCGGCCACGGATGCCGCCGTTGACCGTGGACACGCCGCGTTCGACGATCGCGCCCTCGCCCAGGCTGATGCCGCCGTTCACCGTTTCCAGCGAGCCCACCGTGGCTTCTTCGCCGACATTGATGCCGCCGTTGACGGTCTCGGCGCTGCCCACGCGGGCGCGGTCGGCGATGCTGATGCCGCCGTTGACGGTTTCCGCGGCGCGCACCACGGCGCCCTCGCGCACGGTGATGCCGCCGTTCACCGACTCCAGTAAGCCGTACTCCTGGCCGGACTGGGCGGTGATGCCGCCGAACACCTTGTCCACGTTCTGCTGGGCCAGCACCGGGCCGGCGGCCAGGGCAAGGGAAAGGGTGATCAGGGTTGCAAGCGGGGTGGTGCGCATGGGGTGGCTCCTTGGGAATTCCCCGGTGGGATGTGGCCACGAGGGGGAATGGTTTAAACCGGTTCAGCCGGGGATCGGCGCCAGTCTCCCGTGCGGGGCTACAATTTCCCCGTGCCATCCGTCCCGGAGACCGCCTTGCCTGCCGCCAGCCCCCGCCCCAAGCCCCTGCTGCTGCTGATCCTGGACGGCTGGGGCCACCGCGAAGAAACGGCCGACAACGCCATTGCGCAGGCGCGTCTGCCGAACTGGCAGCGCCTGCTGGCCGAATTCCCGCACACCCTGGTGCACACCGAAGGCCGCCACGTCGGCCTGCCCGACGGCCAGATGGGCAATTCGGAAGTCGGCCACATGAACATCGGCGCCGGCCGCATCGTCTACCAGGACCTGACCCGCGTGGACGCGGCCATCGAGGACGGCAGCTTCTTCGACAACGCCGAACTGCGGGCCGCCTGCCGCGACGCCAAGGCCAACGGCGGCGCCCTGCACGTGATGGGCCTGCTGTCGCCGGGCGGCGTGCACAGCCATGAGGACCATCTGTTCGCAATGATCGAACTGGCGCGCCGCGAGGGCGTGGGCGACATCGCCATCCACGCCTTCCTGGACGGCCGCGACACGCCGCCGCGTTCGGCCGAGGAAAGCCTGCACAGACTGCTGGCGATCTGCGCCGACGGCGACGCCCACGTCGCCACCCTCAGCGGCCGCTACTACGCCATGGACCGCGACCAGCGCTGGGACCGGGTGGAGAAGGCCTATCTTGCCATCGCCGAAGCGGATGCCGACGACGTGGCGTCCGACGCCATCACCGCGCTGCACGCCGCCTACGGCCGCGGCGAGAACGACGAATTCGTTCTGCCCACCGTCATCAACGGAGGCCGCGCCATGCGCGACGGCGACGCGGTGGTGTTCATGAACTTCCGCGCCGACCGTGCGCGCCAGCTCACCAGCGCGTTCGTGGCACCCGATTTCAGCGGCTTCGCCAAGCCGCGGGCAATCGCGCTGTCGCGCTTCGTCTGCCTTTCCCAATACGACGCCACGCTGCCCGCGCCGGTGGCCTTCGCGTCCGAGGACCTGCGCAATACCCTGGGCGACGTGCTGGCCGTGAACGGCCTGACCCAGCTGCGCATCGCCGAGACCGAGAAGTACGCCCACGTCACCTTCTTCATGAGCGGCGGCCGCGAGGCGCTGATGCAGGGCGAGGAACGCATCATGATTCCCTCGCCCAGGGTCGCCACCTACGACCTGCAGCCCGAAATGAGCCTGCCCCAGCTCACCGCGCGCCTCACCGACGACATCTGCGCCAGGAAGCACGACGTGATCCTGTGCAACATCGCCAACCCCGACATGGTCGGCCACAGCGGCATCCTGGCCGCTGCGGTGAAGGCCGCCGAAGCGGTGGACACCGCGCTGGGCGCGATCCGATCGGCGCTGGAAAGCGTCGGCGGCGAGATGATCGTCACCGCCGACCACGGCAACCTGGAAATGATGCGCGACCCCGACACCGGCCAGCCGCACACCTCGCACACCGTCGGCCCGGTGCCGCTGGTCTACGTGGGCCGCCGCGCCACGATGCGCAACGGCGGCGCCCTGCGCGACATCGCGCCGACCCTGCTCTACCTGCTGGGCCTGCCGGCGCCGCCGGAAATGACCGGCCGCCCGCTGGTGCAGCTGGCTTGAAGACGGTCGCGGCGTGGCTGCTGTTGGCGCTGCTGCTGGCTGCGCCGTTAGCGCAGGCCCAGGCGGCGCCCGAGCGCGCGAAGAAGGAAGCCGCGGCGCAGCAGCAGCTTGACGCCCTGCGCACCCAGATCAAGGCCATCGCCAGCGAACAGCGCGCGCTGGAAGGCGAGCGCGGCGACGCCACCCGCGGCCTGCGCGAGGCCGACGCCAAGGTCAGCGACGCCGTGCGCAGCCTGCGCCAGACCGAAGCGGGCATTGCCACCCAGGAAATCGGGCTGCAGCAGCTGGAGGAAAAGAAAACCGCGCTCGAGGCCGGCCTGTCCGAGCAGCGCGAAGCCCTGGCCACGCTGGTGCGCTCGGCCTACGCCCTGGGCCGGCACGAGCAGCTCAAGCTGCTGCTGGCCCAGGACAAGATGAGCGACCTGGCCCGCGTGCTGGCCTACCACCGCTATTTCCAGAACGACCGCCAGCAGCGCATCGGCAGCCTGCTGGCCGAGCTGCAGCAATTGGCGCAGGTGGCCCAGCAGATCATCGACCAGCGCCAGGTGCTGGAGGCCGCGCGCCTGCAGCAGCAGACCGAACTCACCGCGCTCGAGACCCAGCGCACCGAGCGCGCCGGCGTGCTGGTGGAGCTGGAAAAACGCTTCAAGGACCGCGCCGCCCGCCTGGTCGCACTGGGCCGGGACGAGAAGTCGGTGGTGCAGCTGCTGGAAAAGCTGCGCGACGCCGTGGCCGACATCCCGCGCCAGGTGGACGACAACCGCCCCTTCGCCAGCCGCCGCGGCCAGCTGGGCCGGCCCTTGGCCGGCAGCGCGCTGGCGGCATTCGGCGGCAAGCTGCCCGACGGCCGCAGCAGCGACGGCCTGCTGATTGCCGGCACGGCCGGGGCCGAAGTGCGCGCCGTGGCCCCGGGCCGGGTGGCGTATTCGGACTGGCTCAAGGGCTACGGCCTGCTGACCATCATCGACCACGGCGACGGCTGGATGAGCCTGTACGCCTTCAACGACGCCCTGCTCAAGGACGTGGGCGACTGGGTGCGCGCCGGCGAGCCCCTGGCCACGGTGGGCAGCTCGGGTGGCCAGGGTCGGCCGGCGCTGTATTTCGAGCTGCGCCGCAACGGCCAGCCGCAGGATCCCAAGCCGTGGCTGCGCCCCTGACCGCGGCGGGCGCATAATCGCGCCATGCGCCTTATTTTCCCGCTGCTGTTCGCCCTTGCCCTGCCCGCCGCCGCGCTCGCCGACGACCCGCTTTCGCCGATGAATCCCGACGTGGCCGAGGCCACGCCGCGCACGGTGCCCTTGGCCGAGATCCAGCGCTACGTGTCGGTGTACCGCGCCATCCAGGACGCCTACGTCGAACCACTGGACGACGAAGCCCTGATGAAGGCCGCCCTGCGCGGCCTGCTGGCCGACCTCGACCCGCACAGCGCCTACCTTGAAAAGGACGAGGCGCAGGACCTGCTGGAACAGGCCGAGGGCGCGTACTCCGGCATTGGCGTGGAGATTGAACAGCGACCCGACCGCAGCCTGATGGTGATCGCGGCCATCGACGGCACGCCGGCCCAGCGCGCCGGCCTGCGCGCCGGCGACACCATCATCGCCGTCAACGGCAAGGTGCTGGCCACGCGCGGCGCCGACGCGGCCAGCCGCGAGCTGCGCGGCAAGCCCGGTACCCAGGTCACCCTCACCTTCGTTCGGCCCGGCGACGCCGCACCGCGCGACCTGGTGATCACCCGCGAAACCATCCGGGTCACCAGCGTCAGCAGCCGCCTGCTTGAGCCGGGCTATGGCTACCTGCGCATCAGCACCTTCCAGGCCGACACCGGCCCGCAGGTGAAGCGCCAGCTGTCGGCGCTGGCCGAACAGTCCGACGGCGGCCTGTCGGGGCTGGTGCTGGACCTGCGCAGCAATCCCGGCGGCCTGCTCAACGCCGCGGTGGAGGCGGCCGATGCGCTGCTCGACCAGGGCCTGATCGTACGCACCAAGGGGCGGCTGCCGTACTCCAACGCCAGCTTCCACGCCAAGGCCGGTGACGCGATAGACGGTGCGCCGGTAGTGGTGCTGGTGGACGCCGGCACCGCCAGCGCGGCCGAAGTGCTGGCCGGCGCCCTGCGCGACCACAAGCGCGCCGTGGTGATGGGCAGCCGCACGTTCGGCAAGGGCTCGGTGCAGACGGTGGTGCCGCTGGACAACGGCGATTCGGTGAAGCTCACCACCGCGCGTTATTACACGCCCAGCGGCAAGTCCATCCAGGCCAGCGGCATCCGCCCCGACATCGTGCTGCGCGGCAAGGCCAGCCGCGGCCCGCTGGAACAGGACCTGCCCGGACACCTCAGCGGCGACGACGAAGCCGCGGCCGGGATCGGCCGCGGTGAAGTCATTGAGGGCGACGCCGCCATCGTCAAGGCCCTGGCCCAGCTCAAGTCTTCGCGCCGCACCGTCGCCGCGAAGGCGACCGCCGGCGGCTGAATCCCGTCAGGCCATCGGCCGCAGGTGCACGGCGGTATCGGTGTGCTGCTGGAACGAAACGGCCTTGCCGTCGCGGAACTTCCACACGTGCGCGAACGGCGCAGTGAAGCTCTTTCCCGTTGCCTTGAACGTCGCCGCGTAGGTGCCCAGCGCCACCACCGTGTCGCCCTGCGACACGAATTCCTGCGGTACGGCCGAGAATCCGTCCCAGTCGCCGCCCAGCTTCATGAAAACGTTCTCCAGCACCGCCGTCGGCCCCACCGACACGCCACCGTAGGGTCCGCCCTCGGCCTCGGTCCAGTGGATATCGGGCGCCATCGCGTCGAGCACCGTAGGGATGTCGCCGACGGCGAACGCCGCGTAGATGGCTTTCGCGGTCGAGGTATGAACGGTCATTGCCTGGCTCCGGTGTCGGCGCGGTGCGCCGGGACAAGCGGGAATCTAGCAGAGCCCCGCGCTCAGGGCCGGCGGCTTTCGATCCGGCCGCCGCGCACGGCCTGCGTCCAGGCCGCGGCGTTGCCGGTCCAACTGCAGACCAGGCGGTCGCCGGGAGCGGTCATGCAATGCCCTCGGGCACGAAGCCCGACTGCTGCAGCGACGCCAGCGGCGAGAACAGCGGCGACGGCAGCGCCGACCAGTCGCACCATTCCCAGCCCGCGCATTTGTCGGGTTCCCGCCGCTCCGGCTCGCCCTGGGCGTCGCGCGCCACCATGAACAGCGTGACGTAGTGCAGGCCCCTGGACACCAGCACGTTGTTGGTGAACGGGCCGGGCGCGAATGCATGCGCCTGCAGGCCGGTTTCTTCGGCCAGCTCGCGCTGCGCGCAGCCTTCGATGCTTTCGCCGAACTCCAGGTGCCCGCCCGGCAGCGCCCAGGAGCCCTCGCCGTGCGAACCGAGCCGCTGGCCCAGCAGCACGCGGCCGTTGCGCACCACCAGCACCGCGACACCGATGCGGGGCGCGAGCGTCATGCCGCTGCCCGTGGGTTCAATGGCGGACAAAAAGCGCCACCGCCAGTACGAACGCCTGCAGCTGCGGCGACGCCGCCGGCAGCCTTACGCCGTACTCGAATCGCAGCATGAACAGCCGCGGTTCGTAAATTTCTCCCAGCACGCTGCCTGACGGCCCGACGACGGGGTAGCGCTTGCGCCACATCGATGTCGAGGGCATCACTTCCGCCTTCACCGGCACCGTCATCCTGATCACGGGCAGCCGCCGACCGGACTCGAAGGTCACCTCGGCGCTGCACAGCACTTCGTGCGCCGGCGATTCCAGCGTATAGCGCAGGTCGTTCAGGAAACCACGCCGCGTGTACTCGTGCCGCAGCAGCCAGGTCTCGCCGTGGATACGGATCTGCACGTCGCCCTTGTTCGAGCCCGGGGCGTGGACAGCCAGCCGGGCATTCTTGGCCTGGGAGAAGGTCGGCATGCTGCATCCGCCGACCACCGTGCCCGAGGGCGTCAACAGTTCGTACTCAAAGCCATGCCACATGGACTTCTGCCGAAGCCGCATGACGTCGTGGCGGGCGCTGTCCGGGGCTGCCTTGTGCATTGCTCGACTCCTGTCTGCGGTGCCGTCTTGGAGGGCTATCGCGGCTTCACCGGCATCGGGAAGGGGGTCACCACTTTCTCGCCGGTGCCGGCGTCGCGGATGCTGATGGGGGCCTTGCGGTCGACTTCCTCCACCCGCACCACGCTTTGCATCGGCAGGTGCAGCACGCGGGTGTTGGCGAACTCGTCGCGCAGGCGCTCTTCGGTGGGGTCCACCACCACGCCTTCGTTCACGTCGAACACCAGGTCGGCCACTTCAGTGAAGCCCCACAGCGAGCTCGACGCCACGCGGCGCGCGTACAGCTCGTAAATCTTGCCGGCGTTGTGGAAGGTGACCTTGTAGAGGACGCGCGTGTTCATGGCCCGAGTATACGAGCCGCCTCAGCCGCCGCGCGAGCGCCGCGCCAGCGCCGGTTTCATCACCAGCGCGTACAGCAGGCCCACGCCGAAACCGGCCAGGTGCGCCCACCACGCCACTGCGCCGAAGCTCGGGCCGACGAAGGTGAAGGCCAGCTGCAGCGCCGCCCACAGGCCGATCAGCAGCGCCGCCGGTACCTTGATGAATTCCAGCCACACCCCCAGCGGCACCACCACGCCCAGGCGTGCATTCGGGAACAGCGCCAGGTAGGCACCGATCACCGCCGACACGCCGCCGCTGGCGCCGATGATGGCGCGCGCCGGCGTCCCCATCAGCAGCGCGGCCGCCAGGTTGGCCAGCGCACCGCCGGCCAGGAACAGCAGCAGGAAGCGCCACGGCCCCAGGCTGCGTTCGGCCGGCAGCCCGAAGATGAAAAGGAACAGCAGGTTGCCGATCAGGTGCACCGGCCCGAGGTGGATGAACAGCGCGCTGACCAGCGTGAGCAGGCGTTCGTCGCGCATCGCCGCGCGCCACTCCGTGACGCTGCCCGACAGCGTGCCCCAGCGCAGCAGCGTGGCGCGCCAGGCGGCGTCGTCGGGCAGCAGCGTGATCCAGATGAACGCCGCCACCATCAGCGTGGCCAGCAGGGCCGTGGCCCATCGCATCTGCGGCTTGCGCCGGGTGGGCAGGAAAACGAAAACCATGGTCGCCTAGGGTCGCGCCAGCAGCAGGCGCTGGCCGTTCACGGAGAGTACCAAGCCGTCGCGACGGATTTCTTCCAGCACGACGCCGGCAGCGGGGCTGGCGCCTTGGCCAAGCCGCTGGCCGTCAAGGATGACGAAGCGTTTGGCGGGATCGTCGGAGAATACGTGCATGCTCAGCTTCAGCGGCGGTAGCGCCGCGCGTTCGCTGGCCGCAAGCGCTGCCAGGCCGGGCACGTAGGGCAGGGCGTCGGCGGGTGGTGGCGCGACAGCGGCGGGCGCCGCCGGCGCCGCGACCGCTGCGGGCGGTGGCTGGAGTGCGGGCGCTGGCTCGACGCGGGTGGCCTGGGCCGTTGCTGGCATGGGCTCAATGCGTGGCGGCGGCGGGCTCGGCGTAAGCGTGATCGAAGCCATTGCCCCGGGTTCGGTCGGGGCGGGTCCGGAGGGCTCGGTGATCTGCGCGGGCGTTGTCGGCACTGCCGACTCGGCGACGGGCGCAGCCAACGGATCCGGCGCCGGCCGCGACCACTCGCGCCAGCCCCAGGCCAGCAGCACGGCCACCAGCAGCGCGCCCAGGCCCCAGGCCCAAACCGGCACGCTCCGTTCGCGCGTGCGCGCCGGCCGCTGTTCGACGAACAGCCCGGGTGCACGCCCGCGCTGCCGCTCGGCCTCGGACTTGCGCAAGGCTTCGAGGATCATCGACATCAGTCCAGCACCCGGCGCAGTCGCGGCCCGTCGCTGTCGCCCGACGACAGCGCCATCAGCGTTTCCGGACCGATCACGCCGTCGGCGACCAGGCCGTGCTTGGTTTGCACGCGCCGCACGGCCACCAGGCTGGCGGCATCGAGCACGGCCGGGCCGGCGTCGGGGGTGTCCAGGCCGGCGCGGTCGCGCAGGCGGTCGTGGATCCAGTCCACGGCCGGGCCGCTGTCGCCAGCTGCGGGCGGCGGCGCCAGGAAAGCGGGGCCACGCCAGATGGCGGCGTAGTCGCCGCGCCAGGTGCGTTCGAGCGCCAGCCGGTCGGTGTCGAAACGGCCGCCACCCAGCCACAGGCGAACGCGCACGGCGTCGGCACCCAGCAGCACGGCCCAGGCGTCGCCCTCGCTGCTTTGCAGGCGCAGCAGGGTGGGCCGGCCCAGCGCCGCCAGCTTGTCCAGGCTGGCGCGGCCGCGCAGGCAGAACAGGCCCGGCGCCAGCACGGGCGGGCAGTTGGCGACGTCGGCCAAGGCGGCTTCGTTGGCGCGCACGGTCCACAGGCCCAGCAGCTGGCTCCAGGCCGGTTGTGGCGAATCACCGGCCAGGCGTACGCGCTGGTCCAGCGCATCGCCCGGCAGGTAGGGCACCACTTCCGCCACGGGCACGGCGGCGGCGGGCGCGGGCGCGGGCACGGGAGGCGGGCTGGCCTTGGGCCAAAGCAGGAAGGCAACGACAATCGCCGCCAGCGCGACGCCCACCACGGCGGCCAGTGTCGGCCGCGGCAGCTTCGACAGCCGCGGCGCCAGCGCCTCGCGCGCGGCCTGGTCGACCCAGCGCTCGCCGATCTGCGCCTGGTCGTGGGCATAGCCGCCCAGCAGGGCGCGCTCGGCGATGATGTTCACCAGCCGCGGCACGCCGCCGGAATGATGCTGGATGCGCTTGAGTGCCAGCTTGGTGAACGGGAAGCGCACGCCGCCGGCCACGGCGTAGCGGTGGCGCAGATAGGCTTCGGTTTCGGCGGCGTCCAGCGGGGTGAGATGGAAGCGCGCGGTGATGCGCTGGGCCAGCTGGCGCAGGTCGTCGCGGGCCAGGATGTCGCGCAGTTCGGGCTGGCCCAGCAGCACGATCTGCAGCAGCTTCTGGGTGTCGGTTTCGAGGTTGGTGAGCAGGCGCACCTGCTCGAGCGCCTCCACGCTCAGGTTCTGCGCCTCGTCGATGATCAGCACCACGCGCAGGCCCTGCGCGTACGCGTCGAGCAGGTAGCCGTTGAGCGCGTCCACCAGCGCCTTGAGGCTGGTGCGCCTGGCCGGCAGCCTGATGCCCAGCTCCTGGCAGATCGTTTCCAGCAGCTCGGGCGGGCTCAGGCGCGGATTGAGCACCAGGGCCACGCGCACGTTGTCGGGCAGCTGTTCCAGCAGCAGCCGGCACAGCGTGGTCTTGCCGGTGCCCACTTCGCCCGTCAGCTGCACGAAGCCGCCGCCGCCGCCCTGGCCGATACCGAACAGCAGGTGCGCCAAGGCGTCCCGGTGGCGCTCGCTGAGGTACACGAAGCGCGGATCCGGGGTGATCGAGAACGGTGCCTCGCTCAGGCCGTAGTGCTCGAGGTACATGGCGCCTCACAGTTGAAGATACGCTTAGCCTGCCACCAAAAAGGGGTCAGAGAATATATTCGTTTCAAACGAATATATTCTCTGACCCCTTTTTGGTGGGCTGTCAGTCGTCGAGGGTGAGGAGGGAGGCGTTGCCGCCGGCCGCCGTCGTGTTGACCGTGAGGGTGCGTTCGGAGGCGAAGCGCAGCAGGTAGTGCGGGCCGCCGGCCTTGGGGCCGGTGCCGCTCAGGCCTTCGCCGCCGAAGGGCTGCACGCCCACCACCGCGCCGATCTGGTTGCGGTTGACGTAGCAGTTGCCCACTTTCACGGTGCGCGAGATCTTGTCGATGGTGGAATCGATGCGCGAGTGGATGCCCAGCGTCAGGCCGTAGCCGGTGGCGTTGATGGCGGCCAGCACGTCGTCGAGCTTGTCGGCTTCGAAGCGGATCACGTGCAGCACCGGGCCGAACACTTCGCGGGTGAGCTGGGACAGCGACGAGAGTTCGTACGCGCGCGGCGCGAAGAACGAACCGTGCGCGGTGTCGGCGGGCAGCGCCACCGCCTTGATCAGCTTGGCCTCCCTGTCCATGCGCTCGGCGTGCGCGGCCAGGATCTTGCGCGCGTCCTCGTCGATCACCGGGCCCACGTCGGTGCTCAGCAGCGCCGGGTCGCCCACCACCAGTTCGTCCATGGCGCCGGCCAGCATGTGGATCACCTTGTCGGCGATGTCGGCCTGCACGAACAGCACGCGCGCGGCCGAGCAGCGCTGGCCGGCGGAATCGAAGGCCGACGCCATCGCGTCCTTCACCAGCTGCTCAGGCAGGGCGGACGAATCGGCGATCAGCGCGTTCTGGCCGCCGGTTTCAGCGATCAGCGCGGCGATGGAGGCGTTGCGCGCGGCCAGCGAGCGGTTGATCGCCCAGGCCGTGTCGGTGGAGCCGGTGAAGCACACGCCGGCCACGCGCGGGTCCTTGGTCAGCGCCGCGCCCACGGTGGCGCCGTCGCCGGGCAGGAACTGCAGTACGTCGCGCGGCACGCCGGCTTCATGCATCAGCTGGGTGGCGACGAACGCGGTGAGCGTGGTCTGCTCGGCCGGCTTGGCGATGACGCTGTTGCCCGCCGCCAGCGCCGCGGCCACCTGGCCGACGTAGATGGCCAGCGGGAAATTCCACGGGCTGATGCACACGAACACGCCGCGGCCGTGCAGCCACAGCTCGTTGGACTCGCCGGTGGGGCCGGGCAGCTTTTCCGGCGCGCCGAACAGCTTGCGCGCCTGCAGCGCGTAATATCGCAGGAAGTCCACGGCTTCGCGCACTTCGGCCACCGAGGCCGACAGCGACTTGCCGGCTTCCTTGATGCACAGCGCCAGGAACTCGGGCGCGCGAGCTTCCATCAGGTCGGCGGCGTGTTCGAGGATCTTGGCGCGGCTGGCCGCGGGCATGCGGTCCCAGCCGTCCTGGGCGGCCACGGCGTTGGCCAGGGCTTTGTCCACCGCGGCGCCGTCGGCCGGCACCCACTGGCCGATGCGCTCGCGGCGGTCGGCCGGGTTGGTGACGGCCTGGGCCGCCGCCGAAGCCTTGGCACCCGGCACCAGCGGCGTCGCCTGCCAGTCCTTCACGGCCGCGTTGATGGAGCCGGCCAGCGCGGCCAGGGTGTCGTCGTTGGCGAGATTGGCGCCCATGGAATTGTTCCTTTCTTCGCCGTACGACCGGAACAGGTCCAGCGGCTGGGGGATGCGGGGATGGGACTTGCTGTCGTAGCCGTCCACCATGGCGACCGGGTCGGCCACCAGGTCGGCCGGCGGCAGCGATTCGTCGGCGATGCGGTTGACGAAGCTGGAGTTGGCGCCGTTTTCCAGCAGGCGGCGCACCAGGTAGGGCAGCAGGTCTTCGTGCGAACCCACCGGCGCGTACACGCGGCAGGCCACGTTCAACTTGTCGGCCGGGATGACTTCGGCGTAAAGGTCGTCGCCCATGCCGTGCAGCTTCTGGTACTCGTAGCGCTGGCCCGCGGCGTACGCATGGATGGCGGCAATCGTCTGGGCGTTGTGGGTGGCGAACATCGGGTAGATCGCGTCCGACGCCTCCAGCATGCGGCGCGCGCAGGCCAGGTAGCTCACGTCGGTGTTGGCCTTGCGGGTGAACACCGGGTAGCCGGCGTAGCCCTCGGCCTGCGCCTTCTTGACCTCGCTGTCCCAGTAGGCGCCCTTCACCAGGCGCATGGGCATGCGGCGGCCGGTCTTGCGGGCCAGGTCGGCCAGGTAGTCGATCACGTAAGGCGCGCGCTTCTGGTAGGCCTGCACGGCCAGGCCGTAGCCCTCCCAGCCGTCCAGCGCCGGGTCGACGAACACGCCCGCGATCACGTCCAGGCTCAGCTCCAGCCGTTCGGACTCTTCGGCGTCGATGGTGAAGCCGATGCCCTGGGCCTTGGCCAGCTTGGCCAGTCCAAGCACCCGCGGGATCAGTTCGGCGTGCACGCGGGCGCGCTTGGCCAGCTCATAGCGCGGGTGCAGGGCCGACAGCTTCACGGAAATGGAGGGTGCGTTGAGCACGTCGGCATAGGGGCCGCCGGCGCCGATCGCGCCGATGGCGTCGCGATAGGCCGCGAAGTAGCGGTCGGCGTCGGCCTGGGTGAACGCGGCCTCGCCCAGCATGTCGAACGAATACAGGTACTGGGCCTGGTCGCCCTTGCGGCTGCGCTCCAGCGCTTCGGCAATGGTGCGGCCCATGACGAACTGGTGGCCCATGATCCGCATCGCCTGGCGCACGGCCAGGCGGATGGCGGGCTCGCCGGCCCGGCCCACCAGCCGGCGGAAGGCGCCCACGGCGTTGCGGCGGGTCTCGTCGGCCAGGTTCACCATGCGGCCGGTCAGCATCAGGCCCCAGGTGGAGGCGTTCACCAGCACCGAGCTGGACTGGCCCATGTGGCGGTCCCAGTCGGCGTCGCCCATCTTGTCGCGGATCAGTTTGTCGGCGGTGGCGCGGTCGGGGATGCGCAGCAGGGCCTCGGCCACGCACATCAACAGCACGCCCTCCTCACTGGACAGATCGTACTGGCGCATGAAGGCTTCAACCATCCCCGGGTCGGCCGATCGCACCCGCGTACGCTGCACCAGCGACACGGCCAGGGCCTGGACGCGGGCCTGTTCAGCATCGGGCAGCCGCGCCTGGGCCAACAGCTCGGCCAAGTGCTCGGCCTCGTCGCGATGGAAGGCGGCAGTGATCCGGGCACGCAGCTGGGAAGGCGCGCTGGGCAGTTCAGGACTCAGGATCAGGGTCACGGGGGTCCAGGGGCGGGGCAGCGCGGGTGGGCGCAGGAAGCCGGATTCTAGTGCCCCGCGCGTGGGCGCGGAACCCCGCCCCCTTTACGGCCTTCTTCACGAAGCTGGCGGCGACGGACCGAGCGTATGGATGAATTGGCTTGCCGCGCCAGTCCGCGGGCAGCTAAAATTGCCGGGTTTCCGACGCAGGTCGCAGGTCTTCCGCGTGATCGAACTCGTTGCAGCGGTGCCGTCAGGTCCCGGAGCCGTCCTGGTGCTCCGCCCCCAACGTGCCCTGAGCGCGGGCCAGTTCGCGGGCTTGGCCGTCGGTCTGTCCCTTGGCACCTTCGGGGTGGCGGGGTACGCCTTCTTCCAGGGCAATGTGTTTGCCCCGGTTTTCGCCCTGCTGGATGTGGCTTTCATCGCCGCTGTGCTTCGATGGGTGTGGCGGCAGGGCGACCGCTTCGAGGAAATCGCGCTGGACGAGCGCAGCCTCGAGGTCCGTCGCTCGGCGCAGCCGGAGCCGGCTTTCAAGTCCCACCCGTTCTGGGTGCGGCTGGAAGTGGAGGGCGGCGAAGGCAGGGAAAGGATTTTGCTGGGCTCGCACGGCCGGCAGGTGGAAGTCGGGTCGTTCCTCTCGCACGAGGAGCGCCGCGACCTGGCCACCCGATTGAAAAGATTGCTGGCGTCGGCCTCGGGTCGGAGCCAGATCGAAGACCATACGTTGGGGTAAGTTCGGATGAATGCAGCGATGAAAGCAGCGCGCGCCACCCAGGTCGGCCTGGCACGCATCACCACCGGCGTATTCGCCGTCATGGCCAGCTCGGTGGCCTTGGCGAGCTTGGAGCCGCAGCGGTGGCAGCTGAACATGACGCCGGGCGTGACCCGCACGGCGGAGAACGCCTACCAAATGCACATGATGATGCTGTGGATCTGCGTGGTCATCGGCGTGATCGTGTTCGGCGCGATGGCCTACGCCATGGTCAAGTTCCGCAAGTCCAAGGGCGCCAAGCCCGACGTCGACTTCACCCACTCCACCAAGCTCGAGATCATCTGGACCGTGGTGCCGATCATCATCCTGGTGGTGATGGCCGTGCCGGCCACCATCAAGGTGATCGAGCAGTACGACACCAAGGGCCACGAGATGACCGTCAAGGTCACCGGCTACCAGTGGATGTGGCGCTACGAGATCGTCGGCGAGGACGTCAACTTCATCAGCCGCCTCGACCGCGAATCCGACCGCATACGCCAGAGCGGCGAGCGTCCCACCGCCGAGTCCTCGCCGCACTACCTGCGTGAAGTGGACCGCGTGCTGGTGCTGCCCACCGACACCAAGATCCGCTTCGTGGTGACCGCCGACGACGTCATCCACGCGTGGTGGGTGCCGGCCCTGGGCTGGAAGCAGGACGCCATCCCGGGCGTGATCAACGAAGCCTGGACCCAGATCCGCGAGCCGGGCACCTACCGTGGCGTCTGCGCCGAGCTTTGCGGCAAGGACCATGGCTTCATGCCGATCGTCGTCAAGGCCGTCCCGCGCGGTGAATACGACGCGTGGCTCGCCGCCCAGAAGGCCGGCGACCTAGTTGAAGCCGCCCGCATAGCCGCCAGCACCCCCGCCACCGCGAAAGCGGTTGGCGAGGGCTGAAAGAATCCAGATAGAGGCACTTGACCATGGCTAACTACGACACTGCCCACGCCGACGACCATCACGGCGAGCCGAAGCAGGGTTTCATCCAGCGTTGGTTGTATTCGACCAACCACAAGGACATCGGCACCCTTTACCTGGTGTTCTCGCTGGTGATGTTCTTCATCGGCGGCTCGATGGCGCTCGTCATCCGGGCCGAACTCTTCCAGCCCGGCCTGCAGCTGGTCGAGCCCGAGTTCTTCAACCAGATGACCACCATGCATGCGCTGGTGATGATCTTCGGCGCCGTCATGCCCGCGTTCGTGGGCCTGGCCAACTGGATGATCCCGCTGATGATCGGCGCGCCCGACATGGCGCTGCCGCGCATGAACAACTGGTCCTTCTGGATCATGCCGTTCGCCTTCATCCTGCTGATGATGCCGCTGATCCTGTACTTCTTCGGCATCGGCGGCGGCGCCCCGGCCGGCGGCTGGACGCTGTACCCGCCGCTGTCGCTGCAGGGCGGCTCCAGCACCGCGTTCACCATCTTCGCCATCCACCTGATGGGCATCAGCTCGATCATGGGCGCCATCAACATCATCGCCACCATCCTCAACATGCGCGCCCCGGGCGTTGACCTGCTGAAGATGCCGATCTTCGTCTGGACCTGGCTGATCACCGCCTTCCTGCTGATCGCGGTGATGCCGGTGCTGGCGGGTGCGGTGACGATGCTGCTGACCGACAAGTTCTTCGGCACCAGCTTCTTCAACGCCGCCGGCGGCGGTGACCCGGTGATGTACCAGCACATCTTCTGGTTCTTCGGGCACCCCGAGGTCTACATCATGATCCTGCCGGCGTTCGGCATCGTGTCGGAAATCATCCCGACCTTCGCCCGCAAGCCGCTGTTCGGCTACCAGGCCATGGTGTACGCCACCGCGTCCATCGCCTTCCTGTCGTTCATCGTCTGGGCCCACCACATGTTCACCGTGGGCATGCCCTTGGGCGGCGAGCTCTACTTCATGTACGCCACGATGCTGATCGCCATCCCCACCGGCGTGAAGGTGTTCAACTGGGTGACCACGATGTGGCGAGGGTCACTGACCTTCGAGACGCCCATGCTGTTCGCGCTCGGCTTCGTCATCATGTTCACCATAGGCGGCTTCTCCGGCCTGATGCTGGCGATCGTGCCGGCCGACTTCCAGTACCACGACACCTACTTCGTGGTGGCGCACTTCCACTACGTGCTGGTCACCGGCTCGGTGTTCGGCATCATGGCCGGCGTGTACTACTGGCTGCCCAAGTGGACCGGCCACATGTACAACGAGCGCCTGGGCAAGATCCACTTCTGGATGTCCACGTTCTTCGTGAACCTGCTGTTCTTCCCGCAGCACTTCCTGGGCCTGGCCGGCATGCAGCGCCGCGTGCCCGACTACAACGTGGCCTTCGCCGACTTCAACCAGTGGTCCACCATCGGCGGCTTCGGTTTCGGCATCAGCCAGCTGCTGTTCGCCTACATCGTCTGGAAGTGCGCCCACGGTGGCGTCAAGGCCGAAGCCCGCTCGTGGGAAAGCGCCAAGGGCCTGGAGTGGACGGTGCCTTCGCCGGCCCCGCACCACACCTTCACGCAGCCGCCGGTGATCCGCAACGGTGACCTGGCCCACGGCGACATCACCCACTGAGGACCTGCGGCGCCCCCCGGGGCGCCGCGCACCCGACATGACCCATCCCCCGGAAAAGCCAGATCCCCTGAACAGCCGCCGCGGCGTGCGCATCACTGCGTGGGCGGTGGGCCTGTTGGCGGTGGGCATCTACGCCACCTTCCTGCTCGCGGTGATGCTGCCATGACCTCGCCCGCGATCAAATCCAGCCTGCGCACCATCGCCCTGGTGTCGCTGGCCTCGTTCGTGGCCACCTTCGCGCTGGTGCCGCTGTACTACATCGCCTGCGAGAAGGTGTTCGGCATCAAGCTCGAATCGGGCCCCACCGACGAAGCGCAGGTGGCGGGCATGGTGGTGGATGAATCGCGCACCATCCTGGTGGAGTTCGACGGCACCGTGAATTCCAAGCTGCCCTGGGCCTTCAAGCCCCAGCAGCTGACCATGCAGGTGCACCCGGGCCGGCAGTACGAAGCCAACTACATCGCCCGCAACACCTCCGACCACCCGATCGTCGGCAACGCCGCGCCATCGGTGGCGCCGTCCACGGCGTCGACGTTCTTCAGCAAGACCGAGTGCTTCTGCTTCACCGAGCAGCTGCTCAACGCCGGCGAAGAGCGCTTGATGCCGGTGCGCTTCATCGTCGACCCGGACCTGCCGGCCCACATCAGCACCATCACGCTGTCCTATACTTTCTTCAGCAACGACGCGGCCACGGCCCGGATCGTCGCGGCACCGGCCCCGCCGGCCGCCGCCCGCACCGCGCCCTGACCGACGGCCTTACAGGAAATACCCGGGGAACCCCATGGCACAGACCCACGACGATCCGAACGTTTACTACGTCCCGCACCACAGCCCGTGGCCCTTCGTCGGGTCCATCACCCTGTTCATCACCATGGTGGGCGTGGCCAACTGGTTCAACGGCCACGCCTGGGGTGAGCCGGTGTTCTTCATCGGTTTCATCGCCACGCTGGCGGTGCTGTTCGCCTGGTTCGGCAACGTCATTTCCGAGTCCATCGCCGGCAGGTACAACGAGCAGGTCGACGCCTCGTTCCGCATGGGCATGATGTGGTTCATCTTCTCGGAAGTGATGTTCTTCGCGGCCTTCTTCGGCGCCTTGTTCTATGCCCGCGAGTTCTCGCTGCCGTGGCTGTCGGGCGAGGGTGACGGCGCGCTGACCAACCAGTTCCTGTGGGACGGCTTCATCGCCGGTTGGCCTAGCAGCGGCCCGGCCGAGCTGGGCGGTGCGTTCCAGACCATCTCGGCCTGGGGCCTGCCGCTGATCAATACCCTGATCCTGCTGGCATCGGGCATCACCATCACCATCGCCCACCATGCGCTCAAGGCCGGCCATCGCAGGGCGCTGCTGGTGTGGCTGGGTGCAACGGTGCTGCTGGGCAGCATCTTCCTGTTCTACCAGGGCGTGGAGTACGTCCACGCCTACCGCGACCTCAACCTCACGCTGGGTTCGGGCATCTACGGTTCCACCTTCTTCATGCTCACCGGCTTCCACGGCATGCATGTGTTCCTGGGCACGCTGATGCTGGCGATCATCTGGCTGCGCTGCCTGAAGGGGCACTTCAGCAAGGACCATCACTTCGGCTTCGAGGCGGTGGCCTGGTACTGGCACTTCGTGGACGTGGTCTGGCTGATCCTGTTCCTGTTCATCTACGTGGTCTGAACAAACCCCCGTAGGAGGGCCTTCAGGCCCGATGCTCTGTGGGAGGGACTTCAGTCCCGATGCCCTCCGAAGGGCCATCGGGACTGAAGTCCCTCCCACAAGTCTTTATGTCAGCCGCCGATGCCGTGCGGCTTGACCACGCCGGTGAGGATGCCGGCCACGACCAGCAGAATCAGCGCCACCGACAGGCCGATGCGCCACGTCAGCGACTTCACGGTGCGGTCGGTCTTGCCCTTGTCCACCATCATGTAATAAAGGCCGGCACCGAGGTTCCAGAGGATCAGTATCAGGAAAGCAATGATGAGCAGCGTCTGCACGGGGTTGGTCCGGGTCATGGTCAGGCCGGCATTATCCGCCGGTCGGGCGCGATTGACGTGAAACCACGGCTGGTCCTGAGCGTCCTGGGCCTGTGCCTGGTGCTGCTGTTCGCGGCGCTGGGCCGCTGGCAGCTGGACCGGGAAGCCAGCAAGCGCCTGCAGCTGGCCGAGGCCGCGGCAGCGCTGGCGGCGCCGGCAGAGCCACTGGCCGCCGCGTCGCGCCTGGCGGCGGCCGCGCCGGCCAAGGTCGCGGGCGAGGGTTTCTTCATCCCGACACCGCGCCTGCTGCTGGACAATCAACGCCGTGGTTCGCAGGTGGGCGTCCGGCTGTATTGCGGGTTCCAGCCCGAGGGCGGGCAGGCGCTGCTGGTGGACATGGGCTGGCTGCCGTTGGCGCCCAACCGCGCCATGCCCGGCGCGCTGTGCCCGGTCGGTGATTTCACGCTGGCCGGCCTGCTGGTGCCGCCGCCGGCCGCCGGGCTGCCGATGGGCCCGGGGCTGGTGGAGCTGCCCGACACGCTGGGTTGGCTGGCGACGCGGCTCGAGCTCGATGCGGTGTCGACCGCATGGCGGCTGGACGCGCCGCTTGCGGCCCGCGTGCTGCGCCTGGACCCGGCGCTGCCGATCGGCCACGAGCGCGACCTCGAGCTGCTGGCCAACACGCTGCCGCCCGAGAAACACCGCGGCTACGCCATCCAGTGGTTCGGGATGGCGATCGCCATGCTCATCATCATCTTGGTACTCAACTTCCGCAGGCGCCCATGAATACGCCCAACCAGACCCGCTCGCGCATCACACTGTTCGTCGTTGCGACGATGTTCCTCGGCAGCTTCGGCGTGGCCGCAGGGCTGTTCTTCGGCGGCTGGAAGCCGACGCATACCCGCAACGTCGGCGAAATGCTCAGCCCCTATCCCGACCTGCGCCCCGTGGCGCTGCAGCGCGCCGACGGCGAGGCCTGGCAATGGCAGCCAGCGTCGCGCCACTGGCACATCGTCGTTGCGCCTCCCACCGACTGCGGAACGCCCTGCCTGCAGATGCTCGACACGCTGCAGCGGGTGTGGGTGTCCGAGGGCCGGCACTCCGGCAAGCTCAAAGTGCTGTGGTTCGGCGAACTGCCGTCTGGTGCGCCGCGGTTCAACGGGCTGGTGCCGATGCAGGCCAGCGCCGGACTGCAGGCGCTGCTTCCCGACCAGGCGCGCGCCGATGCGCTGCCGGTCTACCTGGCCGATCCCAACGGCTATCTCGTCTTGCGCTATGCCCCGGGCTTCAACCCCTCGGGCCTGCGCAAGGATCTCGGACGTGTGTTGAAGTAGGCCCCGAATGAGCAGTCCATCCCGTCACTACCACCGCCTTGCCTGGGCCGCCGTGCTGCTGACCCTGTGCGTGATCGTATTCGGCGGCTTCGTCCGCCTGTCCAACGCCGGCTTGAGCTGCCCGGACTGGCCCACCTGCTACGGCAAGGCCACCTGGCCCAATCAGGAACACGAGATCAGCGCCGCCAACGCCTCCTTCGAACGCGTGGTGGAAGTCAGCAAGGCCTGGCGCGAACAGTTCCATCGCCATATCGCCGCGCTGCTGGGCCTGCTGGTGTTGGCGCTGGCGCTGCTGGCCGTGCGCAAGCGCGCGCTTGGCGTGACCAGCGTGCTGGTGGCCTCGGGCCTGGTGGCGGCGTCGATTCCGATCTACATGGGCGTGGGCATGGCGCCCAACCACGTGCTGTCGATCTGGCTGGTGGTGGTGGCCGAACTGATCCTGCTGGTGCAGGCTTTGCGCTGGTCGAACGTGGACTCGGCGCGGCTCAGTACGCTGACGCTGATGGTGATCGTCTTCCAGGCCATGCTGGGCATGTGGACGGTGATCTGGCTGGTGAAACCGATCATCGTCATGTCGCACCTGATGGGCGGCCTGCTGACGCTGTCGCTGCTGACGTGGCTGGCCTGGCGCACCACGCCGGGCAGCGAGTTGGTGCAGGCCGAGGCGCCGCGGCTGCGCCGCCTGCTCTGGATCGGGCTGGTGCTGCTGTTGGTGCAGATCGCGCTCGGTGGCTGGACCAGCGCCAACTACGCTGCGCTGGCCTGCGGCACCGACTTCCCGACCTGCCTGGGCCAGTGGTGGCCCGAGCAGGACTACCGCGAGGCCTTCGTACTCTGGCGCGGCATCGGCGTGGACTATGAAGGCGGCGTGCTGGACGGCCCCGCGCGCGCCGCCATCCAGATGAGCCATCGCATGCTGGCGATCCTGGTGGCAGGCCACCTGACGGTGCTGGGCATTCGCATGCTGCGCACGCCGGGCCTGGTGTTCTGGGGCAGCGTGCTGCTGGTGCTGCTGGCCGCGCAGGTGGCGCTGGGTATCAGCAACGTCGTGCTGGGCCTGCCGCTGTGGGTGGCCACCGCGCACAACGCCGGCGCCGCGCTGCTGCTGTTCACCCTGGTGGGCCTGCTGGTCCGCCTGCGGGCTCCGGAATGAATATCCCGTTCGCCGCGTACTGGGAGCTGACCAAGCCGCGCGTGGTGGCCTTGATCGTGTTCACCGCGGTGATCGGCATGTTCCTGGCCATCCGCCCTGGCGACGCCTGGCCGTGGGAGCAGATCGTGCTGGGTGCGATCGGCATCTGGCTGGCGGCGGCGTCGGCGGCGGCCATCAACCACCTGCTCGACCAGCGCATCGACGTGCTGATGGCACGTACGCAGCATCGTCCGCTTGCGGTGGGCTCGCTGCGTCCTATCCAGGTGCTGGCCTTCGCGTTGGCGCTGGGCGCGCTGTCGATGGGTCTGCTGACCTGGCGCGTCAACGGTTTCACCGCCGCGCTCACCTTCGCCTCGCTGATCGGCTACGCCATCGTCTACACCGGCTGGCTCAAGCGCGCCACGCCGCAGAACATCGTCATCGGCGGCCTGGCCGGCGCCGCGCCGCCGCTGCTGGGCTGGGCCGCGGTGAAAGGCTGGCCGGCGGGGGTTTCCTTCTTCGGCCTGGCCGGTGCGCCGCTGCACTACGACCACGCGCTGCTGCTGGTGCTGATCATCTACGTGTGGACGCCGCCGCATTTCTGGGCATTGGCCATCTTCCGCCGCGACGACTACGCCAAGGCGCTGATCCCGATGCTGCCGGTGGTGTACGGCGTCACCTACACGCGCTGGCAGATCCTGTTCTACACCGTGCTGCTGCTGGTGGTGACGGTACTGCCGTTCGTGGCCAACATGAGCGGCGTGTTCTACCTGGGCGGGGCGCTGGTGCTGGGCGGGGCGTTCCTCTACTACGCCATCAAGCTGCTCAACCCGCCCAACGAGCTGTACGCGATGAAAGTCTTCAACTACTCCATCGTCTACCTGATGGCGCTGTTCGCCTTCCTGCTGGCCGACCACTGGCTGCTGCCGCAGGCGGCGCAGGTGGTTGGGGGCTTCAGCCTGGAACAGCTCTAGAACGGGTTGGGCTATTCGCGCGGCGCCGAGTCGTCCAGCAGGTCCTGGTCGTTGGTATGGCGGTCACGGTCGATCTGTTCGTCCAGGTCGGAGGTGGCGCGCGTGTCCACCTCCGGGATGCCGCCGACCGGCGCTGGCAAGGGTGCCGGCTTCGCTGCCGGCGCCGGCGTTGCGTGTCCTGCGGGCGCGACGGCCGAACCGGGGGACTGGTGCAATTGCACCCGGTAGATCGGCTCGGGCATGTCCATGCCCCCGGCCTCCAGCGCCAGCTTGACCGAGCGGATGGCCTCGCTGCGCACTATCAGGAACTCGTGTGATCGCTGGTCCACCCAGCCGTGGAAGCGAACCTGCACGCTGGAATCGCCGAGTGCGGCGATGAACGCGCGCGGCGGCGGCTTCGCCAGCATGCCTTCGATACCCGCCAACGCCGACACGCCCAGCCGCTGCGCCGCCACCAGGTCTTCGTTCACGCCGACGCCGACATCGAACTCGAAGCGCCGGCTCGGGTTGCGGGTGTAGTTCAGGGTGACACCGCGGAATACCAAGGCGTTGGGAAGCCGCAGGTGGTTGCCGTCGAGCGTCATCAGGACGGTCGCGCGCGAGGTGAGCGCCATCACGATGCCCTCGTTGCCGTCGATCACCACGTGGTCGCGCTGCGCAAACGGCTGGCGCAGGCTAAGCAGGATGCCGGCCAGGTAGTTTTCCAGGATGTCCTTGAAGGCGAAGCCCAGGGCCACGCCCAGCACGCCGGCGGTGCCCAGGACGGCGCCGACCATGGCGGTGGCGTTCATGATTTCCAGTGCCACCAGGATGCCGATGCCGGTGACTACCCACTGCACGGTGGTGCGCATCAGCGAACGCAGGAAGGGATTGCTGCGCGCCACGTGCTCGAACAGCCTGCGCCGGCCCAACCAGCGCCCCAGCAGCCAGGCAAGCCAGACCAGCAGCACCGACAGCAGCAGCAGCGGCAGGGCCGCCAGCAGGCGGATGCCTTCCTGCTGCAGCTGGTCAAGGACGGCTGCCAGTTCGAACTTGAGCGGCGTGGCCATGGCGTCAGCGCTCGTCGAGCGGGTGTTCGCGCCAGGACAACATGCCGGCGGCACCGAACCAGTCGCTGTTGGCCTTTTTCCGGAAGCCGTGGCCTTCGTCCTTGAACAGCACGTACCAGACGTCGCCGCCGTTGCCGCGCACGGCTTTCACGATCTGCCCGGCTTCGGTCCAGGGCACACGCGGATCATTCAAGCCCTGCGCCACGAACAGCGGCCGGGTGATCTTGAGGAAGGTGCCGAAATCGGAGATGCCCACCGTGTCGATGCCGGCGCGGTTGCCGACCTGCTCGCGCACCATGGCGGCGGGTTCGGCGGCGAGGGCAGGCGCGGCCAGCGCCAGCGACAGGAACAGCGGAACGATGCGCATCGTCAGTGGGCTCCCCAAGCAATCCAAGCCCCAGCATAGCCCGTACCCTCGCAAACGCCATGTGCAGACCTCGTTACTGCTCTTGCTGCTGCTTCAGCGAGGGCCGGAGTGCAGTTCGCGCAGTTCGGCTTTTTCAGCGTCGCCCAGGCCCGACATGCCGACCTCTTTGATGCGGGCCTGCAGTTCTTCGATGCGCTGCTGGCGGGTCTGGCGATCGAGTTGGGCCAGGGCGTCGAGGAACTCGCTGCGCCACATCGCCGGTTCGCCTGGGAAGGCGTGCATTGCCAGCTTTTGCAGCGCCGCGCCCTCTTCGCGCTCGGCGAAATGTTCCAGGACGGCGCCGGTGCCGATGCCTGGCCTTTCCCGCGCCAAGGCGATCATTTCCATGAGCAGGGAAATTCCAGGCTGGCGCAGGGTGCCGAAAAGGTAGGGCGGCTCGATGGCGTCGGCCAGCGCCGGCTGCTGCAGCAGCAGGGCGATGGCCGCGCGCACCAGGCTGACCTTGGGCGCCGGCGCGCCGCTGCGGCCGCGCATCGAGGGCGTGGCCTGGGCCTGTGGCGCGGCTGCGGCGCGCTGGCCCACGCCGGTGAGTTCGGTGAGCCGCTGCTGCATCAGGTCGCGGAAGGCGCCGTCGGGGATGCCGGCCAACAGCGGCTTGGCGCGTTCGGCCAGGCGCGCCTTGCCCTCCATGCCGGCCATGTTCACGTCCTTGGACAGTTCACCGTAGAAGAACTCCGACAGCGGCATGGCCTGCGCCAGCCTGGCATCGAAGCCGGCGGCGCCTTCCTTGCGCACGATGCTGTCGGGGTCTTCGCCGTCGGGCAGGAACAGGAAAAAGGCCTGGCGGCCGTCGCGCATGCGCGGCAGCACCGACTCGAGCGCCTTCCACGCGGCGCCGCGGCCGGCGCGGTCGCCGTCGAAGCAGAAGTACACGTCGGCGCTGTTGCGGAACAGCAGCTCGGCGTGGTCGGGCGTGGTGGCGGTGCCCAGCGTGGCCACCGCGGTGTTGACGCCGAACTGGAACAGCGCCACCACGTCCATGTAGCCCTCGACCACCACCAGGCGCGGGATCTTCGAATGCGCCTGCTTCACCTGCCACAGGCCGTAGAGTTCGCGGCCTTTGTGGAACAGCGCGGTCTCGGGCGAGTTGAGGTACTTCGGGCCGTCGTCCTTGCCCAGCACGCGGCCGCCGAAGGCGATCACGCGGCCGCGGCGGTCGTGGATGGGGAACATCACCCGGTCGCGGAACTTGTCGTACACGCGTCCGGTGTCGTTGCGGGACAACATGCCCGACTTCTCGAGCAGCGACAGCCGACGCTCGTCGGTGCCCAAGGCGCCCTTGATGCCTTCGAAACCCTCGGGCGCATAGCCGATGCCGAAGCGCTTGCGGTTCTCGGCATCCACGCCGCGCCTGTCCAGGTACTCGCGCGCCTTGGCGCTGCCGGCCAGCTGCTGGACGAAGAACTGCTCCGACGCTTCCAGCGCCTGGTAGAGCTCGCGCGACTCCCCGCTCTGGTTGCGCTGCTGGGTGTCGCGCGGCACTTCCAGGCCGCAGCGCTTGGCCAGTTCCTCGACCGCGTCGAGGAATTCCAGCCGGTCGTAGTTCATCAGGAAGCTGATGGCGGTGCCGTGCGCGCCGCAGCCGAAGCAGTGGTAGAACTGCTTGTTGGGCGACACCGTGAACGAGGGCGAGCGCTCGTCATGGAACGGGCAGCGCGCCGAATACTCGCGGCCCTGGCGCTTGAGCGGCACGCGCGAACCCACCACCTCGACGATGTCGGTGCGGGCCAGCAGGTCGTCAATGAACGCGTCGGGGATGCGGGCCATGGCCTTGGGCCTCAGGCCTTGCGCGCAAGGCAGGCATAGATGAAGCCGGTGCCGCGGTGCCGCCACTGCAGCCATTCGATCCGCAGGCGCTCCACCCACCCCGGCTGCTCGCAGTGGTTGTAGACCTCCCAGCGGCGACGTTCGTGCACCGGCGCGAAGCCCGCGCGCACGATGGCGGCGCGCAGCAGTGCCGGCGGCAGCGGCGCCTCGTCGGGATCTTCCTCGGCCGTGCGGTAGCCGCGCCGGGCCGCCAGCGAGGCCTGGTTCCAGCGGGTGATGGCCGCAGGTTCGACGATCGGGCCGTCGGCCACCGGTTCGGCCAGCAGCACCCAGCCGCCCGGCCGCAGGCTGCGGTGGATCGCGGCCAGGACTCGGTCGAGGCTGTCTTCGCCCAAGTGGTGCAGCACGCCGACGGCGGTCACCAGGTCGGCGTGGTCGGGGTGGGCGGCCAGGAAGTCTTCCAGGTCGCCCTGCTCGAGATGGACCTCGCGCAGGCCCTGGGCCTCGGCCATGCGTCGCGCCGTGGCCAGCATGCCCGGGCTGTGGTCAACGCCGGTGACCCGGGTGGCCAGCGCGCCGGCGCGGCGGATCATGTGGCCGGTACCGCAGCCCAGGTCGATCATCTGGGCGAAGGGTGCGTTCGCGGCCAGCCGCCGCAGGGCGGGTGCGAATAGCCGCCGGGTCGCCGCCTCGCGCGGCGCCAGCACGACCTGGTCGTACTCGTCCGCGATCGAGTCGTGGTAGCGGATGTCCTTGCTCAAGTCCATGCGCCCACAATACCCGGGTAGCGGGCTCAGCCGGCCAGCGCTTTCTTGACCAGCTGGGACACCAGGCCCATGTCGGCCTGGCCGGCGAGGCGCGGCTTGAGCACGGCCATCAGCTTGCCGATGTCAGCCGGGCCAGCGGCGCCGGTTTCAGCCTTGGCGGCGTCGATTGCCGCCTGCACGGACGCTTCGTCCATCTTGGCCGGCAGGTAGGTTTCCAGCACGCCCAGCTCGTAGCGCTCGATGGACGCCAGGTCGTCGCGACCGGCGGCGTCGTACTGGCTGATCGAGTCCTTGCGCTGCTTGACCATCTTTTCGATCACGGCCAGCACCAGCGGGTCGGTCATCTCGATCCGCTCGTCCACTTCCTTCTGCTTGATGCCGGCGTTGATCAGCCGGATGACGCCCAGGCGATCCTTCTCGCCCGACTTCATCGCGATCTTCATGTCTTCGGTCAGCTTGGCTTTCAGGCTCATGGGGTTCTCCGGGGGTCTAGAAACACAAAAAGCCGGCAGCGTGGACGCTGGCCGGCTTCGGTGCATTTATTGGAAGTGCGGCCAGGGACGGCCGCTCTTCCGCACGCGGATGCGCCTATCAGTACAGGCGCTGGCGCTTGGTGACGTCGCGCGAGCTGCGGCGCAGCTGGCGCTTCACCGCGGCGGCGGCCTTGCGCTTGCGTTCCTGGGTCGGCTTCTCGTAGAACTCGCGCTTGCGGGTTTCGGCGAGGACGCCAGCCTTTTCGCAGGTGCGCTTGAAGCGGCGCAGCGCAAACTCGAACGGCTCGTTTTCGCGGACTTTGACAGACGGCATGTGGACTTCCTGGATACGTGGGTTTCGCCCGGCACGGCCGGTGAGCCGCGTATGATACGCGGGCCCCGGGGCGGCAGGCAAGCCTGATCCCCGGTTTCTCCTTGAATCCGGCCTTGGGGCCCACAAAAACAAGCACATGCGAGTCCTGGGCATCGAAACCAGCTGCGATGAAACCGGCGTGGCGGTGTATGACACCGACCGCGGCCTGCTCGCACACGCCCTTTACAGCCAGATCGCCCTGCACGCCGAGTATGGCGGCGTGGTGCCCGAACTGGCCAGCCGCGACCACGTCCGCAAGCTGCTGCCCCTGGTCCGCCAGGCCCTGGCCGAGGCCGGGCTGGGCACCGCCGACCTGGACGGCGTGGCGTACACCGCCGGCCCCGGCCTGGTGGGCGCCCTGATGGTGGGCGCCGCCACCGGCCGCGCCCTGGCCTGGGCCCTGGACCTGCCCGCGGTGGGCGTGCACCACATGGAGGGCCACCTGCTGGCCCCGCTGCTGGAAGACCCGGGCCTGGCGCCGCCGTTCGTGGCCCTGCTGGTGTCGGGCGGCCACACCCAGCTGGTGGAAGTGGCGGCCATCGGCGACTACCGCCTGCTCGGGGAAACCCTGGACGACGCCGCCGGCGAGGCCTTCGACAAGACCGCCAAGCTCATGGGCCTGCCTTACCCGGGGGGGCCCGAGCTGGCCCGGCTGGCCGAATCGGGCCGGCCCGGCGTGTTCAGGTTCTCCCGCCCGATGACCGACCGGCCGGGCCTGGACTTCAGCTTCTCGGGCCTCAAGACCCAGGTGATGCTGGCCTGGAAGGCCTCCGACAAGACCCCGGAAACCCGCGCCGACATCGCCCGCGGCTTCGAGGATGCGGTGGTGGAGACCCTGGCCATCAAGTGCGACCGCGCGCTGCAGCAGACCGACGCCCGCACCCTGGTGGTGGCCGGCGGCGTGGGCGCCAATATCCGCCTGCGCGCCCGGCTGCAGGGGCTGGCGGAAAAGCGCGGCGGCCGGGTCTGTTTCCCGCGCCCGGAGTTCTGCACCGACAACGGCGCCATGATCGCCTTCGCCGGTGCACTGCGGCTGCAGGCGGGGCAGGGCGAAGGCGCCATCGTCACCGTCCAGCCACGCTGGGACATGGCAAGCTTGCCGCATCTCTAGGCAAGGACCTGCGGCATGGACAAGGTATTCATCGAGGCGCTCGAGATCGAGTGCGTGATCGGGATCTACGACTGGGAGCGCAAGATCAAGCAATCGATCGTGCTCGACATCGAGATGGCGTTCGACAACACCGTGCCAGCCGCCACCGACGACATCGCCGACACGCTCGACTACAAGGCGGTCAGCAAGCGCCTGATCCAGTACGTGTCCGAGTCCGAGTTCGGGCTGGTGGAAACGCTGGCCGAACGCTGCGCCGGCATCATCACCGGTGAGTTCGGCGTCAGCCACGTGCGCCTGAAGCTGAGCAAGCCCGGCGCGGTGCGCGGCTCGAAGGCCGTGGGCGTGATGATCGAGCGCACGCGCGCGCCGTGAGCACCGCCTGGCTGAGCCTGGGCAGCAACCTCGACGCCGAGGCCAACCTGCTGGCCGCGGCCCGCGCCCTGCGCGAACGCTTCGGCGCGGCGGTGTTCTCGCCGGTGTACCGGACGCCGGCCGTGGGTTTCGAGGGCCCCGACTTCCTCAATGCCGCGGCCGTGATCGACACCGACCTCGACCCCTTCGCACTGAACGACTGGCTGCACGCGCTGGAAGACGCCCAGGGCCGCCAGCGCGGCGGTGCGCGCTTTTCCAGCCGCACGCTGGACATCGACATCGTGTTCTTCGACGACCTGGTGCTGAAGGGGCCGGGAAACCTGGAATTGCCCCGGCCGGAGCTTCATCAGGCGTTCGTACTCAAGCCGCTGGCCGACATTGCACCCGACCACCGCGTGCCCACCACCGGCGAAACGTTGACCGCGCTGTGGGCCGCGCACACCCAGGCGGCGCACCCGCCCGCCGTGGATCCCATGTCGCTGGACTGAACCTCAGCCGCAGCGCGCCGGCGCCGGTTCGGCGCGGAAGTCGCGGTTCATCCCCCGCACGGCGTCATGAAGCGGTCCCGGCGTGCCCTGCAGGTCGTAGACGCCGCCGTACTGCACGTGGTCGAACAGCTGGACGTCGCGCAGTTGCAGTGCACCCTGCTGCACCGTGATGGAGAACGGCAGGTCGCCGTCGGTGGCCACCGGCTCGATTGCGCCGCACACGCGCTGTCGCCCGGCGCCGTCGAACACCATCGTCATTGGCGCGCCGTTGCCGGCCTTGAGCTGCAGCGTGGCCGGCGCCGCCGTGTCGGCTTCCAGGCAGACCTGGTCGGACATGGCGTCCTCGGCGCGCATCATGCGGCCGTGCTTCGCGGGCACGCGCTGGGACAGGCGATCTCCGGCGGCCAGCGCTACGGCGAAATCCCCGCTGGGAAGCGCCTGCAGTGCTTTTTCCGCAGCGCCATCGCGCCGATCCAGCTGCCAGCCTTCCAAGCCGTAGCCGAAGCTCGGATTGTGCAGCGGGTTCTCGGCGTAGTCGCGGGCGGTCCAAAGCGCGTAGCCGGCCACGCCCCCTGCCTTCATGACGCACACCGAGCGGTGCAGGAACGTGGCGATCTCTTCGGGACGCAGCACCGCGTTGTGTTCGTAGCCCGGCGTGTTGTCGACGAAGTTGAACTGGTCCAGGAACAGGCGCCGTTCGCCGTCGCGGCTGGTTTCGCGCAGCAGGGTTTCGAACAGCACCAGGCTGCGGTCGGCCGTCAGCTGCTCACCCTGGTTGAGCGCGCCCCAGAACGGCGCCCAATAAAACGTCACGGCATGCCCGGCGGGCAGGCGGGTCATGCCTTCGTGGCCGATCCACTCTGCCACCACGGGCTTGCCGTCGGGGCCGGGCTCGTAGCGTGGGTCGCGGTCCACCCGCGCTTCGTAGCTCAGCCCCGGGAACAGGGGCAGCGCCGGGCGATACAGTTTCTCGATCACCAGCCAGTCCCAGAACCCGTTGAACAAGGCCGCGTCGGCGACGCGGTCGGGCAGGTCGGTGCCGCGTCCGGGATCAGGCGGCAGGGTGGCCAGGTATTCCAGGTAGTCGGGGCGGGCGCTTTCATCCACCTTGCGCAGCCACTGGTCCTCCCAACTCATGAAGCCCAGGATCACCTGCGGCTTGTCGGCCAGCTCGGCCGACACCCGCTCGAGGAAGCGCTGGTAGGACGCACGCGCCTCGGGATCGTTCATCAGCCGATGCTGGCGGTCGCCCACGTCGCCCGCCCCGGGATGGAAGAACCAGGCGTAGCCCAGCCGCAGCGCCACCTTCAGGCCGGCCTCGTCGGCGCGGTCTACGAGGAAGTGCAGGCGTTCGAACGCGCGCTCGTCCCAGCTGCAGCAGGGCAGCATGCCCGGCTGGAAGTCGCCCCACGACACCAGCAGCACCACCGTGTCGAAGCCATCGGCGCGAAGCTGCGCGAAATCCTCGGCCACGTGTTCGCGACGAAAGCCGGCGATGAAGTTCTTCGCCCATTGGCGCCCGAAGTAGTGGGCGGCCACGCGGCCTTCGATGGCGTCGCTGGGGACCTGCACGGTGGCTGCGACCGGCGCGGGAACCACCGCGTCGCCGGCATCGGGAGCGCAGGCCGCGAGGGTGATGGCGACGGCCAGCGCGGTTAATACTCGTCGGAAGCAACGCATGGAGGGTCCGGTGGTTTGAGCCGGCGTTGAGTATAAAGACTGATCAGCGGTGCCGTTGCCGCCGCCAGGCGGTGACTTCCGGCATTGCACCCGCGCGCGGCTGTCGCATACTGGCGGCCACTCAACGCGAGGGCTGGACGATGTTCGACAAGATCTCCCGCAGCTGGACCCTGGTGAAAGCCAGCGCCGCGGTGCTGCGCTCGGACAAGGAGCTGCTGCTGTTCCCGGTGATCTCGTCGATCGCCACGCTGGTGGCAACGGCGACCTTCCTGGTCCCGGTGATCGGCCTGCGCATCTTCGAGGGCGGCAACATCGGGGTGATGGGCGCGCTGGTCGGCTTCCTGTTCTACCTGTGCCAGTACTTCGTGATCTTCTTCTTCAACACCGCGCTGGTCGGCGCGGCGATGATCCGCCTCGAGGGCGGCGACCCGACCGTCGCCGACGGCCTGCGCATTGCCCGCAGCAAGGTCGGGGTCATCCTGGGTTACGCGGCCATTGCCGCCACGGTGGGTTTGTTGCTGCAGATGATCAGCGAGAAATCCGGTTTCATCGGCAAGATGGTGGTCGGCCTGGTCGGCATGGCCTGGACGCTGGCCAGCTTCCTGGTGGTGCCGATCCTGGTCACGCGCGACGTCGGCCCGATCGACGCCATCAAGGAAAGCATGGCCCTGCTCAAGCGCACCTGGGGCGAGAACGTCGCCGGCAACGTCGGCATCGGCCTGGCCTTCGGCCTGGTGATGGTGGCGGTGGTGGTGACGGTGGTGGCGCTGGTGATCGGTGCGGCCGCGTTGGGCGGAGTGAAGCTGGCGATCGTGGTGGGTGTCGTCGGCGCGTTCGCCATTGCGACGGTGGCGGTGATCCAGGCGGCGCTGTCGGGCATTTATTCGGCGGCCGTGTACCGCTACGCCATGGACGGCCAGGCCCCGGTGGGCTTCGCCGGCCCGCAGCTGCAGGCCGCATTCCAGCCCAGGTAAGCACCGCTCAAATGTTGAGGGCGCGCCCGCCGTCCACCCGCAGCACCTGGCCGGTGGTGTAGCGCGCTTCCTGCAGCAGCCAGCGCACGGCCTCGGCGACATCGTCCGGGTCGCCGGCGCGGCCCAGCGCGGTGCTGGCCAGCATGGCGGCCTTTTCATGCTCGGCCTTGCCTTCGGCCGGCCACATCACGGCGCCGGGGGCGACGGCGTTCACGCGCACTTCCGGGCCCAGTTCCTTGGCCAGCGACTGGGTCAGCATCACCAGCGACGCCTTGGCCATGCAGTAGAGGGTGTGGTTCTTGAGCGGCCGCTCGCCGTAGATGTCGGCCAGGTTGACGATGGCGCCGCCGTTGGCGCGCAGGTGCGGCGCCGCGGCCTGGGACAGGAAGAACGGTGCCCGCGCATTGGACGCGAACAGCTCGTCCCATTGGGCCGGCGTTGCCTCACCCACCGGCGTGGGGAAGAAGGCGCTGGCGTTGTTCACCAGCGCGTCCAGGCGCCCGAAGCGCGCCACGGTGTCGGCCACCAGGTGGGCCAGGGCGTCGGTGTCGGCCAGTTCGCACTGCAGCACCAGCACGCTGCCCGGGCGGCGTTCTTCGAGCTCACGGACCAGGGCCTGCATCGGCGACTGCGACGCGCGATGGTGCAGCGCCAGGTCGTATCCGGCCGCGTGCAGGCGGCGGGCGATCCGGGCGCCAACGCGCTTGGCGGCGCCGGTGATCAGGGCGACGGGATGGGAATCGGTCATTCGGGGCTCCGGGGTTTGTCGGTATCCTGCGCGTTGGCACTTGAAGATTCCATCATGATCCCCGACGCACCCGCCCCCGATGCCGCCGCCCTGGCCCACAGCGACCGCCTGATGGCCATGATCCGCGGGCAGATCGCCGCCAGCGGCGGGGTGATTGCGTTCTCGCGTTTCATGGAGCTGGCGCTGTATGCGCCGGGGCTGGGCTACTACAGCGCGGGCTCGCGCAAGTTCGGCGCCGAGGGTGATTTCGTCACCTCGCCCGAGCTCGGGCCGACCTTCGCGCAGTGCGTGGCCGAGGGCGCGGCCCAGGTGTTCGCGCAGCTGGACGGGGACGTGGACTTCTTTGAAATCGGCAGCGGCAGCGGCGCCTTCGCCGAGGCGGCGCTGCAGCACCTGTCGGCGATGGGTGCGCTGCCCGCGCGCTATCTGGTGCTCGAGCCCAGCGCCGACCTGCGCGAGCGCCAACAGGCGCGCCTGGCGGCGTCGCTGGCGCCGGACGTGTTCGCACGCGTGTCCTGGCTCGACGGCCCGCCGGAATCGAAATGGCGCGGCCTGCTGTTTGCCAACGAAGTGCTGGACGCGCTGCCGACGCCGCGCTTCGCCGTGCGCGGCGGCGAGGTTTACGAGGAACACGTGGCGCTGGATCCGGAGGGCGCGCTGATCCGCGTCGACCAGCCGGCGGACGCGCTGCTGCACGCCGCCGTGCGCCACGTCGAGCGCACCCTGGGCGCGCCGTTCGCCGAGGGCTATCGGTCCGAACTGCTGCCGCAGCTGCCGTACTGGATCCAGGCCGTGGGTGGGCTGCTGCAGGACGGGGCGATGCTGTTCGTGGACTACGGCTACCCACGCCAGGAGTACTACCTGCCCGAACGCAGCGACGGCACGCTGGTCTGCCATCACCGCCACCGGGCCAACGCCAATCCGTTCCATTTGCCGGGCCTGCAGGACATCACCGCCTTCGTGGACTTCACCGCGCTGGCGGAAGCGGGCGTCAACGCCGGCTTCGATTTCGCCGGCTACTGCGCGCAGGCCAGCTTCCTGATCAACTGCGGCCTGCCGGGTCGGCTGGCGGCCATCGAAGCCATCGACGATCTGGTGGAGCGCCATCGCCGCACCAACGAGGTCAAGCGCCTCACGCTGCCCGGCGAGATGGGCGAGCGGTTCCAGGTGATGGGCTTCCAGCGCGGCGTGGACATCCGCGGGCTGTTCGCGCGTGGCGACCTGAGCCGACGCCTGTGACGCTGCGGCCATTCGCCAGGCCACGGCTGTGGTTGGGCGTGTGGATCTTCGGCTGGGCGCTGTGCATCGCGCTGTCGCTGATGCCGCCGATCACGCTGGGCGGTCCGCCCGATTCGGACAAGGTCGGCCACTTCCTCGCCTATTTCACCCTGTCGGCCTGGGCGATGCTGGTGTTCCGCGCGCGCCGCGCGCAGGGGCTGGCCGCCGTCGCGCTGGTGCTGCTGGGACTGGGCGTGGAATGGGCGCAGGCCAATCTCACCGACACCCGCCAGGGCGACCTGCGCGACGCGCTGGCCAATACGCTGGGCATCGGGCTGGGCTGGGCGCTGGCGTTCACGCCGGCGGCGAGCCTGCTCGAAAAACTCGACCGTAAACTCTTCCGCTGACGGGGCCGGTTCGGACCCGGCGCGTCAGCCGCGGGCTTGCCGGATGGCTTCGATGCGCGCCTTGCGCAGCCACTCGCCCACGGCCGTTCCAGTCAGGCCCGAAGCCACCGCGTGGCCGGCCGACACCGACAGCGCCGCGGCATGCAGCGCCAGCAGCATCGGGCCCGACGGGTAGTCCGATTCGCCCAGCCCCAGGCGCCCGCGTTTGTCGGCTTCGCACACCAGGGCCAGCTGGCGGATGCGCCCGGGCTTGCGGAAGCCGTCGCAGCGGGCCATCAGGTCGTGCACGGTGTCGGGCCGGAGCTCGGCCAGCCGGTGGATGTTGAGGTGTTCGCGGCAGCAGATTTCGGCCACCGCGGCGAATTCAGCCGGCACCTTGTAGCGTGCGCACAGCGCGCGCAGCGGCCGCACGCCGCTGTGTTCGTGGCCGATGTGCCGGGGCAGCTCATGGGCGGGCGTCAGCGCCTTGCCCAGGTCGTGGGTGAGGGCGCAGAAGCCCACCAGGGCATCGCCCGGGGCCAGGCGCGCCGCCATGTCCAGCACCATCTGGGTATGCACGCCGGTGTCCACTTCCGGGTGGTACTCCGGGCGCTGCGGCACGCCGTACAGCGCGTCCACTTCCGGCAGCAGCCGGGCCAGCGCACCGCAGTCGCGCAGCAGGGCGATGGCGGCCGAGGGCTGCGGCATTTCCAGCGCTTTCTTCAGCTCCTGCCAGACGCGTTCGGCCACCAGGTGGTCCACTTCGCCGGCGGCCACCATGTCGCGCATCAGCGCCAGTGTTTCCGGGGCGACGGTGAAGCCCAGCGGCGCGAAGCGCGCCAGGAAGCGCGCAGCGCGCAGGATCCGCACCGGGTCTTCGGCAAAGGCGGGCGAGACGTGCCGCAATACCCGCGCCTGCACGTCGGCCGCGCCGCCGAACGGGTCCACCAGCGTGCCGTCCGCAGCCTGGGCGATGGCGTTGACGGTGAAGTCGCGGCGGGCCAGGTCCTGTTCCAGCGTCACCGTTTGATCGGCGTGGAAAACGAAGCCGCGATAGCCCGGCGCCGTCTTGCGCTCGGTGCGCGCCAGCGCGTGTTCTTCCTTGGTGCGCGGGTGCAGGAACACCGGGAAGTCCTTGCCCACCGGCAGGAAGCCTTCGCGCACCATGGATTCGGGCGTGGCGCCCACCACCACCCAGTCGCTGTCGCCCGGCGCCTGGCCGAGCAGGCGGTCGCGAACGGCGCCGCCGACCAGGTAGGTCTTCATGGCTCAGCGCGCGGCGCGGTAGCGGTCATACCGGGTCTGGCGATCGTCCATGTGGCCCAGAATTTCCGGCAGCTTGTCGGCCACGCGCGTGGGCGTGATGCCCAGGCGGTGCAGGCCGTCGATGCCGCCCACCGAATCGGTAAGCAGCGAACGGAAATTGTCGGACGAGAACGGCTTGCCCGGCACGAAGTCGAACACGAACCCCTGCACGCGGCCGATCGGGTCCGGCAGCGGCAGCACCAGGCGCTTGAGCCCGCGGGCCTTGGCGGTCATGCGGACGATCTCGGCCATGGTGTAGACGTCGGGCCCGTAGAGTTCATAGACCTCGCCGAAGGTCTTGCGGTTGCGCAGGGTACGCACGAACGCTTCCACCACGTCGTTGACGTACACCGGCGCGAAGCGCGCACCGGCGCGCGCCAGCGGCAGCACCGGCGCCAGCTTGAGCAGGGCGGCGAATCGGCAGAACAGGCCGTCGCCGTGGCCGAAGATCACCGACGGCTCGAAAATGGTGAAGTCCAGGCCGGACGCCTTCACCGCAGCCTCGGCTTCGCCGCGTGACTTCAGGTAATGGCTTTGGCCGCGGCCGGCGTTGAGCGAGCTCATCTGCAGCAGGCGGCGCACGCCTGCCAGCTGCATGGCCGCGATCACCAGCTTGGTCAGCTCGACGTGGACGCGGCGGAAACCGCGGCCGTTGTCGCCCGACTCGTTGAGGATGCCCACCAGGTTGACCACCACGTTGCAGCCGGTGAACGCCTGGCGCAGAGCGGTGGGGTCGTACACGTCCACTTCGCGCAGCTCCACGCCGGGCGGCAGCATGCGGTGGTCGTGGCAGGCCAGGTTGCGGCTGAGCAGGATGACGGCGTGGCCGTCGGCGGCGAGGCGCGCCACCAGGTGGCGGCCGACGAAGCCGGTGCCACCGAGGATCACGATCTTGAGCGGGGTCATGGCGTGGTTGTCTTGTCCGGAAGCGTGGGGCATGAGAAGGCGCGGCGCGACGAGGTTGCCACCGTGCGGCCGAGCATTCGCTCGGTCACCGGCACGGCGCTGCCGTCCAGGCGCCAATCGTAGATGACGCTGAAGGCCAGAACGCGCGCGATGTAGTCGCGGGTTTCCTTGTAGGTGACGGTCTCGATCCAGAAGTCGGGGTCGAATCCGGGCCGGTCGCGGTTCCAGCGCATCACCGGCGCCGGGCCGGCGTTGTAGGCGGCAATGGCCTGGTAGGCGACGCCGGCGTGCTGGTCCACTTCGTGACGCAGGTGGGCAATGCCCAGGGTCATGTTGAACTCGGGGTCGTACAGGCTGGCGGGACCGCTGTAGGGCAGGCCCAGGCGCTTGGCGGTCATGGCGGCGGTGGACGGCAGCAGCTGCATCAAGCCCATGGCGTTGGCCGGCGAACGCGCGCGCGGCATGAAGGCGCTTTCGGCGCGGGTCTGGGCGGCCACCCAGGCCGGATCAATGGCGTTCTTGCGCGACTCGCGGCGCAGCACGTTTTCGTGGTGCAGCGGGAAGCGCAGGCGGTATTGCCGGAGGTCTTGCGGATCGGTGCCGATGGTGAACACGGCCCGGTCGTGCCAGCCGGCCTGCAGCGCGTAGTCGATCGCGATGTAGCGCCCGGCGTCGTCGAGCGACTTGAGCAGCGCCGTCCATTCGCGCGTGGCCTGCGAAACCCGGTCCAGCGCGTAAAGTTCCAGCGCGCGCACCAATCCGGGGTTGCTGGCGATGCGGCGGCGCAGGGCGTCGTCCTTGGACGGCTCCAGCGGGCACAGCGTGTAGTAGGACTGGCCCAGGCGGTCGGCGGCCAGGAACCCGTGGAAGGTGGCCGTGGCGGCGGACTGGCGATAGAGCGCCTTGGCGGCGTCCATCTGGCCCTGGCGCTCGCGCAGGCGGGCTTCGTAGTACTGCCAGCGCGGATCACCGCGCTGCGCGGCGGGCATCGCCTCGAGCGCGCGCAGCGCGCTGGCGTCATCGCCGCGGTTCATGGCTTCGCGCACGCGCCATTCGTGCAGGCGCTCGTCGTAGGATGCGGCCGGCACGGCTTCGAGCCGCGTCGACGAACCGGGCAGGTACGACGCCACCGTCCACAGCGCTATCTGGTAAAGCACCTTGCCGCGCTGTGCCTCGTCCATGCCCAGTACCGGGGCCAGCGTAGCCAGCTGCGCCTGCGCCGCGTCGGGCGAGCGGCGCGCCAGGCGCGCCAGGCCCTCGGCGGCGACATCGCGGCTGCGCGCGGTCCTGGGCCACTGGTTGGCGCGCGCATGCGGTCCGTCGATGAAGTCGGCGTAGTCGCGCGCCAGGGCGGCGTCGGCGGCCGGAAGGCCGGGTGCGAGGAAGCGCATCAGGCCGGTTTGGCCCTGGCCGCCGGCCAGTTCGATGCGCTGCCAGCGCAGGCCGGCGTCGAGCTTGCCCAGCGACTGCAGCGATTTGAAGGGCAGGTCGCAGGTGGCGGGCAGGGTGGTGCCGGTGAGCCACAGCGCCTGGCCGTCGGCGATCCAGGCCGCGTCGGTGGCGCCGGTCGCCAGCCGCGCAGCGAGGTCGGCGCAGCGGAATTCATTCGATGTGGACGGGCGATAGTCGGCGCGGAAGCTGGTCCAGTCGCCACGCTTGGCCAGTTCCATCAACCAGCCGTCGCGCAGCCAGTCGGCGGACGGCTGGCCGTCGTAGCGGGCCAGCACCGGGCGTACTTCCCGGGCCGTGGCATGCGCCAGCTGGCGCCGCATCGCGGTGGCCTCCACCCAGCCCAGCAGCGGGTGGTCGGCGATGCGCGCGACGTCCTGTACGCTGAGCGTTCCCTGCTCGGCCACGTGGAAGCCTTCCAGGATGGCCGGTCGCTGGCGTGACAGGTCGGCCGGCGCGACGCCCTGCGCCGCGGCGGAAACAGCGGACAGGACAAGGACGAAAAAGGTGCTGAGGCGAATCATCGACATGGCCCTGAGTTTAGCCCATGGCGCCTGAGCGGCCGGTGCCGGCATGAGCCTGGCTTGGGCGATCTATCTCGCGCTGGGCGCCGTGGCCGGGGTGCTGGCGGGCATGCTGGGCATCGGTGGCGGCCTGGTGCTGGTGGCCGCCCTGGTGTGGCTGCTGCCCAGCCAGGGCGTGCCCGCGCAATATGCAGTGCACGCGGCCTTGGCCACGGCGCTGGCCAGCATCGTGCTGACCGGGCTGTCTTCGGCGCGTGCGCACCATCGCCGCGGCAGCGTGCTCTGGGCCACCGTGGCCTGGCTGGTGCCGGGCATGCTGCTGGGTGGCTGGCTGGGCAGCCTGGTGGCCACGCGCCTGGAGGGCGACTGGCTGCGTGCCTTCATCGCGGTCTACTGCTACCTGGCGGCCCTGCAGCTGGGGCTGGACTGGCCGCGTGCGCGCCCAGAACGCCCGGACGCCCCCGCGGGCCCGGGCTATACCGTCGCCGGCGGCTTCGTCGGGGCACTGTCGGCGCTGGTGGGCATCGGCGGCGGCAGCATGACGGTGCCGCTGCTGGTGTGGCGGGGCGTGCGGCCCGTGCGTGCGGTAGGCACGTCGAGCGCCTGCGGCGTCGCCATCGCCCTGGCCAGCGCCGCCGGCTACGCCGCCCACGGCCCCGCCGCGGGCGCCCTGCCGGCCGGAAGCTGGGGCTATGTCTTCCTGCCGGCGGCGATCGGTATCGCCATCGCGTCGGTGCTTACGGCGCCCCTGGGTACGAGAATCGCCCATGGAATCAGCGGCCTGGCGCTGCGCCGGGTGTTCGCGGGCTTCCTGCTGCTGGTCGGAACCAGCCTGTGGTGGGGGCCCTGAGTTAGTCAAGAACACTGACAGTGTTAGTGAAAAGGAGGCTTGTCGTTTCTTGACATTTTCTTTACATCTGGTCCCAGCCGGCGCATTGGGGGCAAGGCCCCGGCACCACCAACCTTGGGGACTGCCATGAACACCTTCCGAATTTCCCGCCTGAGCATGGCGGTACGCGGCGCACTGCTGTTCGCCGCGCTGCCGCTGTCCGTGATGGCGCAGGACGCTACTTCCGAAGACGTGAAGACCCTCGACCGGGTCGAGGTCACGGGCTCGCGCATCAAGACCGCGCAGGCCGAGGGCCTGGTGCCGGTGCAGCGCATCACGCGCGCCGACATCGACCGCAGCGGCCTGACTTCGGTCGGCGACGTCATCCAGGCGCTTACCGGATCGGGCTCGGCGCTCAATACCAAGTTCAACTCCAGCGGCAACTTCGGCTTCCCGCCCGACGGCAGCGGCGTGGGCGCCGGCTCGGCGCAGGCCGACCTGCGCCACCTGGGCGCCAAGCGCGTGCTGGTGCTGGTGGACGGCATCCGCTGGGTGAACGAAGCCTCCGCTTCGGGCGTGGGTGCGTCCACCGACCTCAACACCATCCCGCTGGCGATCATCGAGCGCATCGAAGTGCTGGAAGACGGCGCCTCGTCGCTGTACGGCTCGGACGCCATTGCCGGCGTCATCAACATCATCACCCGCAGGGACTTCGACGGCGTTTCCGTCAGCGCGCAGTACGGCGGCTACGGTGAAGGCGACGGCGAAACCGGCAGCATCGACCTGGCCTGGGGCAAGAACACCGACCGCGCCAACTTCTTCGCCGGCATCAGCTACACCGACCAGCAGGACATCCTCGCGCGCGACCGCGAGCAGTCCAGCTTCCCGGTGCCGGGCACGGGCGTTCGCTTCGGCAGCTCGGCCACGCCCACCGGCCGCTTCATCTTCACCGACCCCAATACCGGCGTTACCTACGACCTCACGCCCAACACCGGCAACAGCAACCCGGTGTTCAACCCGGCCCAGACCGGCTGCGTGCGCACCGACGGATACCACTGCTGGAGCAACGCCGACCGCTTCAACTTCTCGCAGTTCAACCTGCTGCTGACGCCGTCCGAACGCCTGGGTGTGTTCGGCCAGGCCCGCTTCCAGTTCAGCGACAGCACCAGCGGCTATGCCAAGGTGCTCTACAACCGCCGCGATTCCACCAACCAGGCCGCGCCCGAGCCGCTGTTCTTGGGCCCGGAAGCCGGCACCGGCAATCCGCTGGCCGACAACATCTTCATCTCCCGGCTCAACCCGTTCAATCCGTTCGGCTTCGACCTGGACTCGTCCGACAACCTGATCCTGATCGGTCGTCGCCCGGTGGAAGGCGGCGCGCGCGTCTTCGAACAGCAGGTCGACACCTGGTACGTCGGCGCCGGTCTGGAGGGCGTGTTCGACGCCGGCCAGCGCACCCTGTACTGGGACGTCAACGTCGCGCTGAGCGACAACAAGGCCGAACAGACCAACTTCGGCAGCTACGACATCCGCAACATCGCGCTGGCGCTGGGCAACCCGGCGGCCTGCGCCGCGGTGGCTGGCTGCACGCCGCTCAACATCTTCGGTGGCCCGGGCACCATCACCCAGGCCATGCTCGATTTCATCCAGCCGGTGGTGCGCGACCGCAGCAAGAACCAACTGGCGCTTTTCACCGCCAACCTCTCGGGCAGCCTGTTCGATCTTCCCGCCGGTTCGATTGATTTCGCCACCGGCTTCGAGCATCGCCGCCTGAAGGGTTCGTACCGTCCCGACCAGTTGACCATCGACGGTTTCTACAACGGCGTGCCCTCGCTGCCGACCTCGGGTGACTACGACGTCAGCGAGCTTTACTTCGAAGTGAACCTGCCGATCTTCGCCGATTCGCCGATGGGCAAGAAGCTCGACTTCACCGTCGCCGGCCGCTACTCCGACTACAGCACGGGCATCTCGGAGTTCACGCCCAAGTACGGCCTGCGCTGGCAGCTGGCGGACGAGTTCGTGATGCGCGCGAGTTTCGCCCAGGGCTTCCGGGCGCCGTCCATCGGCGAGCTGTTCGGTTCGGCCAGCCGCTTCGACGCCCAGCTTGACGACCCCTGCACCACGCCCCTGCTCAACCCGGGCCTGGCCGGCAACTGCGCCGCGCTGGGCGTGCCCGCCAACTACCAGCAGCCCAACCCGCAGATCTCCGTCACCACCGGCGGCAACGACCAGCTCGATCCCGAGTTCGCCGACAGCTTCAGCGCCGGCTTCATCTGGAGCCCGTCGTTCCTGGAGGACTCGAGCATCTCGCAGCGCGTGGACCTGGAAGTCACCTACTACCGCCACGAAGTGGAGGGCGCCATCCAGGCCATCGACGCCCAGACCCAGCTCGACCTGTGCGTGCAGACGCTGGACCCGCTGTACTGCGGCGGCATCACCCGCGCGGCCACGGGCGGCATCAACGGCTTCAACAACCGCCTGACCAACCTGGGCTCGATCACCACCAACGGCTTCGACGTCGATCTGTTCTGGACCTTCCCGGAGACCGACTTCGGCCAGTTCAAGTTTGGCTGGCGCAACACCTTCGTCGGCGAGTACGAGGCCTTCGGCGCCGCGGGCCAGCGCCAGCCGCAGGGCCCGGGCATCGAAGTGGTGGACAGCGCCATCCCGGAGTGGACGTCCAACACCACGCTGGACTGGGCGCTGGGCCAGTGGACCGCGGCCTGGACGATGCGCCACATCAGCGAGCTGCGCGAGAACTGCGGCCGCGCCGTGACGTTCGCGGTCTGCAGCAACCCGGCCACCAGCACCAATATCCTGGAAGCCACCACATTCAACGACATGCAGGTGGGCTACCGCTTCGACGCGATGAACGACCTGCGCCTCACCTTCGGCGTGAACAACGTGTTCGACAAGGATCCGCCGATCTGCCTGTCGTGCTCGCTCAACGGCTACGACGCGTCCACCTATGACATCCCGGGCGGCCGCTTCTTCTACCTGCGGGCCGAGATGAAATTCTGACCCGCGCCCCTGCGCGAGTCAGCGGGGCCGGCGGGAAACCGCCGGCCCTTTTTCATTGCGGCACCGGGGTTCAGCGGGGCAGGGCGAGGTCGACGGCGACGGCCATGTGGTCGGAGCCAGCGGCGGGCACGGCCTGGTAGTTCAGTACGTCCATGCCACCCACCAGCACGTGGTCCAGGCAGCGCTGCGGTGACCAGCTCGGGAACGTGCAGATGCGTTCGCCCGGCGGTGCCAGGACCGTTTCCCGGTAGAGCGCGCGCATCTCGGGCGCGTCGAAATCGCAGTTGAAGTCGCCCATCAGCACCAGCCGCGGCGAGTCCGACAGCAACTCGGCCAGGAAGCCCAGCTGCAGCATGCGTGATTTCGCCCCCAGCGACAGGTGGGTGATCGCAAGGTCCCAGGCTTGTGCGCCCTTGCCGAAGCGCGCCATCAGCACCCCGCGCCCGGCGATGCGGCCGGGCAGCGCGTAGTCGAGCATTTCGGTGGGCTGCAGGCGGCTGAGCAGCGCGTTGCCGCTGCCGGCGATGCGCGAGATGCGGCGGTTGGGCTGGTGGCTCCAGAACGGGAAGCTGCCGCGTTCGGCGAGGTAGTCGGCCTGGTTGGTAAAGCCCGAGCGCAAGCTGCCGGGATCACTTTCCTGCAGGCCAACCACGTCGTAGGGTTCAGCCAGTGCCGCCAGGCTGTCGAGGTTCAGGCGCTTGCCGTTGGGCAACACGTGCGACCAGCTGCGCGTGACGTATTCGCGATAGGCGCGCGTGCTGGAGCCCGCCTGGATATTGGCGCTGAGCAGTCGCAGCGGCTTGGCCGGTGCGGAGGGCGGTTTTTTCGAAGGCATGCCGCCATGTTGCGGCCGCGGCTGGCAATCAACAAGGCTGAAACTGAACGGGGCCACCGAAGTGGCCCCGCGCATTCGTCAGCCGGTGTTGCCGGGCTTCAGGGCTTGCCGCCCGCACGCTCCACCGCCACCAGGTATTCGATGGTTGCCAGCAGGCCTTCGGGGCCGCGGTCGTTGGTGGTGACGGCGCTGTACTTGCCGTTGATGATCATCGTCGGCGTTGCTTCCACCTTCGTGCGCAGCGCGAACTGGCGGGCGCGGTTGAGCTTGGCGGTGACGGCGAAGCTGTTCATCGTCGAAAGGAAGGCCTCGCGGTCCGCGCCCTGGCTGGCGTAGTGGTCGGCGATTTCATCCAGCGACGCGGTCTGGAACTTGCGCTCGACGAAGAAAGCCTTGAATACGCCGTCGTGGGTCTTGTCGAGCAGGCCCATGATTTCGGCGGCGAAGAAGCCGCGCGCGAAGTTGTCGCCCGGGCCGCCGAACGCGCCGGGCACGTAGCGGAAGCTCACGTCGGACGGCAGCGTCTGCTTCCAGGCGTTGATGGTCGGCTGCAGGTTGGCGCAGTGGATGCAGGTGTAGGAGAACACTTCGGCCACTTCGATGCCGCCGGTGCCGAAGGTTGGCTGAGGCTCGGGCAGCACGGTGTAGTCGACGCCGGCGCGCGGGGCGTTGGCGGGGTCGGGCATGGCCGGCGGCGGCAGCGGCGTCGGGGCATCGGGAACGGCCGGCGCGGGCGTGCCGGCGGCGACTTCGTCGGCCGGGGCCGGCTGGGCAGCGGCCTGGTCGACAGCCTGCGGGGTGGCCGCTTGCGTCGGGGCCGGGGTCACTTCGGCTGCCGGGGCGGCTGCGGTCGCGGCAGGCGTGGCGCCCGACTCGTCGGTGGCCGCTTGGCTGCATGCGGCCAGGCCAAAGACAAGCATCAGGGGAAGAAGTCGCTTCATCGCAGTCGTGCTCCTGGTTCGAGGTGACCCGCTAGACCACGGCCGGCGGGCCAAAGTTCAACCCGGCGGCGACCTGCGCCCCCGGGGTCGGTGTGTTCAGCCCTGCGGCGCGGCTTCCGGCGTGGCCTGGTCGGCCGGGGCGATTTCGGCCGGGGCGGCCTCTACCGGAGCGGCTTCCGCCGGGGCGGGAGCCGCCGCGGCAGCGGCGGCCAGTGCTTCGGCGGACGGCGCGTCGGCCACGTTGTGCAGGCCTTCGAGGTAGGTGGCCAGGCCCTGGATGTCTTCGTCGCTGAGGTTGGCGGCCACGCCCGCCATCACGGCATTGGCGTTCTTGTCCTTGCCCCAGACGGCGCCGGCGCGGAACGCGGTCAGCTGCAGGGCGGTGTAATCCGCGTGCTGGCCGCCGATGGCCGGGTACGGGCCCGGGACGCCGGTGCCGGTCGGGCCATGGCAGGCCTGGCAGGCGGGGATGCCCAGGGCGGGCTGGCCGGCGCGGAACAGCTTCTCGCCCACTTGGTAGAACTTGCGGCCCTGGTTCGGACCCGAGGCAACCAGGCTGTCGTCGGCGGTGCCGGGCACCACCTTCTGGGTGGCGAAGTAGGCGCCGATGTCGCGCATGTCCTGCGCGCTCAAGGCGCTGGCGAAGCCGAGCATGATCGCGTTGTCCCGGCCACCGCTCTTGTACAGCGACAGCTGGCGGGCGATGTAGCTCTCGTGCTGGCCGGCCAGCTTGGGGTACATCGGCGTGGCCGCATTGCCGTCCACGCCGTGGCAGGCGGCGCAGGCGGCGGCCTTGGTGGCGCCCGCGGCGGCGTCGCCGAAGGTGGCCGGGGTGTTGTCGGCTTCCAGCGTGGCGACCGGGGCGGGCTGGATTTCGGGCGCCGGCGTCACGGTGGCGGCTTCCTGTGCCATGACCGAGGCGGCGGCCAAGGCGGCGGCAACACCGAGGATGCGCGTGAACTTCATGGGCTGCTCCGGAACGCTGGTATCGGGAAAGGGGGCTGCGCGTTGAACGCGCGGGAAGGCGCGGATTATCCCAGCCAGCGCCCGGAACGGTCAATTGAAGTCGGTGGCGTGAAGGCCCGGCGCTGGTCAGGCAGGCCCGGGCAGGCCAAGCTAGTGGCCTTTCCCGCACCGGCCGACCCGATGGCAAACCACTTGGCCCGCGCCAAATACACCTTTTCCGCGCACGCCCTCAAGCAGTTGCCGCCCGACGACTGCAGGGAAGTGGCCTTCGCCGGCCGCTCCAACGCGGGCAAATCCAGCTCGCTCAACGCCCTCACCAACCAGCACGGGCTGGCCCGGGTGTCCAAGACCCCGGGCCGCACCCAGGCCCTGAATTACTTCGAAGTGGCGCCCAACAAGCACCTGGTGGACCTTCCCGGCTACGGCTACGCCAAGGTTCCCGAGGAAATGCGCGAGCGCTGGAAGGAGTTCATCAACGTCTATTTCCACACCCGCCAGTCGCTGGCCGGCCTGGTGGTGGTGATGGACATCCGCCACCCGCTGCGCGAATACGACCTGCAGATGCTCGACTACGCCTTCGAACGCGAGTTGCCCGCGCACTGCCTGCTGACCAAGGCCGACAAGCTGGGCCGCGGCGAGCAGGGCAACACGCTGCTCAAGGTGCGCAAGGAGCTGGGCGAGCGCGCTTCGGTGCAGGTGTTTTCCGGCGAATCGAGGCTGGGCGTGGACGAGGCCCGGTCCGTGGTCTCGCGCTGGCTGGAACTTTGAGGGCGGTTTTGGCCACGGATCAAAGCTGAAAAGAGCGGATAAGGGCCGAAACAAGAATCCTTCAGTTGATTCCTGCGGCCGGTTTCCCCGCCGCGAATAGCAAACCCTCGCCTTGCTTTCCAATCCGCTCTGATCCGCGTCAATCCGTGGCCAAAAGCCCTTCACGCCTCCGCATCGCGAAGTCGCGGGTCCAGGCGGCTGCGCCAAGCGTCGACCAGGGCATTGATCAGCACGATGGCGGCGCCGACCACCAGCACCACGCCCAGCACCAGGGTGTAGTCGCGGTTCAAGGCGCCCTGGACGAAATAGCGGCCAATGCCCGGGATGCCGAACACCTGTTCGACCACCGCCGAGCCGCTGACCACGTTGATCAGTGCCGGGCTCAGCCAGGCCACCACCGGCAGCAGGCCCGGGCGCAGCGCATGCGAGAACAGCAGGCGCGCCTCGGACAGGCCCCGGCCGCGCGCTGCGCGCAGGTAGTCGGCGCCCAGCACTTCCAGCAGTGAGGCGCGGGTCAGCCGCGCGCAATAGGCCAGGTTGGGCAGGGCCAGCGCGATGATCGGCAGCACGGCGCTGCGCCAGCCGCCGTCCCAGCCGCCGGCCGGCAGCCACTGCAGGCCGACCGCGAACACCAGGATCAGCAGCGGCGCCGCCACGAACTTGGGCACCGCCAGCCCCAGCCCGGCCCCGAACATCAGCAGGCGGTCGGTCCAGCGACCGGCGCGCAGCGCGGCCCAGACCCCCAGGGGGATGCCGATGCCCAGCGCCAGGACCAGGGCCAGGCCGCCATTCACCAGCGAGATCGGCAGCCCGGCGGCCAGCAGCTGGTTCACCGTGTAATCGGGGTACTGGAACGACGGGCCCAGGTCGCCGCGCAGCACGTCGGCCAGCCAGTGGCCGTACTGCGACAGCAGCGGCTGGTCCAGGCGGTACTGGGCGGCCAGCGCCGCCTCGACCTCGGGCGGCGCGGTCTTCTCGGTGTCGAAGGGGCCGCCCGGTGCCGATCGCAGCAGCACGAAGCACAGCGTCGCCAGCAGCCACAGCGTCAGCAGCGCCTCGGCGGTGCGGGACAGGACCCGGCGGAAAGGGGAGGCGGACATGGCGGGGACTTTGCCGCACGCACCCCGGGCTGTCACCCTGTGCGGCCGGCCCCGGAACCAACTGGTACATTCCCGACGATGCCCCACTCCCTTGCCGCACCGCTGGTCCTGATCCGCAACGCCGACGTCTATGCCCCCGAGCCGCTGGGTCGGCGCCAGCTGCTGACCGGCGGCGGACGCATCCTCTGGATGGGCGGCATGGACGAAGCCGCGCCGGCCGGCCTGCCGATGGCCGTGGTGGACCTGCAGGGCCAGCGCCTGGTCCCGGGCCTGATCGATGGCCACGTGCACATCACCGGCGGCGGCGGCGAAAGCGGCTTCGCATCGCGCGTGCCGGCGCTGCCGCTGTCGCGCTACACGTCCGGTGGCGTCACCACCGTCATCGGCGTGCTGGGTACCGACGACATCACCCGCAGCACCCGCGAATTGGTGGCCGGCGTGATGGGCCTGCGCGAAGAAGGGCTGAGCGCCTGGGCGCACTGCGGCGGCTACCACCTGCCGCCGGCCACCGTCACCGGCAGCGCCAGCGGCGACATCGCCTTCATCGAATGCCTCATCGGCGTCGGCGAAGTGGCGATCAGCGACCATCGTTCCAGCCAGCCCACGCTGGACGAACTGCTCAAGATCGCGGCGCAGGCGCACGTGGCCGGCCTGATGACCGGCAAGGCGGGCATCGTGCACCTGCACCTGGGCGACGGCCCGCGCGGGCTGGCGCTGGTGCGCCGCGCGCTGGACGAAAGCGAACTGCCGGCGCGGGTCTTCAACCCCACCCACGTCAACCGCCGCCGCGCGCTGTTTGAAGAAGCCCTGGCGCTGGCCGAGCGCGGCTGCACCATCGACATCACCGCCTTCCCGGTGGCCGAGGGCGAAGACGCCTGGAGCGCCGCCGAAGCGCTGCAGCGCTACCTCGAAAGCGGCGCACCGCCCGAACGGGTCACCGTGAGCTCGGACGCCGGCGGCTGCCTGGCCTGCTTCGACCACGAAGGCCACGTGTGCGGCATGGACATCGGCGCGCCGGCGGCGCTCAGCGCCACCATCGCCGAACTGCTGCAGCGCGACGTGCCGCTCGAACGCGTGCTGCCGGCCTTCACCTCGAACGTGGCGCGGCTGCTGCGCTTGCCGCGCAAGGGCCACGTAGCGGTCGGGGCCGACGCCGACCTGGTGGTGCTTGACGCGCGCGGCCACGTCCGCGACGTCATGGCGCGCGGCGCCTGGCATGTCCGCGACGGGGCGCAGCTGCGCACGGGCAAGTTCGAGGGTGACGGCCCTTCATTCCACTCCAAGCAAGGACGCTAGAAACATGCCCAGCAAGATCCCCGACGGAGGCCAGCGCGGCTGGATCATCCCCATCGGTGGCGCCGAGGAAAAAGAAGACCGGCCCGACATCCTGAGCCGCTTCGTTGCGCTTTGCGGCGGCAGCGAAGCCAACATCGTCGTCATCCCCAGCGCCAGCAAGCTGCGCGACACCGGCCCGCGCTACGTTTCGCTGTTCAAGGGCCTGGGCGCGGGCGAGGTGGAGTCGCTGGACTTCGACACCCGCCGCGACGCCGAAGAGCCCCGGCGGCTGGCGCGGCTTGAGCAGGCCAACGGCATCTTCATCACCGGCGGCAACCAGCTGCGCATCACCACGCTGCTGGGCGGCACGCCGGTGTCGCGCCTGATCCGCAGCCTCAATGCCGGCGGCGTGCACGTGGCCGGCACCAGCGCCGGCGCGGCGGTGCTGAGCGAACACATGATCGCGTTCGGCGAAGAGGGCGGCTCGCCGCGTGCCGGCAGCGTGCGCCTGGCGCCCGGCCTGGGCCTGACCAACCGTTTCATCATTGACCAGCATTTCCGCCAGCGCGACCGCCTGGGCCGCCTGACCACGGCGCTGGCGTTCAACCCGTTCGCCATCGGCATCGGCCTGGACGAGGACACTGCGGCCTTCATCGGCCCGGACAACGAAGTGGAAGTGCTGGGCAGCGGCGGCGTCACCGTGGTGGACGCGCACGGCCTGCAGTTCTCGTCCATGGACCAGGTGGCCGAAGGCGAGCCGGTCTGCGTGCTGGGCCTCGCGGTGCACGTGCTCACCGCCGGCGCCACTTTCAACCTGCATACGCGCCGCGCTTCGGCGGGCGCGCTTTCCGTCAGCAAGGAATAGGAAGCAACCATGCGCATCCTCGACCGTTCTATCTACGTGGGCCCGTCGCTGTATGCACATTTCCCGGTCATCCGGCTCGAGCTGGACCTGGCCGAACTGGAGGACTGGCCAACCGCGAAGCTGGGGCCGGCCTTCATCGACGGCCTGGTGGCGGCGCTGCCGGGGCTGGCCGGGCACGGCTGCTCCTACCGCGAGCCGGGCGGCTTCATCCGCCGCATGACCGAAGGCGAGGGCACCTGGCTGGGCCATGTGCTCGAACACGTCGCCATCGAACTGCAGAACGTCGCCGGCGAAGATGTCACGTTCGGCAAGACCCGCAGCACCGACAAACCCGGCGTGTATTCGGTGGTTTACGAATACGTGCAGAAGGAAGAGGGCGTCGCCGCCGGCGAGCTGGCGATGCGCCTGCTGTCGTCGCTGCTGCCGCCCGAACTGCGCACCGCCGGCAGCGTGCCCGACGACTGGCAGTGGGACGCGGCGCGCGATGAGTTCATCCGCTACGCGCAGCGTCGCGCGCTGGGGCCGTCGACCATGTCGCTGGTGCGAGCGGCCGAAGAGCGCGGCATTCCCTGGCTTCGCCTGAACGGGCAGTCGCTGGTGCAGCTGGGCCACGGCAAGTTCCAGCAGCGCATCCAGGCCACCGTGACCGGCCGCACGCCGCACATCGCGGTGGAGCTGGCCAGCGACAAGGAAGAAACCAACAAGATCCTCGGGACGCTGGGCCTGCCGGTGCCACGCCAGGAGCTGGTGCAGAGCGAATCGGCCGCCATCCGCGCCGCGCGCAAGATCGGCTTCCCGGTGGTCACCAAGCCCTACAACGGCAACCACGGCCGCGGCATCTCGATCTGCCTGCGCACCGACGACGAAGTGGTGGAAGGCTACAACAAGGCCAAGGAAATATCGCGCTCGGTGATCGTCGAGACCTTCCTGGAGGGCGACGACCATCGCCTGCTGGTGGTGAACGGCGAGCTCGTGGCCGCCACGCGGCGCACGCCCGGCCACGTGGTCGGTGACGGCGCCCACACCATCGCCCAACTGGTGGAAATCGTGAACCAGGACCCGCGCCGCGGCGTTGGCCACGAGAAGGTGCTGACCCGCATCGAGATCGACGCCCAGGCCCAGATGATGATGGCCCGTGAAGGCGTGGACGCCGGCACCGTGCTTGACGCTGGTCGCGTCGTCTACCTGCGCTCCACCGCCAACCTGTCCACCGGCGGCACCGCCACCGACGTCACCGACATCATCCACCCCGACAACCGCGACATGGCCGTGCGCGCCATCCGTGCCATCGGCCTGGACGTGGGCGGAGTGGACTTCCTCACCACCAACATCGCCGAAAGCTACAAGGCCATTGGCGGCGGCATCTGTGAATGCAACGCCGCGCCCGGCTTCCGCATGCACGTGGCACCCAGCGAAGGTACGCCGCGCGACGTCGCCGGCCCGGTGATCGACATGCTGTTCCCGCCGGGCGCGCCGTCGCGCGTGCCGATCGCCGCGGTCACCGGCACCAACGGCAAGACCACCACCGCGCGCATGCTGGCCCACATCACCAAGATGGCCGGCTACACCCCGGGCATGACCACCACCGACGGCGTCTACATCGACGGCCAGCGCACGGTGGAGGGCGACATGACCGGGCCGGTGTCGGCGCGCATGGTGCTGGCCGACCCGCAGATCGACCTGGCGGTGCTGGAAACCGCGCGCGGCGGCCTGCTGCGCGCCGGCATGGGCGTGCGCCACGTCAACGTGGGCGCGGTGCTGAACGTGCAGTCCGACCACCTGGGCATCAAGGGCATCGACACGCTTGAGCAGTTGGCCGAGGTGAAGTGCATCGTGGTCGAAGTGGCCACCGATTGCGCGGTGCTCAACGCCGACGACCCCCAGGTGCTGAAGATGTCCGGGTACACCGATGCCAAGGTGATCTGCTACGTCACCATGAACCCGCAGCACGGGCTGGTGCGCGAACACATCCGCGCCGGAGGCCGGGCCTGCGCGCTGGAGGCCGGGATCAACGGCCAGATGATTACGCTGTACGACAAGGGCAGCCACATCCCGCTGCTGTGGACCCACCTGATCCCCGCCACCATGGAAGGCCGCGCGCTGCACAACGTTCAGAACGCGATGGTGGCGGCGTCCATGGCGTTCTCGCTGGGCATCAAGCTCGACGCCATCCGCCAGGGCCTGCGCACCTTCGACACCACGTTCTTCCAGGCGCCCGGGCGCATGAACGTGTACAACGAGCATCCTTTCAAGGTGCTGTTCGACTACGGCCACAACGCGCATGCGGTGGGCGCGATGGCCGACCTCGCCCAGCGCCTGGACGTCACCGGCCGCCGCATCGTGGTCATGGCAGGCCCGGGTGACCGGCGCGACGAGGACCTGGTGGCGATTGCCGACGCGGTGGCGGGCCGCTTCGACCACTATATCTGCCGCCGCGACGACGGCCTGCGCGGCCGCGACGGCGACGAAGTGCCGCGCATCCAGGCCAAGGCGTTGATGGCAAAGGGCGTGCCGGCGGACGCCATCTCGATCATCCCCGATGAACAGGAGGCCATCGACGCCGCGCTGCGCATGGGCCAACCGGGCGACCTGCTGCTGGTGTTCGCCGATGCACTGGTGCGGTCTTGGAAGCAGGTCACCAAGTTCCGTCCCGAAGGCGGCGCCGCGGCTTCGCCGGCACCGTTGGCGGCGCACTTTGCGATGCCCGAGGCCGTGCGCGAAGAGCCCGCGCTGAGCGATTTCGAAGGCGTGGTGCGGGACGAGCGCGGCGTGCACCTGCCGCGCGAGGAAAACGACTGAACACCTTGAACCCCCTGCCGTTCGACGATTCGCGCCGGCTTACCGGGCCCAACCTGTACTTCGCCGGCACCGGTGCGGTGCTGGAAACGGTGGGCGAAGGTGCGGACGATCCGGCCGCTTGGGCCGGGTGGCGCGAGCGCGTGCTGCGCATGGGCGGCGCGTTCGGCTGGCCGGTCGAAACGGTGATGGTGCGTCCGCATCCCGGCGGCGCGGCGCTGGCTTTCACGGCGCCGTCGGACGGGCTGTACGCCGCCACCGAGGTCAATGAATGGGCGTGGCTTTCGCAGCTGCGCGCCTTCGTGCTGCATGCGCCGGGACATCCGGCGGCGTGGGACGAGGCGTCCGCGCAGCACACGCTGGCGGCGATGGTGGCCGATGAAAATCATGCGCGGTTGCGCGCACTGCAAGCGCAGGCGCAGGCACGCGGGGTGCCGGTGCTGGCCGATGACGAGGCCCTGACCCTGGGCCTGGGCGAGGGCGGCCAGACCTGGCCCATCAACGCGCTGCCCGAAGTTGCCGACGTGCACTGGGCGGCGCTGCACGCCATTCCCACCGCGATGGTCACCGGCACCAACGGCAAGACCACCACCACGCGGCTGCTGGCCGCGATGCTGCGCGCGCACGGGCTGCGCAGTGGCCACAGCTGCACCGACGGCGTGTTCGTGGCCGGCGAGCAGATCGCCAGCGGCGACTTCTCGGGTCCCGGCGGCGCGCGGGCAGTGCTGCGCGACCCGCGCGTGCAGGCGGCGGCGCTGGAAACCGCGCGCGGCGGCATGCTGCGCCGCGGCCTGGTGCTGCCGCGCGTGGACGCGGCGGCCGTGACCAACGTCAGCGACGACCACTTCGGCGAATACGGCATCTTCGATCTCGACGCCCTGGTCGAAGCCAAGCTCACCGTCGCGCGCGCGCTGGACGCCGGCGGCGTGCTGGTGCTCAACGCCGACGACGCGCGGCTGGCGGCGCGGGGTGAATCGCTGCACTGCCGCTTCGCCTGGTTCGCGCGTGACCACGACCATCCGCGCCTGCGTGCGCACCGCGCCATAGGCGGCGCCACCTGCGGCGTTCGCGACGGCCAGCTGCATCTCGCCAGCGGCGAGGCCGGCGTGGACATCGCCGACATCAGCACCATGCCGCTCACCGAGGGTGGCCTGGCCGAATACAACATCGGCAACGCCGCCGCGGCCAGCCTGCTGGCGCAGGCGCTGGGCGTGCCTGCGGCCACCATCGCCGGCGTGCTGTCGCGCTTCGGCAGCGAGCCCGGCGACAACCCGGGCCGCCTGCAGCGCTGGAACTTCGGCGGCCTGCGCCTGCTGCTCGACTACGCCCACAACCCCGAGGGCCTGCGCGGCCTGCTGCGCGTTGCCCGCGCCGGCGGCCCCAAGCGCCTGGGCCTGGTGCTGGGCCAGGCCGGCAACCGCGGCAATGACGACATCCGCGCCCTGGCCGGCGTGGCCGCCGATGCCAAGCCCGACCTGGTCGTGTTGAAGGACATCGATGGCTTCATCCGGGGCCGCGAAACCGGCGAAGTGGCCCAGGTGCTCGGCGCCGAACTGCGCCAGCGCGGCCTGCGCGACGACCAGCTGCGCGTCTGCCTGCCCGAGCTGGGCGCCGTTCGCGAACTGCTGTCGTGGTCCCAACCCGGCGACGTGCTGGTGCTCCCCATCCACGCCCTTGAAGCCAAGGCTGAGGTCCAGACGCTACTCGACGCCTTGGCCGCCTCCGGCTGGAAAGCCGGTGACCCCTTGCCGGAGCAGTGAACACGTACCAGCGACATGCTCGCGTGGGAAACAAAAAAATAGGGTCAGAGAATATATTTGCTTAAAGCAAATATATTCTCTGACCCTATTTTTTCAGCGGAGGCGGAGGAAGCGGGTGGGGTGGCGGTCCAGCGGGTTGGCTTCGAAGCCTTGGACCTCGGGGCGCACCAGGTGTTTGGACGTGTAGAAGTAGATCGGCACGATGGCGTGCGCCGACAGCAGCCGCGATTCGGCTTGGCGCAGGCGCGCGGAGCGTTCGTCCAATGTGGGCGCCACGTCCGCCGCGTCCAGAAGGGCGGTGAACTGGGCGTCGTCGTAACCGGTCCAGTTCGCGGGGCTTTCGGCGCGGAAGCCGTCCAGGAAATTGCGGGCATCGTCCACGTCGGCGATCCAGCCGCCGCGGAACACTTGGGTAATCACCTTCTGCCGGCGGTTGCCCACGAACACCTTCCACTCTTCGTTGCGCAGCCGCACCTTTGCGCCCAGCACGTCGCGCCACATCGCGGCCACGGCCAGCGACAGGCGACGGTGCGGCGTCGAAGTGTTGTAGCGCAGCTCCACTTCCAGCGGCTTGTCCGGCCCGTAGCCGGCCTGCGCATAGCGCTGCCGCGCCAGCGCCTCGCGCTGCTTCTGCGTGGAGCGGCCCCAGCCCAGCATGGCCGGCGTGTAGTCGGCCACGCCCGGCGGCACCAGCCCGTAGGCCGGCGTTTCGCCCAGCCCCGTGACGTGGCGGGTGAGGATGTCGCGGTTGATCGCCAGCGACAGCGCCTCGCGCAGCGCCGGGTTGTCCTTGAACGGCGGCTGTTCGAGGTTGAAGCCCAGCCAGAACGCGCCCAGGTAAGGGCTGATGCGCAGCTGGTCGCCGAAGCGCTGGCGCAGCTGCGGCAGCGGCTGCGGCGGCACGGTTTCGGTGATGTGCAGGCCGCCGGCCTCGAAGCGCTTGAGTTCGCTGCTGGCGTCTTCGGTGACGTGGAAGCGCACGCGCTCGATGGATGCGGGTTCACGGAAGCGCGGGTTGCGTTCCAGCGTGATCATGGCCTGCGGAAGCCAGTCGGCCAGTTGGTAAGCGCCGTTCACCACCAGCTTGCCCGGGCGCGTGTGCTGCGCGCCGTGCTCGGCGATCGCCGGCAGGTAAACCGGGTAGGCCGTGGGCAGGGTCAGCAGCCGCGGCAGGTCGGCGCTGCGGCTCAGGGTGAACACCACGGTGGCCGGGTTCGGCGCGGCCACGCCCAGCCGTGCCGGCGGCAATTCGCCGCGCTGCACCCGGGCCGCATTCTCTATGGCGTCGAAATGCCCCGCGAAAGGCGCCGCGGTCCGCGGCGCGAAGGCGCGGCGGAAGCTGGCCACCACCTGGGGCGCGTCCAGCGCCTCCCCGTTGGACCAGCGCAGGTCCGGCCGCAGATGGAAAGTCCAGGCGCGGCCATCGCCGGAAACCTCCCAGCGCTGCGCCATGCCCGGGATCAGCCGACCGGCGCCGTCCTCGGCCACCAGGCCTTCGTACAAGTCCCGCAGTACGTTGGCACAGGCCACCTCGGGGCACCGATGTGCGTCGAGGGTGGAGGGTTCCGGTCCGTTGCCTCGATCGAGCACCTGGCCCCAGGCCGGGCCGCAACACAGCAGCAGCAGGGACAGGACGGTCGCTTTCACGGGGCGCGGGATAAGATCAGCATCCTTGCGATTGTAGGCCAGCGCCCGCATTTCGCTTCCAACCCCTGCAAGGCGCCTCCCGTGTCCGGACCCAGCAACGCCAAGGAAAGCCCCATCACCGACCACCGCCAACTGGTCGAGTACCTCTCGTCCGGTTCGCGGCCCGAGTCGGAATGGACCATCGGCACCGAGCACGAGAAGTTCGGCTTCCGGCTCGACGACCTTCGCCCGCCCACCTGGGCTGGCCCACAGGGCATCGAAGCCATGCTGCGCGGCCTGACCCGATTCGGCTGGGAGCCATTCGAAGAGAAGGGCAAGCTGATCGCCCTTTACAAGGACGGCGCGTCGGTGACGCTGGAACCTGCCGGCCAGCTTGAGCTGTCGGGCGCGATGCTGCGCGACATCCATGAAACCTGCCGCGAAACCAACCAGCACCTGCGCGAGGTCAAGACCGTCAGCCAGGAGCTGGGCCTGGGCTTCCTGGGCATGGGCTTCCAGCCCAAGTGGCGCCGCGACGAAATGCCGTGGATGCCCAAGGGCCGCTACCAGATCATGCGCGACTACATGCCCAAGCGCGGCAACCTGGGCCTGGACATGATGACGCGCACCTGCACGGTGCAGGTGAACCTGGATTTCTCCAGCGAAGCCGACATGGTGAAGAAGTTCCGCGTTTCGCTGGCGCTGCAGCCCATCGCCACCGCGCTGTTCGCCGATTCGCCGTTCATCGAGGGCAAGCCCAACGGCTACCTCAGCTACCGCTCGCACATCTGGACCGACACCGACCCTGACCGAACCGGCATGCTCGACTTCGTGTTCGAAGATGGGTTTTCGTTCGAACGCTACGTGGACTACCTGCTCGACGTGCCGATGTACTTCAGCTACCGAAACGGCGAATACATCGACCTCAGCGGCCAGAGCTTCCGCAAGTTCCTGCGCGGCGAGCTCGACGCACTGCCGGGAAAGCTGCCCACCCTGACCGACTGGGCCGACCACATGACCACTGCCTTCCCCGAAGTGCGGCTGAAGAAATACCTGGAAATGCGCGGCGCCGACGGCGGCCCCTGGAACCGCCTGTGCGCGCTGCCGGCGTTCTGGGTCGGCCTGCTGTACGACAGCGAGGCGCTGGACGCGGCCTGGGACCTGGTGAAGGACTTCACGATGGAGGAACGCCATGCCCTGCGCGACGGCGTGCCCCGGCACGCGCTCAAGCTGCCGTTCCGCGGCGCCACCGTGCGCGAGCTTGCGCTCGAGGCGCTGAAGATCGCCGGCCAGGGCCTCAAGCGCCGCAACCGCCTCAATGAGAGCGGCACCAGCGAAGCGGTTTTCCTGGAGCCGCTGGTGGAACTGGCGCTGGCCAATGAAACGCCGGCCGAGCGCAAGCTGGCGCTGTACCACGGTGAGTGGGGCGGCAGCGTCGACCCGGTGTTCAAGGAATTCGCTTACTGACATGGGCACGATCAAAGCCGACTGGTTCCGCGCCAACGACGAGCGCATCGAAGCCCTCGACCACCTGCTCGAGCAGCGCGCGGTGCCGCACGGCGGCTACGGGCTCGAACAACTCGACGGTTTCCTGAGCGCCGTGGTGGTGAGCCCGGGCGAGACGATTGTGCCGAGCGAATGGCTGGCGAAGGTCTGGGGCAAGACGCCGCCGCGCTGGGAAGGCCCGGCCGACGAAGCCGCCGTGATGGAGCTGCTGATGCTGGCTTGGCAAACCGCCGCCCGCCGCGTGCGCTTCAACGGCGACGAGGTGACGGTGGACGGCGCGCTGTTCTGGTGGCTGCCCGATGATCCCAACGCCGAACACGGCGACGACCTGGACGTTGGCGCTGCCTGGGGCGCGGGTTTCCTGGACGGCATGGAGCTGCGCAGCGACGCCTGGGACGAGTGGATCGCCAAGGACGACTGGATCGGCGAGGTCGAGGCCTATGTCGAAGCGTTGGCCGTGGGCAGCTATCCGCCCGAGGAAGAGGGCGGCGCGCCGACAACGCTGACCTACACCGAACGCCTGGAAATCCACGCCGGCCTGAGCGACATGCTGCACGACCTGCACTGCCACCGCATCGAGTCGCTGACCCCGCGCGAACCGATACGCCGCGCCGCCGCCCCCGAGCGCAACGACCCCTGCCCCTGCGGCTCGGGCAAGAAGTTCAAGAAGTGCTGCGGCGGCTGATGAAGGCTGCTTCTGGTCATTTCCATCGCGGGCGAACCGCCGCCCTGCTCACGCAGCACGGGAAGGAGCGAGTCATCGCGCCGGTGTTCCGCGAAATGCTCGGCTGCCGGGTGGAGCTCGTCTCGGGCTATGACACGGACCTGCTGGGCACCTTCACCCGCGAAATCCCGCGGGCAGGAAGCCAGCTGGAAGCGGCGCGTTGCAAGGCGCGCCAAGGGATGGCACTGGCAGGCCTGCCGCTGGGCATCGCCAGCGAAGGTGCGTTCGGGCCCGATCCCGTGCTGGGGATGTGCCCTTGGAACGTCGAGATGCTGGTGTGGGTCGACGCTGTGCACGGACTGGAGGTGGTTGGACGCGCGCAGGGCAAAGCGACCTTCGCCCATGCCCAGGTGGGAGACTGGGCGGCTGCAGAGCGCTTTGCGCGCCAGTGGTTGTTTCCGGGGCACCTGCTGGTGGTTCGGCCGGACGGTGCGGAGGATCCGCGCATCCGCAAGGGAATAGGCTCGTGGAGCGAACTGGAGGCTGCTTTCGCGCACGCCTTGGAAAGCTCTTCAACCGGCCTGGTGTCCCTTGAAACCGATGTGCGCGCCCACGCCAACCCTACTCGTCAAGAGATCATCCGGCTCGCCGCCGAAGACCTGGCCAGCAGGCTTCTCAGCCCTTGCCCCGCGTGCGAGGCCCCCGGTTTTTCCATCGTCGAGCACGTACCGGGTTTGCCTTGCGGACACTGCGGCGCACCGACGGAGGAAACCAGGGCCGATGTGCTTGGCTGCGTGCGGTGCACGAATCGTCTGGTCCGGGAACGCACCGGGCGACCCGCGGCTGATCCGGCGCACTGCGGCTACTGCAATCCCTGACGAGACTTTGGCGCTTGGCGGTGCAGTCAGAAGTCCAGGTGGACGCCAAGGTAGATGCCGCGCGGGGAGCCGGGCATCAGGTTGTTGTCATTGTGCGCGGAGGCGAAGTATTCCCTGTCGAAGAGGTTTTCGATATTGACCTGCAGCTGCAGGTTCGGGCTGACTGCGTAGTAAACCGCCGCGTCCACGCGGGTGAACGCGTCCAGCGTCACGTCGTTGCTGAGGGTGCTGAAAACATCGTCCCGGTAGACGACGCCCAGCCCGAGCCCCCACTGCGGGGTGAAGTCGTAGCGGTTCCACAGCGCTGCGCTGTGCCGCGGCAGCTGGGCCAGTCGGGTGCCGGCCGGCGTGACGGACGTTGCCGACGTGCGCAGGTCCGACAGGATCTCGCCCTTTTGGTAGGCGTAGGAGGCGATGATTTTCCAGGCGTCGGTGATTTCGCCGGCCAGGCTCAGCTCCAGCCCCGTGCTGCGCTGGCCATCGACCAGGAAGGCGTTGCGGTTGTCCAGCGGATCGACGGTGAACACGTTGCTGCGGTCGAGGCGATAGATCGCCGCCGTCAGCGCCAGGCCGGGTGCCACGTCCCACTTCGCGCCGATTTCATAATTCTGGAACTCCTCCGGGTCGAGCGTTGCGCTGACGCCGGACAGCGACGAAAGCTGCTCGCCCGCTCGCGGCAGTGCCGCCGTGCTGTAGCTGGCGTAAAGCGACAGCGGCGCGACCGGCGTCCAGATCACGCCCAGGCGCGGTGACCACAGGCCGTCGCTGGAGGACCGTACGAGGCCGGTGCGCGCGTCGCGCACGTCGACTTCGAAGCGGTCGTAGCGCAGCCCCAGCACCGCTTGCCACTTCGGCGAGAATACTATCTGGTCCTGCACATACAGCCCCGCGACATCCGCGACGCTGCGGTTGTTGGCGTCCGATGGGCGGTTGGCGAACGTGACCTCACCAGCATAGCGGGGGTTTTCCAGCGGAACGCGGTTGGACTGCGCGAACGTGCCGGTCTGGCGGAGATTGTCGGTCTGCTGCCGGCCGAACTCGGCGCCAACCAGTACCGTGTGGCGCATCTCGCCGCCATCGAAGTCGAAGACCATGTCGGTCTGGTTGAACAGGTTCTCGCGCTTCATCGAACTGTTGTAGGCGGCGATGACCGCACTGAGCCCGCCGCCGGGGTTGGCTGCGACGCCGTCCGGATAGACGTTCTGATAGAAACGGTCGTAGTCGGCGTAGCGCGTGCGGTTGCGCAGGGACACGCCGTTGCCCAACTCGTGCTCGACCAGTGCGTTGAACGCGGAGACCGACGCACGGATCGGGCTGAGCTCGGGTGATCCAAAGAACGTGTCCGGCGCGACGTCGACCGGTCGACCGATGCCGATGCCCAGCAGCGACGGCACGCCGCGATCGGCCACGCGATGGTCGCGGAAATATTCGTAGCCAAGCGTGACCCGTGTGGCGTCGCCCGCGGCGAAGTTGACGGTTGGGTTGATGCCGGAGCGTTCGAGCTCAAAGGCGTTACGGAAGCTTTCGGAATCCTCGTACAGGCCGGTCACGCGGAAGCTGGCCTCGGCACCCAGTGGCTCGCCGATGTCGAACGCGGCCCGGCTGCGGTTCCAGCTGCCGGCCTGGAGTGACAGTTCGCGATGGGCGTCGCCGTCGGCTACCTTGCTGACGCGGTTGATGATGCCGCCAACCCCGCCGCGACCGAAAATCATCGCGTTCGGACCCTTCAGTACTTCGACGCGCTCGACGTTGTACAGGTCGCGGATGTACTGGACGTCGTCACGGATTCCGTCGACGAACATATCCGACGTCGAAGTGTTTCCGCGGAAGATCGGCGCATCGCGATGCCCTTCGCCCTGGGCGACGCCCACGCCCGGCACCAGCCGCAGTACGTCGGTCAAGGAATGCAGGGCCTGGTCCCGTATGGCTTCCCGGGTTACGACCGTGATGGCCTGCGGCACATCGCGCAGCCCGGTGTCGGTCTTGGTCGCCGTCACCGTGGATTCGGCCCTGTAGCCTTCGGGCTGGCCGTACACGTTCACGGCGTCCAGCTCGGCCGTGTAGGGGGCCGGTGCGGCGAAGGCGGGAAGGCTCAGGGCGATGGCAAGCGCACCGGCAAGCGGTGTTCGGCAGGGGGTGCAGGGCATGGCATTCATCCAGGTGGCTGCGACCCGTGGGTCGCGATGGATGTAATGCTAGTGAGAACGATTCGCGTTTGCAAGCATGGAGGCGGCGGGACCGCCCGTTTCGTGTAGGGCAAGTCGTGCGCAAACTGCGGCTGGGCGAGGCTACGGGGCGGGAATGAAAACGTGTGCAGGTGGATGCATCGTGCCCCGGGGAGGCGCTAGGCTGGCGACATGAGCCAGCCCCCCCGCGAAAACGCCTCGGTAGAGTCCCTGCGTGACATCGACCTTCCGCCTACCGACGTCCTGCTGCGCGAGGACGTCAAGCGCCTGGGCGCCCTGGTGGGCGAGATCCTCGCCGAACAGGTGTCGCCCGGCTTCCTGGACGAAGTGGAGGCCCTGCGGGTGGCCGCCATCCGCCGCCGCGAGGCCGACGCCCCCATCGAGGACCTGTCCGACCGCCTGCACAACCTGCCGCTGGACCGGGCCGAGCTGCTGGTGCGCGCGTTCGCGTCCTACTTCCAGGCCGTCAACCTGGCCGAGCGCGTGCACCGCATCCGCCGCCGCCGCGACTACCAGCGGCTGGGCGAAGCGCCGCAGCCGGGCGGGCTGGAGGATTCGCTGCGCCAGCTCCAGGCGGCCGGCGTGGACGCCGCCACCGTGTCGGCCCTGGTGGCCCGCCTGCGCATCGAACCCGTGTTCACCGCCCACCCGACCGAAGCCGTGCGCCGCGCCCTGCTGGAGAAGGAAAGCGAAGTCGTGCGCTGCCTGATCGAGGACATCGACCGCACCCTTACCCCGCAGGAGCGCCGCGCCGACATCGAGCGCATGCGCCTGGCCCTGACCGCCAGCTGGCAGACCGACGAGACCCCGCCCGAGAAGCCCAGCGTCGCCGACGAGTTCGAACACGTTGCGTTCTACCTCTCCGACGTGCTTTACCGCGTGCTGCCGGTGTTCCATGAAGTGTTCGAGCAGGCGCTGCAGCGCGTGTACGGTGACCAAGCACGGGAGCTGCCGCCGGTGCTCGGCTTCGGGTCGTGGGTGGGCGGCGACATGGACGGCAACCCCAACGTCGGCGCCGCCACCATCGACGCAACGCTGTCGAGCCAGCGCGCGATGGTGCTGGCCAACTACCGGCGCGACCTGGCGCGGCTGGGCGAAGTGCTCAGCCAGTCGTCGGGCCGCGTCGACGTAGCGCCCGAGCTCGTGCAGCGCAGCGACGAATACGCACGACGCTTCCCCAAGGCCGCCGACAAGATCAAGGCCCGCCACGCCGACATGCCCTACCGCCGCTTCTGCGCGCTGGTCTCGGCGCGCCTGGGCGCCACCGCGCAGGACAAGCGCGAGGGCTATCCCGACGTCGATGAACTGCTGGCCGACCTCAATCTGCTCGAAGCCAGCCTGCAGGACCATCGCGGCGAACACGCGGGCGTGTTCGCGGTGCGCCGCCTGCGCCGGCGCGCCCAGGCCTTCGGCTTCCACCTCGCCACGCTCGACCTGCGCCAGGAGTCCACCCAGCACGACCTCGCGCTGGCCGCCGTCCTGGGCGACGAAGCCTGGCCGTCGCGGCCCTGGCCAGAACGCGCTGAACGTTTGCGCGATCTCATCGCCGGCACCGTGACGCCCGCCGAGCCGGCGGCTGCCGACGCCGTGTCGGTGTTGGACGTCTTCCGCACCGTCGCCGATGCCCTGCCGCGGTACGGGGAGCGCGCCTTCGGCCCCTACATCATCAGCATGAGCCGCAGCGCCGCCGACGCGCTGGCGGTGATCGCGCTGGCGCGCATCGCCGGCTGCATCAACGCCAAGGGCGCCGTGCCGCTGGACGTGGCACCCCTGTTCGAAACCGTGGACGACCTGCAGGCGGCGGCCGACACGCTGCGCTCGCTGTTCGCCGACCCGGTCTACCGTGAACACCTGCGCCAGCGCGGCGACCGCCAGGTGGTGATGCTGGGCTATTCCGACAGCGCCAAGGACGGCGGCCTGGTGGCCTCGCGCTGGGCGCTGCAGCAGACCCAGGTGCAGCTGACCGCGCTGGCGGCCGAAGCCGGCGTGCGCATCGCCTTCTTCCACGGTCGCGGCGGCTCGCTGTCGCGCGGCGGCGGCAAGACAGAACGCGCCGTCATCGCCGCGCCGCGCGGTTCGGTGGACGGCAGCCTGCGCCTGACCGAGCAAGGCGAGGTGATCCACCGCAAGTACGGCATCCGCGCCATCGCCCTGCGCAACCTGGAACAGATGACCGGCGCGGTGCTGCGCGCCAGCCTGCGCCCGCGGCCACAGGAGCCGCGCGAAGCGGCGTGGCGCGCCATGGCCGCCGATATCGCCGACGTGGCCCGATCGCACTACCGCGGGCTGGTGTACGACACGCCGGGCTTCGTGGACTACTTCCGCGCTGCCACCCCGATCGACGTGATCGAGCGCCTGCGCATCGGCTCACGGCCCAGCAAGCGCGGCAACGCCGGCGGCGTGTCGTCGCTGCGCGCCATCCCGTGGGTGTTCGCCTGGTCGCAGAACCGCTGCGGGCTGACCGCGTGGCTCGGCGTGGGCACGGGCCTGGCGCATGGCATCGAAAAGTATGGCCACCAAGCCGTCGCCGAGATGGCGCGCGACTGGCCGTTCTTCGCCACGCTGGTGGACGACGTGGAGATGGTGCTGGCCAAATCGGACCTGGGCATCTTCGAGCGCTACTCGCGCCTGGCCGGCGAGGCGCATCCTGCGTTCTACCCCGGCATCGCCGGGGAATTCGCGCGCGCACAGGACGCCATCCTTTCACTCAAGGGCCAAGAAGCCCTGCTGGACGGCGACTTCCGCCTGCGCCAGTCCATCCGCCTGCGCAATCCCTACGTGGACCCGATCAGCCTGCTGCAGGTGGACCTGCTGGCGCGCTGGCGCGCGGCGGGTCGGCCGGAAGACGCGCTGTTCCATGCGCTGGTGACCACGGTGAACGGCATCGCCGCCGGCGTGCAGAACACCGGCTGATCAGCTGACGCGGTCGGCCTTGCGCAGCAGGGCGATCCACTCGCTCTCGCTCTCGCGCGTGTGGGCGGGCAGGCGGTTGGCGGCGCGCAGCGCGTCGGCGGCCAGAGTCCTGGCTTTTTCGGTATCGCCCCATTCGTGCAGCAGGTTGGCATAGCGGGCGCGGGCTTCAAAGCCGGGGTAGTAGTCCACCAGCACGCCGAATTCCTCGTGCGCCTTTTCGCGATCGCCCAGCGCGGCCAGGGCGCGCGCGTAGGTGAGATGGGCGGTGGGCGACTTGAAGTCGGGGTTGGCGGCGATCAGGCGGTCCAGCAGGTCGCGCGCCTCGCCGGCGCGGCCCGTTTCCAGCAGGGCCTTGGCCAGGCGCACCTGGATGTCGGCGTCGCCGGCGTATTGGCCCTGCAGCGCGCGCTGGTAGTGCGGCACCGCTTCATCGGCGCGGTCGGCCGCCAGCAGGGCATCGGCAAGGCGCAGCTGGTTACCCACCGTGGGCGCCAGCTCGACGGCGTGGGTGGCATTGCGCAGTTCACGCGTGGGGTCGAACAGCTGGCGCACCTTGCTGCCCACCTTGCGCACGCCGCGGTGCTGGCGCACTTCGGGCAGCCAGATGGCGATGCCGTAAACCAGGCTGCCCAGCAGCGGGAACAGGAACAGGATCAGCAGCCAGTAAAGCTCCTGCCGCGTCCGCACCGCATGGATGGCGAAGAAGACCGCCGCGATGATGTGGAGCCCGATACCGAGAAATTGCATGGCGCCTCCGGAGACTGGCTCCGATTATCGGCCAATCGCTGCAGCTTCGGGAATCAGGCCGAGGTGACGTCCCGCAGTTCCCAGTGGCTGCCCGCCAGCAGCCGCAGGCGGTGCTTGAACACCTCGCCCGGCAGCGTCGTGGTCGCCTGGAGGCGCACGGACAGGTCGTCCTGTTCGCCGGTCACCACCGCCTCGGGGTCGGAAACGCCCAGCGTCGACTCCACCGCGTCCGGGTCATCCTGCAGCGCGCGCCAGCGTTCGAACAGCCCCGGCGAGCGCAGCGCCGCCTGCAGTTCCTCGGCGAAGCCTTCGGCGCTGGCCGAGTGGAACGCCAGGGTGGCGATGGGGCCACGCGCGAGCGCAGGGTCCGGCAGGCGCAGGTGGTAGCGGGTGGCCATGGTTATTCCTCGCTGCGGTAGAGGACTACAGCATAGGTTCCAGCACATGAACAACAGCGCTGCCCGACGTCATCCGGCGCAGGAGGGCGAGATTGGAAAGGTGCGCCGCCACCAGCAGCAGGCCGCCCGTGAGAACGATCACGCTGCCCCACAGCGGCCACCAGTGCAGGTCGGTGAAGATGCCGGCGCCCATCAGGGCCAGCCCTGGCACCGCCAGCAGGATCGGCCAGGGCCTGCGGTGGAGTACATAGCCATGGCGCAGGGCCACGAGTGCCAGCCCCAGCGCCATCGCCGCCAACGTCCACTCCAGGTACAGCAGCCAGGCCAGATCAACCGGCCACTGCTGCCGGCGCAGCCACAGGCCCGGAAACAGAATCAGAACCAGGCCCAGACCGGCGCAATGAACGGCACACAGCGCCGACACCAGCGCACCGGCGCGATCCAGCCAGGGCGAAGGGCCGCGGATTCTGACTTTCTCGGGCATCGGAGTGTTATAACATAACATTACTGTCCGACCCTGAGGAACCCAGCCATGACGTCATCCGCTGGCCTTGCACCGGTACTTTGGATCGCAGTGGCCCTGTTCTCGCCGGCCTGCCTGGCGCACGGTGCCCATGTGCATGGCGTGGCCAACGTCGAGCTGGTCCGCGAACGCGACTCCGTGCAGATCCAGCTCACGGCAGACGGCGAAGGCATCGTCGGTTTCGAGCGGGCGCCGCGCGACGCCGCCGAACAGGCGAAGGTGGACGCGGCGCGCAGCCGCCTTCGCCAAGGTCCTGCCCTGTTCGCGCTGCCCGCCGCGGCAGGCTGTCGCCAAGTCTCGAGCGTGGCCGAGGTTCCCCACGCCGGCGCTGCCGAAGCGGCCGGGGAATCCGACGACCGCGACCACCACCACGACGACGCCAAGGCCGATGGCCACGCGGACTGGAAAGTGAGCTACGTATTCCGCTGCGTCAGGGGCGCGGCAGTCGATGGCGTGGATCTCGCCGGACTCTTCGGCGCGTTTCCGGACATCACCCGGGCCGAACTGCAGTGGATCACCGATGACGCGCAGTCAGGCGCGGAATTGGCGCCAGGCCGCAGCCGGACTGCGCTGGTAGTTCAGTGAGCGCAACGCCCGTCCTCGACATCCAGGACCTGCGTTTCCAGCGCAAGGCACGCGACTGGCAGCTGGCCCTGGACGCGCTGAGGCTCGCACCGGGTGAATCGGTGTTCCTGCACGGCCCCAGCGGCTCGGGCAAGAGCACCCTGCTCAATCTGGTCGGAGGCACCTTGGCGCCGCAGCAGGGCCGGCTGATGGTCTGTGGCGCGGACTTCAGCGCCCTGTCGGGAGCCGCGAGGGATCGCCTGCGCGCCGACCGTCTGGGCATCATCTTCCAACAGTTCAACCTGATGCCGTTCCTTGGAATGGTGGACAACGTGTTGCTGCCTTGCCGGTTTTCCAGGCGCCGCGCGCAGGCGGCGACATCGCGCTTCGGTTCGCCGGTAAAGGCTGCCCAGGCGCTGCTGGATCGGCTGGGGCTGCGCGAGCAAACCTTTCACGCCGCCCCGGTGGCCGAACTTTCCGTTGGCCAGCAGCAGCGGGTTGCCGTGGCCCGCGCGTTGATCGGTGCGCCGGACCTGGTGTTGGCCGATGAGCCCACCTCGGCCCTGGATGCCGACACCCGGGAAGATTTCCTACGGCTGCTGTTCGCCGAGTGTAAATCCGCATCGTCGGCGCTTCTGTTCGTCAGCCATGACTTGTCGCTGGCGTCGCGATTCTCCAGCCAGGCCAGCCTTTCCGGACTGAAGGCGCCGGCATGATCGCGCTGCCGCACATCGCGCTGCGCAGCCTGCGCAACCGCGCTTTCACGGCCGTGCTGACCGTGCTGTCGGTGGCGTTGAGCGTGATGCTGCTGGTGGGGGTGGAGCGCGTGCGCGTGGATACGCGCGAATCCTTCCTGCGCAGCCTCTCGGGGACCGACCTGATCGTCGGCGCACGCTCGCATCCGGTTCAACTGCTCCTGTACTCGGTGTTCCGCCTGGGCGAGCCCACCAACAACCTCGATTGGGGCGCCGTCCAGCGCCTGCAGTCCGATCCGCGCGTTGCCTGGGTGGTGCCCCTGTCGCTGGGCGATTCGCATCGAGGTTTCCGCGTGGTCGGCACCGCACCGGACTACTTCACCCGCATCGGCTATGCCGGCGGGCGAAATCTCGAGTTCGCGTCGGGGCGCACTTTCCCAGGAGGCACCGGCGATGGCTTATTCGAGACGGTACTGGGCGCGGACGTGGCGCAGACCCTGCGCTACCGGCTGGGCGACCAGATCGTGCTGGCCCACGGCACCGCCCGCGTGGCCGTGCAAAAGCACGATGACCGGCCGTTCACCGTGATCGGCGTGCTGGCCCGCAGCGGCACCCCGGCCGACCAGGGCGTGTTCGTTTCGCTGCCCGCCATCGAGGCCATCCACCTGGATTGGCGCGGTGGTACCCGCATCGCCACTCATGGCGGCGAGGCCGCCATTGATCCGGCTCGGCTCCAGCCCACCAGTGTGTCGGCGCTCTTCGTGGGCCTGAAGGCAAGGCGCGACACGTTCACGATCCAGCGCGAGGTCAACACGGCCCCGGAAGAGCCGCTGACGGCGATTCTGCCAGGGGTTGCGCTGCAGCAGCTATGGGGCCTTCTGGGCGGCGTCGAGCGCGCGCTCAAGCTCGCCGCCGCCGCCGTGGTTGCGGCAGCGCTGATGGTGCTGCTGACCACCACCCTGGCCACCTTGAACGAACGTCGTCGCGAGATGGCGATACTTCGCTCGGTTGGCGCCGGTCCCCGGCATGTCTTCGGCCTGCTGCTGCTCGAAGCCGGCGGGCTGGCCTTGGCAGGCGGCCTGGTGGGACTGGTGCTGCTCGAACTGGGGCTTCGCATCGCTGCGCCAGTGCTGCAGGCGAACTACGGCCTCTTCCTGCCGCCGCGTTGGCCCGCGCCGGACGAACTGCGCCTGGTCGCCGGCGTGCTTGCCGCCGGCGTAGGCGTGGGCCTGCTGCCGGCGATCGTGGCATGGCGGCGATCTGTGCAGGACGGCATGACGGTGCGGCAGTGAGATTCCCTGGAGCAATGATGAAAATTCTGATGAACGCCTGCCTTGCGGCTTTTTTCGCCGCTGCCTCCGTCGCGCAGGCACAGACGCCACGCGAGATCGACTGGCTGGAGCTGATGCCGCCGGAGGATCTCAAGGCGCTCGAGGCCATGGGCGAGATCGACCATGGCGGCGTGATGCAGAACGAAGCGCTGACCAGCACCAAGACGGTGGCGAAAATGAACGGCGCCAAGGGAAAGATTCCGGGCTACATCGTCCCGGTGACCTTCGACGACCGCGGCCACATCACCGAACTGTTCCTGGTGCCCTATTTCGGAGCCTGCATCCACTTGCCGCCACCGCCCCCCAATCAAATCATCTACATCAAGCCCAGGAAGGCCCTGCCGCCCAGCCAGATATGGGACGCCTATTGGGCCATCGGCACCGTTCGGATCGCCAAGACCGAGAACGAGATGGCGCTGTCGTCCTACTCCATGGACTTGGAACGCATCGAGATCATCGACGAATAGAGCGCCGAGTAGCCACTAGGGGCGAGCCCATGGGGACACGCTTCACCCAGAAACGGCCTTGGTTGATCTGCGTACGCCAGTGTTTCGTCATCGGGCCCACCTCGGGAACGGATCGGCAAGGCGCTGCCAGGCCGAGGCGCCGCTCGCCATTTCTGCGTCGGTCAAGAGGCAGATATCCAACTGCGCGCGCAATGCCGGCTCGTCGATGCCAATGCCGATCAGGGCCAGCTCCTGCCTTCGGTCTCCCCAGATCGGGTCCCACAGCTTCTGCATCGCAGCGAACTCGCGTGGATCATCAACATCGCTGGCATCGGGCAGCGGCGCGGTCAGCGGGTCACCGCCGAGGATCGCGGCGTTCTCCAAACCCTCGTCCACGCGGTCGCGGCTGGCGAACCAGAAGCCGGCGGCCTGGTGCTGCACGGCGCCGCCCACGGTGGAAAGTTCACCCACCCAATCCATCCTGGACGCCAGCCAGAAGAAGCCCTTGCTGCGCAGTGCGCCGCCCATGCCGCCTTCAACGAACCCAAGCAGGCGGGCCGGATGGAACGGGCGCCTGGCCCGATACACGAAACTGGTGATGCCGTAAGCCTCGGTTTCCGGCGTGTGTTCGCCGCGCAGCTCCTTCATCCAGCCCGGTGCCAGCTGGGCCTTGATGTAGTCGAACTTGCCCGTGCCCATCAGCGTGGCCAAGGGCAGCTTGCCGAAACGGGCTTCGTGCAGGGTCGCATCGCGGTTCAGGGCGCGCAGCACCTGCTTGGTCTGGGCGGTCTTCGCAGCGCCGGCCCGGTCGGTTTTGTTGATCACGATTACATCGGCGAACTCCACCTGATCCGCGAGCAGGTTGACCAGGCCGCGTTCGTCTTCTTCGCCGGCAACCTGACCGCGCTCATGCAGCCGCTCGGGCGAGCAGAAGTCGGAGATGAAGGTATCCGCGTCCACCACCGTCACCATGGTGTCGATGACGGCGACGTCCGACAACGAGAACCCGTCCTCGTCGCGCACCGAGAACGCCGCCGCGACCGGCATCGGCTCGGAGATGCCGGTCGATTCGATCAGCAGATAGTCGAAGCGGCGCTCGTCGGCGAGGCGCCTGACCTCCTTGCGCAGGTCTTCGCGCAGCGTGCAGCAGATGCAGCCATTGGAAAACTCGATCAACTGTTCCTGGGTGCGGGAAAGCTCTGCCCCGCCGTCGCGCACCAGCGCGGCGTCGATGTTGATCTCACTCATGTCATTGACGATCACCGCAACCCGCAGGCCCTCGCGGTTGTGCAGGATGTGGTTGAGCAGGGTGGTCTTGCCGGCGCCCAGGAAGCCGGAAAGCACGGTGACAGGGAGGCGGGAGTTCATCGGGTGCACTCGTCTTGGAATGTTATAACATAACATCCTAATCGCCCCTGAGGAGCCTTGCCGTGACCGCACCCCCCGCGCCCCGCGGCGCCATCGTTGTCCCCGATTCCTGGGAGCAATGGCGACACTGCATCGAAGTGGACTGCCGGCTGGCGCTCACACCGGCGTTCGTCGCCGAAAGGCGGGCTGAGCTGGCCGACGCCAGCCATTTCCGCACGCGCCAGTTCATCGCGCTTTACGGCGATGCGCACCGCCTCAACGTGCTGGCGTGGTTCCAACGCGCGGCAGCCCAAGGCGGTGCCGGGACATGACGTCGATGCACGAGGCCACGGCGCAGGCGGCCGAAACGGACGACGTCGCAAGCCTGGAGCATCTGGCCGAGGTCAGGGCACCCGGCGCCGCGCTGCGCGTGCGGCGGCGACGTCTGGACCCGGCGATCATCGCTTTCGTCTCGGCGCAGCAGGTGCTGATGCCGCGCCAGCGGCTCTTCACGCTGGGGCATGGCGAGGCGTTGGAGCCGGCGTTGGACGCCCGGCTGGACCAGTTCCTGGATCGCCGCTGGTTCGGCTATGCCGCCTGGCGCGCGGACCTGTTGGGATTGGTCGCCCTGGCAAGACGGCTGGCCAGCGGGCCTTCCCTGCGCGTGCGCATCGAAACCGTCGCCAGCAACAGCTGCCGGCTGTTCCACTCCGACCAAGTGGCGCTGCGCATGATCACAACCTACCGCGGACCCGGCACCGAGTGGTTGCCGGCGTGCGCGGTGGACCCGCAGGCACCTTCACGCCACGACAACCAGCATGTACGCGACATGTCGCGACTGCAGCGGCTGGCGCCGGGTGACGTGGCGCTGATGAAGGGCGATCGCTACCCCGGGAGCGACAACCCCGGGCTGATGCACCGTTCTCCTCTTGCAGGCCCGGAGCAGCCGCGCATCGTGCTGGCCATCGACCTGGACTGACCTCAATGCGCGTGCGCTGCGTTCGATTTCGGGCAGTGGCAGGGCGCCGTGGGGCCGTACTCGATGCCCATCTGCACGCCGTTGCCGCTGCGCTGCCAGAAGAACACCGGCGCCGGCCGCTGCTTGCCGCCGATCTCGGCCATGGTGGTGGCGTCGAACAGGCGGCCGTTCACCATCACCATCGCGGTGTCGGCGCTGTGCTGGATCTTCTCCAGCGGGTTGCCGTCCACCACCGCCAGGTCGGCGCGCTTGCCTACTTCGATCGAGCCCACTTCCCTGGCCAGGCCCAGGTAGCCGGCGCCGTCGATGGTGGCGGCGCGCAGCGCTTCCCAGGGCGTGAAGCCGCCCTGGGTGAGCGACCAGATTTCCCAATGCGGCGCCAGGCCCTGCAGCTGGCCGTGGCCGCCCACCAGGATCGGCGTGCCGTTGTCGCGCAGCTTCTTGGCGGCCTTGGCCACTTCGACGTGGTAGTAGTCCCAGTCGGGCGCGGTTTCGCGGCGCACGGTCTGGCCGTACAGCGAGTTCTTGGGGAAGAAGCGCAGCAGGCGCTCGTTCTCCCAGACGTTGTCGCGCGCGTACCAGTAGCGCTCGGCGTTGAGGCCGCCGTAGCTCACCACCAGGGTGGGCGTGTTGCCCACGTCGGTGTTGCGCCACAGTTCGGTCACGTCGCGGTACAGCGGCGCCACCGGGATGTTGTGCTCCACGCCGGTAACGCCGTCCACGATCATGGTCATGTTGTGCTGGAAGGTGCTGCCGCCTTCCTCCACCACCAGCATGCCCAGCTCGCGCGCGGCCTGGTTGATCTGCTGGCGCTGGTCGCGCCGCGGCTGGTTGTAGCTTTTCACCGAGAAGGCACCGTTCGCCTTCATGCGCCGCAGGTGGCCGCGCGCATCCTCGATCGAGTTCACCACCGCCTTGAAGTCGCCGTCGGCGCCGTAAAGGATGGTGCCGGTGGAGTAAACGCGTGGGCCCACCATGAGGCCGGCCTTCACCAGTTCACTTTGCGAGAACACGAACTCGGTGGTGGCCGACGGGTCGTGCATGGTGGTGATGCCGAAGGCGAGGTTGGCGCTGTAGGCCCAGTTGGCCTGCGGGATGACGCCTTGGCCGAAGTGCGCCGCATGGGCATGCACGTCCACGATGCCCGGGAAGACGGTCTTGCCGGTGATGTCCACTTCGCGCGCGCCGGCCGGGATGGCCACGCTGCCGCGCTTGCCGACCGCGACGATGCGCTCGCCGCTCACCACCACCACGCCGTCCTCGATCACTTCCTGCGCGCTGTTGGCGTCGCGCATGGTCACCACGCGGCCGCCCACCAGGGCGAAGGTGTCGGTGGGTCGGTCGGTGGGCAGCCGCAGGCCCACTTCAACGCCGGCATCGGCCTTGCCGCCGGCAAGCGCGCGGCTGTGGTAGCGGTTGCCCACCATCCAGTGCAGCGATTTCGAGTCCGCGCCCCAGTGCAGGTAACTGCCCATGTCGGTGCCCAGCGCGGTCACCGGCACGGCCTTGGTGTCCTTGCTGAGCTCGATGCTGCCGCCGGTCATCGGCAGCGGCGCCACGTAGCCGTTGAACAGTTCGGTGAAGGCCACCGAGCGGCCGTCCGGGCTGATGGCCACGTGGTCCACGTACTTGAGGCTGAAGACTTCGCGCGGCTGCTCGCCGTTGAGGCCGACGCTCTGCAGCTTCTTTTCCAGGCCACCGCCGGTGAGGAAGTACACGCGCTTGCCGTCGGCCGAGAACTGCGGGTCGGCGCCGTTGCGCGCCACCTGCACGGCGTCGCCGCCGGCCGCGGGCATCACGAACACGCCGCGCACGCCGCTCCACAGGCTGCCGGTCAGGCCGCCGCCGCCCTGGCGTGAATACACGATGCGGCTGCCGTCTTGCGAGAAGCGCGGGCCGTAGTAGAAACCGGGCTGCGTGGTAAGCGCGCGCGACTGCCCCGTGGCGAGGTCCATCTCGCGCACGGCGCCCATCTTCTCGTCCGACCACGTGGTGTAGAGCAGCCTGCGCCCGTCGGCGCTGAAAGCCGGCTGGTACTCGAAGCCCGCCGCGTCCGCGGTCAGGCGCCTGGGTTCACCGCCCGGCAGCGTCCTGGTCCACAGCTGGCCCACCGCGTGGAAGACCATCGTCTTGCCGTCGGGGCTGGTGGCCACGTCGCGGATCATCTTCGGGCTGAACGCGTCGCCGTCGAATGCCTGGTCGAAGCGCAGCGCCGGCATCACCGTCTGCGACACCTCGGCGGTGAAGGGCACCTGGGTGGGCTTGCCGCTGGCCATGTCCACGTTCCACAGCTTGCCCTGGGCCCAGATCACCACCGCTTTGGAATCGGACGTCCAGTCGAAGTTGGGGTAGGGGCCGAAGATCGCCCACGCTTCCTGCTGGTCGTGCGACAGGCCGTCCCACACGGGACGCGATTCACCCGACGCCAGGTCCAGCACGTGCAGCACGGTCTTGTCGCGCACGCGCTTCACGAACGCCAGCGACTTGCCGTCGGGCGACGGCTGCGGCCGCACCGCGCCGCCGGCGCTGGACACCACGCTTTCGATCTCGCCGGTTTCGCGGTCGAGGCGGCGGATGGCGTAGATCATGTCGTGTACGTTGCGGTTGTATTCGAAGCCGCCGCCCGGGCTCATGTCCTCGGAGAAATAAATGTAGCGGCCGTCGGGCGACAGGGCCGGCTCGCCCTGGTCCTGCTGGTCGTTCTTGCGCTTGGTCAGCTGCAGGCCGGTGCCGCCGTCGCGGTGGTAGAGCCACAGCTCACCCGCGCCCAGCGAGCGCTGCGACGTGAAGTGCTTGCGGCCCACCAGGTACTGGCCGTCGGGCGTCCAGGCGGGGTTGTTGAGCAGGCGGAAGTCTTCCTTGGACACGGCGGTGGCGCCGCTGCCGTCGGCCTTCATGCGCCACAGGTTGTTGCCGCCGCCGCGGTCGGAGGTGAACGCGATTTCCTTGCCGTCGGGCGAGAAGCGCGGCTGGATGTCCCACGACGCGCCGCTGCTAAGGCGCTTGGCGCTGCCGCCTGCCGCCGGCAGCACGTACAGGTCGCCCAGCATCGAGAACACGATCTGGCGGCCGTCGGGGCTCAGGTCGAGGTCAAGCCAGGTGCCTTCGTCGGTGCTGAAGCGCACCGTCTTGCCCTTGGCGTGCGCGGCATTGACGTCCCATTTGGGCTCCGGGGCCCCCGCGGCGTTCGCGCCGATGCAAAGCGTGAGGCAAACAGCGAGCGCAAGCGGACGACGGGACGACATGGGCAACTCCATTCCAGGGATCCACGGATGCTAGGCGAAGCGCACTCCCGGCGACCAGGCCGAAGGTCATGGGCGGGCAAAAGCGTGAGCCGGTTGGCGTTATTCAATATCCAATGGGAACAAATGCTTGCGCCTGCCCCGGACCTGCACGACAGTGGGTGATGGTTCCCCCCCGCGCCATGCCCCTGATGTTTTCGCGCGCCGCCGCGTTCGCTGCGGCCACGGCGTGTGCGCCGGCGTGGGCGGCTTCATCGCCCTTCACGCTGGCCGCGTGGTTTTCGATGGGTGCGACCCTGGCCCTGGCGGCGGCCCTGCTGATCTGCTGGATCGTGCTGCACGAGCGCGTGGCGCCGCGTTCGGCCTGGCAGCCGTTCGCCATCACGGCGGCGATGGTCACGCCCGTGGTGGGCTTCATGGCGGGACGCTGGCCACTGGTGGCGCTGGCCTTGTCCCTGGCGGCCCTGGCCTGGGGACTGCTGATGGTGCACCGGCTGTCGTCGCGCATGCGGCACCTGCTGGAGGAGCGCGACCGCGCGCGCGCCGCCGCGAGCAAGGCCAAGCAGGATTCCGAGCGGGATGCGCTCACCGGCGCGCTCAATCGCGCCGCGTGGCGCCTTCGCCTGGAGCAGCTGGCCAGCGACGGCGGCGCCATGCAGCCGCCGCGCGCGCTGTCGGTGCTGTTCTTCGACATCGACCTGTTCAAGCTGATCAACGACAGCCTGGGCCACGGCGTGGGCGACGACTGCCTGCGCGCCGTGTCGGCCACCGTTGCCGCCGAGCTGCGCGGTGGCGACGTGCTGGGGCGCATGGGCGGCGAAGAGTTCGCGGTGGCGCTGCCGGGTGCCAAGCGCATCCACGCCATCGCCGTGGCCGAGCGTATCCGCGTGGCGGTGCAGGGCCACTGCCGCACCGTGGGCGAAGAAGTGGTCGAGCTGACGGTGAGCATAGGCGCCGCTGAATACCTAGGCACCGACGAATCCCTGGACGCGGTGGTCGACCGATCCGATCGCGCCATGTACCGGGCCAAGGATTCGGGGCGGAACATGGTGGTGGCCGACACCGCCGTCCCCGCCGGCTCCTGAATCGCGTTTCGTAGCGCTGCCCGCCCATCCCGACTGTCCGGCCCCCGGGGCTGGACGGGTTACCGCCGGCTGGGCGTAGACTGGACCAAAGGGGCGCGGGACGACAGGGGCGGTCATGCGCGGTTCGATCCAGATCGGGGAAACCATCGGGCCATTCGTCATCGTCGCCAAGCTGGGACGTGGCGGCATGTCCACGGTGTACAACGCGTACGAAACCGGTCTGGACCGCGAGGTGGCGCTGAAGGTCCTGCCCATCGACCTGCTGGAGGAGCCGGGTTTCACCGAGCGCTTCGAACGCGAGGCGCGCCTGATCGCCAAGCTCGAGCATCCGCACATCGTGCCGCTTTACAGCTACGGCATCGACGACGGCGTGCCGTGGATGGCGCTGCGGCTGGTGCGTGGCGGCCACATGGGCGATCGCATGGAGCGCGAGCCGCTGGGCCGTGATTCCGGCCTGGCCTATTTCACGATGATCGCCGACGCCCTCGACCACGCGCACAGCCTGGGCGTGGTGCATCGCGACCTCAAGCCACAGAACGTGCTGCTGGGCGAACGCGGCGAACTGTACCTGGCCGACTTCGGCATCTCGCGCCTGCTGCAGGGCCGCACCACCATCACCAGCACCGGCGCCGTGCTCGGCACGCCCCAGTACATGTCGCCCGAACAGGCGCAGGGCGACCAGATCGGTCCCGCCACCGACGTGTATTCGGTTGGCATCATGGTTTACCAGTGGCTGACCGGGACGCTGCCCTTCGACGCGGACACGCCTTACGCGGTGATGTACAAGCACGTCAACGCGCCGCTGGCGCTCGAACGCCTGTCGGACCTTCCCGAGCGCGCGGTGCAGGTGATCGCACGCGCCCTGTCCAAGAAACCCGAAGAGCGCTGGGTCAGCGCTGGACAGTTCGTTGAAAAGCTGGTGTCGGCGCTGGACGGCGACGCAGCCGAAGGCGGTCGGAAGGGGCCGCGGTTTGCTTCGCCGGTGGCGGCCGCCATCTCGGCGCGCAGGCTGCAGAAGGTGCCGACGCCACCCACCAGCCTGCATCCGCCGGCGAAGCTGGACGGCAGCGAAGCGGCCCCGGCCCAGGGCGATCCGAAGGCACCGGTACCGCCGACATCGATCCGCCTGCGCGCGCTCGCCGCCAATGCCGCTTTCAACGCCGCCCAGGCCGCGGCCGCCGCCAATCCTGCAGCCGAGCCGGTGAGCCCGGTGCCGCCGCGTGCCACCACGCCCCCGCGCGGGTCGGGTCCGGTGGCGGAACCGCCGGTGGACGCCACCGCGCAGACCCGCATCGGCCAGGCGCTGGAGTTCCGTCCGCGCGGCGCCGTCGCCCCGCCGCCCAAGCGCAGCCCGATGATCTTCGTCGCCGCCGCCGCGCTGTTGGGCGCAGTGGTGCTGGTCGGGTTCGTGCTCAGCCGATCGCCCCGGGCGCCGGTGGCCGAAGCCGGGCCCGTGGCCGCCGCTCCCGTGGCGGCGCCCGTGGCACCGGTGCCGCCGCTGCCGCTGCCGGTGGGCGATGCCCGCCTGCTGCTTGAAACCGACGCCGACTGCAGCCTGGCGCTGGACGGCATCCATCGCGGCTTGCTCAAGCTGCAGGCCACGCAGCGCTTCGAGCTGGCGGCCGGAAGTTACACCGTCAGCTGCACCAGCCTTGCGCATCCGGATGTGACGGTGTCCCAGGACGTGGCCGTCGCGCTGGACGAACCGTCGGTGGTGCTGTTCGAACTCAAGGCCAAGATCGATACGATCGACCGGCTGCGCACGGCCGAACAGGCGCGCCTGGCCGAAGAGGCGCGGCAGAAAGCCGACACCGTCCGCATTGCGGAGGAGCGCGAAGCCGCCGAAGCCCAGCGCCGTATCGGAGATGCGCGCCAGGCCGAGGCCGACCGCGTCGCCAGGGCGAGGCAGATCGAAGCCGGCCGCCGGGCTGCGGAAACCAGCAAGCTGGAGCAGGCGCGTGCCGTGGCCCAGGCCCGCCGCGAACTGGAAACCCGCAAGCTGGAGGAGGCGCGCGCCGCCGCCGCCGCTCGTGCGGCCGGCATCGCCGCGCCGGCCCGGCCCGCCGCGGCGCCCACGGCGCCGGGTCCCGTTGACGCCGAGGCCGCGCGCGTGGCCGAACAGCGCCGCCGCGCCGCGCAGGAAGCGGCCCGCAAGCAGCGCGAAGCGCGCTTGGCCGAAAGTAAGGTGGCAGAGGCGGCCGAGGCCGCGCGCATCGTCAACGCACAGGCCGCCGCGCAGGCGGCGGCAGCCGCCGTCGCCGCCGCCGTGCCGAAGCGGCTGACGCCGATCGCCGTCAGCACGCCGCAGCCGGACTATCCGCCCGTTGCCCTGCGCAGCGGCATCACCGGCTCGGTGGAGGTGCAGATCACCGTACGCCGCGACGGCAGCGTCGCCAACGTGCGGATCCTGTCGGCCAAGCCGCGCGGCACCTTCGAGCGCTCGGTGCTGGCGTCGCTGCGCAAATGGCGTTTCCAGCCGCTCGACGAAGAAGTGAAGATCATCCGCACGATCAACTTCCGCTGATCGCGCGGCCGATCAGCGGCCGGAATAGGCCCGCGGCAGGGCGGCTTCCGGCGCCAGGTAGCGGTCGCGCAGCTCAGTCTGGCGCGAACGCATGCTGGCGGGCTTGCCGGCGAACCACACTTGTTCGGCCAGCGTGTTCACTTCCAGCGGGTCGCCGCTCCACAGCACCAGGTCGGCCACCTGGCCCACTTCGATGCGGCCGCGCTGCGCCGACAGCCCGAACACCTGGGCCGGCACCGAAGTCAGGCCCGCGAGCCCGGCTTCCCACGGCAGGCCATACGCCACGGCCGTGCCGGCCAGCTGGCGGATCTTGCGCGCGTTGTGGGTGGCGTCGCCGCCCTGGGTGAAGCCCACCACCACGCCGGCCCGATGCAGGCGCGCGGCGTTTTCGAGCGTGGAGCCCAGGGCGTCGAAGCTCGAAGGCAGGTTGGCAAGCGCGTCCACGAACACCGGCGCGTTCGCGGCTTTCAGTTCGGCCGCCACCATCCAGGCCTCGCTGCCGCCGACGATCACCGGCTTCATGCCCTGCCTGCGCGCGAACGCCAGCACCTGCCGGATGTCCGCCGCGCGGTCCACGTGGAAGACCACGCGGCCACCGGCCAGGTAGCGCGCCAGCGCGGTGCGGCCGGCGCGCGTCAGCAGGCCGTCGCCACTGCCGGCGCGGGCCTCGGACACGGCCTGTTCAAGCAGCATCCACTGGCCCGCGCGGCTGCCGCCCGAAAGCGGCGAAGCGCCGGCACCCAGGTTCACGAACAGGCTGCGGCTGCCGGCCAACGCGGCGTCGAAGCGACCGTCGAGCAGCATCGCGCTGCCCTGTCCGGCGACGAAGCTGCCGCCCGGCAGGCTGCCCGGCGACAGCACGGTGAAGGTGATGCCCTCCACCCGCGTCACCGCGATCGCGGCCGAGCGCGGGTTGTAGGCCACGTCCACGTCGAACTCCGGGCGCCACGAGCTGCCCTCGTGCGCCGGCATCATCGCGCCCAGCGCGAGGTTGGCGTCCACGGTGGCGGCCTCGCCCGACACTTCCTCGATGCCCAGGCCCGTGAGGCCGGCAAACAGGCCCGGCGTCAGCGGCCGGCCCCTGGCGTCCACCACGGTGACGCCCGCGGGCGCGGCGAGGTTGGCTCCCACGGCGCGCACCACGCCGCCCTGCACCAGCACGTCGCGGCCCTTGAGCGTGCCCTGGGCGCCGGCGGTGTGCACGGTGGCGTTGCGCACCAGCAGGTCCTGCGCGGCGACGGGCAGGGCGAGGGCAAGCGTGAAAGCAATCAGCAGGCGCTTCATGGCGCCACCTCCTGGCCGAGCATGAAGTCGGTGACGGGCTGCCTCGACGGATCGTTGATGTCGTACAGCAGGGCGCCGTCCACGTAGACGTTTTCGGCCTTGGCGTAGACGCTGAAGGGATTACCGCTCCACACCACCACGTCGGCCATCTTGCCCGCGGACAGTTCGCCGGTCTGGTCGGCGATGCCGATGGCGCGCGCGGCGTTGGTGGTGAGCCAGCGGATGGCGCGTTCGGGCGGCAGCTCAAGGCCCACGCGCTCGCCGCGCACCATCACCTTCGCCGCTTCCTGGTTCAGGCGCTGGATGCCTTCGGCGGAATCCGAATGCACGATCGCGCAGCCCTTGTCCGGGCGGTCCACCAGGGCGATGTTTTCCTGGATGCCGTCGTAGGCCTCCATCTTGAAGCCCCACCAGTCGGCCCACAGCGCGCCGCATACGCCTTCCCCGGCCAGCCGGTCGGCGATCTTGTAGGCCTCCACGGCGTGGTGGAAGGCGGCGATCTTGAAGTCGAATTCCTTGGCCAGGTCCAGCATCAGCGCCATCTCGTCGGCGCGATAGCAGTGGATCTGCACGGTGATCTCGCCGCGCAGCACGCCGGCCAGCGTGTCCAGCCTCAAATCGCGCGTGGGCGGCTCGGCCGCGTCGGCGTCCTTGCCCTTCTTGCGGCCGGTGTGGGCCGGCTCCGCTTCGTACTTTTCCCAAGCGCGGCGGTAGGCCTGCGCTTCGATGAACGCGGCGCGGTAGCCGGCCAGATTGCCCATGCGCGTCATCGGCGACTGGCCCTGGCTGCCGTAAACGCGCTTGGGGTTTTCGCCGCAGGCCATCTTCAGGCCGTGCGGGGCCCCGGGGAACTTCATGTCCTGCACGGTGAGGGCGGCGACGTTCTTGAGCACGGTGCCGCGGCCGCCGATCAGGTTGGCCGAGCCGGGCAGCACCATCAGCGAGGTCACGCCGCCGGCCAGCGCCGTGGCGAAGCCCGGGTCCTGCGGCCACACGCCGTGTTCGGCCCAGACCTGGGCGGTCACGGGCGCGGTCATTTCGTTGCCGTCCTCGTGCGCGGTGACGCCCGGGCTGGGATACACGCCCAAGTGCGAGTGCACATCGATGATGCCCGGGGTCACCCACTTGCCCGTGCCGTCGACCACCGTTGCGCCGGTGTCGGCCAAGCCCTTGCCGACCTTGGCGATGCGGCCGTCGCGCATCAGCACGTCGGCGCCCTCAAGCCGCTCGCCGTTGCCCACCAGCACGGTGGCGTTGCGGATCAGCACCGGGCCCGAGGCGATCGGGCGGTAGGTGCTGGCGAACGGTTCCTGCGCTGCCGGCGCCAGCGCCGGCAGCGCAAGCGTGATGGCGGCCAGCAGCGTGGCCTTCAAACACATGGACATGGATGGACTCCCCTTTGAAGCGCCCACCCTAGCCGGGCCAGGCGGGCATTGCCAAGGGGTGCCGGGCCTTCACGCGGCGGCCACGTTAGAATGAACGGGCAAGGCATAGAAGAAAAACAACAGGGAGAAAACACAGTGAAAGACAAACAGGAAATCGTCAGCAACTGGCTGCCCCGCTACACGGGCGTGCCGCTGGGCGAATTCGGCGAACATATCCTGCTGACCAATTTCGGCGGTTACCTTAATACGTTCGCGCGCCTCACCGGCGCACCGATCGTCGGCGCCGACCGGCCGATGCCCAGCGCCACCGCCGACGGCATCACCATGATCAACTTCGGCATGGGCAGCGCCAATGCCGCCACGGTGATGGACCTGCTGTCGGCCATCGACCCCAAGGCGGTGCTGTTCCTGGGCAAGTGCGGCGGGCTCAAGCGCAAGAACCAGCTGGGCGACCTGATCCTGCCCATCGCGGCCATCCGCGGCGAGGGCACCAGCAACGATTACCTGTTGCCCGAAGTGCCGGCGCTACCGGCCTTCGCGCTGCAGCGCGCCGTGTCCACCATGATCCGCGACCTCGAGCACGACTACTGGACCGGCACGGTGTTCACCACCAACCGCCGCGTCTGGGAGCACGACGAGCCGTTCAAGGAATACCTGCGCAAGCTGCGCTGCATGGCCATCGACATGGAGACGGCGACGATCTTCTCGGCCGGCTTCGCCAATTCGATCCCGGCCGGCGCGCTGCTGCTGGTGTCGGACCAGCCGATGATCCCGGAAGGCATCAAGACCGAAGCGTCCGACCGCGTGGTGACCGAGTACTTCGTCGAGCGCCACATCCAGATCGGCATCGAAGCGCTGCGGCTGATCCGACGCCACGGCAAATCGGTCAAGCACCTGCGCTTCGACGAGTAAGCGCTACCAGTTGAAGCGGAAGCCCACCACGTCCGGCGCCGGCTTGGCGTCGCTGAAGCGCACCGTGCATTCCACGATCTGCTTCACTTCCGACGTCAGGCCGGGCTCAATGACGATCGGGGCGGTGAGGTATTTTTCACCGTTGGGCGCGTCCGCCATGCTGGCGGCCAGCGCCGCCATGTCGAGCTCGTAGAGCTTGCCGTCGAGGCGCGAGGTGGACGCTTCCTCGCAGGCCTTGGCAGCCAGCTCGTTCGGCGTGCCGGCGGCTGGTTCGCCACCACCGCCGCAGGCGGCCAGCGCCGCGGCCATCGATATCACCACCCAAGTTCGCATCCCACCCTCCTGGTCCAAGCCATTGCCCGAGTGCCAGGGAACTCCGGCCGGGCGGGCCTGCAGACGCCCTCAAATTAGCGCAAATGCTCTATGTGCGCCAATAGCGCTCACCTGGGGGGGCTGGACCGGACACTTAGTAGCGGGGCACCGACGGGTCGATATCGCTCGACCAGGCGTCTATGCCGCCCTCGACGTTGTACAGGTCGTGGAAGCCCAGGTTGCGGAAATGCTCGGCGGCCTGGCGGCTGGAGTTGCCGTGATGGCACAGGAAGGCGATCGGCAGGTCCTTGGGCAGTTCGGCCAGGCGGCCGGCGCTGTCCTCGTCCAGGACCTCGTGCGGGTGCGGGAAGGGCGCCAGGGCGCGGGCGTGGGCCGGGCGCACGTCCACCACGTCGATGGTGCCGGCGATGATCTGGTCGTGCAGCTGCTGCACCGTCATGGACTTCACGGCGGGCGGTGCGTTGGGGTTGTGGATGGCCAGGCCGGCGCCGCGGACGTCTTCCACCCAGTCGATGCGGATGCCGCGGGCTCGGGGCGCGCTGGCGAGGTCCAGGTGCAGGCGGATGCCGGCGGCCTCGCTGACGATCTCCTGGCCGGTGGCCGGCTTGAGCTCGAAGCGGGCGTTGAAGCGCGGGTCCACCGACAGGTGCAGCACGGCGCCGTCGTCGTTGCCGGCGATGGCGCGGCCGATGGCCTCGGCGGCGGCGGGCGTGATCTCGATCGGCGGCGGGGTACGGTCGGGCGCGGCCAGGCCCAGCGCCTCGTGCAGCTCGCCGCTGTTGAGCATCTGCTCGATGATGTCGCTGCCGCCCAGCAGTTCGCCGCCGACGTAGAGCTGGGGAATGGTCGGCCACTGGCCGTAGACCTTGATGCCTTCGCGGATTTCGGCGTCGGCCAGCACGTCCACGTGGCCGAAACCGGGCACCAGCCCGCCCAGGATGCCCACCGCCTTGGCCGAGAAGCCGCACTGCGGCCCCTGCGGGTTGCCCTTCATGAACAGTACGACGTGGTGCGCGCCCAGGATGGATTCGATGCGTGCGCGCGTTTCGGGTGACAGGGACATGGCCGGCTCCAGTGGGGGATACGGCATTTTACCCCCATGCGCTGAACACCAACGCCCCTCTAGCGCGGGGAGGGGTTGAGCAGGGTGAGGCCGGCCGGCAGCGCCAGCCGGGTCCAGGCGGCGTACATCGCCACCGAGGGGTGCAGGCCGTCGGCCGCGACGCCGTCCGGATGCGCGCCGAACTGGCGGCTGATGGGCGCGACGTCCACGAAGGCGACCCCGCGGGCCGCGCACAGGCCCGACGCGGCGGCGTTGTAGGCGTCCAGCTCACCGGCAACCAGGGCCGTGTCGCGGCCGGAGGCCTGGCCGAAGGGCGTTACGCCCCAATCGGGTATCGACAGCACCAGCACGCGGTCGGCGCGCCCGCCGGCCAGAGCGACGGCGCGCTCGAGCAGGGCCGCGAACTCCCGCGCGTAGTCGGCCGCGTCGCGGCCGCGGTACTGGTTGTTCACGCCGATCAGCAGGCTCACCAGGTCCCAGGCGCCCAGCGGCCCGGCCGCGTCCATGGCGGCCGACAGTTCGTCGGTGGACCAGCCGGTGGTGGCGATGATGCGCGGGTCGGCGACGGTGACGCCGCGTTCGCGCAGCGCCGCGGCCAGCTGCATCGGCCAGCGCCCGGACTCGGGCACCGATTCGCCGATGGTGTACGAGTCGCCCAGCGCCAGGTAGTTCAGCGGCTGCGCCACCGGTTTGCCAGCCTCAGGCCACTTGCCGCGCACGGGCGCGGGCGGCGTGCTTGGCCAACGCGCGGTCGATGCGGACGAACACTTCGCGTATCACGGCGGCATCGGGCAGCAGCGTGATGCGGAAGTGCCGCGAGCCGGGCACGTTGAAGCCGCTGCCGGGCACCACCAGTACGTCTTCGTCCTCCAGCAGTTCCAGCGCGAAGGCCTGGTCGTCGAAATCCACCGCGGCGTCGCCGATGACTTCCGGGAACGCGTACAGCGCGCCCGCGGGTGCCACCAGCGACAGGTGTTCGCTGGCCTGGCAGCATTCCATCGCCGCGCGCCGCGATTCGTGCAGGCGGCCGCCCACGCCGGTCAATTCCAAAATGGTTTCCGGGCCGGTCAGCGCCGCGGGCACGGCGAACTGCGCCGGCACGTTCGCGCACAGGCGCAGCGCGCTGAGCAGGTCCATCGCATGGTGGTAGTCGCCGATCTTCAGCGGGTCGCCCGACAGCACCGCCCAGCCCACGCGCCAGCCGCAGGCGCGCCACACTTTCGACAGACCGCCGAAGCTCAGGCAGGGCACGTCGCCGGCCAGCGGCGCCAGCGGTGTGAATTCGGCCTGGTCGTAGAGGATGCCGTCGTAGATCTCGTCGGCCATCAGCAGCAGCCTGTGCCGCGCCGCGATGTCCACCAGCCGCTGCAGGATCTCGCGCGGATAGTTCGCACCGGTGGGGTTGTTCGGGTTGATCACCACCAGGGCGCGGGTGCGCGGGGTGATGAGCTTCTCGATCTCGTCCGGGTCGGGCAGGAAACCATTCTCCGGGCGGCAGGCGTAGTACACCGGCCGGCCCTGGTTGAGGATGGTGGCCGCGCTCCACAGCGGGTAGTCGGGGCTGGGCAGCAGCACTTCCTCGCCCGGGTTGAGCAGGGCGCGCAGGGAAATGTCGATCAGCTCGCTGACGCCGTTGCCGATGAACACGCGGTCGGCGTGGGCATGGGGCGTGCCGCGCCGGCGGTGGAACAGCGCCAGCGCCTCGCGCGCCAGCGGCAGGCCCTGCTGGTGCGTATACGGGTCGCTGTCGGCCACGTTGCCGGCCAGCGCGTCCTGCAGGTGCGCCGGGGTGCGGAAACCGAACGCGCCGGGGTTGCCGATGTTCAGGCGGATCAGCTGCCGGCCCTGGCCCTCGAGTTCGCGGGCGCGGCGGGACAGTTCACCGCGGATGTCGTAACGGACCTCGCGAAGGCTCAGGCGGGTCGGCAGGGGCGAATGGGGCATGGTGACAGCGGACTCGGAGCAGGGATCGTGCGCCGAGATTAACGGAATCTTGACGCGCTTTCAGCCCAATCCTGCCGCCTGTCAGGCCTTGCTGCCCCGCAGGGCGACGATCGCCGCCAGCGTGAAGCCGATCTCCCAGACCAGGGCGCCGATGAAGAAGCCGGTGAACTCCCCGGTCAGGCCGATGCCCAGCAGTCGCGCCGCGCCGATGCCGCCGTTGATGAGGGCCACCGACCACAGGCCCGGCAGGCGCCAAGCCGGCTTGGCGGCACAGGCGAGCAGGAACGCGCCCAGGCCCAGCTCCAGCCCGCCGTAAAATGACCGCAGTTCAATCATGCCGGCGGTGGTTCCCGAGATACCAACCGCTCCCAGCACGGCCTCTGGAGCCGCCACGATGGCCAGGCCGAAGCCCAGGAAACCCAGGCCGGCCAGGGAGAGCACTACGATTCGGAATCGTTCCATAAAGATATCCTCGTTGCCGGGCGGTGAGTGGAGCGTGCAGGCAGGGGTATCATCCCGGGTAATGCAGCCTACCCCAGAAGCCCTAGACCGCCTGCGCGCCATTGGCTGGCCCGACGACGACACCAGCCGCGCCGCGCTCGCCGCCGCCCAGGGCAGCCGCCTGGCCCGGGTGGTCGGCCAGCACCGCAGCGCCTACGACGTGGCCACCCAGGCCGACGAAATCATCAAGGTGCAGCCGCCGCTGCCCTGGACCCGCCCGCGCTGCCCGCCCGAGAACCGCGCCGCGGTGGGCGACTGGGTGACGCTGGATGAAGCGGGCAAGAACATCCTGGCGTTCCTGCCGCGACGGTCCATCCTCAAGCGCGGCGCCGCCGGCGAACATCACCGCCAGCAGTTGATCGCTGCGAACGTCGACCACGTGCTGGTGGTGGTCGGGCTGGACCAGGACTTCAACCCGCGCCGCATCGAACGCTACCTGGTGGTGATCCGCGCCAGCGGCGCCGACCCGGTGCTGGTGCTGACCAAGGCCGACGAGTGCGAGATCGTCGAGGACTGCATCGACCTGCTGATCGAAGTGGAAGAGTCGGGCGTGCCCATCCACGCCGTGAACGCCAGGGACGCGGCCAGCACCGCGGTGCTGCATCCCTACCTGGCCGCGGGCCACACGGTGGTGCTGGTGGGCAGTTCCGGCGCCGGCAAGTCCACGCTCACCAACACGCTGCTGGGCCGCGAAAAGATGAAAACCAACACCGTGCGCGGCAACGACTCGCGCGGCCGGCACACCACCACCTCGCGCGTGCTGACGCCGCTGCCGCAGGGCGGCTGCCTGATCGACACGCCCGGCATGCGCGAAGTGAAGTTCAGCGGCGACGAGGACATCGTTGACGCGTTCGAGGACATCGAGGCGCTGGCGAGCGGCTGCCGGTTCCGCGACTGCGTGCACGGCAACGAGCCCGGATGCGCCGTGCGCGCCGCCATCGAGGACGACACGCTGGACGAGGCGCGCTTCCTGCACTTCCTCAAGCTGCGCGGCGAAGTGGAGGCGGCGGTGGTCACCCAGGCCGCGCGCCGCGCCGAGGAAGCGCTGGCCAAGACGGCCGCGCACAAGCGCAACAAGGACAAGCTCGGGCGCCGCTGATGAGCGACGCCGAGCGATCGCTGGCCCACCACGCCGCGCTCGACGCGCGCCTGGTGGCGGCGGTGCGCGGCATCCGGCTGTTGGAGTCGGTGAGCTGGCCGGCGCAGGCGCAGGATCAATTCCTGGCCGCATGGAAGATCGGCCGCATCCACCTTCCCAAGATCGACTACCCGCGCGGCGACTACCACGCCATCCGGGCCGAGCTGGAGGCCGTGGACCAGGCCGCCGACCCCGACGACCCGCTGGGCCGCTACCTGCTGTTGACCTCGGAAAGTTGGCGCATCGCCACCCGCCTGCTGGACGCGGTGGGCACCCATCGCGTCACCGCCTATTCGGCGCGCCTGTTCGGCCGTCCCACCGAAACGCTGCCCGGTGACGGCCCCACGCACCTGGACGCCGCGCAGCACTTCATCGGCCTGGCCAACGAGATGGACCAGGAGCTGCGCGAAGTCGAGCCCGACTACGTGCTGCCCGCCGAAACCGTGCAGCTGGAGCTGCAAACCGCCATTGATGCCTTCTTCACCGGGCACAAGGTGCGGGTTGAACTGGACCCGAACCTGATATCGAAGGCCGCGGCCAGCCCGACCCGCATCCGCCTGCGCACGAATACCGGATTTTCCGAATACGACCGCAACCAGCTGCTCGTGCACGAGGCGTTCGTGCATTCGCTCACCGGGCTCAACGGCCGCGAGCAGCCGCACTTCAAGTCGATGGCGCGCGGCTCGCCCCGCACCACGGCCACGCAGGAAGGCCTGGCCACGTTCGCCGAACTGATCTCGGGTTCGATGGACATCGAGCGAATGAAGCGCATCAGCCTGCGCATCGTCGCCATCGACAAGGCCATCCATGGCGCCGATTTCGTCGACGTGTTCCGCTTCTTCATTGCCTCGGGCCAAAGCCCGGTGGACAGCTTCACGTCCAGCCAGCGCGTGTTCCGGGGGGTGCCGCTGGGCGGCGGGGCGGCCTTCACCAAGGACACCGTCTACCTGCGCGGCCTGCTGTCGGTGCACACCTATTTCCGCTGGTGCCTGCGCCATCACAAGCTGGGCCAGGCCAGGCAGCTGTTCGCGGGCAAGCTGGCGCTGGAAGACGTGTTCGCGCTGGAGGGCGCGTTCGACACCGGCGCCATCGCCGCGCCGCTTTACCTGCCGCCGTGGATGCAGCGGGCGAACGGGCTGGCCGGCATGCTGGCGTTCTCGCTGTTCGCCAACAAGATCCGGCTCGACCGGGTGGACGCCGACGACCTGGTGCTGGGGCTCTAGCGCGCGGCTTAGACGAACGCGCGCCGCAGCCGCGAAGCCGCCATATCGAACGCGATCACGGCGGCCACAAGGATGACCAGGATCACGCCCACCACGTGCCAGTTGCCCCAGTCCACGGCCATCTTGAGTTCGTAGCCGATGCCGCCGGCGCCGACGATGCCCAGGACCGTGGCGGTGCGGAAGTTGTACTCGAGCATGAACACGCTGGCCGACATCAGCGCCAGTCGGCTGGCGGGCGCAACCGCCGCGAAGAACCGCTGCGCACGCGACAGCCCGAGGGCACGCAGCGCCTGCGGCACGCGCTCGTCGACGCTTTCCAGGGCTTCGTAATAGAACTTGGTGAGATAGCCCAGCGAATAGACGGCCAGCGCCAGCACGCCAGGCAGTGCGCCCAGGCCGAACGCTCCCACCGCCAGCAGCGCCCACAGCAGCGACGGCACGGCGCGAATGGCGTTGAGCAGCGCGCGGGTGGGCCGCCGCAGCCAGGCCGGCCCGACATTGCGCGCAGCGCACGCCGCCAGCGGCAGCGCCAGCGCGATCGCAACCAGGGTGCCCAGCCACGCCATCAGCAGCGTATCGAGCAGGGCCACGCCCAGTGCGGTGAAATCCAGCGCCATGAACTGTTCGGCGCTGGGCACCAGCGCCGATGCGAAACGCGCGGCGTTCTGCCCGGCGCCCGCCTGCGGCAGCTGCAGCTCGAGCGCGCTGACGGCAAACGCGCTGATGGCGGCCACGGCGCCAAGGGCCAGGCCGCCGCCCAGCCAGCGACGCCACGCCGGACGCTGCGCGCCGGCGGTCGCGCGCGCGAAGGCCGCGGCCGGCGAGCCCGGGTCCTCGGAACCGGGCCGCGGCAGGGCAGGCGCGGCCGGGACGGTCGGTGGCGCCGGCACGGGCGCTGGTGTGGGCGCCGGCAGGTTCTCGCCCGGGCATTCGACCGGCAGGCGCACTACGCGGTCGGCGAACTCATCGGCCAGCTGCGCGTCGTGCAGCACGCTGATCAGCGTCAGGCCCTGCTTGCGCCGCAGCTCATCGAGAAGCTGCATCAGCGCGCGCGCCGACGCCGGGTCAAGCGACGCGGCGGGTTCGTCGGCGAGCAGGATCGTGGGGTGCGACATCAGCGCGCGGGCGATCGCCACGCGCTGCTGTTCGCCGCCGCTCAGCTGGTCCACGCGCACCCGCGCCCGGGCCAGCAGGCCGAACTTTTCCAACCAGCCCAGGGCCCGCGCGCGCCGCTGCGCGCCGTAGCCGGTCAGCGAACGCAGCAGTCCCGCTTCGGCCGCCGCGCCATGCAGGACGTTGGTCAGCGCCGAGCTTGATCCGACCAGTCGGTAATCCTGGTGGATGCTGGCGACCCGGCCCTGCACGGCCACCTCGCCCTCCTGCGGCGTGCAGTCGCCGGCCAGCACCCGCATCAGCGTGGTCTTGCCGCTGCCCGACGGGCCGACGATGGCCACGTGCGATCCGGACGCGAAGTCCAGCGACAGGCGGTCGAGCACGCGAACGCCGTCGCCCACCACCACCGTGACCTGCGTCAGGCGGGCGATCGGCGCTGGGGCAAGCATGTTCAGCGGGAAAGCCCTTCGATCGGGATGCCGGTGCCTTCGATGGCGTCCACGGCGGCGGCGACGTGCGCGTCTTCGTCGACCTCGACGAAGCGCGAGGCGCCATAGACGTCGGCCAGCAGCTGCGGCTGGGTGCGGCTGATCGCCAGCAGCGCCCGGCGGATGCCGTCGCGCGTGGGCTGGTCCAGGCCTTTGCGCACGGCCACCAGGTGCGTGGGTACGCCCGGGGTGCGGCCCAGTATCCGCAGTCCGGCGCGCTGGTCCGCCGGCAGGTAGATGTCGGCGCTGGGGCCCTCCATCGTGTAGTCGCTGACGGCGGCGATGTCGGCGCGGCCATCAGCGACTTCGCGCAGGGCCTGGGTGTAGGAGCCGCCGAAGGACACCTGTCGGAATGCCTTGCGCGGGTCCTGCTTGCGCGCCAGCAGGCCCATTTCGATCAGCCGCCGGTACGCGAAGACGTAGCCGCTGGTGCTGGTGGGGCTGGTGAACACCATATGCAGGCCCGAGGCCTGGGACTTGAGGTCGGACAACTGGCGCAGCGGGCTGTCGGCGCGCACGACAAAAATCGAGTCGTAGTCGGTGCGTGCAATGCCGCGCGTGTCCACGCGCTGTTCGGCCAGCAGCAGTTCGGCGCCGCCGTCGCGTCGCGCCAGCAGGAACGGCAGCGAGCTGAGGTAGGCGGCGTCGGCCTGGCCGCTGGCCAACGCCTGCACCGACGCCGAATAGTCCAAAGGCACGATCACCCGGACCGGGCGGTCCAACTGCTGCTCCAGGGCGGCGCTGAGCTGCTGGGCCGCTTCGCGCAGGGCGGCGGGCTCTTTCTGTTTCTGGAACACGAACACCAGCTCGTCGCGCGCCTGGGCGGCGGGCATGGCGAGGGCGAGGGCGAACATCCAGGCAACAAGGGTGGCGAGCACGCGCGCAGCAGACATCCGGATCCACCTTGGTTTGGCTTTGTCAATGGGAATGCGAATCTATATCATTTGAGAATCAATCTCAATTGGTGCGCCGCGGCGGTGGACCGTGGGGCCCCGCCAGGCGCCATACGGGCCCGTCCGCATCGGTCGCATCTGGCCGCTACAATCGAACTCCCTTCCAAGGCGGCGCCCCGCGCCCAGCCCGAGACTGCCCCGACCCATGTCCGAACACGACGATTTCAAGCAAGCCGCCCTCGACTACCACCGTCTGGCGCCCGCCGGAAAAATCCGGGTCACGCCCACCAAGGCGATGGTCACCCAGCGCGACCTGGCGCTGGCGTATTCGCCCGGCGTGGCCGCGGCCTGCGAGGCCATCGTGGCCGACCCCAGCCAGGTCAGCTCGCTGACGGCGCGCGGCAACCTGGTGGGCGTCATCACCAATGGCACCGCCGTGCTGGGCCTGGGCAACATCGGGCCACTCGCGGGCAAGCCGGTGATGGAGGGCAAGGGCGTGCTGTTCCAGAAGTTCGCCGGCATCGACGTGTTCGACCTGGAGATCAACGAGAACGACCCCGACAAGCTGGTGGACATCATCGCCAGCCTCGAGCCCACGTTCGGCGGCATCAACCTCGAGGACATCAAGGCGCCCGAGTGCTTCGTGGTGGAAAAGAAGCTGCGCGAGCGACTGAAGATCCCCGTGTTCCACGACGACCAACACGGCACCGCGATCATCGTCGGTGCAGCGGTACTGAACGCGCTGCACGTGGTGGGCAAGGACATCGCCGACGTGAAGCTGGCGGTGAGCGGCGCCGGCGCGGCCGGCATCGCCTGCCTGGACATGCTGGTGGCGCTGGGCATGAAGCCCGGAAACATCCTGGTCAGCGACCGCGACGGCGTGCTGCACGCCGGCCGCGCCGACCTGGAACCTGGCGGCTTCAACGCCGGCATCGTGCGCTATGCGCGCGACACCACGGCGCGCTGCCTGGCCGAGATCGTGTGCGGAGCCGACGTGTTCGTGGGCGTGTCGGCGGGCGGCATCCTCAAGCCCGAGATGCTGGCCACCATGGCCGCGCGGCCGATCATCTTCGCGCTGGCCAACCCCACGCCCGAGATCGACCCGGCGCTGGCCAAGCTGGCGCGCCCGGACGCCATCATCGCCACCGGCCGCAGCGACTATCCCAACCAGGTGAACAACGCGCTGTGCTTCCCCTACATTTTCCGCGGCGCGCTGGACGTGGGCGCCACCAGCATCAATGAACCGATGAAGCTGGCCTGCGTGCGCGCGATCGCCGATTTGGCGCGCCGGGAAGCCACCGACCTGGGTGCGGCCTATGCCGGCGAAACGCCTTCGTTCGGTCCCGAATACCTGATCCCGCGCCCGTTCGACCCGCGCCTGCTGGTGTCACTCGCACCTGCCGTGGCGCAGGCGGCGATGGATTCGGGCGTCGCCACCCGACCCATCGAGGACATGCCCGCCTACCGCGACCGCCTCAGCAGCTGGGTGTTCCGCACCGGCCTGCTGATGAAGCCGGTGTTCGACCGCGCCCGCGCCGACCGCAAGCGCGTGGTGTACGCCGAGGGCGAGGAAGAAACCGTGCTGCGCGCCGTGCAGACCGTGGTGGACGAAGGTCTGGCGCGGCCGATCCTGGTCGGCCGGCCGGCCATCATCGAGCGCCGCATTGCGCGGCTGGGGCTGCGGCTGCGCATCGGCGTGGACGTGGACGTGACCAACATCGACGACGACCCGCGCTTCAACGATTACTGGCAGCTCTACCACGAGATCATGCAGCGCAAGGGCATCACGCCGTCCGCGGCCAAGGCGCTGGTGCGCTCGCGCGACGTGGTGATTGCGTCGCTGATGGTGCGCCGTGGCGAGGCCGACGCGCTGCTGTGCGGGGTGGTGGGCCGCTACGTGCGCAAGCTGCGTTACGTGCGCGAGATACTGGGCGTGGAAAGCGAAACCCGCGGCCTGTCCGCGCTCAGCGCGGTGCTCAACGACCGGGGCGTGCTGTTCTTCACCGACACGCACGTGAATGTGGACCCGACCGCGGCCGAGATTGCCGAATCGGTGATCCAGGCGGCGTTCCGCCTCAAGCTGTTCGGCATCGTGCCCAAGGCGGCGCTGGTGAGCCATTCCAACTTCGGCTCCAGCGAATCGCACAGCTCGCAGAAGATGCGCGACGCGCTGCAGATCCTGCGCCAGCGCGCGCCCAAGCTCGAGGTCGAAGGCGAAATGCACGCCGACATCGCCCTCAACGCCGAGGCCCGCGAGCGCATCTTCCCGAACTCGCGCCTCACCGACCGCGCCAACCTGCTGGTGTTCGCCAACCTCGACGCCGCCAACGCCGGCTACAACCTGGTGCGCAGCGTCACCGACGGCGTCGGCATCGGCCCGATCCTGATGGGCCTGGCCAGCACCGCTCACGTCCTCACCCCGTCGGCCACCGTCCGCCGAATCGTCAACATGACCGCCATAGCCGCCGTAGACGCCCAGATCCGCTCCGCCCGCACGTAAACCCAAGAACGGGGTCAGGTTCACTTGATAAGTGAACCTGACCCCGTTTTTGCGCTTCCACGTACCTGCTGCGCCAGTGACGCAGTGATTGGCGACGAGCGTTCAGTCGTCGTCGGGGTCGGTGTTGAGCACCTTGCGCTGCATGGCGTCCAGGTAGGCGTCGGCTTCTTCCATGGTGGGGAAGATTTCTTCGAGGGGGACGGCCTTCACCACGTCGAAGACTTTCTGGATTTGCGGCTGGGGGTTCACCACCACCACTTTGCCGCCGTGCGCGGCCAGCGCCTTGCGCGCCTTGAAGATCGATCGCACGCCGGCCGAACTGATGTACTCCAGGCCGGCCAGGTCCAGCACCAGCGACTGGATGCCCGACGCCAGCATCGGCGCCAGCTGCGTGTCGAGTTCGGAATAAGTGTGGGTGTCCAGCCGGCCGGCCAGGGCCAGGCGCTGGTTGCCGTTGGCAAGCGGGGCGATTTCGATGGTGAGGCTCATGCGTTGGGTTCCCGGTGGGTGATGTGCAGCACCACGCGCAGCACATTGTGATGGTGTTCTCGACTGTAAGCGACTTCTTCGGCCAGTTGGCGCACCAGGTGCACGCCCAGGCCACCGATGGGCCGCTCGCCGATGTCCGCGTCCAGGTCGGGCGCCGGCTGGCTGAGCGGGTCGAACGCCAGCCCGTCGTCGCGGAATTCCAGGCAAAGCCGGCTGCCATCCACCGCCACCAGCAGCTCCAGCGCCGGGTCGCGACCGCGCACCTTGCCGTGGCTCAGCACGTTGCAGGTCACTTCTTCCAGCACCAGGTGCACGTCGTGCATCAGCGTGGCGGGCAGCCCGTGGCCGGCCAGCCCCGCGTCCACCTCGTTTATCAGCTGCCCCACCGCATCGGGCGGCAGCGGTGCGCGCAGGTAGGCCTGCACGCTGAATCGCTCCTGCGCACGGGCGTCGCGGTTGAAGCGCAGCGCGAACACCGTGATGTCGTCGGACTGTGGCGCGTCGCCTGCGAAGCTGTTCACCGCGTCCACCACGCGCTTGCACTGCGCCTTCGCCCCCAGCGCGGGGTCGAGTGCATCGAGCAGCCGCTGGGTGCCGAACGGCTCCTGCCCGCGGTCGAAGGCCTCGGTAATGCCGTCGGTGTAGGTGAACAGGGTGTCGCCCGGCTGCATCCGTCCGCGCCACACCGGGTAGCTGTCGGCCACCGACACGCCCAGGGGTTCTTCCGAGGGCACCGGCAGGAACTCGCGCCGCCCGTCCGCACGCAGCAGCACCGGCGCCTCGTGGCCGGCACTGGCCAGCGAAAGCGCGCCGGTGCGCAGCTCAAGCACCCCGCACAGCACCGTGGCGAACATGCAGGTGTCGTTGTTCGCCACCAGGTGCTTGGCCGCCTCGTGCAGCGCCCGCCCAGGCGACCCGCCCAGCTGCGCCGCCACTTCCAGCACCGTCATGGTGCGCGCCATGAACAGCGCCGCCGGCACGCCCTTGTCCGACACGTCGCCGATCACGAACCACACCGCGTCGCCGTCGCGCTCGAACAGGTTGTAGAAATCTCCACCCACCGCCTTCGCCGGCTGCAGCATGCCGTGCACTTCCACCTTGGCGTCGCCCACGTCGAACTCGGTTCCCACGGGCAGCATGGCCAGCTGGATATCGCGCGCGATGTTGAACTCGCGCTCGATCTTCATCCGGGCCACGCCCATGTCGGCGATCTCCTCCATCTGCTGCTTGATGGACGAACGCGCGCTGTCGAACGCCCGCGCCATCACGCCCACCTCGTCCACCCGGTTCACGTGCCGCAGCGGGAAGTCGAACTCACCCAGCGCCAGGTGCTGCGCCGATTCGGTGAGGTCCTCGATGGGCTGCGAGATCAGCCGCGACGCGCGCCGCACCAGCGCCATGCCAGCCAGCGCCATCACCAGTCCCGCCAGCACGCCCCATGCCGTGATCTGGCGCAACTGCGACAGCACGTAGCGGTTGGACGCCGTAAGCGTGAACGCGAAGCCCGTGTCGGCCACCGGGTAGGCCAGCGTGAAGCGCTTCTCGCCCCGCGCCGCCGCGCGGCTGGCGCGCGTGGTGACGTGTTCGAACTCTATCGCCTGGCCCGCCTGCAGCGCCTGCAAAAGCGGCGCCAGGTCGCTGCGGCCGCCCTGCGTCACCAGCGCGGGCAGGGTGCCCTGGTCGCGCATCACCGGATCGGGATGCAGCACGAAGCCCAGCTCGGGCGACAGCAGCACCGACTGCAGCGTGTTGTCCGCCGGCACCTCGCCCAGCAGCGCGCTGAGCCTGGACACCGGCACGTCCACCCTCACCATGCCGATGGCCATCCCCGGCAGCCCGTCCTGCGCCGGCCGCCGCAGCGGCAGGTTGTAGGTGATGTAGGTGGCCCCGCCCGTGGCGGCGTTGGCATAGGGTTCCGACCACCACGGTTTGTCGGCGGTGGTGGTGCGGAGGTACCAGGGCATCACCCGGTAGTCGTAGCCCAGGTCGGGCACCGACGATTCCGCCGTGCCGTCGCCCGAACGGCGCACATACCAGCTGTAGCCCGGGTCGTCGGGCGAAAGCCGCCCCGGCTCGATGATCAGCATTGCGCCCACGATGGCCGGATCCGAGACCAGGGTGGACATCAGCAGCACGCGCAGCCCCATCGGCTCGCGGCCGATGCCGGCGGCGTTGGCGGCCAGGTTCTGCGCGCTGACCTGCACCGAGCCCAGCGTGGCTTCCAGGCCGCGCGTGGTCTGTTGCGCCAGGCTGCGCATGTCGCTGCGGGCGGTGTCCACCAGCAGCCCGCGCATGGCCACGTAGAACACCAGCGCCAGCGCCGCCATCAGCAGCACGCTGCTGATGCTCGACAGCAGCACCAGCCGGGTGCGCAGGCTGTGCCGCCAGTCCACCCTGCGGGGCGCGCGACGACGAAGGACGGCGGCTTTCCTGGGCTGGCTGACCATCTGTCCCCCGGGGACACGACCTGCCCCAGCATAGCCTCTGGCGGCCGCGATGCATTCCCCCGCGTATGGGGGCGGCGGGTCCCCGGCCTGCGCTAAACTCCGGGCAATACCAAAACAACAAGGCCGAGCCAGGCGCCGGCCACTAGGGAAGGGACATGAACTGGCTGACCGACGTATTGGAAAACGACCTCGACCCCACCGAAACCCGTGAGTGGATGGAATCGCTCAAGGCGGTGCTGGACCACGACGGCCCCGAGCGCGCCCACCACCTGCTCGAGCGCATGGTGGAACTCACCCGCCGCGCCGGCGGCCAGATGCCATTCAACCCCACCACGCAGTACATCAACACCATCCCCGCGCACCTGGAAGCCAAGAGCGACGGCGACGCGAACCTGGAATGGCGCATCCGCAGCATCATCCGCTGGAACGCGATGGCCATGGTGGTGAAAGCCAACCGCAAGCCCGGCGACCTGGGCGGCCACATCGCTTCGTTCGCCTCGGGCGCCACGCTGTACGACGTCGGCTTCAACCACTTCTGGCGCGCGCCCAGCGCCTCGCATCCCGGCGACATCCTCTACATCCAGGGCCACAGCTCGCCGGGCATCTACGCCCGCAGCTTCCTGGAAGGCCGCTTCAGCGAAGACCAGCTCAACCACTTCCGCATGGACGTGGACGGCAAGGGCATCTCCAGCTACCCGCACCCGTGGCTGATGCCCGACTACTGGCAGACCCCCACGGTGAGCATGGGCCTGGGCCCGATCAGCGCCATCTACCAGGCGCGCTTCCTGAAATACCTCGAGAACCGCGGACTGATCGAACCTTCCGACCGCAAGGTCTGGTGCTTCCTGGGCGACGGCGAAACCGACGAGCCCGAGAGCCTGGGCGCGATTGGTGTTGCCGGCCGCGAAGGCCTGGACAACCTGGTGTTCGTCGTCAACTGCAACCTGCAGCGCCTGGACGGCCCGGTGCGTGGCAACGGCAAGATCATCCAGGAGCTGGAAGGCAGCTTCCGCGGCGCCGGCTGGAACGTGCTCAAGCTGGTGTGGGGCAGCTACTGGGACCCGCTGCTGGCGCGCGACACCGAGGGCGTGCTGCAAAAGCTGATGATGGAAACCGTGGACGGCGAGTACCAGAACTGCAAGGCCTTCGGCGGCGCCTACACGCGCGAGAATTTCTTCGGCAAGTACGAGGCCACCAAGAACCTGGTCAGCAACCTCAGCGACCAGGACATCGCCCGCCTCAACCGCGGCGGCCACGACCCGCACAAGGTGTACGCCGCCTACCACAGCGCCGTGAACCACACCGGCCAGCCCACCGTCATCCTGGCCAAGACCGTGAAGGGCTACGGCATGGGCAGCTGGGGCGAGTCGTTAAACCCCACGCACCAGACCAAGAAGCTCGACGACAGCGCGGTGAAAGCCTTCCGCGACCGCTTCCAGATCCCCATCAGCGACGACAAGCTGGCCGACGTGCCGTTCTACCACCCGGGCGAAAAGAGCCCGGAAGTGGAATACCTCAAGTCACGCCGCGAGAAGCTGGGCGGCTACCTGCCGCAGCGCCGCGCCAAGACCAGCGTTGAACTGACCGCGCCGAAACTTGAAGTGTTCGAGCGCCTGCTCAAGAACACCGGCGAACGCGAAAACTCCACCACCATGAGCTTCGTGCAGTGCCTGAACATCGTGCTGCGCGACAAGCAGGTGGGCCCGCGCGTGGTGCCCATTGTTGCCGACGAGGCCCGCACCTTCGGCATGGAAGGCCTGTTCCGCCAGATCGGCATCTACGCCCGCGACGGCCAGAAGTACAAGCCCGTGGACGCCGACCAGCTGATGTACTACCGCGAAGACAAAACCGGCCAGGTGCTCGAGGAGGGCATCACCGAAGCCGGCGCCTTCTGCAGCTGGATGGCTGCGGCCACCAGCTATTCCAGCTCCGACCAGCCGATGCTGCCGTTCTACATCTACTACAGCATGTTCGGCTTCCAGCGCATCGGCGACAGCGCCTGGCAGGCGGCCGACATGCGTTCGCGCGGCTTCCTGCTGGGCGCCACCGCCGGCCGCACGTCCCTCAATGGTGAAGGCCTGCAGCACCAGGACGGCCATTCGCACCTGCTGGCGGGCGCCATCCCGAACTGCAAGGCCTACGACCCCACCTTCGGCTTCGAAGTGGCGGTGATCCTGCAGCACGGCATGAAGCGGATGCTGGAAGACCAGGTGGACGAGTACTACTACCTAACCCTGATGAACGAAAACTACCCGCATCCGGACATGCCCGAAGGCGCGGCCGAGGGCATCCTGAAGGGCATGTACCTGCTGAAGGATGCCGGCAAGCCGAAGAAGGGGGAGCTGCGGGTGCAGCTGTTGGGGAGTGGCACGATCCTGCGTGAGGCGATTGCTGCCGCCGAGTTGCTGGATAAGGACTTCGGGGTGTCAGCGGATATCTGGAGTTGCCCGAGCTTTACCGAGCTGCGGCGGGATGGGTTCGAGGCCGAGCGCCACAATCGTTTCCATCCCGAGGACAAGACACCGCGTAAGGCGTATGTCACCGAGTGCCTGGAAGGCCGCCAAGGCCCCGCCATTGCCGCCACCGACTACGTGCGCTCCTTCGCCGACCAGATCCGCGCCTTTGTCCCGATGCACTACACCGTGTTGGGCACGGACGGTTTCGGCCGATCCGATACCCGCGCTAACCTGCGTCGCTTCTTCGAGGTCGACCGCTACTACATCGCCCACGCGGCGATTGCGGCGCTGGCGGCGGAGGGGAAGATGAATGGTAAAGACGTGGCACGGGCGATGAAGCAGTACAAAATCGATGCGGAGAAGTTGAATCCGATATCGGTTTGACGGGGCGACCGCGGAGTAAGCGTCAGAGTCTGCGCGCCTGCGCGCCCACGCGCGGGCGGCCAGTTTTCAGAGCATCGCCCCCAGCCCCTTTCGATCCAGCAGGTCTAGCAGCTTCAGTGACGGCCCGCTCGGCTGCTTGTCGCCCTGCTCCCACTTGCGCACGGTCGACACGCTGGTATTCATCACGCTGGCCATCACCGCCTGGCTCAGCTGAAGGCGCCGGCGCAGGGCGACGATGCGCGTGCGGGTGTACTTGGGGATCGGCGGCAGGCACATGGCGTCGAACTCGGCCATTCGTCGCTTGTCGATGAAGCCCAGCCGGTACAGGTCCGTCGCGCCCTCGTGAACGGCATCGAGTACGGCGCTCCTAGTGCGGGGTTGACGGATGGTGGTCGATTTCATGAAGTCTTCCTTCGTATCTCGCGGAGTCCAGCTGCTGCTCATTCAAGGCGAGCAATTCGGCGGCCCAGCTTTTCAGCGACGCCAATTCGGATTGGCGAAGGTTGGCCTTTTGGTTCTTCAGAAAGCCGATCAGGAAGAACCATCGGTCAACGCGTTGGGTTGCGACGATTACCCGGGCGCCACCCCGCTTGCCACCTCCGGGGATCGTAATTCGCTTCTTCAACAAGCCATTGCCCAGGTCGGCATCGATCAAGCCGGCGCGCATTTCGGCGACGGCAATGGCGAGCGCCTGGTCAGCGATTCCCGCTTTGCGTTGCCATCGCCTGAAGGCTCGTGGAACGAAGATTCGAGGCAGGGGAAGTGTGCCACCAGGTGGCATAGATGGGAAGTCCGGGAGGGGTCTCCTCCACGGTGTCTTCCCGGCTGGAGCGATGTGAGGCGAAGGCGGCGTCTTTACGCGTAAGCCTATGCCGTTGCACGTTTCTGAAGCTTGGCCGCGATCACTGATTCGCTACCCGGCCTTACCACTGGCTACAGATGCTCGAGCTCGCGGCCCGGCGCACCCGCCCCTATCCGGGTCGAAGCAGCCAGGGCCGTGACGTCCCCCGCGCCGCCACCGTTCAGCCGGCAGTGGCACCACCCCCGCACAATGCCCTCATGGCCCGTGCCCGCAAATCCGTTCCGTCATCCGCCGCTCTTTCCAGCGAACCCGGTTTCGTGCACGTCCGCGGCGCCCGCCACAACAACCTCAAGGACATCGATCTCGACATCCCCCGGGACGCCTTGGTGGTGTTCACCGGGGTCTCGGGCTCCGGCAAGTCCTCGCTGGCTTTCGGCACCCTGTACGCGGAAGCCCAGCGGCGCTACCTGGATTCGGTGGCCCCCTACGCCCGGCGCCTGATCGACCAGCAGGCCCCACCCGAAGTGGACGCCATCGACGGCCTGCCGCCGGCCGTGGCGCTGCAGCAGCAGCGGGGCACGGCCACCACGCGCTCGTCGGTGGGCAGCGTCACCACGGTGTCGAACTCGCTGCGCATGCTGTATTCGCGCGCCGGCGACTATCCGCGCGGGCAGGGCATCATCCACGCCGACGGGTTTTCGCCGAACACGCCTGCCGGCGCCTGCCCGACCTGCCACGGCTTGGGCCGGGTGCTGGAGGTCAGCGAGGCCTCGCTGGTGCCCGACCCGTCGCTGACCATCCGCGAGCGCGCCATCGCCGCGTGGCCGCCGGCCTGGCACGGCCAGAACCTGCGCGACATCCTGGTCACGCTGGGCTACGACGTGGACGTGCCCTGGAAGAAGCTGCCCAGGAAGCAGCGCGACTGGATCCTGTTCACCGACGAACAGCCGGTGGTGCCGGTGTATCCCGGTTTCACGCCTGCCGAGACGCGCACCGCGCTGCGGCGCAAGACCGAGCCTGCCTACATGGGCACCTACACCGGCGCCCGCCGCTACGTGCTGCACACCTACGCCACCACCGGCAGCGCGATGATGAAGAAGCGCGTGTCGCGTTACCTGCTGGGCGGTGCCTGCCCGGACTGCGGGGGCAAACGGCTGCGGCGCGAGGCGCTGTCGGTGACCTTCGCGGGCCTGGACATCGCCGCGCTGTCGGCGCTGCCCCTGCACGACGTGGCCGACCGCCTGCGCGGCGCGCTCGACGACGCGGCGGCCCGCAAGCGTCGCAAGGCCCATCCCGAGCAGGCGCTGGCCGCCGAACGCCTGGCCGGCGACGCGCTGGACCGCATCGCCGCCGTCGCCGGCCTCGGGCTGGGCTATCTGTCGCTGGACCGCAGCACGCCCACGCTGTCGCCGGGCGAACTGCAGCGGCTGCGGCTGGCCACGCAGCTGCGGTCGAAACTCTTCGGCGTGGTGTACGTGCTGGACGAACCCTCGGCCGGCCTGCACCCGGCCGACACCGAGGCGTTGCTGGACGCGCTGGTACAGCTGCGCGTGGCCGGCAACTCGGTGTTCGTGGTCGAACACGAGATGGACGTCATCCGCCGGGCCGACTGGATCGTGGACGTGGGCCCGGACGCGGGCGAGCACGGTGGCCGCATCGTCTACAGCGGGCCGCTGGCAGGCCTCCACGACGTGGCCGCTTCGCGAACGCGCGCTTTCCTCGAGGCGCCGTGCGCCGCTCCGCGTGCGCCGCGCAAGCCCACCGGCTGGCTGAAGCTCGCCAACGTGCACCGCAACAACCTGCACGGCGTGGACGTCGATTTCCCGCTGGGCGTGATGGTGGCGGTGACCGGCGTCTCGGGTTCGGGCAAGTCCACGCTGGTGACCCAGGTGCTGGTGGACCTGCTGGCCGCGCACCTGGGCCACGAACCGCCGGCGCCGGAAGAGCCCGACGAACTGCTGTACGACGACGCGTCGGGCAGCGTCACGGCCGGCCATGTGGTGTCCGGCCTCGACGCGGTCACGCGCCTGGTGCAGGTGGACCAGAAGCCGATCGGTCGCACGCCGCGCTCCAACCTCGCCACCTACACCGGGCTGTTCGACCCGGTGCGCAAGCTGTTCGCGGCGACGCCGCTGGCGAAGTCGCGCCGCTACGACGCCGGCCGGTTTTCATTCAACGTCGTAAAGGGACGCTGCGCCACGTGTGCCGGCGAAGGCGTGGTGTCGGTCGAACTCCTGTTCATGCCCAGCGCCTACGCACCGTGCCCGGACTGCGGCGGCGCCCGCTACAACGACGCCACGCTGGCGGTGCGCTGGCAGGGCCGCAACATCGCCGAGGTGCTGCGGATGACGGTGGATGAAGCCGCGGACTTCTTCGCCGATGAGCCGGCGGTGCGCCATCCGCTCGATGTGCTGCGCGAAGTCGGCCTGGGCTATCTGCGCCTCGGCCAGCCCGCCACCGAAATCTCCGGTGGCGAAGCGCAGCGCATCAAGCTGGCCACCGAACTGCAGCGCGTGCAGCGCAGCGGCACCGTCTACGTGCTCGACGAGCCCACCACCGGCCTGCACCCCGCCGATGTCGAACGCCTGCTGGCCCAGCTGCAGCGGCTGGTGGATGCCGGCAACACGGTGATCCTGGTGGAACACGACCTGTCGCTGGTCGCCGCCAGCGACTGGGTGATCGACCTGGGGCCGGGGGCGGGCGCCGCGGGCGGTCGGCTTGTCGCTTGCGGCACGCCCAAGCAGGTGGCGGCGGCAAAGGGCAGCGTCACGGCGCCTTATCTGCAGCGTGTGCTGGCGTAGGAAGCTGGCGTTCATCCACAGCACCGCGGCGTGGCGACGGCAGGAATTTCTTGGCCTTGGGTGGGCGGATATCCGATACGCGGTCGTTGGATTCTGATTGACGATCTTCCTTCGCCGAGCGAAGGACCCACGCCATGGCTTGCCCGCGCGCTGCAGTTGCAGGCTGTACGCCAATGGCGCATAGTCGCTTTCCGTGCTGACGGTCATCGAGTCCGCGCTGTTCACCCGGCTTTGGCCGGATTACTGGACGCCCGAGGAGTACGGCGATTTCCTGCATCACCTTGCCGCGCGCCCCGAAGCGGGCGATGTCGTCCCGGGCTCCGGAGGCTGCCGCAAGATTCGCTGGTTCAGGGCCGGTATGGGCAAGCGTGGCGGCGTCAGGGTGATCTACAGCCTGGGCCTGTTGCCCGGAACCTTGGTGCTGTTGACGATCTATTCCAAGTCGGCACGCGAATCCCTGTCGGCCGACGTGCTGCGGAAATTGTTGGAGGCGATGCAATGAAGACCACAAAAAATGCCCTCGCGGTTCGCGATTCTGGCCGCGACATCGGTGCCGAACTTCTGCAGGCGGTTCGGGAAGTGAAGTCCGGCATCGTCGGCGGCCGCCGCCAAGTGCCGGTCAATGAAGTGGTGAAAGCGCGCCTGGGCACCGGACTTTCGCAAGCCGAGTTCGCGGCAGCGCTGCAGATTTCTGCGCGCACGCTGCAGCAGTGGGAGCAGGGACGGCGGCTTCCTTCGGGAGCTGCCGAAACCCTGTTGCGCATCGTAAGCCGCCATCCTGAAGTGTTGCGGGGAATACGGTAGTCGTAAAGGAAAGCTGCCCGCGCACGCTTTGAGACGGTGAACCGGCGATTGCCAGCCGTCAGAGATGCTTGCCGAAGAACTTGGCCAGCTCCAGGGTCGACCGGACCCGATTGACCTGCTTGCGCCAGCCATGTCCTTCGTCGGGGAACAACACGTACTCAACATCAATGCCACGCTCCTTCAGCGTCGACACCACTTGCTCGGCCTCCACCACCGGCACATTGGTGTCATTCGCGCCATGCATCACCAGCAGCGGCGTCACCACGCGGTCCAGCTTGTGGATGGGTGACAGGTCCCGCAGCAGCTGCAGCTGCGTCTTGGGATCCCCGTACTCGCCGGTCGAAATCGCGCCCATCCACGGCGTGCTCTGGGCGAAGAAGGTTTCGAAGTTCACCATGCCGAACAGGTTGGCGCCGGCGGCGAAGGTGTCGGGGTAATCGGTCACGGCCACCATCACCGCGTAGCCGCCGTAGCTGCCGCCCATCACGCCCAGGCGGCCCTTGGCGCCGATGCCGGCGTTTACCAGGAAGTCGGCGGTGGCCTTGATGTCCTTGTTCGCATCAAAGCGGCCTTCGTGGTTGTCCAGGCTCATGAAGGCCTTGCCGAAGCCGGAGCTGCCGCGGATGTTGGGCGCGAACACGGCGATGCCGCTGGCCAGCAGGGCCTGGTAGTCGGAGCGGAAGTTGGGGCGGTCTTGCCCTTCGGGGCCGCCGTGGAAGCTCAGCACCACGGGGCCGGGCGCCTTGAAGCCCTTGGGCAGGTACAGCCAGCCCGACAGCTCCAGGCCGTCGTGCGCCTTGAAGGTGCGCAGCTCGGGCTTCACCAGCGTGGCCAGGTCCACGCCTGGGGTGGGGCTGAAGGTGAGACGGGTGTATTGCTCGGTCGCCAGGTCCAGCTGCCACAGGTCGGTGGGGGCGGACGAGCCGCTCAGGGCCAGCACCACGCGGCGGCCGTCGGGCGAGTAGTCGGCGCCGGTCACGATTTCGGCGGGGGCGGCGGGCAGGGGCTGGCGCTGGCCGGTGGCCAGGTCGATCAGTTCAAGCTCGTTCCTGCCGGCCACGTTCCAGGACAGCAGGGCCTGCGTCTTGGCGTCGTTGAGGATGAAGTCGTCCAGCTCGGCGTCGTCGCGCTCGGCCAGTTCGGTGCGCTTGAAGCTGCGCCCGTCGGCGGCGATGTCCACGCGTCCGAACGCGAAGCGGTCGCGGTCCAGGTTGTGGGCCAGGTACACGGTGTTGGTGTCCTTGCCGAACACCCCGCCACTTTCGGCCTTGCCCTGGTGCGGGGTCAGCAGCATGCGGCGGCCGGTGGTGAGGTCGTCCAGCCACAGGTTGCTGTTGCCGCGCGTTACCAGGCGGTTGACCAGGGCGCGGTTGCCCAGCACGTCGTCCATGCCGCCCAGGCCGTCCATCTCCACGGCGATGCCGGCCTTGGCCGTGGCCGGGTCGTACATATAGATGTCGGTGGTTTCCGGGTTACGGGCGTTGCTGCGGAAGTGGTAGCGGCCGTCGGGCGCGAAGTCACCGGTGAAGGTGTTGGCCTCGCCTTCGTTGATGCGCCGTACGTCGGTGCCGGCCGTGTCGGTGAGGAACAGCTGCGCGTTGTAGCCACCGCCCGGCGACACCGCATACGCAAGCTTTCCATCGGGCGACCAGCGCAGTCCAGACACCGCGTCGGCGTAGCTGGTCACCTGCCGCGGATAGCCGCCGCCGGCCGGGATGACCCACGCCTGCGGCGAGCCGCTGAGCGTGGTGATGAAGGCAATCTGCGCGCCGTCGGGCGAGTACTGCGGCGACGACGCGCTGCCCACCTTGCCCATGGCGGTGATGCGGGCTTCAAGCGCGGCATCGGCCGGGGCGTCGGCGGCGAACGCGGGGGCGCTGGCCAACAGCAGGGCAAGCGGAAGGCTGACGCGGAGGCGGCACGGCATAGGACTCTCCCTTGGGGTTCAGGGGGTCAACGTAGCAGGTGTGGCGGACCGGCCGCCGCGTTGATGGAGTCGCTGCATGCCGCCGAAGGTAAGGGACAAGCCATCGATCTGCACCTGGCCGGCTTGCGCGAGGACGGTGATCCCATTCCGCCGCCCGTGGTGCAGGTCCAGTACGTCGACGTAGCGGCCTGACCCCGGCGGGGCAATTCGAATCGTCTGGACGGGCTACGTCCCTGCGCGCTGCGTGAGTTGTCTTGGAATTCGGCGGCGGTAACGCCTTGGTCGCCGCCGCCTGACGCACAGCAATCACACGCCTGTCATATCCGGCTGGTCTGCTGCTACCCAGCATGACCCACCTCCCAAGCACGTCCCGTCCGTTGCCGATCGCACCGCCGCACCCCGCGGTCGATCCGCCGTCGCCACCGCACCGGACGCCCGGGGTCTGCGCATGAAAGTCCTGATCGTCACCGACGCCTGGGAGCCGCAGGTCAACGGCGTTTGCGCCGCAGGCCATCCACATCGCCACCGAAGGACCGCTGGGCATGGCCGCCCGCGCCTATGCGCTGCGCAACAAGCTGCCCTACACCACGGCCTACCACACGCGCTTCCCAGAATACGTGCATGCGCGCGTGCGGCTGCCGCTGTCGGTGACGTATCGCTTCCTGCGCTGGTTCCACGGCCGCGCCGAAGCGGTGATGGTGCCCACCGAAGTCGTGCGCCGCGACCTGCTGGCCTATGGCTTCGCGCCCGGGAAGGTGGTGCTGTGGTCGCGCGGCGTAGACCTGGACATCTTCAAGCCCGGCGCGGCGATGGTGCACAACCGGCACAAACCGATCTTCCTGTGCGTGGGCCGCGTTGCGGTGGAAAAGAATATCGAAGCCTTCCTGCGGCTCGACCTGCCCGGCACAAAGTGGGTGGCCGGCGACGGCCCTGCGCTTGACTCGCTGAAGGCGAAGTTCCCCGACGTGCATTTCACCGGCGTGCTGTCCCAGACCGAGCTGGCCACCCTGTACAACGCCGCCGACGTCTTCGTGTTCCCCAGCCGCACCGACACCTTCGGGCTGGTGCTGCTCGAAGCGCTGGCCTGCGGCTGCCCGGTGGCGGCCTATCCGGTCACCGGCCCGGTGGACGTCATCGGCGACTCGCCCGCAGGCGCGCTGGACGAGGACCTGCGCACCGCCGCCCTGCGCGCGCTGAAGATCGACCGCGGCGTGGCGCGCGCGCACGCGGAGCGTTTCTCCTGGGAAGCCTGCACGCGGCAGTTCCTGGCAAACCTGCATCCCTTCGAAGACGGCCGCCGCGCCGGCGCGGTGGGCGACGCGGCCGCCTGACCGGTCGACGCAGGCCTGGGTCTGCATTTCGGGTCGGCACGATCGCCGATCATGCACAGGCGTGCCGACGGTGAATGTTCGCCGGCGCACATGGTGCAGCCAGATACGCGCGGCTGCCAACTGCCCCTGCGCGGGCTTTGACGCACGTCAATCCACGGCGTCCCGAAAGGCGTATCGTCAAGAATGGGCCGTAGGGCTCGTTGCCGGAATGGTCTAAATGAAGCACTTCCTCGACACCCAGGATTTCAGCCGCAGCGAGCTGATGGACCTGATGCTGCTGATCGGCCTGCTCAAGCGCGCCGACAAACAGGGCGCCCTGCCCAAGCTGCTGGCCGGTGCCTCGCTGGGCATGATCTTCGAAGAGCCCTCCACGCGCACGCGGGTTTCGTTCGAAGTGGCCATGACCAAGCTCGGCGGGCATGCGCTTTACCTCAAGCCCGGCGAGATCCACCTGGGCGTGCGCGAGAACATCAAGGACACCTCGCAGGTCATCAGCCGCATGGTGGACGCCATCGAGGCGCGCACCCTCAAGAACCAGACCCTGCTGGACCTGGCCGCCAACGCCACGGTGCCGGTGATCAACGGGCTCACCGACTACAACCACCCCACCCAGGTGGTCTGCGACGTGTTCACGATGCTGGAGCACAAACTGCCGGAAAAAGAGCTTTCCGACCTGCGCGTGGTTTTCATTGGCGACGCCACCAACGTCTGCGCTTCGCTGCTGATGATGTGCACGCGCATGGGCATGCATTTCACCCATGTGGCGCCGGCGCGCTACCAGGCGCCCGAGGCGTGGCAGAAGATCGGCCGCGACAACTGCGCACAGTCGGGCGGCAGCCTCACCATCACCGACGACCCGCTGGCTGCGGTGCGCGACGCTGATTTCCTATACACCGACCTGTGGTGGTGGGTGGGCCAGGAAGACGAAATCCCGGAACGGCGCGCCGCGTTCATGCCGCGCTACCAGGTCAACGCCGAGCTGTTCGCCGCCGCGCCCAAGCACGCCAAGATGATGCACTGCCTGCCCGCCAGCCGCGGCGTGGAGGCCACCGATGAAGTGCTCGACCACCCGCGTTCAATCATCTACGACCAGGCCGAGAACCGCCTGCACGCCGAGAAGGCGATCCTGGTGAAGTTCATCTACCCGCGCCTTCGCAAAGCGCCCGACGAGCTCAAGCAGTGGCACGCCGGACGCATCCAGTCCTTCCTTACCGGCCACGGGCTCGACTTGCCGTAAGCATCCCCCCTTTCGCAGGAGACCGTCATGAACACTGATCTTCCCGCAGTGAAGTCGCCGCCGACCGCCCAGGCCCCCCACGGCTTCAAGCGCGTGCTCGGGCTGCTCGACATGACGCTGTTCACCGTCTGCGCCATCCTGGTGATCGACACCCTGGCGGCCTCGGCCGCGATCGGCCCCTCGGCGATGACCTGGTGGGTGATCACGCTGGTGCTGTTCTTCATCCCCTACGCCCTGATGACCGCCGAACTCGGCGCCGCGTATCCGCGTGAGGGCGGCATCCAGGGCTGGATCCGCAAGGCCTACGGCGACCGCTGGGCGGCGCGCGCCACCTGGTGCTACTGGATCAACGTGGCGCTGTGGATGCCGTCGGTGTACATCCTGTTCGCGGGCATGTTCTCGCAGATGTTCTGGCCCGAGATGGGGCTGGGCGCGAAGATCGCGATGGCGGTGGTGCTGTCCTGGCTTACGGTGGGCTTCGGCATCCTGAGCCTGGACGTGAGCAAGTGGATCCCGAACATCGGCGCCGTCATCAAGGCCGCCATCATGCTGCTGATCGGTGGCGGTGGCATCTACTACGTCACGCAGAACGGCGTCGCCAATGAGTTCACCGTGGCGACGCTGACGCCGCAGCTCGGCGCCAGCCTCGCCTTTCTGCCGGTCATCGTCTACAACTACCTGGGCTTCGAGTTGATGTCGGGTGCGGGCGAGGAAATGAAGGATCCGGCGCGCGACGTGCCGCGGGCGGTGATCATTTCCGGCGTGTCGATCGCGGTGTTCTACCTGCTGGCCACGTTCGGCATCCTGGCCGTGCTGCCGCAGGCCGACATCGGGCTGGTCGAGGGCCTGCTGGATACCGTGGCCAAGATCTTTGGTGATTCCGCCGCCGGCAAGGCGCTGGTGACCGCGGTCGGCATCGGTGCGCTGTACACCTTCTTCGCCAACATGGTCACCTGGTCGCTCGGCGCCAACCGCACGGCCCAGGCGGCCTCGGCGGACGGCGAACTGCCGGCGTTCCTGGGCGTGCTGCACAAGCGCCACAAAACGCCGGTGGGTGCCTTCCTGGCAATGGGCGTGGTGGGAACGGCCGTGATCTTCGGCTACGGCTTCCTGGCGCAATCCACCGAGGACCTGTTCTGGACGCTGTTCGCGTTCAGTTCGATCATCTTCCTGCTGCCCTACCTGCTTCTGTTCCCGACCTTCGTGCGCCTGCGCCGAATCGATCCCGACACGCCGCGGCCTTACCGCATGTCGGGGCCGCTGGGCTGGCTGCGGATCCTGGCCACGGTCTGCGCGCTGTTCATCCTGCAGGCGATCGTGTTCTTCGTGTGGGTGCCGGGCGAGCCGATCGACTGGGCGGCGGCTGGGCCGATCATGATCGGCGTCGTGGTGACCTTGGTGATCGGCGAAGTGTTGGTGCAGCGCCAGCATCGCCGGCGCGGAAAAACGCCGTGACCCGCACCCTGGCCACCACCCCGGCCACCGACGGCTTCCGGATGCCGGGCGAGTTCGACCCGCACCAGGGCACCTGGATGCTGTGGCCCGAGCGCCCCGACACCTGGCGCTGGGGCGCCAAGCCCGCGCAGGCTGCCTATGCCGAGGTGGCGCGTGCCATCAGCGAATTCGAGCGGGTGACGATGTGCGTTTCGCCGGGACAGTTCGCCAACGCCCGGCAGGTGCTGCCCGAAGCCGTGCGCGTGGTCGAGATGACCAGCAACGACGCCTGGGTGCGCGACTGCGGGCCCAGCTTCCTCATCAACGACGCGGGCGAGGTGCGCGGCGTGGACTGGCGGTTCAACGCCTGGGGCGGGCTGGAAAGCGGCCTGTATTCGCCGTGGGACCAGGACGATATGGTGGGGCAGAAGATCCTGGAGCTGGAGAACGTGGCCCGCTACGCCGCGCCGCTGATCCTTGAGGGTGGCTCGATCGAGGTGGACGGCGACGGCACCCTTCTAACCACACGCGAATGCCTGCTCAACCACGATCGCAATCCCGACCTGGGCCTGGCGGAGATCGAAGCCCAGCTCGGTGAGTACCTGGGCATCAGCAAGATCATCTGGCTCGAAAAGGGCGTCTACAACGACGAAACCGAAGGCCACATCGACAACCTCGCGCGCTTCGCGCGGCCGGGCGTGGTGATGCTGGACTGGACCGACGACACCACCGACCCGCAGTACCCGATCAGCCTGGATGCCTTCCAGCGGCTCAGCCAGGCCACCGATGCACGCGGGCGCAAGCTGGAGGTGATCAAGCTGCCCCAACCGGGCCCGCTGCACATGACCCAGGACGAATCGCGCGGCGTGGACGTGGTGGAAGGCACGCAGCCGCGCGAGGCGGGGCTGCGTCTGGCGGCGTCGTACGTGAACTTCTACTTGTGCAACGGCGCGGTGATCATGCCGCTGCTGGATGAACGCACCGACGCGGTTGCGGCCGATCTGATCCAGCGCGGCTTCCCCGATCGCCGGGTCGTCGGCGTGGCGGCGCGGGAAATCCTGCTTGGCGGCGGCGATATCCACTGCATCACCCAGCAGCAGCCGCTGGCGCGGCGGCGCTGAGCCGGGCGCGCACTCACCACCAGGACAGGTCCGGTTCGTCCGATGCGCTGTCGGGCACGATCCAAGTGCCGGCGTTGCCGGCCAGGATGGCTTCCAGTTCGTCGATTGACCCGATCGCAGCGCGTTTTCCGGCCTTGGCCATCGCTACGGCGGACGCTACTTTGGGCCCCATCGAACCCGTCGCGAACGCATGCTGCGCCAGGCCGCGTGGTGTTGCACGCTTCAGGGCGCGCACCTGCGGCGTATCGAAGTCCGTCATCACCGCGGCCACATCGGTCAACATCACCAGCGCATCGGCGCCGAGTTCGATCGCCAGCAGCGCGCTGGCGGCGTCCTTGTCGATCACCGCTTCGACGCCGTAAAGCCGGCCGTCGGCATCCATCGCCACCGGGATGCCGCCGCCGCCGGCGCAGATCACCGTCACCTGCGCCTCGGCCATGCGCTTGATCGCCGGCAGGGCCAGGATGCGCAGCGGTGCGGGCGACGCGACCACGCGGCGCCAGTGCGCGCCGTCCGGCGCAACGGTCCAGCCTTTTTCAGCTGCGAGCGCCGTGGCTTGAGCTTCCGCGTAGACCGGGCCAATGGGTTTGGTCGGGCTGGCGAAGGCCGGGTCGCGCGGATCCACCACCACCTGGGTGAGCAGGGTGGCGAACTGGCGCCCGGGCAGCTGGTTGATCAACTCCTGTTCCAGCACGTAGCCGATCATGCCCTCGCTCTCGGCGCCAAGGACGTCGAGCGGGAACGCTGGCCGCGTGGGATCCGCCATCGCCTGCAGCGCCAGCAGCCCCACCTGCGGGCCGTTGCCGTGGGTCAGCACCACGTCGTGCCGGCGGATCACCGGCGCCAGACCGGCGGCCGCGGCGGCGATGTTGGCGCGCTGCAGCGCGGGGTCCGGCGGCTGGCCGCGCTTGAGCAGCGCATTGCCGCCCAGTGCGATGACGAGATTCATGTCGGGTGATACTCCCCAAGGGTCCACGTTTTATTTCGCGCCCGGGACCCGTTGCTGTCAAGGCGGCGACAGCATGGCGCGGGTACTTTAGTGCCCAGTTGCCTACTCACCCACCGCCATGCCCCGCAGCCGCAGCGCGTTCACCACCACCGACACCGAGCTCAGGCTCATCGCCAGCGCCGCGAACATCGGGCTCAGCAGCAGGCCGAAAGCGGGATACAGAACGCCCGCCGCCAGCGGCACGCCGACGGCGTTGTAAACCAGCGCGAAGGTCAGGTTCTGCTTCATGTTCACCACCGTGGCCTCGGACACCTGGCGTGCGCGCAGGATGCCGCGCAGGTCGCCCTTCACCAACGTCACCTGGGCGCTGGACATGGCCACGTCGGTGCCGGTGCCCATGGCGATGCCGACGTCGGCCAGCGCCAGCGCCGGCGCGTCGTTGATGCCGTCGCCGGCCATGGCAACGCGACGACCGTCTTTCTTGAGTTGGGCCACCAGGTCGGCCTTGTCCTGTGGCCGCACTTCCCCGTGCACCTCGTCAATGCCCAGTTCCTTTGCCACGGCGCGGGCCGTGGTTTCGCCGTCGCCGGTGGCCATGATCAGGCGCAGGCCGGCGGCCTTGAGCGCGGTGATGGCCGCAGGCGTGGAGTCCTTGATCGGATCGGCCACGGCCAGCAGGCCGGCCAGCGCGCCGTCCACGGCCAGGAACATCACGCTGGCGCCCGCCTTGCGCAGCCGTTCGGCGTCGTCGGTGAGTGCCGATACGTCCACCTTGTCGGTGTCCATCAGCGCGGTGTTGCCCAGCGCCAGCGTCTTGCCGTCCACCCGCCCGCGCACGCCGATGCCCGAGGTCGATTCGAAATCCTCCGCCTTGGCCAGCGACAGTTTGCGTGAATTCGCCTCGTTGACCAGCGCTTCGGCCAGCGGATGTTCGCTGCCCTGGTCGAGGCTGGCGGCCAGGCGCAGCACTTCGTCGGCGTCGCTGCCGGAAGCGGCAACCACCTCGCGGAAGGCGGGCTTGCCGGCCGTGAGCGTGCCGGTCTTGTCCACGATCAGGGTGTCTATCTTGCACAGCGTCTCGATTGCCTCGGCGTCGCGGAACAGCACGCCCAGGCTGGCCGCGCGGCCGGTGGCCACCACGATCGACATCGGCGTGGCCAGCCCCAGCGCGCAGGGGCAGGCGATGATCAGCACCGAAACGGCGTTGAGCACGGCATACACCCAGGACGGCTCCGGCCCGAAAAAGCCCCAGACCAGCAGCGTCACCACGGAAACCGCCAGCACCGCCAGCACGAACCAGTACGACACCTTGTCGGCCATGCGCTGCATCGGTGCGCGCGAGCGCTGGGCCTTGGCCACCAGTTCGACGATCTGGTTGAGCAGCGAGCCGGCGCCGATCTTGGTGGCCTTGATCACCAGGCTGCCGGAGGTGTTGAGGGTGGCACCGATCACGCTGTCGCCCACCTGCTTGCCCACGGGCATGGATTCGCCGGTGAGCATGGATTCGTCGATGCTGGACTGGCCCTCCACCACTTCGCCGTCGGCCGGCACCTTTTCGCCGGGCCGCACCCGCAGGCGGTCACCGACTTGCACCTGGTCCAGCGCCACATCTTCTTCGGTGCCGTCCTCGCGCAGGCGGCGCGCGGTCTTGGGCGCCAGGTTGAGCAGGGCCTTCATCGCGGCCGAGGTCTGCGAGCGCGCCCTGAGTTCCAGCACCTGGCCCAGCAGGGTCAGCGAGACGATGATCGCGGCGGCCTCGAAGTACACGCCAACGCGGCCGTGTTCCTGGAACGAGGCGGGGAAAAAGCCCGGGGCCAAGGTCGCGGCCACGCTGTAGAGATAGGCCGCCGACACGCCGGTCGCGATCAGCGTCCACATGTTGAGGTTGCCGCTGCGGACAGAGGCCACGCCGCGCACGAAGAACGGCCAGCCGGCCCACAGCACCACCGGCGTGGCCAGGGCGAACTCGATCCAGGTGCGCAGGTCGGTCGACAGCCACGACAGGTAGTGCCCGAACATCGCCAGCACCAGCACGATCGCCGACAGCGGCAGCGTCCACCAGAAGCGGCGGCTGAAGTCGCGCAGTTCGGGGTTCTCGTCGTCGTCGGATGGCAACACCGGCTCCAGCGCCATGCCGCAGATCGGGCAGGTACCCGGGCCTTCCTGGCGGATTTCGGGATGCATGGGGCAGGTGTAGATCGCACCCGGAGGTGCGGGCATCGGGCTTGGCTTGTTGGCGTCGTGCGGGTGGCAGGCGTGCGCGTGCGGGTCCATCGCGTTCTCCGGGAAGGGCCTGTGGCCGTGGGTCTACGCGTCTGCCCGTAAGCGAACGTTTCGCCGGTGCATCGAAGGTGACGTGGCAGCGTATTGCGCAAGCAAGTGTCCGGCTCGGGCTTTGGCCGCGATGTGCGCTGGCGCACTTAGCGCGAACGCACCCGCGGCACGCTTCAGCTAAAGTGGGCCGCATCCCACGCCGGCTTGGCCATGTCCACTTCCCCGACCCAGCCTCTGTCGCCGCCGCTCGTCCTGGACGAGCCCGAACGCCTCGCGCGCGCTGCGGCCTTCGCCGAGCAACTGGCGCGCCGACGCACGGTCCGCGATTACGCGCCCACGCCGGTGCCGCGCGAGGTCATCGAGGCCTGCCTGCGTGCGGCCGCCAGTGCACCCAGCGGCGCCAACCAGCAGCCCTGGCACTTCGTCGCCATCTCCGACCCGGCCATGAAGCACCGCATCCGCGAGGCTGCAGAAATGGAAGAGCGCGAGTTCTACCAGCGGCGCGCGCCCGACGAATGGCTCAAGGCGCTGGCCCACCTGGGCACCGACGCCGAAAAACCCTTCCTGGAAATCGCGCCTTGGCTGATCGCGGTCTTCTACGAGCGCACCGGCCCGGAAGTGGAGGGTCACAAGGCCAAGCGTTATTACCCGCACGAATCCACCGGCATCGCCTGCGGCATGCTGATCGCCGCGCTGCACAACGCGGGTCTGGCCACGCTCACCCACACCCCCAGCCCGATGGCCTTCCTCAACGAACTGCTGGGCCGGCCACGGCACGAAGTGCCCTACCTGCTGCTGGTGGTGGGGCACCCCGCGCCGGACTGCCGCGTTCCGGCGATCGAGCGCAAGGCGTTGGCGGATATCGCCACGTTCCTTTGAGGCAGGACCGTCCAGGGCGGCGGCAGCATCACCGGCCCACCTTCCGCTGCCCATCCAAGGCGCATCGGCCCCCTCTGTGCAGTGCCCCAGGGCAACCGCCGTGAACGAAGAAGCCACCCTACAGGCCATCAAGGACATCTGCGGCCTTTCCTGCGCCGCGCCACTGTCGGCCGAAGACCTGCACCGCGCGTGCTTCTGCCTGGCGGTGGATCCGGCCGAGCTGCGCGCGCAGTTGGACCGGGTGCTGGCGGCGCACGGCACGTCGGCGCCGCTGGCACAGACGCACCCGCACCTGTTCGCGGCGCTGCCCATCTTCGTGCCGGCGGCCAGCGTGCAGGCGATGGAACACGTGGTCACGGCGATTGAGTCGGTGGTGATGACGCCGGCCTACCGCGACGCGGTGCGCGCCTGGGCGCCGGACATCGCGCGGTTCGATCCTAGATCGCCCGGCGGGCTGCTGGGCCTGGATTTCCACCTCGGCCCCGACGGCCCGCGCCTGATCGAGATCAACACCAACCCGGGCGGCGTGATGATCAACGCGCTGCTGGCCAAGGCCCAGCAGCTGTGCATGCCACGGCTAAGCGCTCCTGCGGTGGGCGCGTCCGACGTGGAGGACGCGGCCTTGGACGTGCTGCTGGCCGAATGGGACGCGCAGTCCGACGGCCGGCGCACCGGCGCGGTTGCGATTGTTGACGCAGCGCCCGCGCAGCAATACCTGTATCCCGAGTTCGTGCTGTTCCAGGACCGTTTCCGCGCCCGCGGCATCGAGGCCTTGGTCGGCGACCCGGGGGAACTGGCCTATGTCGACGGCCAGCTGCGCCTGCGCGATCGGCACATCGGCTTCGTCTATAACCGCTGCACCGATTTCGCGCTGTCGGAACCTGCCTCCGCCGTGCTGCGCGCCGCCTACCTCGACCGTGCCGTGGCCATGAGCCCGCATCCCTGGAGCCACGCGCTGTACGCCGACAAGCGCAACATGAGCCTGCTCGGCGATCGGCCTTTCCTGGAGTCTGCCGGCGTGCCCGCCGACGCGGTGGACTGCCTGGCGCGCTGCGTGCCGCCCACCGAAGCGATGACCGACGCCAACCGTGACGATCTTTGGCAGCGCCGAAAGCACCTGTTCTTCAAGCCTGCGGGCGGCTTTGGCGGCCGCGCCAGCTATCGCGGCGACAAGCTCACGCACAAGACCTGGCAGCAGATGGCCGGCGCCGACTACGTGGCACAGGCGATCGTGCCGCCCAGCCAGCGCCATCTCAGCGCCGGCGACGTGCCGCTGAAGGTGGACATCCGCTGCTACGCCTACCGCGGCAAGCCGCTGCTGTTCGCCGCACGCACCTACCAGGGCCAGACCACCAACTTCCGCACGCCGGGCGGCGGCTTCGCGCCCGTGCTGACGCTGGTCTGACCCGCCAGCGAAAACCCCGCCTGACCTTGGGGAGCCGCGGTTCCGGCGTGAATCAGGTGGCCAGGTTCACGACAGCGCCGAGGCTTCTTCAAAGGGCATTCGGATGCCGCCAGCCGCGATGATCCCGGTGCCGGCGGCATTGAGCTGCTCGTCCTCGCCGTCAATCACCAGCAGGATCCGGCCCGATTCGACTTCGGCCTCGAACTTGCGCCGTACCGGGTCGGGCAGGGCCGAACCCATCATCGCCGACGACCACGTTCCGGCAAGGGCGCCGACCGCGGCCACCGCGGCTGCGCCGATCAGGGTCATGCCGATGGGCGGAATCGCAATGGCGATGAGTCCGGCCACCAAGCCGGTGGCGCCGCCCACGGCGGCGCCCTGCAGCGCAGCCGGCGCGAAATCGGTACGGCTGTCGAGCATCCCCTCGGGAATTGCGTCCAGCTCGATGTCGTGGCGCGCAATCAGGGCGATGCCATCTTCGGCGATGCCGCCACGGCGCGCGGCGCCGACGGCTTTCGCCGCGTCGTCCAGGTTTTCGACCAGATAGACGTGTTTGGTATTCATGGCGGTTTCCTCGGCACGCGGTTGGAGCACAAGTATGCAGACGCCCGCTTTACGCGGGCGTGAACTGCAGGCGTGTCGGCCGGAGCGGGGGCCCCGGCCGACGGACGGACGGCTCAATGATCCTTTCGGTTCGCGTCGCGCGCTTCGTCGGCAGCCTCGCCTACGTTGCGCTGGGCCTTGCCGATGTTCTTCTCGACCTTGCCGGCGATTTCCTTCGACTTGTTGCCCGTGACCTTGCCGGCCACTTCCTTCACGGTGCCCTTGACCTGGCGCTTGGCGCCTTCCGTTCTGTTCTTGTCCATGGGGTGCTCCTTCTGGCTGCGAGGGGTGCAGCAGCATCGAGTATCCGCAGGGCGCATGTACGAAACCTCAACGAAACGTGGGCAAGAAAGCGCCCGGGTCGCCGTCCCAGCGGCGTCTCAAGCCATCGCGCACAATGCCTTGCGCAAGACACGGGCGTGACAAGGCGTCATGCGTATTGCAGTGCGCGGCTCCATGCAGATTGCCGGATAACAGATCGTGGCCAGCGTCGGCGCCATGGGGTTGCCGAGCTCCGGTCTGGCTTGGGGTTGTCCCGATTGTCGCCGCACGTTCCCGGGTCTGCGCGGCTACTTTCACGTGTTGCCGCGGTCCGGCCTGGCAGTTAAGCCCCGCGTTTCGTTATGCGCAACCTTGGGCTCCCCTAGACCCACGGCGGCAACTGTTTGCGGACGTCCCATGTCGAACCACATCTCCCGGCTACGGCTTCAGCGCCCAGATTCTGCCCAACACGGAAATCTATGCCGCTTATGTCTACGACTCTCCCGGATTCCCACATTGGCTGACCGGCCAGAAGGACTACGACCCCACGGTGAATTGGGTGGCGATGCAAAAGCCCTTGCCGGCAGGCCCCTTCGCCGGGAGCGCACCCGTGTACCTGCTGTCGGCGCGCAAGGGCTGCGAGTAGACCATGGACCCCCGCCACTTCCTCATCGAAAGCACGGTGCGGCGCCGCTGTGCCCACGCCTGGCGCGACACCGAAACGACGATGTCGATTTTGGTGAACGACGGCCGCTTCGCGTTCACCCGCGTCGCGAACGGCATCAGCCGCTACTTCATTACCGTGAAGAGCGCGACCCGGTGGCGATGGTGGAGCGGCCGCGCGGGCAGGACGTACTGCTGCCGTCGCCGAACCCGGTTACCGGCGTCATGGGCCGGGTCGGGGCCTTGTGCCCGATCGGTCAATCCCGCAGAGTCGCACGATTGAACCAGCCCAGGAGCGGTACATGCGGTTTGCAACAGGAATGGCCGTGCTGCTGTTGATCCCGGGGTTGGCGCTGGCCTTCACCGCCGAAGAAAAATTCACCGTGGTGACCGGCGGCAACAAGATCGGACACTTGATCGCCACGCACGACGGCAACCGGGTCACGATTGATTTCGACGTCAAGAACAACGGCCGCGGCCCGACCATCGCCGAGACGCTGACGCTCGACGCCAACGGCCTGCCCACGCAGTGGACCATCACCGGCGCCACCACTTTCGGCAGCAAGGTGGACGAGCGCTTCGCCGTGGCCGACGGCAAGGCCACCTGGAAGGATTCGGTGGGCGAGGGCAGCGCCACCGTCGCCGAGCCGAGCCTGTACATCGGCCAGAGCGCCAGCCCGTGGGCGCTTGGGCTTTACGCCCGCGCCCTGCTCAAGGATGCCGACCGCCAGCTGCCGGCCCTGCCCGGCGGCGCGGTGCGCGTGGAGACGGGCGAAACGATTCCGTTCACCGACGGCAGGCAGCCGGTCGTAGTGCGCGTGTACGCCATCAGCGGCCTGGAATATGCCCCCGACTACGTGCTTCTGGACGAACAGCAGGCGCTGTTCGCGGTGATCACGCCCGGCACCGTCATCGTGCGCGAGGGCTACGAACTCGAACAGGTGCGCCTGCGCGAGATGGCCGTCGCGCTGAGCACCAAGCGGCTTGAAACCATCCAGGCCAAGACCGCGCACCGCTACGGCGCGCCGGTGCGCTTCCGCAACGTGCGCATCTTCGACCCGCAGGAACTGGCCCTGTCGGCGCCGGTCAGCGTGGTGATCAACGGCCGCCATATCAGCTCCATCCAGTCGATCGACAGCGCGGTGTCGCCGGGCGAGGTGCTGGTGGAAGGCGAGGGCGGCACGCTGGTGGCGGGCCTGTACGAAATGCACGCGCACACCGGTCAGGATGGGGCGCTGCTCAACATCGCCGCCGGCATCACCTCGGCGCGCGACATGGGCAATGACAACGCGGTGCTGGACGCGCTGATCACCCGCATTGAGGCCGGCGCCATCGGCGGCCCGCGCATCCACCGCAGCGGCTTCATCGAGGGCAAGAGCCCGTTCAATTCCAACAACGGCATCCTTGTGAACAGCGAGGCCGAGACGCTCGCCGCCGTGCGCTGGTACGCCGCCCGCGGCTACGTGCAGGTGAAGCTGTACAACAGCATGAAGCCCGAATGGTCGGCCGTCGCCGCGAAGGAAGCGCACCGCCTGGGCCTGCGGGTGGCGGGCCACGTGCCGGCCTTCTCGAACGCCGACGCGATGGTGGACGCCGGCTACAACGAGCTGACCCACATCAACCAGATCGCGCTGGGCTGGGTGATCAAGCCCGAGGAGGACACGCGCACCCTGTTCCGTCTGACCGCGCTCAAGCGCCTGGCCACGCTGGACCTGCAGTCGGCGCCCGTGCAGCGCACGATCAACCACATCGCCGACCGCAAGGTGGCGGTGGAACCGACCATTGCCATCCACGAGAACCTGCTGCTCAACCGCGGCGGCGCCGTGCCGCAGGGCGCGGTGGACTACCTCGACCACCTGCCGGTGGGCGAACAGCGCGGCGCACGCCAGGGTTGGGCCGACATGTCCGCACCGGGCGACGCCGAGGCCTATGCCTCGGCCTACGCCAAGCTCATGGACGTGATGCGCCAGATGCGCGACCGCGGCATCCTGCTGATCCCCGGCACCGACCTGGGCGGCTCGTTCACCTACCACCGCGAACTGGAGCTGTTCGCGCAGCTGGGCTACACGCCGGCCGAAGTGCTGCGCCTGGCTACCTGGGACATGGCCGCGTACCTGGGCCAGAACCAGATGACCGGCTCGATCGAGAAGGGCAAGCTGGCCGACTTCTTCCTGGTGCCGGGCGACCCCACGGCCGACCTCAAGGCCATCAAGACCATCCGCGCGGTGGTGAAGGACGGCGCGGTGTACTACCCGTCCGAGGTGTACCCGCACTTCGGCATCAAGCCCTTTGGCACGGCTCCCAAGGTGACGCTGCCCGCCGCGCCATGAACTTCGAACACACCTACGCGCAGCTGCCGGCGAAGTTCTGGCAGCGTGTAGACCCCACGCCGGTGAAGGCGCCGCGGATGCTGGCTTTCAACGACGCACTGGCCGCTGAGCTGGGCATCGTGCGCGAGGCCGACGCGGCCGACGTGTTCGCCGGCAACGTGGTCCCGCCGGGCGCGCAGCCGCTGGCCATGGCGTATGCCGGCCACCAGTTCGGCCACTTCGTGCCGCAGCTGGGCGACGGCCGCGCGATCCTGCTCGGCGAACTGATTGATCGCCACGGCCAGCGTCGCGACCTGCAGCTCAAGGGCGCCGGCCCCACGGCGTTCTCGCGCAACGGCGACGGCCGTGCCGCCATCGGCCCGGTGCTGCGTGAATACCTGATCAGCGAAGCCATGCACGCCATGGGCGTCCCGACCACGCGCTCGCTGGCCGCGGTGGCCACGGGCGAGCACGTGTTCCGCGAAGGCCCGGTGCCCGGCGCGGTGCTGGCGCGGGTCGGCGCCAGCCACATCCGCGTGGGAACGTTCCAGTATTTCGCCGCGCGTCGCGACACCGACGGCGTGCGCCAGCTGGCCGACTACGTCATCGCGCGCCACTATCCCGAGGCCGCGCAGGCCGATCGTCCCTACCTGGCGCTGCTCGAAACGGTGGCGCGCCGTCAGGCGGCGCTGGTGGCGCAGTGGCAGCACGTGGGCTTCATCCACGGCGTGATGAACACCGACAACACCACCCTGTCGGGCGAGACGATCGACTACGGCCCCTGCGCTTTCCTCGACGACTACGATCCGGGCAAGGTGTTCAGTTCGATTGATCGCGCCGGCCGCTATTCGTTCGCCAACCAGCCGGCGCTGGTGCGCTGGAACGTGGCGCGGCTGGCGGAAACGCTGCTGGCCATCATCGATGACGACGGTGACGCGGCCCTGGCCGCTGCCAGCGCCGTGATCGATGCGATGCCCGGCTGGTCGGCGCAGGCCTGGCTGGAGGGCATGCGCGCGAAGCTGGGCCTGGCCACGAACGAGGACGGTGACGAAGCCCTGGCGCAGTCGCTGCTGGAGGCCATGCACGCCGTGGCGGCCGACTACACCCTCGTGTTACGCGCGCTGTGCGATGCCGCCGACGGCCGCGAACCGGACGGCCTGCTGGCGCTGCCGCGATCGCCGGCGTTCGATGCCTGGCGGACGCGCTGGGCCGGGCGGCTGGCGCGTGACCCGCGCACCGCCGCCGAGCGCGCGGCCGCGATGCGCGCCGTGAACCCGGCCGTGATTCCCCGCAACCACCGCGTGCACGAAGCCCTGGTCGCGGCCGAACAGGGCGACCTGGTGCCTTTCGAAGCCTTGCTGGCCGCCATTCGCCGCCCATACGACGACGGACCCGATGTCCACCACTACATGACCCCACCCGAACCAGGTGAGCGCGTGCTGCAGACCTTCTGCGGCACCTGAGGCCCGCGCCCGGCCCGGATGACGGCCCGATGTCGGTGATGTTGCAGGACGGTCATGCTGCCGCCTTAATCTGGCGGCTCAAGGCGCCCGACGGCGCAGACCGAAGGGGCGTTGGCCATGGCGATGAAGCGGATGGGTTGGGTCGTGCTGGTGCTGGCCCTGCTGCCGGTGCCGGCTTGGGCACAGGCGCCCTACGTGAAGCGCCGAGGCGAAGGCCGATAGGAAAGCCGAAGTCGCCGCCTCGGGCACCCAGCGCGATCGTGATCCCTCGCGCTTCATCGGCCTGTCCGACGCGCCGATCGCCAGCCGCGCCAAGGGCACCATCAGCGGCTGGGAGCCGGGCACCGAGTTTTCGCTCGAGAACGGCCAAGTGTGGAAAGTGCTCAAGGGCAAGCTGCGCCTGGATTCACCGCGCGAATCGCCCGAGATCCGGGTGGTGCCCGGCATCGCCGGACGCTGGTTCCTTGAAGTGGACCCGGAGCTGCCCAAGGCGCGCGTCTACCGCATCGACTGAGCGAGCAGGCAGGCAATCGTTTGACCGTAGCCTGATTCGCAGCGGCACAAGGCAGGATGCCCGATTGCAGGCGCCTGCATCGGGCATTTTGCCCGGCGCCGGGCGCAATGGGGCCGTAAGATCCGGCTGTTTGGGCTCCTGCGGGCTTGGCATGCAACGTGCAGTGTTCTGCTCACCCAACGAAGGAGTTCCCCCATGTCCCTGTCCCTGATCCTGTTGATCGTCCTCATCTTGCTGTTGATCGGCTCGCTTCCGACCTGGGGCCACAGCCGGAGCTGGGGCTATGGCCCGAGCGGTGGCCTGGGTCTGGTGGTGTTGATCATCATCGTGCTGCTGGTGATGGGCCGAATCTGAGGTGCTGGCGATGCGCACCTAGAGGTGCACGCAAACAAAGGGGCGGCCATGGCCGCCCCTTTTCTTTTGGTGCCGTTCGGCGCGCGGCGGCTCAGCCGGCGGGTGGGCTGTCCAGGAACCACACTTCCACTTCGCCACTGGTCCTGATGGTCATGGCGTTGCCGCGGCGGTCAAGCGACTTGCCCACAGGCAGCCGCACCCAGCCTTCGGAAATGCAGTATTCCTCGACGTTGTTGCGCTCGATGCCCTTGAAGCGCACGCCGATGCCACGCTCAAGCACGGCGCCGTCGTAGAACGGGCTGCGCGGGTTGACGCAGAGGCGGTCGGGAAGCGTGGTGCTCATGGCGGGATCCTTGGCAGAAGGTAGCCATGATAACGCGCCGTCGAGGTTAGACTCGCGCCATGAGCCAAAGCGCACTCAATGTACTGGGCCGTCCGCTGCTGCCCTGCGGCACCGAGCCGATGACCGGCTATTTCCGCGACGGCTGCTGCCGCACCGACGCCAGCGACCGCGGGCTGCACGTGGTGTGTGCGGTGATGACGCCGGAGTTCCTGGCCTTTTCGCAGCGCCGCGGCAACGATCTGTCCACGCCCCGCCCCGAATTCGATTTCCCGGGCCTGCGCCCGGGCGACCGCTGGTGCCTGTGCGCGAACCGCTGGCTGGAGGCCTGGATGGAGGGCGTGGCGCCGCGCGTGGTGCTTCAGTCCACCCACCTCAACGCCCTGGGCGTGGTGACGCTGGAGCAACTCCGGGCACTGGCAGTGGACGCGTCCGGCAACTAAGGGCGCGTGCAAAATGCATGGTCCTGAGGGCCCGATCCATGCACAATGCAATATCAAACGCCCCGGCGATCGGGGTAGCCCCTGTCCTGAAGGCCTGTATGCAGGTGGCACGGGCCTTGCAGCCCCCTCGGAACCCCCCTTGGAGTCTCCCTTGGCCGAATCCATCGCCAGCCCCATAGGTCGAATCCTGGCCATTGATGACGACGCCCGACTGCTCGAAAGCTTTGGCATGTGCCTGGAAGGCGCCGGCTATCGGGTGTCCACGGCGACAACGCTGCAGTCCGGCCTGAAGCTGGCCGCCGCCCAGCCGTTCCATGTCTGCCTGCTGGACCGCAACATCGGCCACGAGTCGGGCATGGACGCGCTGCCACGGCTGCGCGAGCTGGCGCCACAGATGCGCATCATCATGGTCACGGGCCACTCGCGGGTGGACGACGCGGTGAAAGCGCTGTCTGAAGGCGCCAGCGATTACCTGGTAAAGCCCTGCTCGCCCGAACAGCTGCGCATCGCGGTGGCGCGCCAGATGGACACCATGCGCCTGCTCGATAAGATCGAACGCCTGGAGCGCGAGGTCGAGCCGGGCGCGGCGGTGGACCTGCAGAGCAAAAGCCCGGCCATGGCCCAAGTGCTGGCCGTGGCCCGGCAAGTTGCCGCTACCGACGCCAACCTGCTGCTGCTGGGCGAAAGCGGCACCGGCAAGGGTGTGCTGGCCAACGCCATCCACCAGTGGAGCCGGCGCGCGCAGGCGCCCTTTGCCACCATCAACTGCCCGTCGCTGTCGGCCGAGCTGATGGAAAGCGAACTGTTCGGCCACGCCAAGGGCTCGTTCACCGGTGCCACCCAAAGCACGCAGGGCCGCGTCAGCAACGCCGACGGCGGCACGCTGTTCCTGGACGAGGTGGGCGATTTCCCGCTGGCCCTGCAGCCCAAGCTGCTGCGCTTCATCCAGGACAAGCAGTACGAGCGCATCGGCGACCCGGGTACGCGGCGCGCCGATGTGCGCATCGTCTCGGCCACCAACCGCGACCTGGAAACGATGGTTTCCGAGGGAAGTTTCCGGCTGGACCTGCTCTACCGGCTCAACGTGATCAGCCTGACGCTGCCGGCGCTGCGCGACCGGCCCGAGGACCTTGAAGACCTCGCGCTGGGCTTCATCGGCCGCTACGCGCGCAGCTACCACCTGCCGGCGGCGCGCCTGGCGCCCGAGGCACTGGCACGCCTGCGCGCTTACCCCTGGCCGGGCAACGTGCGCGAACTGCAGAACGTGATGGAGCGCGCGGTGATCCTTTGCACGGGCGAAGTGATCACGCCGGCGCAGTTGGCTCTCGGCACGCAAACCGCGGCTGGCGGCGACGCCGTCCCTGCCGCGGTGGCCGGTGCACCCATCACCATCAATCTACTGGAGCGCCGGCACATCGAAGCCGTGGTGGCCGCCAGCGAAACACTGGATGCCGCCGCCAAAACGCTCGGCATCGATGGATCCACCCTTTACCGGAAACGGAAGTCGTACGGCATTTAAAGGGACGACCTCCCGCGCTACGCCGGGAGGGATTTGCGATCAGGAGTGAGGGACGTGCAGCATTTGAACCAGCGCAACGATCGATCCAGCGTCGAAGAGGGCGCTGACGTGTCGGACACGAAGCCCAGGCTGCTTTCAGGGGTGTTGCTGGCGGTGTGGGTATTGGCGATCGTGGTCGCTGGCGCCGCGGCAGGGCTTCTGTTCCCGCCCGGTGAGTGGTACCAGCAGTTGGCCAAGCCGACCTGGAACCCGCCGCCGTGGCTGTTCGGCCCGGTGTGGACGACGCTCTACGTGCTGCTGGGTATCGGCGCATGGCTGGTGTGGCGCGAGCCGGGTGTGGCGGCCGAAGAACGTCGCGGCGCATGGATCGCTTTTGGCGTCCATGCGGTCCTCAATCTGTCCTGGACAGCGCTATTCTTCGGGCTCAAGCAGCCCGGCCTGGCCTTCCTTGAAATTAGCCTGATGTGGATAGTGCTGCTGTGGATGACGCTGCGGTTCGGCCGCGTGAGCGCCCTTGCGGGCTACCTGCAGATGCCGCTGGTGCTGTGGGTGAGTTTCGCTCTGGTGCTCAATGGCACCATCTGGCTCATGAACGCCTGACCGAAGACGGCTTTGAGAATCCAGGGGAATCCATGTTGACTCAACCCGCTACGTTCCGCTATCGGCTGTACACCGGTCTTCTTTTTTTCTCCGTGGTTGTGATCCTGGGCACATCCATCCTCTCGCTGCGCACCACGGGCCAGCTGCAGGACTCGGTCTCCGTCGCCAGCCACACCGAGCGGGTGATCGCCCAGGTAAACGAGTTCTGGGGACTGGTGGGAAACAGCGAATCCAACGGCCTGCGCTACCTATTTACCGGGGAACCACGGTACCTGGTGGCGTTCCGAACCGACGTTGCGGCGATTGACGACTCGCTGGACCAACTGACGGCACTGGCGGCCGACAATCCACAACAATCCGCGAAGGTGGCCGAGCTTCGCCGTCTGCATATGGAGCGGGTGAGTTTCGGCATGACCACCATGCAGCTGAAGTCCGACGAGATGGCCGGCAATCCGGCGGCGGGCCGTACGGTCCGGGAACGTCTGGCCAGCGGCGACGGTGGTCGCCTCCGGGAAGGGCTGCGTGTAGCGAGGGACAACCTGCTGACAAAAGAACGCGACCTTCTGGTGGCTCGCAGTGAGCAGCGCAACAAGATGATCCGCCAGAACTGGGCCACCGTGCTGATCGCCAATGGCCTGGCGCTGGTTGCGGGCATGGTGGGCTATTCCGCCACGCGCCGCATGCAGCGCAAGGCCATGGAAGCCTATCGCTCCGACCTGCAGGCCGACCAGGCGCGCCGCTCCAGCCAGGACAAATCCGTTTTCCTGGCCAGCATGAGCCATGAGATACGCACGCCGATGAACGCCATCTTCGGCTTCACCAACCTGCTCGGCGAAACTGCCACCGATCCCACCCAGGCCGAGTACGTCGCCTCGATCAAGAAAAGCGGCCAGGCCCTGCTGTCGCTGATCAACGACGTGCTGGACCTGTCGAAGATGGAGGCCGGCAAGTTCGAGCTGCGCGAAGAGCCCACCGACCTGCACGAGATCGTTGAACAGACCCTTGTGATGTTCCGGCAGACCGCCGACGCCAAGGGCATCTACCTGCGCGTCGTATACGAAGGCCGCGCGGAGCAGCCGCTGCTGGTGGATCCCGTGCGCCTGCGCCAGGTGATGATCAACCTGGTGGGCAACGCCATCAAGTACACCGAAAAGGGCGGCGTTATCGTGCAAATCTGCTGCGTGCCCAGCGCACTGGACGGCCACTGCGACCTCAAGATCGAAGTGGTGGACACCGGCACGGGCATCGCGCCGCACCAGCTGGGCGTGATCTTCGATCCGTTCGAGCAGGGCGACAATCCCGACGGCAAGAGCCGCGAAGGCACCGGCCTGGGCCTGAGCATCTCGCGCCGGCTGGCCACCCTGATGGGTGGCGAGCTGGGCGCGGAAAGCAGGCTGGGCGAAGGCTCCCGGTTCACCATGCACATGCCGCAACGCGCCCTGCATCTTTCGCCTGTAAGCCAGAAGCCAAAGTCCGACGAGCGGGTTGATTTCGACCGGCTGCCGCCGCTGGACGTGCTGCTGGTGGACGACGTGGCCTGGAACCGCGACCTGGGCGTGGCCTACCTGCGCGGCAGCCACCACCAGGTCCGTGAGGCACGCGACGGCGTAGAGGCGCTCGAGCAGATCAAGGAAAAGCTGCCCGACGTGGTTCTGATGGACCTGCGCATGCCGCGCATGTCGGGCGAACAGGCGCTGATGCGGATCAAGTCCGACCCGGCCACGGCGCACCTGCCGGTAATCGCGGTGACGGCGTCGAGCATGCAGCACGAAGAGGGCACTATGCGGCGCCGCTTTGATGGCTTCGTTCGCAAACCCTATTCCAAAGCGGACCTTTTTGACATGTTGGCGCTGCATTTCCGGGCGCAGCCTGCCGCGGCGGCTGCCGTGCCAGAGGCTGAAACCGCGACGGGGGAGCTGCCCGGCCCCAGGGTTCGCGACGAGGCGGCCTTGGCAAAGCTGCATCTGCTGCTGGACCAACGCATGGCCGGGATGAGGGCGTCTTTGCGCATGCGCGAGATCAACGATGCCGCCACCGAGCTGGCGGCGCTGGCGCAGGTTCTGCAGTGGCCGGCGCTTTCCGCGCACGCGCAGGCGCTGGCCAGCGCGGTGGATCGCTTTGACGTGCCCGAAGTGAAGCGGCTGCTCGACGCCACGCCGCAGCCAGGGGGCGCACCGTGACTTTGCCCTGCACCGCCGTGGTGATGGTGGTGGACGACCAGGAAGCCAACGTGCGCACGGTGGGCGGCCTTTTGGCGCGCGCCGGGTTCGACGTGATGCCCTGCTTCAGTGGCCAGGATGCCCTGGACCGCATGGCGGCCGGTCTTCCCGACCTGGTGCTTCTGGACATGCGCATGCCGGTGATGGACGGATTCCAGGTGCTGGAGCGGCTGCAGGCCGACGAGGCGACACGTTCGCTGCCGGTGATATTCCTCACCGCCGACCACGAGCGCGAATCGCTGGTGCGGGCGTTTTCCAGTGGCGCGGTGGACTATGTCACCAAGCCCTTCGTGCCCGAGGAGCTGCTGGCGCGCGTTCGCACGCACTGCGAGCTGAAAGTTGCGCGGGACCGGCAGCAGCAGCTCGCGTGCGAACGCCAGGAGAGCCTGGAGCTGATCGCGCACGACCTGCGAAACCACTTCACCAACGTCATGTTCGCCAGTGAACTGCTGGCGGCGGGTGACCTGGCCGACAGCAAGCGCGAGCGCCTCGCGGCGTCCATCCGCAGTTCGGCCGATGCCGGGCTGCTGTTCCTGCAGGCGGTGCTGGACCAGGCCGCAGGTGAGGTGCAGGGTTTGGCGCTGGAGCCGCTGCCGGCCGCGCAGGTATTCCAGGACGCGGTGGACGTGATGGCGGCCCAGGCGGAGGCCAAGGGCATGCGCTTCGAGCTGGATCTTGATCGCCGCCTGCTGGTCCGCGGCCAGCGCGACGCCGTGGGTCATGTACTGCAGAACCTGATTTCCAACGCGATCAAGTACGCACCCCGCGGCAGCGTGGTGACGCTGTCGGCACAGGCGCACGAGGGCAACGCGCGCCTGCGAGTGCTGGACGTGGGGCCGGGCGTGTCGGACCTGGAGCAGGCGTCGCTGTTCCAGCGCTTCGTGACGCTTTCCAGTCAGCCTACCGGCGGCGAAACCGCCACCGGCCTCGGGCTGGCCCTGGCCAAACAGAAGTCGCGGGCCCTCGGCGGAGACCTCTGGTACGAGCACCGCCCAGGCGGCGGCGCCTGCTTCACGCTGGAACTGCCGCGCGTTCCATGACCCCGCCCGCCGACTTCCCATGAAGAAGGGCGCGCCTCGCGGCGCGCCCTTCTTGCATCACGGCCCGGGAAGCGCCGTTCAGTTCTTGGCGTCTTCCGCCGTTTCTTCGATCACTTCACCGGCCTTCTTGACGTCCTGGCCAGCGCCGGAAATCGTGTTGCAGGCGGTCAGCGAACCAAGCGAGAAGCCCAGCAGGGCAAGGGCAGCGAAGGTGCGCAGGGTGGTCTTCATGGGGATTCCTTCATTTTTGGTAATGCATGGAGTGAGTCTTTGGATCCGGGGGAGGGGTCGGCAAGCGCCGATCCTGTCCAAGCATCTCCAAGAAGCGTGCCAACGCTCCCCCGCGCGCAGCAGGCGCATTGCACGGGTGATTTGAAACGCGGGGTATGCGAAACGCATGGCGACCTGCCCTGTGACCGTGCAGCGTGCATGTTCGCCGCGCTTGAACCAGGCCAAACGCCGCACTGCATGGGCCTGCGGCGGTTGGCACGGGACTTGCTGCCTGTTCCATGACGTCGCCTTGCGACTCCGTGGCGCCCGCCTCCCCGCAGCGCCGCGAAAACCTTCCCCCCTAGCGGAGTTTTCCCATGAATAAGTTCACCCTGTCCGCCCTGTCGTTCGCCGTCGTCCTCGCCATGTCCGGCTGCAAGCCCGAGACCCCGGCGGAAACGCAGGAAGACGTCGCCGAAGCGCGCGTCGACGCCAATGAAGAAATCCGTGATGCGCAGCGCGACGCCAACGAAACGGCGATGGACACCAACACCGACGTTGCCGATTCCATGGAAGACAACGCCGAGGCCCGCTACGACGTGGCGATGGCCAAGGCCGACGGCCAGCTGTCGATCGCCAAGGAGCGCTGCGATGGCGTCGTGGACGTCGAGCGTGACGCCTGCAATGCAGCCGCCGAAGCCGATTACGAAGCCGCCAAGGCTACGGCCACGACCGATATGGAAGCTGCCGAAGCAAACGCCGAGACGATGACTCGCTGAGCCCCCGGGTTCGCGACAGTTGCCCCCGCGCGGCCCACGCCGTGCACCGATGCCGGGCCGAGCGCCCGGCTCCCCCAACGGAGAATTGAAATGACCCAGAACAAAACCGCCGCCAGCATCAACGACCTCGTGGAAGCCCTCAACGACGGCGTTGCCTTCTACGACCACGCCGCTGGCGAGGCCAAGGAAGCGGGCCACAAGCAGCTGTTCCAGGACATGAGCCGCATCAAGCGTTCCATCGCCACGGAGCTCAAGTCCGAGGTGCTGCGCCAGGGCGGCGAGCCGGCCAACGACAGCAGCTGGCTGGGTGACTTCCGCCAGGGCTATGCCGATCTCAAGGCGAAGATGGTGAAGGACTCGGACGGCGCCTACATCGTGTCCTTGGAAGCCCAGGAAGACCGCGTGCTGCACGCTTTCCGTGATGCCGTGGACGTTGACCAGCCGGCGCGGGTGCGCGAAATCGCCGCCAAGTACCTGCCCGAAGTGCAGGGCATGCACGACCGCATGCGTGCGCTGAAGCTGGCCAAGGAGGCCTGACCCACGGGACGTCCGGCCCACCTGTCCCGCCGTGGACGCAGTGGATTGGCCGTCCGGCAGGCAACGAAGCAAGACACAAAGACCGGCCAATTGGCCGGTCTTTTTGTTTGGCTGCGGTAAAACAGGCGTTTTTTGCCCGTTTGGGCTTGGCGTGGCGGCCAACTTGGCCTACATTCGCACTGCCGGAGGGATTTCCAGGCACCCCAATCACCCAATCAAGCAACAACGGGAATAAAAAAACATGGCTACCAAGAAAGCTGCTGCAAAGAAGAAGGCTGCCCCGAAGGCCGCCGCCAAGCCGGCCGCCCCGAAGGCGATCAAGGAAGCGCTGACCAAGTCCGGTCTCGTTGCCCACATCGCCGAAGGTACCGGCGTTGCCGCCAAGGACGTCCGTGCGGTGATGGCTGCCCTCGAAGGCGCCGTGCACGGTTCGGTCAGCAAGAAGGGCGCGGGTTCGTTCACCCTGCCGGGCCTGCTGAAGATCTCGGTCGTCAACGTGCCGGCCAAGGCCAAGCGCAAGGGCATCAACCCGTTCACGAAGGAAGAGCAGTGGTTCGCCGCCAAGCCGGCCTCCGTCAAGGTGAAGGTCCGCCCGCTCAAGAAGCTCAAGGACGCCGCGGCCTGATCCAGGCGCGCAGTCCCGGCGGCGTTCGCGTCGCGGGGAAGCAACAGCACGGGGTGGGTTCGCGCAAGCGGCCCACCCCGTTTTCATGAGGCGCAGGGTGCGTCATTGCCGAACACGCGCAGCACCTGGTGGTCGAACTGGCCCACGCCGCGGTCGGTCATGCCCAGTTTTTCCAGCACGCGCACCGAGCCGTCGTTGCCCGGCTGCACGATGGCCAGGATGCGCGCCAGGCCGCGCGGGCCGAACCCGAGCGCCAGCACCGCCGCACCCGCTTCGGTGGCATAGCCCTGGCCCGCGTGCCCGGGCAGGAAGGCGTAGCCCAGGTCGGGGAAGGCCAATACGTCGCGCTTGATCAGGCCACTCATGCCGACCGCCAGGCCGTCGGATCGCCGCGTCACTTTCCATAGCCCGAAACCATGGGCGGCGTAGCTGGCGATGGGACCTTCGGCGAGGTAACGCTGCGCGTCCTCGCCCGTGCGCACCCCGCGGTCGCCGATGTGGGCCAGGAAGCCCGGCGAGTTCAGCAGCTCGACGATGAAGAGTTCGTCGGCCGGACAAAGCTCGGAAAGCTGCAGCCGGTCGGTTTCCAGGATCAACGCCGGGATGGGCTCAAGCGGGGACTGCATGCAGGCTCACGCGGTCGCGGCCATCGCGCTTGGACTGGTAAAGCGCGTCGTCGGCCTTGGCCAGCAGCGCGTCGAAGCCGTGGCCGCAGCTGCGCGAACCGGCCACGCCGAAGCTGGCGGTGATCTGGAATTCATGGCCCGAGGCAAGCGTGTCTATCGCGGCGATGCGCAGCCTGCACTCCCGGGCCAGCGCGGCGCTGGCGTCCAGGTCGCTGCCGACCAGCAGGAACGCGAACTCCTCGCCGCCCAGGCGGCCCAGCAGGTCGTCGCGGCGACAGACCTCCAGGCAAACCCTGGCCACTTCCCTGAGCGCCCAGTCGCCGGTGGCGTGGCCGTACTGGTCGTTGATGGACTTGAAGTGGTCCAGGTCCAGCATCACCAGGCCCACCTGTTCGTTGGCCTTGCGGCACTGCTCCAGCACGGCCGCGGCCCGGCGGGTGAAATGGTGGCGATTGCTGATGCCGGTGAGCGCATCGATTTCCGCCAGCTTGCGGAACGACACCTGCATGCGCTTGACCTTGAAGGCCCAGTAGCCGATCGAAGCCAGTAGCACTGCCAGCAGCGCTATCAGCAGGCGGTTGGCCTGGGTGGTCTTGGCGGCGATCCGTTGTTCGAGCGTCAGCACCTGGTTCTGCCGGTTGAGCAGCTCGATGGTCTGGGTTTTCTGCTGGGTTTCGTGCTTGACCAACTGGAACGCCAGCTCGCGCGCCTTGACGCTGTCGAGATAGGCCTCGTTGGCCTCGGTGTAGGCGCGCAGGGACGCCAGCGCCAGCGTCTCGTCGTTCCTCGACATGCCAATCCGGTAGAGGATCTGGTTGGCCTGGATAAAGGGCAGCGAGTGCACGATGCCGACGCTGCGCTCCATGGCGACCCGCGCGTGACCCTCGGCATCATCCACCATGCCTTCCTCCAGCTTCCACTGCGCAAGCTGCGAGTGCACCTCGGCGATCAGCTGGGAGTAGTTGCTGGCCTCCACATCGGGAAGCATCTGCTCCAGGGTGCCGATGGCCCTGATTCGATCATCCTGCGTTGCCCAGAAGCGGGCCAGGTAGCTCTTGAGGAAATACACCGCCAGCGGCTCGCCAGCCGCCTCGCACTGGGCCATGGCCTGCAGGATCGATGATTCCGCGCTGTCGAGCCGGCCCAGGTAGAAAATGGCCTCGAGCCGGGAATAGCCGGCGACGCAGCTGGTGCGGGGCGTTGGATCGTCGGCCAGCACCAGTTCGGCGTAGTGGCGCGCCAGATCGTACTGGCCCACCGCGGAATAGATCTGCGATGCCGCCGTCCAGCCGTGGTGGCGGATGTCCGGGTCCTGCACCTGGTCCACCAGGGCCAGGGTCTGGTCGAGGTAGCGCAGGCCTTCGGTGAACTCGCGGGTGGAGGCGTAGCTGTTGATCATCAGCGACCCGGCGCGGAACTTGAGCGCCACGTCGGAGGTGGTGTCGAATATCTTCTTCGCTGCGGCGATGCCCAGGTCGAAGCGGCCGCTGAAGCCAAGCTGGTAGGCCCGCAGGTAAGCCAGCTGCTCGCGCTGAGAATTGCTCGCCGCTTCAACGCTGGAGGTCAGCTGCCCCAGCAGTTGCTGGAACTGCTCCGGGTCGGAGCTGCGCACCAGGTCGGCCTGCCGCAGCATCGCCTCGAACGCCGGCGAACCGCCGGCGTTCGAGGCGTGCAGGCACGGCGACGCCAGGCATAGCGTCGCCGCTATCAGGGCGGCCGCAAGGCGCATCAACATGGGCGTTGGGTCGGCCCGAAGACTCAATGCGCCCCTTTGTGACGGATCGATTCTTTCGGCTGGTCCTGGGTCGGCTCCTCGCCGTCGCCCTCCTGTTCTTCGCCGTCCTTCTTTTCATCGCCGTCGGCGGGGAAGAGGAAGCCGATCATCTGCAGGCGGCCGCCCAGCAGGCCGTTGAGCGCATCGGCGTCGCGGTCGAGCAGCGCCTGCCGGGGCGCGTCGTCCAGGCCGAGGGCGTCAACGGCTGCGGCGTATTCTTCCGGCGCCTGGCTGGCAAGCGCGGCGTTGTTGCCCATTTTTTCCAGGAATGCGATCACGTTCGACATCTGGGTTTCCTTGGTTGCGGGTGGGTGTTGCGGGGGTCAGTTGGACGCCAATGCCGACTCTATCTCGGCGATTCGCAGGAGCATGGCAGGATTTGGCCGCATCGGCTGGCTCGGCGGCAGCACCAGGGTGGACGCCATTCCCAGCGCTGCGCCGGGCAGGTCGCGCAGGGCGATCGATTCGATGCGCGGCCGGGCGAAGGGCAGCGTGGCGGCCTCGTAGAGGGTGCACGGGTGGTCCAAGGGATAGTCCTCGGCCAGCAGCTCAACCAGCAGCTGGCGATGGGCCGGCCCGGTGGCGAAGCGGCGGAAGCTGCGGTCGCCGGCCAGGCCGACCTGCCACAGCACCAGGGTGGCGCTGGGGTCGATGCGCCGGCGGTAGAACATCAGCTGGCTGGCTTCGTAGTGCTGGCAGCCGGTCTTGCCCGGGTCGATGCCCAGGTCGGCGTACAGGCAATCCTCCGCCGAGATGCCCGGCTCCATCACGGCGCTGTAGCCTTCGCTGCGGGCGATCGCGATCGCTTCGTGCGGGGCCTGGGCGAAGACGCCGGGATGCCCGTAGAAGGCGCCGCAGACCGTCCTGCCCGCGCGAACCGGCGCCAGCATCTGCTCCACCATCTCGCGGTAGGTGTCGTGGCGGGATTTCCCGTCGGCATACAGCGGCTGCAGGCTGCGCACGTCCGGGTGCATCTGCTGCAACCACAGTTCCACCAGCGGATCGGACACGGCGGCGAACACCACGTCGGCCTGTTCGATGTGGCTGCGCGAACGCGGGCTGATGTGTGCGCCCAGCGTCATGCCGAGGCCGACGCAGGCCAGGCTTCCGGCTTTTTCCATGTCCCCGGGGCAGTCCGTGAAGAGGCCCGCTGAGGTTAGCGGATTGCCTGCGGGTTGTCGCCGACGCAAGCAGGCTTGAACCGTAGGACGGCGTGCGTTGTCACAAGCCCATGAATTTTATATGACAAATCCGGCCCCGGTTGCCCCGGTTTGCACAAGCGCGGCTTTCGGTACATCGTTCCGCATCCGACCCCTGCCGATGCCTACGTGACCAGCGAACAGCAGATCCTGAGCCGCCTCGAGACCCTCAACGCCATCGGTGCGGCGCTGTCGCACGAACGCGACCTGCCGACCCTGCTTGAACGCATCCTGGAGGCCGCGCGCGAGTTCGCCAACGCCGACGGCGGCACGCTGTACCGGGTGCAGGGCGACACCCTGGTGTTCGAGGTGCTGCGCAACCACTCGCTGGGCTATGTGATGGGCGGCCGGCACGGCAAGCCGATCGACTTCCCGCCGCTGCCCATGCACGACGAGAGCGGCCGGCCCAACCACGGCATGGTGGTGGCGCACGCTGCGCTGACCGGAACCACCGTCAACATCGCCGACGCCTACGTGGCCGAAGGCTACGACTTTTCGGGCACCCGCGCCTTCGACGCCAAGACCGGCTACCGCTCGCAGTCCTTCCTCACCGTGCCGATGAAGGACCACGACGGCCGCGTGATCGGCGTGCTGCAGCTGATCAACTCCAAGAACGCGGCCGGCGAGGTGGACGCCTTCAGCCACGCCGAGCAGCAGCTGGTGGAGTCGCTGGCCTCGCAGGCGGCCATCGCGCTCAACAACCGCATCCTCATCACCCAGCTCGAGAACCTGTTCGAGGCGCTGATCAAGCTGATCAACACCGCCATCGACGAGAAGTCGCCCTACACGGGCGGCCACTGCGAGCGCGTACCGGTGCTGACCAACCTGCTGGCCGAAGCGGCGGTGCGCACGCAGGTGGGTCCGCTGGCGGCGTTCGCCATGAGCGAGAAGGACCGCTACGAGCTCAAGATCGCCGGCTTGCTGCACGACTGCGGCAAGATCACCACGCCGGTGCACGTGGTGGACAAGGCGACCAAGCTGCAGACGCTGTTCGACCGCATCGCGCTGGTGGAAACTCGCTTCGAGGTGCTGCTGCGCGACGCCGAGATTGCCCATCTCAGGGGCGAGATCGACGCCGGGGCCTACCAAGTGCGCGTGGCCCAGCTCCAGGTCGACCGCGAGTTCCTGCGCCAGTGCAACACGGGTGGCGAGTTCATGGTCGACGCCAAGCTGGCGCAGGTGCAGCGCATCGCCGGCTACCGCTGGCGCGCGCCCGACGGCAGCGACCAGCCGTTCCTGTCGGCCGATGAAGTGGAGAACCTGAGCATTCGCCGCGGCACGCTGACCGCGGCCGAGCGCGAGGTCATCAACCACCACATGGTGATGACCATCCGCCTGCTGGAGGCGCTGCCATGGCCGGCGCACCTGACCCAGGTGCCCGAGTACGCCGGCGGCCACCACGAGCGCATGGACGGCAAGGGCTACCCGCGCGGCCTCACCCGCGACCAGATGAGCGTGCAGGCCCGGGTGATGGGCGTGGCCGATGTCTTCGAGGCGCTGACCGCCAGCGACCGGCCCTACAAGCTGGGCAAGACGCTGACCGAATCGCTGACCATCCTGGGCCGCATGAAGCTCGAACACCACGTGGACCCGGACCTGTTCGACGTGTTCCTGCGCGAGCGCGTGTACCTGGACTACGCGCACCGTTTCCTGGCGCCCGCGCAGATCGACGCGGTTGACTGGGCGTGCATCCCCGGCGTGTCGTCCGAGCTGGCGGCGGAGCTGGCGGCGATGGACGCGCGCGCCTAGGACGCCGCCGGCGCACGCCCCGGGCGGGCGCGTTCAAACCACCACAGCGCGGCGCTGAGCAGCAGCCAGGCCAGCAGCCAGGGCCAGCGGCGGCCCGGGTTTTCCAGCGCACCCGCGGCAAGGGTGGGTACGACGTTCGCGGCGAGGGCCAGGGTGGCGTCGCGGCGTTCGGCGGCGCGCAGGCCGGGCGCTTGATCTTCGCCGCGGACCGGGAAGGCGGCGCTGGTTTCGCCGACAGCCAGCTCGTGCCAGCCGGCCTGGGTCGGCCAGAACGCGGCGCAGCCGCTGCCGGGATCGGTGGCCAGCGCGATCGCGCTGCCGTCGGGTGCCCGCAGCGTGCCCACGTCGACCAGGCCGCACAGCGTGCTGCGCTCGGACACGCGTGCAGCATCCGGCACGGCCAGCGGGGTTGTGGCACCGGGCCGCGCAAGGGTTTCCAGGCTGGCGGCCCACAGGTTGCCGTAGGCAATGCCGCGGCCGGCCAGCGCCAGCCGGTAGCTGTCCGACAGCAGCCAAAGCGCGACGCGGCCCCGGCCCTCCGCGCGCCATAGCGCCAGCGTGTCGCCGCGGGTGTCGCGCAGCAGGGGCACGCCGTCGCCGGCGCTGGCGGTGAGCGGGCGGCGCGACAGCAGTGGCGCCGTGTCGGTGGCCTGGATTTGCGCGCTGCCGTCGATGCGGCGCGCCGCGGCGTCGGCGGTCTGCGTGCCGGGCAGGCGCACGCTGCGCGGCTGGTCGGTGGCGGCGATGTCGAAGCCCCATTCGCGCAGCGCCGCGCGGTCGGTTGCCGTGAGGTCGCCGGTGATGCGCAGCATTACGCCCAGGCCGCCGCGCACGGCCTCGCGCAGCGCGGCGCGGCCGCCGGCGCCGAGCGTGCGCCAGGCGCGCTCGTCAAGCACCACGGCGTCGAACTCGCGCAGCGTGGCCGCGTTCAGCGGCAGCGGCGGATCGCCCAGCTCGACGCCGGCGCCCACGCTCACCTGGGTGCGCAGGGCCAGGCCGGCGTCCACGGCCCAGCGGCGCAGGTACTTCAGTTCGGGGCTCGGGCCGCCCGCCACCAGCCACAGGCGCAGCGGCGTACCGGCGGCGACGTCCATGGGCAGGGCGATGTCTTCGCGCACGGCGTCGTCGGCGTCGCGCCACTGCAGGCGGTAGTCGGCGCGCCCGGGCGCGCCGGCCACGGCCGGCAGGTCGAAGCGGCCCTGTGGATCGGGGACGGCGCGCGAGGCGCGCGCGCCCGCGGGATCGACCAGGTCCACGGCTACGGCCACGTTGCCTTCGATCCGGCCCCGCACATGGACGCTGCGCCCGGCGATGGCCCACGTCGGCGCGTCGAGTTCGACCACGGCGATCGGCAGCGGCGACGGCGTGAACGCCAGCGGCCGCTGGCGCGCGGCGTCGCGATCACGCGGCAGCAGGCCCTCGCCCACGATCGTGATGGTGCGCGCGCCGGGGTGGCGGCGCAGCGCCGTGCCCAGGTCGGGCACGCGCTCGGCACCGGGGGCGGCGCCGGCTTCGGGCAGGGCCACGACCACGTCGCCGGGCGCCGTTGTGCGGGCCGCCGGCGCGTTCGCCGTCAGCACCACCAGCGCGCCCGCGGTGGTGGGCACCGTTGGCGGCAACAGCACGAAGTAAAGCAGCGCTGCGCTGGCTGCCTGTCCCACCAGCAGCGCCGCGATGCGCCAGGCGCGCTCGCCGCTGCTGCGCGCGCGCAGCAGCAGGCGCAGGCTGGCCACCACCACCACGCCGGCCAACACCATCGCCAGTGAAACGGCCGGGCTCACGGCGAACGCTCCCGCGCCAGCGCATCCAGGTAAGCCGCGCCGCGCTCGTTCGGGGCAGGCCGCGCCGCCGTGGCGGCAGCGGGCGTGGCCAGCAGCGGCCACAGCCTGCGGCGCAGCTCGATGCGGCAGGCGTCGCAGGCGGGGTCGCCCGCAAGGGCATCCAGCGCGGCCACCAGGCTGAGCGAATCGTCCACCGTTGAATCATTCGCCCGCAGCCACTGCGCGAACGCGTCACGCTCAGCGGCGCTGTCGCCGGGCGCGGCCAGCGTGCGCCACAGCGCCAGCGCCGGCGACGCGGCGGGCGCAGCCGGCACCAGCCCGGTGCGGCGGTCGCCCAGGCCGGCACGATCACCGGTCATGCGCCGCGCTTCGTCGATCGGCGGCAGTTCCAGGCCCACGCGGGCCAGGTAGATCCGGCTGGCCTGCTGCACCTGCTTGATGAAACCCAGGGCACGGTAGGCGTGCGGCAGCGCCTGCCCGGGCTGGCCCTGGCGCAGTTCACCCTCGGAAAGCCACATCGCGTTGAGCGCCTTGCGCAGCAGCTCGCGCGTCCCGGGGTCGAGCAGGGTGGCGGCCTCGGAAACGTCGTGGGTGTGGCCGAATTCCGCGATCACGTCCGGCATGGCGTCCATGGCTGCCGGCGGCTCGCTGCCGTGGTCGTGGCCGTCGTCCACGCGGTGTTCTTCACCGTCGGCGGACGGCGGCGGCTCGGGCTCGCCCTCGGTTTCTTCGCCCAGGAACTGGCCGTAGCGCAGGCGCAGGATGCGCTGGTCGACGCCCAGGGTGTCCGAGCGCTGCATGAGTTTGTCGGGCGAAATCTGCGGGCGCTGCTCCAGCAGCGCCTCGGCGTCGATGATGATCTGGCGCTGGCTGCGGAAGTACGCAGGCAGGGTTTTTTTCACCAGGCCTTCCATGCCGGTGGATTGGCTGCTGGCCGGCGGCGGCCAGCGCAGGATCAGGCTGGTGCTGCGGGTGGACTGCGGCGACGGGGGGCGGTTGTCGTTCACCACCAGGCGCACGATCAGGTCGTCGCCTTCGCCCAGTCCCAGCGCCGCCAGGTCCAGGGTGCGGGTGTAGCGGCGCAGCTTAGCGTTGCCCTCGCCGGACAACACCAGCGAGCGCTCGGTCACGGTGACCTGTTCGCCCGCGCCCTGCGCCAGCGTGAGGCCCAGGCGCGCCGTGCCCAGGCCGTAGTCGTCGCTGGCTTCGAACGACAGCGCCCAGCGGCGTTGGCCCGGCGTGGCCATCGTCAGGCTGCGTTCGGGCGCGATCACGCGCACCTGCGGCGGCTGGTCGGGCAGGGCGTCGAGGCGATGCAGCCCATCGTCGCGCAGCGGCAGCGGGCCGCCGGGCACCAGCCGGTAAAGCGTTGACTGCGCGAGCACGCGCGTGGCGACCCAGTCCCCGCCTTCGCGCACCAGGGGCAGGCGCTCGCCGTCATGGAAGACCAGTTCGGCAGAGGATGGCTGCGGCGACAGGCGCAGCGTCCAGCGCAGGCGAGACGCTTCGGGCGCCTTGGCGGAAAGTTCTGTTTCGTCGCGTTCCGGCAGGCCGGTGTACGCAGGCGGCGTGACTGTGAGCTTCGCCGCAAGCACGGTGATGTCGGTGGCGGCGGCAGGGCTGGCGCTGCCGGGCTCAGGGGCCGACGTGGTGGTGGGTGCAGCGCCGGGCCACAGCGCGATGGCGGCCGACAGCGCCACCGCCAGTGCCAGCGTCGTGCCGAAGGCGCGCATCGGCCAGACCGGGCGCAGGTCCGGCGGCGCGCCGCGCGCCAGCGTCTGCAGCAGGCGATCACGCTGCAGGGATTGAAGGCCCTGCAGGGACCCGGGCGGCAGGAACAGCAGGTCGGCGCTGTCCTGCATGTCGCCCCGTCGGTCGAGCTGGCGGGTGAGCCATCGCGCGTCGATCCGACGGGCGCTGCGCGCGGCCCACGCGCCGGCGCCGCCGATGACTGCGGCCAGCAGCACGAGCGACCACGGTGCGAAAGCGCCGCGCCAGGCCAGCGCCATCGCAACCACCAGCACCGGCAGCGCCAGCAGCAGCGCCGACAGTGCCCGCCGGCGCCGCGCCGCGGTAGCAGCGCGCTGCACGATCGGCGGCAGGCTCACGGGCTGGCCCCACGGCGGCCGCTGGCCAGCCACCGCTCCAGCGCGAACAGCGCGGCCGCCAGCCACAGCAGCCAAGGCGAAAGGTCGCGCGGTGTCTCCGGGAAGCTGGCGCCACCGGTGCGCGGCACATAGGCGCGCGCGTCCGCGCGGGTGGGCGCGGCAGGCGCAGCTTGCGTGAGCGCACGCAAACGCTCCGGGAAATCGGGCTGCAGCAGGGCGGGCATCGCCGCCGGCAGCAGCGGCTGGGTGAACTGCACCACGCGTCCCCGGCCCAGCGCCGCCTCGCGCGCCAGCGCCTGGCCGGCGGAATCATGGCCGGTTACCGCGCCTGCTTTGGCCAGCGGCCAAGTGGCGTCGGCGTCGAGCAGCACGGTGCCGCCGTCCCGGATCCATTCGAGGACCGGTGCAGGCAGGTCGCCCGAGTCCAGCCAGACGATCGCGCGCGTTTTCCCGGGCAGCTCGGCGTCCGTGCCGGCGATGTCCAGCGACGCGGCCAGCGCGCCGTCGTCGCCCGGGTGCCAGGCCGCCATCGCGGCACGCAGGTAGGGCAGGGCGGCTTCACGATCCGGCGCGTGGCGCACGGACAGCGCGAAGGGCGCGACCGCATCGGGCGCCGCGCGGGCCGGCGCCCCGCTGCCCACCCGCCAGTCCACCGCGCGCGACAGCTGCGGCTGCGCGCCGTCGGCGCCGTCGAAGGTCTTGGGCACCAGCACGGTCAGCGGCGTGCCGGCGGGCAGCTCGGCGTCGAGCTGGCGCAGCAGGCTGCCGGTGGCCACCGGGCCGGTCGGCATCGGCGCATCCAGCGACGGGAAGCCCGGCGCCAACCAGCGGCGCTGCGCGCCCTCGGGCAGGGCCAGCGCGTCGGCTGGGCTGGCGCCGGGCAGCACCACCAGCCACGCGGCATCGCCCCGGCCGCCGAACAGCACCGGCTGCGCCAGCAGCAGCGCCAGCACCGCGACCAGCAGCAGGCGCAGCGCCAGCAGCATTTTCTCTTCGAAGCGCAGCCGCTGCCGCGGCCGGAACTTGGCCGCCAGCCAGCGCAGCGCGGCGAAGTCGGTGGGCACCTGCTCTTCGCGCCGGGCCAGGTGCACCAGTAGCGGCAGCAGCAGCGCCGCAAGCGCCGCCAGGCCCAGCGGTGCCAGCAGGCCCGGGCTCATGCGCGATCGGCCGCCTGCGGTGCCAGCAGCCGGCGCAGCGGCTGGTCGAGGGGTTCGTCGAGGAAGTACTCGGCGCGACGCACGCCGCTGGTCGCCAGGCGGGCTTCCAGCTGGCGACGGGCCTGCGCGAACGCGGAAACGAATTCGCCGCGCGCGGCCGCGCCGTCGCTGAGGCGCTCTTCGCCCGACTCCGCGTCGCGGAAGCGCCGGCCGCCCCGGAACGGGAAGTCGCGCTCCTCGGCGGTGAGCACCTGCACATTCAGCACTTCGCGGCGTGCGGCGGAAAGCCGTTCGGCCAGGACCACGGCCGCTTCGTCGAAGTCATCGCTCAACAGCACCACCAGCTGGCCGGCGCCGATGCGTTCCCACAGCGGCGTGAGCCGCGCTTCCGCGGGCCACTGGCCGTGCGCGCGCAGCCCCTGCAGTTCGAGCAGGCAGCGGTCGCGCTGGCGCGGCCCGGCGCCCGCAGTCACCAGGCCAAGGCCGTCGCCGCCGATCACCGCCAGGCCGAAGCGGTCCCCTTGGCGCAAGGCCAGTTCGAACACGCAGGCGGCCAGCGCGCGGGCGGCGTCGAGTCGCGACCAGCCTGGCCGCGCTCCGTCGCCCTGGGCCATCGATGCCGTGGCGTCGATCACCACCCAGGCGGTGAGCGGACTGTCGCGCTCGGCTTCGCGAACGAAGAAACGGTCCGAGCGGGCGTAGAGCTTCCAGTCCACTTGGCGCGGCTCGTCGCCCTGTTCGTAGGCGCGATACTGGGCGAACTCCAGCCCCGAGCCGCGGCTTCGGCTGGCGTGCTGGCCGAAGCCATGCCCGCCCGCGGCCCGGCGCCCGGCAAGCCTCAGCGTCTTTAGCCGCGCACGCACGTCGGCGGGGATGAAGTCGGGGCCCGACATCGCGGCGATCAGGCGCCCAGCGGCACGTCGCGCAGGATCATCGCCACCACGTCGTCGGGCGACACCTGTTCGGCCTCGGCTGCGAAGCTCAGCAGCAGGCGATGGCGCAGCACCGGCGCGGCCAGCGCCAGCACGTCGTCGCGCGTGGCGGCGTAGCGGCCGTGCAGCAGCGCCCGCGCCTTGGCGGCCAGCACCAGCGACTGGCCTGCGCGCGGGCCGGCACCCCACTTCACGTATTGCACGATGTCGGCCGATGCGCCCGCCAGCGGCCGGCTGGCGCGCACCAGGCGCGTGATCCAGTCCAGCAGGTCGGCGCCCAGGTGCACTTCACGCACGCGCGCCTGCAGCGCCAGCACGTCTTCGCCGCGCATCACGCGCGGCACCTTGGCCGAGGTCACGCCGGTGGTCTGTTCGATGATGGCGCGCTCCTCGGCCTCGCTCGGATAGTCCACCCGCACGTGCAGCAGGAAGCGGTCGAGCTGGGCTTCGGGCAGCGGGTAAGTGCCCGCCTGTTCGATCGGGTTCTGGGTGGCGAGTACGAAGAACGGCGCCGGCAGTTCATGCGTGACGCCGGCATAGCTGACGGTCTTTTCCTGCATCGCCTCCAGCAGCGCCGCCTGGGTCTTGGGCGGCGTGCGGTTGAGTTCGTCGGCCAGCAGCAGGTTGGTGAACACCGGACCGGGCTGGAACTTGAAGCTGCGGTGGCCGGTGCCATGGTCTTCCTCCAGGATCTCGGTGCCCAGGATGTCGCTGGGCATCAGGTCGGGCGTGAACTGCACGCGCCGGAACTGCAGCTCCAGCGCCTGCCCCAGCGTGCGCACCAGCAGCGTCTTGCCCAGCCCGGGCACGCCTTCGAGCAGGCAGTGGCCGCCGGCCAGCAGGCCGATCAGCAGCTGCTCCACCACCGCCTCTTGGCCGACGATGGCCTGGCCGATGGCGGCGCGCAGGGGCGCGATGAGGGCGAGCTGGGCTTCGAGGCTGGAGGCGGTGTCGGTGTCGTTCATGGATTTCCCGGGTAGAAAGCGCGGCAGCCCGCCCTTAGTTGTTCAGCGCGTACATCGCGATATTCACCGCGAACCTGGTGTTGTCCTCGGCCAACCAGCGCTTGTTGCGCCAGTCGTAGTCCCATTCGCAGCCGTAGTCCTTGTTGCTGTAGAGCACGCCCAGGCGGCCGTCGATGCTGATGCCCTTGAGGTAGTCGTGCACCAGGTCGTCGCCCCAGCCGTTGAGCTCGAAGCCGGTGGCGGGCGGGCCGTCGGGGAACTTGAAGAAGCTTGAGTACAGCGGGTGGCTGTTGGGCAGCTTGCGCAGCGCCGATGCCCCGAAGATGGCGGCCATCTGGTCTTCGAACGACTTGGCGAAAAGTCCGTCGATGTCGTGGTTGCAGTCGTCCACGAACACGAAGCCGCCGCTGCGCACGTAGCGCTCGAAGTTGCGGCGCTCGTCGGGGTTGAACTCCACCAGCTTGTGGCCGGCCAGGTAGCAGAACGGCGCCGAAAGCATGCGCGGGTCCGAAAGCGCCAGCACGTGTTCCTTGGTGTCCACCCGCAGCGTGGTGTATTCGAGCAGCGACGTGATCAGGTTGGCCGGCATGCGCTGGTCCACGTCCCAGTTGCCCGACTCGTACATCAGCCGGGTGAACCAGAAGTCGTAGTCGGCACCGGCAGGCGATGCGCCCTGGGCCATCAGCTTGGGCGCGAACACCCCGCCGGCAAGGGCGCCCACCATCAGGCGCAGGAAGGCGGCGCGGTTCATCGCGCCGCCCCGGAACGACGGGCCGCCCCGTTGGCAACAGGCAGCCCCGACACCACTACACCGCGTCTGAGAGCGAGGTGAAGGTGAAGTCGCGCAGCTTCATCGGCGGGATCATCATCACGAACGGCGACTCGTCGCCGCTGATGCGCACCGGCTTGCCGAGCTCCTCGATGTTGTTGAGCATGATCACCGGTGATTCGTTGAAGCGGAAGTTCTTCACCGGGTGCTTGATCTCGCCGTTCTCGATGTAGAAGGTGCCGTCGCGGGTCAGGCCGGTCAGCAGCACCGTCTGCGGGTCCACCATGCGGATGTACCAGGTGCGCGTTACCAGGATGCCCTTCTGGGTGGACTTCACCAGTTCGGCGGTGGACTTGTCGCCGCCGGCCATCAGGAGGTTGCCCACCTGGCCAATCGCCTTCTTACCCTGTTTCTGGGCCCAGTAGCGGGAGTAGGAGAGGTTGGCGACCTTGCCGTCCTTGATGATGTCCTGGCGCTCGCGCGGCAGGCCCGACTGGTCCCAGGGCAGCACGGCCGCCGCGGCGTCCCACGGGTCGGCGTGGATATTCACCTGCGCGTCGTACACCTGTTCACCCATCTTGGTGCCGCCGCCCTTCTTGGACAGGAAGCTGCGGCCTTCGTCGGCCTGGCGCGCGTCGAAGAAGAACATCATGAAGCTGATCAGGCCCGCGGCTGCGGCCGGCTCGAGGATGACGGTGTACTTGCCCGGCTCCAGCGCCTTGGCCTCGGCCGAGTCGCGCGCCTTCTGGATGGCCACCTGGATGTCGTCGCCGGCCTTGAACTGGTCGGCGTCGGCGAGGTTGCGCGAGACCCAGCCCGAACCGCGGCCGTCTTCGGTGCGCACCGTGCAGGTGTAGTTGAAGTTGGTGGACTGCTGGTAGGCGAAGTTGCCGTTGGAATTGGCCGACGCGAAGAAGCTGTGGCCGTCGCTCAGGTAACCCGCGGCGATCAGGTTGCTGGCCTTGCACGGGTCGATGGAGTCGGCGGCCACCCTGGCGCGCAGCTCGGGCGTGATGGCGGCCGTGGCGGCGTTGAAGGTGGGGCTGGGGGTGTACGTCTGCTTCTCCAGCGCCGGCATGTATTCCTCGTTCTCCGGCGCCAGCCGGGCAAGGTCTTCGGCCCGGCGCACCACGCGCTCGAGCGCGGCGTCGTCGAACTCGTTGATGGTGGCGATGCCTTCGCGCTTGCCGAACGCCGCCTGCACGATCAGCTGGGCATCGTTGACGATGCCGCTGGTGGAAACGTTGTTGAGGGCGAAGCGGATGTTGCCGTCGACCGACCCGGCGAGGGTGGCCGTGCATTGGTCGGCCACCGACAGCTTGATGACCTTGTCGAGGATGGCCTTGGCCTGTTCTTCAGTGAAGATGCTCATGTTCGGGGGCTCCTGGCCGGTCAGCCGATGTTGCGGGCGGTGTTGATGACGTTCATGCCGTCGAAGCGGGCCGTGCTGGACCCGTGCGAAACCGCCGAGGACTGCGTCGGCTGGCCCTTGCCGTCGAAGAAGCTGCCGCCCAGGCGGTAATCGGACTCGTCGCAGATGGCCGAGCAGGCGTTCCAGAATTCCGGCGTGCGGATCTGGTAGGCCGCGTCCTCGATCATGCCGGCGAGCTTGCCGTCCTTGATCTCGTAGAACAGCTGGCCGCCGAACTGGGCGTTGTAGCGCTGCTGGTCGATGGAGAACGAGCCGTCGCCGATGATGTAGATGCCCTTCTCGACGTCCTTGATCATGTCCGTGACGCTGAGCTTGTCCTTGCCCGGCGCCAGCGACACGTTGGCCATGCGCTGGAACTGCACGCTCGACCAGGAGTCGGCGTAGCAGCAGCCGTCCGATTCGGTCTTGCCCAGGATGTGGGCCTGGTCGCGGATGGTCTGGTAGTCCACCAGCTTGCCCTGGTCGATCAGGTTCCAGCGCTTGGTCTTCACGCCCTCGTCGTCGTAGCCCACGCCGCCCAGGCTGCCTTCCTGGACCTTGTCGGCGAACAGCGTGACGCGGTCGCTGCCGTACTGGAAGCGTGCCTCGCGCTTGTCGAGCGTGGCGAAGCTGGTGCCGGCGAAGTTGGCCTCGTAGCCCAGCACGCGGTCGAGCTCGAGCGGATGGCCGACGTTCTCGTGGATGGTGAGCCACAGGTGCGACGGGTCGAGCACCAGGTCGTACTTGCCGGGCTTGACCGACGGCGCGGTGAGCTTCTCGCGCGCCTGCCTGGCCGCGGCCACGGCGTCTTCCACCATGTCGTAGGACTTGCCGTAGTTGACGATCCCGTTGGGCGAGACGTACTTGCCCGAGGCGTCACCGTCCAGGTACTCGTAGCCCATGCCCATCGGCGCCGACAGGCCGTCGCGGGTGCGGAACTTGCCGGTGGCCTTGTCGATGGCGGTGACCGAGAACGGGGCCCAGATGCGGTGCACGTCCTGGTCGATGTAGCTGCCGTCGGTGGAAGCGAAGTACTTCTGTTCGTTCACCAGGAACATGGTGGAGTTGACGTAGTCGGCGCCGGCCTTGATGGCGGCGGCGTTGACGCCCAGCAGCAGGTCCACCTTCTCTTTGAGCGGGACGGCCATGGCGTTCTTGGTGATCGGCGTCTTCCAGCTGACCTCGCCCACGCCCGCGACCTTGGCCAGCTGCACCGGCGCGGTCTGGAAGCGCGAGTTGGCCTTGGCGATCGTGGTGGCCTGGCGCGCCGCGGCGGCGACGCCGGCGGTGCTCAGGTCGCGGGTGGCGGCGAAGCCCCAGGCGCCGTTGGCGATCACGCGGATGCCGATGCCGGTGGATTCGGCGTTCACGACGTTCTGGACCTTGTCCTCGCGGGTGATCACGAACTGCTGCAGGTAGCGGCCGATGCGCACGTCGCAGTAGCTGGCGCCGGAGCCGGTGGCGGCTTCGAGAGCGGCGTCGGCGATGGCTTTCTTCATCGCGATGTCCAGGCCGGAGACCAGTTCCTGGGCGGCGATGGAGCGGCTGTAGGGAAGCATCAGGCCTGCAAGGCCGACACCCGAAATCGTCAGGAAGTCGCGTCTGTCCATCGTGTTACTCCAGCGGGATTGGCCGGGCCGGGCTCCGGAAACCGGAGCGGGCGGCGGAGAAGTTGCTTCCCGACTCTGGCGACTCGGGTCCCAAGGCGTCAAGTGACGAATGGGCTAGACGCAGGGCCGGCGCCGCCTCGCGCTGTTGCGTCCGCGTTTCGCGTAACTTCAGGCCCGGGTTGGCAGTGTTGTGCATTGAACCTGCGTGTGGAGCCCCCGATGAAAAAGCCGATTCCCTACGGCCCCTGGCTGATGATCGTCGCGCTGGTGGCCGGCGCAGCGCTGCTTTGGCACTACTATCCGCGCCCTGCTGCCGCGCCCGCCGTTGCCGTTGCCGTTACCGGCGCCACGCCCGCCGCCGGCGAGCCGGCGGTCGCGCCGGCGCCACCCAGCTATCCCATCGAACAGGTGCCCGCGCTGCCCGATGCGCCCACCGAACCGCTGCCCCTGCTTGACGACAGCGATGGCCTGGCGCTGGCCGCCCTGTCCGAGGCGGTGGGCAGCGACGTGGGCGTTTGGTTGCGCGCGGAGTTCCTGCTGCCCCGTTTCGTGGCCACGGTGGACGCGCTGCCGCGCAAATCGCTGACCCAGCAGATCTACGTGGCCCGGCCCGTGGCCAGCCCGCTGGCGGTGGCGCAGGCCGATTCGCGCCTGTGGCTCGACGACGCCAACGCCGCCCGTTACGAGCCCGCTGTGCGCCTGTTCGAGGCGCTTGATTCACGCCGGCTGGTGTCGGTGTACGTGCGCTTCTATCCGCTGCTGCAGCAGGCCTACCGCGATCTGGGTGTGCCCGACCGCCAGTTCAACGACCGCCTGGTGGAAGTGATCGACCATCTGCTTGCGGCGCCGGAACTCACCGGCCGGATCGAGCTGGTGCCGATCGCGGGCACGCCGCGCCTGGCCTTCGCCGATCCGCAGCGCGAGTCCGCGTCGGTGGGCCACAAGGCGATGTGGCGGCTGGGCCCTGACCGTGCCGCCCGGGTGAAAGCCAAGCTCACCGGGCTGCGCGAACTGCTGGCCGGGCAGCGCCCCGGCGCCTGAAGCTGCCGGCACCGGCGGCTTGCGCTAGGCTGTGGGTCTGACCCGGGCCGTGGAGCCAGCATGTCGCCGCTGCAATTCCTGGGTCGTCGGCTGGCCGCGTTCCTGGCCAAGCCGCGCGAGCGCAACAGCCATATCCCGACCAGCCCGGTCGCCCAGTTCGCGGCCACGCTGCGCAAGGGCGACGTGGTGCTGGTGGAAGGCAGCAGCCGCTTCGCCAGCGCCATCAAGTACCTCACGCAGTCCACCTGGTCGCATGCCGCGCTCTACATCGGCGACACGCTGGGCCCGCCGGCGCCGGGGGAGGAGCCCCGCCTGCTGGTGGACGTGGACGTGGTGGACGGGGTGCGCACCATCCCGCTGAGCACCTTCGCCGGCCTGCACACGCGCATCTGCCGGCCGGTGGGGCTGGGCGAGGCGGAAGTGGATGCGCTGGTGCAGTTCATGCTGTCGCGCAAGGGCATCACCTACGACCTCAAGAACATCTTCGACCTGGCGCGCTACTTCATCCGCACCCCGCCGGTGCCTGGCTCGATGAAGCGGCGCATGCTGTCGCTGGGCAGCGGCGAGCCGACCAAGGCGATCTGCTCGACGCTGCTGGCGCAGGCGTTCGAATCGATCCGCTACCCGATCCTGCCCGAGGTGGCGCTGGTGGACGTGGACTCGAAAGGCGCGCGGCGCGCGGCCCGCGAGATCCTCTTCATCCGCCACCACAGCCTGTATGCGCCGCGCGACTTCGACGTGTCGCCGTTCTTCCAGGTGGTGAAGCCACGCCTGGCCCAGGGCTTCGACTACCGCCAGCTGGAGTGGCAGTCGCCGGCCGAACCGCCGCGTACGGGGCCTGGCGCCGGCTGATTGCGGCCGGTTATTCGGATTTGGCCGATTCTTCGGCCAGGCGTTTGTCCAGCCAGTCGCGACCGAAGGCCGCGTAGGCGCGGCAGGACTGGTCGTCGAAGAAAGCCGGTTCTTCTTCTCCGGCATCGCGGGCGGCGGCGCGTTCAAAGAGCTTCGTGGGGCCGGGGTGGGCGGACACGGCCAGGTCGCAGTCCAGCCCGGCGATGCGGTCGAGGGTGGCGCGGAACTCGGCCACGCGGCCCGGGTCGTCGCTGAATCGGAAGCCGGGCGCCGATACGGCCGTGACACTGTCGGCATACACCAGGTCGCGGCAGCGGCCTTGATCGCAGCTGCGCCACGACCAGGTCGCGCCGCCCGGCGTGTGGCCGGGGGTGGCGTGCAGCGTGAGCGTCAGGTCGCCGACGGTGAGCTGGGCGCCATCGGCCAGTCCGGTCACCTCGTCCACCGGCGGGAACGCATTCGCCTGCGGTCCGTAGCCCACCTGCGGGTCGTCGTGGGGCGCGTTGCCCTGGCGCATCGCCTCGGCGCCACGGGCGGTGCCGGCAACGCGGGCGCCGCTCAGGCGTTTGAGCGCTGCGATGCCGCCGGCATGGTCATAGTGTGGGTGCGAGTTGAGGATCCATTTCACATCGGTGACCGAAAAGCCCAGCGAGGCGATGTTGGCGGCGATCAAGGGCGCGGACTGCGGCAGGGCACCGTCGACCAGCACCAGGCCATCGCCGCTGTCGATCAGCACCGCGCTCAGGCCTTGCGTGCCGACGTACCAGCTCTTGCCGTGCAGCAGGAAGGGCGCCTGCGGCAGGTTCCAGCCAGCGCAGGCGGGGCATTCGATCGGCATGAGGTCGGCGGGGGAGGCGGCCAGGGCCAAGGCCAGCAGGGTGGACGTGATCAGCATGGTGGGTAAGTCGGAAACGGGAGCCCCAGTGTCGCCCGGGGACGCCGGCCGATGGAAGGCGCCCCCGACTTGACGCGGTCTACCGGCTGGCAGACTGTGTCGGCAGGGCAGGCCACAGGGGTGGCGCGGCCCGAACCGCGGACCCGAAGCGCGTGATTCCATCCGACCACAGCGCAGGCCCCGGCCTGTCCGAAAGCCACATCGCCGACTGGCGGTTGCGACAGGTCGTGGGCGACACCTACCAGCTGTCGAAGGTCGGCGGCTTCCTTTACCTGTTCGGCTGGGCCGTCATCGCCTGGCTGGGCGGGTCGATGGCGTTCGCGCCGCGGGTGACGCTGGCGATCTTCGCGGGCTTCCTGGTGCTGGCCTGCCTGCGCCTGTGGATGCGGCCGCCGCCGGACGGCGACCGTGCAGCCAACCAGCGCTGGCTGCGGCAATTCGCGCTGGTGCTGCCGCTGGCCTCGGCGCTGTGGTCGGGCGTGCAGGCCTGGATCCTGCTCGACCCCCGCTACGACGGCGAAACCAGGATGGTGTCCCTGATTGCCACCATCGGATACGCCACCGTGTTCGCCAACGTCTATTCCACCGTGCGCCACTTCGCGGTGACCGGTGTGTGCGTGCTGTTCGTGCCGATGCTGGTGGTGCTGTGGAGCCACCCCGCGGACCGTGCGCTGGCGGTGGCCATGTCGTTCTACGCGCTGTACCTTGCCGGTGCCTTGGTGCGCAGCTACGCCGAGTACAGCCGGCGCCTTCGGCTGGACCTGGCGCTGCGCGAACAGCGCGACCTGTACGAACACCTCAGCCGCACCGACGCGCTGACCGGGGTCTTCAACCGCCGGCATTTCACCGCGCGCCTGGACCAGCTGGCCGAGCGCGCACAGCAGGGCGGGCCGTCTTTCTGCCTGCTGATCCTGGACGTGGACCACTTCAAGCAGGTCAACGACCGCCATGGCCACGTGGTCGGCGACGCCTGCCTGAAGGCCTTGGCCGATCGCCTGCAGCGCGCCTTCGAACCCCAGTCGGCGCTGCTGGCGCGGCTGGGTGGCGAGGAGTTCGGCGTGCTGTTGGAAGGCCGCGAGGCGGCGGCGCTTGCGGCCGGCGAGGCGCTTCGCCATGAACTGGTGCTGCGACCGCTGGACTGCGACGGCCAGCGTATCAACGTGACCGTCAGCATCGGCCTGGGGTCGTTCGACGCGGTCATTCACGGGGACGGTGACGGCCTTTACCGCGCAGTGGACCTGGCGCTGTACGAGGCCAAGGGGCAGGGCCGCAACCGGGTGAACGCGCTGCGGCCGGCCAACGCTTGAGCGGCGCGGCGGGCTAAAATCGCCGTTCACTTCCCGGCGAGCATGCCCTTGGCCCCGGCCACAGACGATCCCGCGCTTGAAACCCTGTTCCTGCCGCTTGCCTCGGGCGCCGTCGCCTGGCCTTCGGCGGCGGGCGGCACGCTGTTCCTGCGCGCGCGCGCCGGCGCCGCGCTGGATGCCGCGCAGAGACGGGACCTGGCCTGCGAGCAGACCTTCAAGCCCTGGGCGGATGCGCTGGCGGCTTCAGGACAGCGCGTGGTGGACGCCCAGCCCGGATGCTTCGAGCGCGTACTGGTGCTGGCACCGCGGCAGCGAATGGAGTCGCGCGCACTGCTGGCGCGCGCCGTGGCCCAGGCCGCAGCGGGCGGGGTGGTGCTGGCCTGCGCGGCCAACAACGAAGGCGCGCGTTCGATGTGCGACGACCTGGCGCGCCTGGCCGGCCCGCTGCATGCCTTGTCCAAGCGGCATTGCCGGGTGTGCTGGACCGCGCCGCTGGGCGAGGGCGTGGACCGCGCGCTGATCCAGGAGTGGCAAGCGCTGGACGCGCCGCGCCGCATCGGCGGCGGGCGCTTCCTCAGCCGCCCCGGCCTGTTCGCGTGGGATCGTATCGATGCCGCGTCGGCCCTGCTGGCCTCCTGCCTGCCGCCCGACCTGGCCGGCCGCTGCGCCGACCTCGGCGCGGGCTTCGGCTACCTGTCCAGCGAAGTGCTGTCCCGCTGCCCCGGCATTACGGCGCTGGATCTGTACGAAGCCGAGGCCCGCGCGCTGGCGCTGGCGCGCGACAACCTTGCTGCTTCCAGCGTGCCGGTGGGCTTTCATTGGCACGACGTCACCACCGGCCTGCCGCAGGCGTATGACGTCATCGTCAGCAATCCGCCCTTCCACCAGGGCCGCGCCGATGAACCCATGCTGGGCCTGGCTTTCATTGCCGCGGCGCAGGCGGCGCTGCGCCCGGGCGGCCGGTTTTGGCTGGTGGCCAACCGGCACCTGCCCTACGAGGCCGCGCTGTCGAAAGGTTTCGCGCAGGTGCACACCGTCCGTGAGGACGCGGGCTTCAAGGTGATCGAAGCCATCAAGGAATCTGGAAAATGAAGCTGGTGAAGCTGATCGCCAACCTCGGCTACGGCAGCCGCAAGCAGGTGACGCAGATGTTCCGCGAGGGCCGCATCACCGACGACGCCGGTGAAGTGCTTTACGCCGACGACGCCGTCGCCCATGCCCGGGTGCGGCTGGACGGCGAGCCGCTGGATCCGCCGCAGGGGCTGCTGCTGATGCTGCACAAGCCCACGGGCTACACCTGTTCCACCAAGGACCCCGGCCGCGTGGTTTACGACCTGCTGCCGCCGCGCTACCGCCTGCGCGACCCCTTGGTGTCCACGGTGGGCCGCCTGGACCGCGACACCTCGGGCCTGCTGCTGATGACCGACGACGGCGCGCTGCTGCACCGGATCACCTCGCCCAAGGCGCAGCTGCCCAAGGTGTACGAAGCCGTGCTGGGTTCGGACCTGCGCGGTGACGAGGCCGAAGTATTCGGCAGCGGCACGCTGATGCTGGAATCGGAGAAGACGCCGCTGGCGCCCGCCGTCATCGAGCCGCTGGGCCCACGCCGCGCACGCATCACCCTGGTGGAAGGTCGCTACCACCAGATCCGGCGCATGTTCGCCGCCGTCGGCAACCACGTGGAAAGCCTGCACCGCCACACGCTCGGTGGCCTCGGGCTGGATCGGCTGCCGGCCGGTGAATGGCGGATGCTCGACGAGGCGGATCGAGCGCGGGTGTTTGGCGGCGGCGGGAGCTGAGCTGCGCGCCGGCCTCAGTCGCGGAAGTTGTCGAACTGCAGCGCGATCTCCAGGTCGGTCTTCTTGAGCAGCGCCATGGCGTCCTGCAGGTCGTCGCGCTTCTTGCCGGTGATGCGCAGCTTGTCGCCGTTGATCTGCGCCTCGACCTTGAGCTTGGCTTCCTTGAGGCTGGCGACGATCTTCTTGGCCAGCTTCTGTTCGATGCCCTGCTTGATGGTGACCTTCTGGCGCGCACCGGCGAGGTTCACTTCGGGCTCGGCGGCGTCCATGCAGCGCATGTCGATGCCGCGCGCCGCCAGCCGGCCGCGCAGGATGTCGAGCATCTGCTTGAGCTGGAAATCGCTGGGCGCCTTCTGCGTGACCACGAAGCCGTCGAGCTCGAAGCTGGCGTCCTGGCCCTTGAAGTCGAAGCGGGTGGAAAGCTCGCGGTTGGCGGTGTCCACCGCATTGGTGAGTTCGTGCTTGTCGACTTCCGAGACAACGTCGAAGGAGGGCATGGCGGTGGGGTACTCCGTAGTTTTTCAGGGATTCTAGCCCAGCCGGCCAACGGCGGGCAGCTGACTGGCAGGCAACTGGCCCTTGCCGTATCCGAGCGCATTCAACACGAATTCAGACACTTGGGAGCGATGATCCGCGCCGTGGGCAAGTACTGGCCACGACCCCGAAACCTGAGGTGGACAATGAACAAGCTGATGCTCGCTTCCCTTTCCCTGCTGCTTGCGGGCGCTGCCGCCCTGCCGGCGCAGGCCCAGGACCAGCGTCGCTGGGACCGCGGCATCGGTGAATCCGGCCAGGCGGACGTCAGCGAGCGTGCCCAACAGCGCCGCGAGGCCCGCGAAGAGCGGGGCGAGGCCCGCCAGGAACTTGGCGACGCCGCACGCGAAGAGCGCGACGCGCGCCGTGACGGCCAAGGCGGCGGCCGCCGTGTCGAGCCGATACAGCCGACCGTGGCGCCGATCGGGAACCCGTTGGCGCAAGGTCGCGGCAACGACCACCGCGACTGGAACGCCGACCGTCGCGATGACCGCCGCGACCACCGCCGTGATGATCGCCGAGACGACCGTCGTGACGACCGTCGTGACGACCGCAGCGACTGGCGGGCTGACCGCCGCGACGACCGCCGTGACTGGAGAAACGATCACCGCTATGACGTCCGCATCGGTTACAACGACAGTCGCTACGACAACCGCTACGACAACCGCTACGACAACCGCTACGACAACCGCTACGACCACCGTTACGACGGCCGCCGCTATGACGTGAGCCGCTACTCCCGCCACAACGACCGTCGCTGGAGTGGCAACCACTGGTACCCGCAGTACCGCTACCGCGCCCCGGTGCGCTACTCGTACCCCCGTGGCTACCGTTCCTACCAGTGGCGCGTCGGCAATCGCCTGCCGTCGAACTACTACGGCTCGAACTACTATGTGGACTACAACGCCTACCGCCTGCCGCCGCCGCCTTACGGCTACAGCTGGGTGCGCGTTGACCGTGATGTGGTGCTGGTCTCGATCGCCTCGGGTTTGATCCGCGACATCCTGTACGGCCTGTACTACTGATCCACGCTGCAAGCACTTCCATTAAGGGCCGGCCATGCCGGCCCTTTCTTTGTTTGCGGGATCAGTCGTTGAACAGGTTCGCCTGCGGCGGCAGCTCGTCGTGGCGGCGGAAGTTGGCCAGGCCAACGCCCACCAGCCGGTAGCGCACCCGCGCCGGCAGCTCCACCCGCGAACGCAGCTCCAGCGCGATGGCGGTGATCTCGGCCAGCGATGTCGGCGGTTTCGCCGGCGTCAGGCTGCGGGTGAGGATGCGGAAGTCGGAGGTCTTGAGCTTGAGCACCACGGTTCGCCCGCTGCGGTCGGTTTCGCGCAGCGCGGCGGCCCAGGCCTTTCCAGCCAGGCGCTCGATCGCCTCGGTGGTGGCCTCCAGCGGCACGTCCGCGGCGAACGTGTCTTCGGCGGACACCTGGGTGGTGGGGCGTTCGCTTTGCACCGCATGTTCGTCCACGCCCATCGAAAGCTCATGCAAGCGGCGGCCCCAGCGGCCGAAGCGCTGGTCCAGGTCGGGCAGCCCGTGCACGCGCAGCTGGCCCACGGTGGCGATGCCCAGCGCCGAAAGCCGCGCCTCCATCACTTTGCCCACGCCCGGCAGCTTGCCCACCGGCAGCGGCTCCAGGAAATCCATCACCATGGCCGGCTTCACCACGAACTGGCCGTCGGGCTTGCGCCAGTCGCTGGCGATCTTGGCCAGGAACTTGTTGGGCGCGATGCCGGCCGATGCCGTGAGCTGGGTTTCGGTGCGGATGGCGTCGCGGATGGCTTGGGCCACGGCGGTGGCGCTGTCCAGGCCCAGCTTGTTGGACGTGACGTCCAGGTAGGCCTCGTCCAGCGACAGCGGTTCGATCAGGTCGGTATGGCGCGAGAAGATCTCGCGCACCTGGCGCGACACGGCCTTGTAGCGCGCGAAGTCGGGCGGCACGAACACGGCCTGTGGGCACAGCTTTTCAGCGCGCAGGGCCGGCATCGCAGAGCGGATGCCGAAGGTGCGCGCCTCGTAGCTGGCCGCGCACACCACCGAGCGCGCGCCGCGCCAGGCCACCACCACCGGCCGGCCGCGCAGCGAAGGATCGTCGCGCTGTTCCACGGACGCGTAGAACGCATCCATGTCCACGTGCACGATCTTCCGGGGCGCAACCATGCCGCCATTCTGGCCCAACCAGGACCGGGTGCGTGTCAGTTCGCGCGGTCGCGAAGCGCCGGCCGCCCTCGGCTCGCCCGCAGTCGGAATCGGTTGCGGAAGCCGGCGGGCGCGACTGAGGCGGCGTGGCCGGAGTTGCCGGCAACCTGAACGCCACGCACGTCCTTATTCGTGGCTGTCAACCGCGGCAGGGTTGGCGCGTTCTTGTGGGTACGGACGGAATGCACCGGCCCATCAGGAGACTTCCATGTTCAAGCCCCTCATCTGCACCGCGCTGGTGCTGGCCAGCGGCATCGCCTTCGCGCAGGACCCGGGCGCCGAACGCGGCGCGCGCCATGCCGATCGCCAGGCCCAGGTCCAGGCGCGCTTCACTGCCGCCGACAAGGACGGCAACGGCCGCATTGATCGCCTCGAGGCGCAGGCCGTCGGTGAGCGCATGGCCAACAACTTCGACCGCATGGACGCCAACAAGGACGGGTCGATCGACCAGGCCGAGCTGGCTGCGATGCGCCAGAAGATGCGTCGCGGCGGCGATCGGATGAAGTCGGCGATGTCCTGCCAGCGTGGCCTGTTCATCGGCATGGACGACAACGGCGACGGCGCGGTCACCGCCGCCGAGCTGGGCAGCAAGCACGAGCGCTGGAGCGAGGACTTCGAGATCATCGACGCCAACCGCGACGCCAAGCTGACGTCCGAGGAGATCAAGGCCTACGGCCGCGCAACGATGAAGGCCCATCGCGCAGCGCGCGAAGGCTGAAAAAAAGAGGGGCGGCCCGGAGACCGCCGAAGTTGTCGTTCACGTAGTAGTCGGCGCCCAGCGTCAGGCTCAGGCCGCTGGCATTGCTGCCGTGTGAACCGCGGCTTAGCGGCGCCGGGAACCATTCTCCGCAGCGATGGTCCATCAACTGTACGCGGAGGCCTTTTGGCACGTGCCGCGCCGCAACCCATCGTCCACTGTGTGCATCCCATCACGAGGAAATGTTGCCAGCGGACAACGTTCCACAGGACCGCCGATTCCTCATTGCGCTTGGGCTCACCGCGAGCCCCGCGAAGGTGCGAACAGCACGCGTACCCGAGCGTTTGCGCTCTCCAGCCCCCCGTTCCCCTCGGGGGGTAATTTTTGGTTCCTGTTATTCCCGCAGCCACCGCAGCATGTGTGGATACGGCGGCAGTCCCCGCAGCCGCGCCGCTTCGCCAATCAGCGCCATGCCCGCTTCGGACAATCCGCGGCAGCCGGGATACACGCCGGCGCCATAGGTGGCTATCAGCGCTTGCGACTTTCCGTGGTATCCCCCGGGATGAAACAGCACGTCGGGCGTCAGCCCCAGCGCGACGGTGGCCGCATAGGCCCAGGCCGTGGCTTCGGCTTCGCCTGCGTGGGTTTCGTTCTCCTGGTCCGCCAGGTCATCGCTGAGTGCGCCGCGCCGGGTGGACGGCGTCATCGCCAAGTGACCGGCTTCGTGCAGCAGGTCGCCGGCCCAATGCAGCTTGCGCCGGTCGAACACGATCGCCCCGGCCGTGATCCGGAGACCGGGCAGGAAAGTGTTATCGGGGACCTCGCCCTCGTCCACGCCCAGGCCGAGGTTGCGCAGGAACGCCACGATGAGGTTGATGGTTGCCGCCATGCCTTTCTCCCGTGCCAGGCCGCTGGCCAGGCCAGCCCGCAGGGAGTATGCGCGAGGGCGCGTGCCGGCCCGCCGGTTTCAGCGGTCAATCACGACCCATCCATCGACGTATGGGGCCCCGATGTGGGCGCGAAGGCCCGATCAAGCCGGCAAACTTTGCCCGCAGGCGGCAACGGGGCGAGAATGGGGCCACGACTCTGATGCGGGACCCAGGTGGACCATGGCCGATCTGTTGGAAGCACGCGTGCCGGATATCGGCGACGACAAGGATGTGCCGGTGATCGAGCTGCTGGTGCAGCCCGGTGACACGGTGAAGAAGGACCAGGGCCTGGTGACGCTGGAGTCCGACAAGGCCACCATGGAAGTGCCGTCGCCGTTCGACGGCGTAGTGCGCGAGCTCAGGGTCAAGGTCGGCGACGCGCTGTCGGAGGGTTCGGTGGTGGCATTGATCGAGCCTGCGGCTACCGAGGTGGCCACTTCCACGCCCGCGCCCGCTGACGCTCCGCCTGCGGCCGCGCCGGCCGCATCGGTAGCGCCCGCTGCGCCTGCTGCGCCTGCCGCATCCGCCCCCAGCGTGGCGGCCAGTGCCCCGGTGCCTGTCGCTGTCCCAATGCCCACCCGCACGCCGCCCGTGGCGTTCGACGCGCAGTCGCTGCTGCCGGGCACTGTGCCGCACGCCAGCCCGGCGGTGCGTCTTTTCGCGCGCGAACTGGGCGTGGACCTGGCCCAGGTCACCGGCAGTGCCCGTGCCGGCCGAATCAGCAAGGAAGACGTACAGGGCTTCGTCAAGGCGGCCCTGGCCGGCGGCGGCGCACCGCGCACGGCAGGCGGCGGCGGGCTCGACCTGATCCCGTGGCCGAAGGTCGACTTCGCCAAGTTCGGCAGCATCGAAAGCCGGCCGCTCACCCGCATCCAGAAGCTCAGCGGCGCCAACCTGGCGCGCAACTGGGCCATGATCCCGCACGTCACCCAGAACGACGACGCCGACATTACCGAAATGGAGGCGTTCCGAAAGAGGCTGGGTGAAGAGCACAAGGACACCAAGATCACGCCGCTGGTGTTCCTGATCAAGGCCGCGGTGGCCGCGTTGAAGAAGTTCCCGAACTTCAACGCCTCGCTCGACGGCGACAGCCTGGTGCTCAAGCAGTACTTCCATATCGGCATCGCGGTGGACACGCCCGACGGCCTGGTGGTGCCAGTGATTCGCGACGCCGACCGCAAGGGGCTGCTGGAGTTGGCCAGGGAGCTGGGCGAGATCAGCGCCAAGGCCCGTGACAAGAAGCTGTCGTCGGCCGACATGCAGGGCGGCTGCTTCTCGATCAGCTCGCTGGGCGGCATTGGCGGCACCGGCTTCACGCCGATCATCAATGCGCCCGAAGTCGCCATCCTGGGCGTCTCACGCAGCGCCATGAAGCCGGTCTGGAACGGCAGTGCGTTCGAGCCGCGCCTGCTGCTGCCGCTGAGCCTGAGCTATGACCACCGCGTGATCGACGGTGCCGCCGCGGCGCGCTTCACCGCCTACCTGGGGCAGGTGCTCGGCGACCTGCGCCGGCTGCTGCTGTGACGGCTGCCGCGCCGCCGGCGGCAGCGCAGGAGGCAGGCGCGTTCGATGCGGTAGCAGCGCAGCTGGGTGGCGCCTGGGAGTATGAGCTGGCGCGTCTGGGCGAGGTATCGATCACGGCGGGCGGCATCGTTGCCGCGGTGCTGGTCTTCATCGTCGCGTGGCTCGCTTCGTGGCTGTTTCGAAAGGCGCTGGTGCGTTTTGTCCGCCGCGAGGGCGCGCAGGACCGCAACGCCATCGTCTACGCGGTGGGGCGCGTGGCGCACTACATCCTGCTGCTGGTTGCGATGCTGGTGGCGCTGGAGCTGCTCGGCGTGCCCGCCAGCCGCTTCGCCGTGTTCGCCGGCGCGCTGGGCGTGGGCCTGGGCTTCGGCCTGCAGGCGATCTTCAACAACTTCGTGTCCGGCCTGATCCTGCTGTTCGACCGCAGCCTGAAGGTGGGCGATTTCGTCGAACTCGAGTCCGGCGTGCACGGCGAGGTCACCGACATCAACATCCGCGCCACCCGCATCACCACCAACGACAACATCGACATCCTGGTCCCCAACTCGGAGTTCGTCAGCGGCCGGGTGGTGAACTGGACGCACCGCGAAGTGTCGCGGCGGCTGAAGATTCCGTTTGGCGTGGCCTACGGCAGCGACAAGGAAACCGTGAAGAAAGCCGCCCTTGAGGCTGCCTGCAAGGTCCCGTTCACCCTGGCCCAGGAAGGTCCGCGGCGCCCGCAGGTCTGGTTGGCGGGGTTCGGCGACTCGAGCCTGGAGTTCGAGCTGGTGGTCTGGCTGACCGCCGAAGCCACCAAGCGGCCGTCGGCCGTCAAGGCCGCGTACAACTGGGAGCTTGAGACGGCGCTGGCCCGCCACGGGCTGGAAATTCCGTTCCCGCAGCGCGACCTGAACCTGCGCAGCGCCTTCGGCCTGCAGGGTGGTGACGCCCTGGCGGCGCTGGGCCGGGGCCCGGTGCACGAACCGATCAAACCTTCCAGGCCCAAGCCCGCGCCGGTCGCTACCAGTAGCAACGACGCCACCGAAGACGTGGTTCAGGAACTTGATCGGACGGATACCCCCGCCGAAAACCCATCCACCACAGATTGAGGTAATTCCGTGTCCGATTCCCAGCGCGACAAGCCATCCCTGGTGGTACGCCCCGCTACCCGCGGCGACATCCCGGGCATTGTCGCGCTGTCGCAGCGCACCTACGGCTTGGGCTATTGCTACCAGCCTGAAATGGTGGGCGGGCAGCTGGCGCAGTTCCCGGAGGGCCAGTTTGTAGCTGTCTACGACGATGTGGTGGTTGGCTATTGCGCAACGTTCCGTATCGCGGAGAAAGTCGCGCTGGTCAAGCACGGCTGGCGCGAGATCACCGGCGGCGGCTATGCCTCTCGGCACGACCCGGCCGGTGATTGGCTATACGGCATGGAAGTGTGCGTCGACCCGGAGCGCCGTGGCCTGCGCATCGGCCGCCGCCTCTACGATCGCCGCAAGCGGCTTTGCCTGCAGCTGGGGCTCAAGGGCATCGTATTCGGCGGGCGCCTCCCGGGCCTGTCCAAGCGCATCAAGCAGTTCGGCAGCGCGCAGGCCTACGTGGATGCCGTGAGGGAAGGCAAGGCGCGTGACCTGACGCTGTCGTTCCAGTTGACCAACGATTTCCAGGTGATCGGCGTTATTCCCGACTACCTGCCGTCCGACCACGAATCACTCGGTTTCGCGTCGCACATGATCTGGCGCAACCCGAGCTTTTCCGACCACCCGGAGATCCGCAAGGCGCAGCGCAGCGGCGACCTGCCCGCCGCGGTGCGGGTGGCCACCGTGCAGTACCAGCAGCGCCGCATCAAGAGCTTCGAGGAGTTCGCCACCCAGATCGAGTACTTCGTGGACATCGCCGCCGACTACCGCAGCGACTTCGTGGTGTTCCCGGAGCTGATTACGCTGCAGCTGCTTTCGATCGAGAACAAGCCGCTGTCGCCTTCCGATTCCATCCGCACGCTGACCAAGTACACCGACCAGTTCCGCGAAATGATCCAGAAGCTGGCGGTGTCCTACAACATCAACATCATCGGCGGCTCGCACCCGACCCAGATGCCCGATGGCGACATCCACAACATCTGCTACGTCGGCCTGCGCGACGGCTCGCTGCACGAGCGCGAGAAGATCCACCCCACCCCGAACGAAGTGCACTGGTGGAAGATCGCCGGCGGCGACAGCGCCGAGGCCATCGCCACCGACTGCGGCCCGATCGGCGTGATGATCTGCTACGACTCCGAGTTCCCGGAACTCGCCCGGCACCTGGTGGACCAGGGCGCGATGATCCTGTTCGTGCCCTACTGCACCGACGTGCGCCAGGGCCACCTGCGGGTGCGCTACTGCTGCCAGGCGCGGGCGGTCGAGAACCAGGTCTACGTGGTCACCTCGGGCAACGTCGGCAACCTGCCGGGCGTGAACAACTTCGACATCCAGTATGCGCAGAGCTGCATCATCACGCCCTGCGATTTCCCGTTCGCGCCCGAAGGCATCGCCGCCGACACCACGCCCAACGCCGAACAGGTGGCGTTCGCCGACCTGCGCCTGGACGACCTGATGCAGGCCCGCGCGTCAGGCACCGTGCAGAACCTGCGCGACCGTCGCCACGACCTCTACCAGACCACATGGAAGCGCCGCGTCTGAGCGGCGACACCCGGAGCCCGACATGGCAAACACCATTGAAATGAAAGTACCCGACATCGGCGACGACACCGACGTGCCGGTGATCGAGCTGCTGGTCAAGGTCGGCGACACCGTCGCCAAGGACCAGGGCTTGGTGACGCTTGAGTCGGACAAGGCCACCATGGAAGTGCCGGCCAGCGCCGCCGGCAAGATCATCGAGCTGCGCGTGAAGCTGGGCGACGCGGTGTCGGCGGGCGACGTGATCGCCATTGCCGAGGCCGCGGACGCCGGCGAGCCCGCCGAGCCCGAAAAAGCGGCTGCCGCCAAGCCCGCTGCGCCGGCCGCCTCCGCGTCCGTCGACGCCGCCAAGCCCTCCGCGCCGGTAAACGCTGCTGCAGAAGGGACCGCCAAGCCCTCCGCCGCGCCGGCCCCCGCCGCCGCATCCGACACCGGCCGCAAGGCCGACATCGAATGCCGCATGCTGGTGCTCGGCGCCGGCCCGGGCGGCTACACCGCCGCCTTCCGCAGCGCCGACCTGGGCCTGGACACGGTGCTGGTGGAACGCTACGCCGACCTCGGCGGCGTCTGCCTCAACGTCGGCTGCATCCCGTCCAAGGCGCTGCTGCACGCGGCCGAGGTGCTGGTGGAAGCCAAGCACGCCGAGGACTTCGGCATCAGCTTCGGCAAGCCCAGGATCGACCTCGACAAGCTGCGCGCGCACAAGGACAAAGTGGTCGGCCAGATGGTGAAGGGCCTGTCGGGCATGGCCAGGCAGCGCAAGGTGCGCACGGTCACCGGCACCGGCACCTTCGTGTCCCCGAACGAGCTTGAAGTGCGCGGAGCGGAGGGCACCCAGCTCATCCGCTTCGAGCAGTGCATCATCGCCGTGGGCTCGCAGCCGGTGAAGCTGGGCGGCATGCCCTGGGACGACGCGCGCGTGATGGATTCCACCGACGCGCTGCTGCTGGCCGACATTCCCAAGACGCTGCTGGTGGTGGGCGGCGGCATCATCGGCCTGGAGATGGCCTGCGTGTACTCCGCGCTGGGCAGCGAAGTGACCGTGGTGGAATTCATGGAGCAGCTGATGCCGGGCGCCGACAAGGACCTTGTGAAGCCGCTGGCCGACCTGCTCAAGAAGCGCGGCGTGGCCGTGCACCTGGGCTGCAAGGTGGCCAAGGTGGACGCGAAGAAGGACGGCCTGCACGCCACGTTCGAGGGCGCTTCGGTGCCGGCCAATACGAAGTACGACCGCGTTCTGGTTTCCGTGGGCCGTACCCCCAACGGCGGCAAGCTGGCCGCCGAGAAAGCGGGCGTGGCCGTGACCGGGCGCGGCTTCATCGCGGTGGACCGGCAGATGCGCACCAACGTGCCGCACATCTTCGCCATCGGCGACCTGGTGGGCCAGCCGATGCTGGCGCACAAGGCCACGCACGAAGGCAAGCTGGCGGCTGAAGTGGCGTCGGGCGCGAAGAAGGAGTGGGTGGCGCGCGTGATCCCGTCGGTGGCCTACACCGACCCGGAAATCGCCTGGGTGGGCGTGACCGAGACGGAGGCCAAGGCGCAGGGCCTGCACGTGGGCGTTGCAAAGTTCCCGTGGGCCGCTTCCGGCCGCGCCGTGGGCATCGGCCGCACCGAGGGCTTCACCAAGCTGATCTTCGACGAAGCCACCGATCGCATCATCGGTGCCGGCATCGTCGGCGTGCACGCCGGCGACCTGATCGCCGAGCTGGCGCTGGCCATCGAGATGGGCTGCGAGGCGGCCGACATCGGCCACACCATCCACCCGCACCCCACGCTCAGCGAATCGGTCGGCATGGCCGCCGAAATCCAGGAAGGCAGCATCACCGACCTCTACTTCCCGAAGAAAAAGTAGCGCGGCGCGGATTCAGCGGAAGGCGATCCAGCACACGGTGCAGATCACCACCAGGCCGATGACGTTGAGCATGGCGCCCTCGCGGAACATGCGCGGGGCGTCCACCAGGCCGCTGCCGTAGGCGATGGCGTTGGGGGCGGTGGCCACCGGCAGCATGAAGGCGCCGCTGGCCGCCAGCACGGCCGGGAACATCAGCAGCGCCGGGTCCACGCCGATGGCCACGCCCGTGGCGGCGAGGATCGGCATCATCAGAACGGCCGTGGCGGTGTTGCTGGCGATTTCCGACATCAGCAGCACCGACGCCACCACCACCACCAGCAGCACCGGCAGCGGCAGCGCGCCCAAGCCCGACAAATGACCGGCCAAGGCCCCGCTCAGTCCCGATGACTGGAATGCGGTGGCCAGCGCGATGCCGCCGCCGAACAGCACCAGCGCGCCCCAGGGAATGGTTTCCGCGGTTTCCCAGTCCAGCAGGCGGCCGCCCTTGCCGTCGGACACCACGCACATCACCACCACGGCGATCAGCGCCACCGCGGCGTCGTTGGCGCCGGGCAAGGAAAACAGTGCGCTCCAGCCGCCGAAGGGTTCGGTGCGGAACACCCAGGCCATCGCCGTGAGCACGAACACCCACAGTACGCGCCGCTCGCCGGGCGTCCAGGCGCCGCTGTCGGGCAGCACCGCGGCCGGCGTGCCGGCCAGGCCGCGCCCCAGCCACCAGCCCACCATCGGCAGCATCAGCACCACCACCGGGATGCCGATCATCATCCAGTCGAGGAAGCCATAGCGGGTGCCCGTGGCTTCGGCATACACCTGCATGAACACCAGGTTGGGCGGCGAGCCGATCGGCGTGCCCAGGCCGCCTATGCTGGCCGAGTAGGCGATGGCGAGGATCAGCGGCGCCTGCAGCCGCTTGTCGGGATAGTAGTGCAGGATCGCCAGCGCAACCGGCAGCATCACCAGGGTGGTGGCGGTGTTGGATATCCACATGCTGACCACGCCACAGGCAACGATGAAGCCGTAAAGCAGGCTGCGCCCGCTGCCGCCTCCGAACGCGCGCACCATGCCCAGCGCGAGGCGGCGGTGCGCACCGCTGCGCTCGAGCGCGCGAGAGAGCATGAAGCCGCCGCCCAGCAGCAATATCAACTCATGCCCATAGCTCTGGGCGACCTGTTTGGCATCCAGCACCCCCAGCACGGGAAACAGGCCCAGCGGCAGCAGCGCCGTCACCGGTGCGCGAACGGGTTCGAGCACCCACCACAGGGCGCACCAGCCGGTCATGCCGAGCGTGGCAGCCAGCGCATGCGAGCTGCCTTGGCCCACGGCAATGAAATAAAGTGCAATCGCCAGCAGCGGCCCGGCCGGCAGCGCGAGCCGGAGAAGCATCAGTCCTGGCCTTCCCGGTCCGGTGGTGTCGCCGGTCGCAGCGACGGGTCCAGCGCCAGCGCCGCCTTGGCCATCAGGTGGGCGCTGACCGGCGCGGTCATGAACAGGAAGAGCGTGATCAGCAGCTCACGCACGCTCGGTTCGCCCTGCATCGCCTGCCACACCATGGACGCCAGCAGCACGCCGCCCACGCCCAGGGTGCTGGCCTTGGTCGGGCCGTGCAGGCGCTTGAAGAAATCCGACAGCTTCACCATGCCCCACGAGCCCACCAGGGCAAAGGCGGCGCCGGCGAGCAGCAGGGCGGAGACGAGGATCTCGAGCGCGGCGCTCATTCGATGATGTCCCGGCGGATGACGAACTTCGACAGCACCACGGTGCCGACGAAGCCGAGCATGGCGATGATCACCGCAGCCTCGAAGTAGATCGTGCTGCTTTCGCGCAGGCCTACCAGCACCAGCAGGGCGATGGTGTTCACGTACATCGTGTCCAGCGCCAGGATGCGATCGGTCACGCCGGGACCGCGCAGCAGGCAGTAGAGGTTCAACGCCATCGCGACGGCGAAGGCGCCGATGGCCAGGCTGATGCAGGTCTGGATCACGGGAAGATCTCCCTCAGTGGGGTTTCGTAGCGCTGCTTGATCTGCGCGACGGCGGCGTCGGCGTCCTCGAGGTGGAAGCAATGCACCAGCAGGTGCCGGCGGTCGCCGCTCAGTTCGGACGACAGGGTGCCGGGCGTCATGGTGATGATGCCGGCCAGCGCAGCGATGCCATAGGGATTGGTGATTTCCAGCGGCACCCAGACGAAGCCCGGGTGGATGCGCGATTCGCGGCCCAGGATGAGCCGCGCCACCTCGATGTTCGATATCACGATGTCCCACAGCACGCGCAATCCCAGCCGCGCCGCCAGCAGCGGCCGCTGTACGGGCGCGTGCTCGGTCCGCAGCCGGTCCGCCGCCAGCGGCAGCACCAGTGCCAGTATCGCAGCGAGCAGCAGGTGCGCTGGTTCCACCGTTGCCACCAGCAGCAGCCACACCACGAACACCGCCAGGCTCATCATCGGTGCCGGCAACCAGGACTTCATGGCGCCACCCCCGGGCGCGGCACGGCGCCGCGAACCTGTTCGATATAGCCCGCCGGTGCCATCAGCTGCGCGCCGGCGTCCTGTGCGTAGCGCAGCGCCGGCCCGGCAAACAGGCTCAGCGCGACGCCCATCGCCAGCAGCAGGACGGTGGCGCCCACTTCCGCTGCGCGCAGCGGCGGCACCTGCCCGGGCGCCGCTTCGCCGCTGCCTTCGCGCCAGAACAATTGGCTGCCTGCGCTCGCCAATGCAACCAGCACCAGCAGGCCGGTGACCAGGATCACCGGCCAAAGCCAGGTGGCCTGCGGCGCCGGCACCGCGGCCAGCAGCGCGAACTTGCCGATGAAACCCGACAGCGGCGGCAGCCCCGCCACCGACACCGCCGCCACCGCAAACATCGTCCCCAGCAAGGCCTTGGGGGCCAAGTGGTCCAGCTTGCGCAGGCTGTCGCCGGCCTTGTCGCGCTGCCTGTGCACCAGGTCGGCCAGCAGGAACAGGGCGCCGCCCACCAGCGTGCTGTGCACCAGGTAGTACAGGCCCGCACCCACGGCTTCGGCGCTTGCCAGCCCCAGGGCGATGAACAGCGTCGCGGCCGAGCCAAGCACCAGGTAAGCCGACAGCGTCCGCAGCGACGGCGCCGCCAGGGCACCCAGCGTTGCCAATACCAGGGTGGCCGCGCCCAGCGGCAGCAGCCACGGCCAGGCCAGGTCGGCCAGCGCACCGGCTTGCGCGCCGAACACCAGGGTGTAGACACGCAGCACGGCATACACGCCCAGCTTGGTCATCACCGCGAACAGCGCCGCCACTGCCGCCGGGCTGCGCGCGTAGGTGTCGGGCAGCCAGAAGTACAGAGGCAGCAGCGCCGCTTTCGAGCAGAACACCACCAGCAGCAAACCGGCCGCCGCGCGCAGCGGGCCGGCATCCGCGGCCGGCACCTGCGCCACGCGATGCGCCACCTCGGCCATGTTCAGCGCACCGGTGACGCCGTAGATCAGGCCCACGGCCACCAGGAACAGGGTGGACGCGGCGATGTTGAACGCCACGTACTGCAGGCCGCTGCGCAGCCGCGGACCGCGGCCGCCGCTGAGCAGCAGCCCGTAGGAAGAGATCAGCAGCACCTCGAAGAACACGAACAGGTTGAACAGGTCGGCGGTGAGGAAGGCGCCATTCAGGCCCATCAGCTGCAGCTGGAACAGCACGTGGAAATGGCTGGCGCGCCGGTCCCAGCCGCCGGTGGCGAACAGCAGGCAGGGCAGGGCGAGCAGGGACGTGGCCACCAGCATGATCGCGGTGAGGCGGTCCACCGCCAGCGAAATACCCAGGTGCGCGGCCCAGTTGCCGGTCAGGTAGACCGTGGTGCTGCCGTCGTCGGCGTGCCAGGCCAGCATTGCCGCCAGCGCGATCATGCCCAGGCAGGAAACCAGCCCGATGCTGCGCTGTACGGCGATGCGGCGCGAGCCGATCACCAGCATCACGATGGCGGCCAGCAGCGGCAGCAGGATCGGCGCGATGACCAGGTGCGCGGTGGGGCTCATGCCTGCCCCCCGTCGCGCGGTTCGACGCCGTCCACGTGGTCGCTGCGGCTGTCAGAACGACTGCGCACGGCGACCACCACCAGCACGGCCGTCATCGCGAACGCGATCACGATGGCCGTCAGCACCAGCGCCTGCGGCAGCGGGTCGGCGTGGTTGGCCAACGTCGGCGCCAGGCCGTCGCGCAGGATCGGCGGCTTGCCCACCACCAGACGACCCATGCTGAAGATCAGCAGGTTCACGGCATACGAGAGCAGCGTCAGCCCCAGGATGATGTCGAAGCTGCGCGCGCGCAGCAGCAGGTAGACCCCCGCAGCCACCAGCACGCCGATGAAGCTCGCCAATGCCAGTTCCATCAGCCGCGCCTCCCGTCGAGCGGGCGTCGCACGGTGCCCATCATGGCCAGCATCAACAGCGTGCTGGCGGCCACCACCAGGTAGACGCCGATGTCGAAGGCCATCGCGCTGGCCATGGGCAGTTTGCCCAGCAGCGGCACGGCCAGGTACTCGGTATGGCTGGTCATGTAGGGGTAGCCCAGCAGCCAACTGCCCAGGCCGGTCAGCAGTGCGGCCAGCAGGCCCAGGCCGATCAGGCGCGGATAGTCGAAGCCCAGGCGCTGTTCGACGTAGTGGGCGCCGGACAGGACGTACTGCAGCAGCATCGGCACGGCCAGCACCAGGCCGGCGATGAAGCCGCCACCCGGCAGGTTGTGGCCGCGCAGGAACAGGTACACCGACACCGCCAGCGCCAGCGGCAGCAGCAGCCGCGCAACCATGTTGGGAATCAGCAGCGGATCGGGATCACCGCCAACGCGGGCTTCGGGAAGTATGCGCACGCGCCGCAGCATGGCGTGCACCACCAGGCCGGCAATGCCGAACACCACGATCTCGCCCAGCGTGTCGAAACCGCGGAAGTCCACCAGGATCACGTTCACCACGTTGCCGCCGCCGCCCTCGGGCAGGGACAGCGCCAGCATTTCGCTGGCGACGGTGTCGCGGGGCCGGGTGATCACCGCGTACACCAGCGCGGCCACGCCGCCGCCTGCGCCCAGCGCAATCACCGCGTCGCGCCAGCGGCGCGCCGACGGCTCCGGCGGCGACTCGTCGGGCAGGTAGTTGAGTGCCAGCAGGATCAGCGCGATGGTCACCATCTCCACCAGCAGCTGGGTCAGCGCCAGGTCGGGCGCCGACAGCAGCACGAAGCCAAGGCTGACCGCCAGGCCCACCGCGCCCATCACCACCAGCGCCACCAGGCGGTGACGGTGCAGCGCCACCGTGGCCAGCGTCGCGGCAACACCAATCGCCCACACCAGCCAGCCCAGCGGCGGCATCGGCTGCGACGCACCCGGTACCAGCGAGCCATGGATGAAGGGCACCGCGCCCATCACCAGCGCCGCCAACACCATCAGCAGCAGGTAGCGCTGCAGGCTGCCGTTGCCCAGGGTGTGGGTGATCCGGTCGGCCAGGTGGGTGACCTGCGCCAGCGCCCATTCGTAGACGCGGCGGCCGCGCGAGTCATAGCTGATCCCGTACAGGTTGATCAGGCGAGTGATGCCGAAGTAGAGCCCTATGCCGGCCGCCAGGCCGAACAGGCTCATCATCAGCGGGGTGTTCCATCCGTGCCAGATCGCCAGGCTGTAGTAGGGCACATTGCCCTCGCCCAGCACGCCGGTGGCGGCCGCGTGCAGCACCGGCGCAACGGTGATGGCCGGCAGCACGCCCACCGCCAGGCAGACCACCACCAGTACCTCCACCGGGATACGCATGAACCGCGGCGGCTCGTGCGGCGTGCCGTTCACCCGCGCCGGACCGTCGCCGAAGAAGGTGTCGTGCACGAACCGCAGGCTGTACGCCACGCCGAACGCACCGGCCAGCACCGCGGCGCCGGCGATGGCCCAGCGCATGTAGGTGTGGCCCTCCACCTCCAGCGCTTCGGCGAAGAACATTTCCTTCGACAGGAAGCCATTGAGCAGCGGCACGCCCGCCATTGCCAGCGAGGCGATGATCGCCAAGGTGCCGGTGTAGGGCATCAGTTTGAACAGGCCGCCCAGGCGACGCATGTCGCGGGTGCCGGTCTCGTGGTCGATGATGCCGGCGGCCATGAACAGCGAAGCCTTGAAGGTGGCGTGGTTCATGATGTGGAACAGCCCTGCCACCACCGCCATTGGCGTGGACAGGCCGAACAGCAGCGTGATCAGGCCCAGGTGCGAAATGGTGGAGTAGGCCAGCAGCCCTTTCACGTCATGCTGGAAGATGGCGTGCCACGAGCCCACCAGCAGCGTAATGGCGCCGATGCCGCTGACCAGATAGAAGAACAGGTCGCTGCCGGCCAAGGCCGGATGCAGGCGCGCCAGCAGGAAAACACCGGCCTTCACCATGGTCGCGGAATGCAGGTAAGCCGATACCGGCGTGGGAGCGGCCATCGCGTGCGGCAGCCAGAACTGGAACGGGAACTGCGCGCTCTTGGTGAATACCGCCAGCAGCACCAGCACCAGCGCCGCCGGGTAAAGCGGGCTGGCCAGGATCTGCGGACCCGAGGCCAGCACCACGTCAAGCTCGTAGCTGCCGGTGATGCGGCCGAGGATGATCACGCCACCCAGCAGCGCCAGGCCGCCGGCACCTGTTATTGCCAGCGCCATGCGGGCGCCTTCGCGGGCGTCGCTGCGGTGGTTCCAGAAGCCGATCAGCAGGAACGAGCTGACGCTGGTGAGTTCCCAGAACACCGCCAGCAGTATGAGGTTGCCCGCCACCACCATGCCCAGCATCGAGCCCATGAACAGCAGCAGGTAGCTGAAGAAGCGCGGCATGCTGTCTTCTTCGCTCAGGTAATAGCGCGCGTAGACGACGATCAACAGGCCGATGGACAGCACGAGGCCGGCGAACATCCAGGCCAGGCCATCCAGGCGCAGCGAAAGCGCCAGCCCGAGCGACGGTACCCATGGGGTGGAGCTGCGGACGCCGCCCTCGTGGAGCACGCCGTGCGTAAGCAGCGCCAGCAGCACCAGGCCAACCACCGGTGCAGCGGCGGCCAGCCAAGCGGCGGTCCGGCGCCGGTCGCGGCCGAGAAGGCCGACCACCAGGGCCAAGACGAAGGGGGTGGCTAGCAGCGCCTCGAGCATTGCGATCCTTGCAGAGCTTGCGGTGAAGTCTAACGCATCATTTCCGGACTTCCGAGTTGGTCGTGGGGTCTTTTGGCTATGCTTGAGCGATGCAGGCCGCCAATCCAGCTACTGCCGACGCATGGCTTGTCTTCGGGCTCTCGGGTTCGCTGGGGCAGGCGTTCGCGTTCGCGCTCGACGATGCCGATCCGCACGTGATCGGTGTCTCGCGCGCCATAAGGCCGGACCAGCCGGGCTTGTCATGGCGGCGGGCCGTGCTGTCCGATTTCGCTGACCCAGCCGAGCCGCTCGCCGCGATCGCCAGCCTGGGTCCGCTTGATGCCTTCGCTGGATGGTTCGAGCGTTCGGCGCTGGCGCCCGCGCGCATCGTCGTGCTCGGGTCCACCAGCCGCCACGGCAAGAAGTTTTCGCCTGATCCGGCCGAACGCGCGCTCGCCGGGACGCTGGGGGACGCCGAACGGACGCTGGCGGCGGTGGCCGAAGCCCGGGGCTGTGCGCTGACGCTGCTGCGGCCCACCTTGATCTACGGGAACGGCTGCGATCGCACGCTGAGCCGTGTCGTCGGCCTGGCCCGACGCTGGCGGTGGCTGCCGCTGCCGATCAGGGCTGGCGGCCTGCGCCAGCCGGTCCACGTGGACGATGTCGCCGCGGCGGTGCTTGGCGCGCTGCGCGCGCCTGCGGCGCGCCCCGGTTTCTTCGACCTGCCGGGCGGGGAAACCCTGCCGTTCGACGAGATGGTCCGGCGCAGCCTGGCCGTCGGCGCGCCAGGCGCAAGACTTGTCCGGCTTCCAGGCCCCGCCTTCCGCGCCGGAGTCGGCGTTTTGCGCGGGCTGGGCCTGCTGGAGGCTGCCGGCGGCGGTGTCCTGGCCCGGCTGGACCAGGACCTGGTGTACGACCTGGGCCCTGCCCGGACCGCACTGGGCCACTATCCGCGCGGTTTCCAGCCTTCGGAGGAGGCATTCCCCCGCTGATGCTGCGGCGCAGCAAAGGCGTCGGCGGGGGCGACCATACGCGGGAGCATTGCCTTTTCCTAACGAACATTTAATATCCCTAGAGGAAATGCTCTAGAGTCTGGGGGGAGCCAGACAGCCATGCAGAACGATTCCAATCAGAAGCGCCACCCGCCGTCCATCTCGCCCGCCGCCGCCGGCGGTGCTCCAAATTCAGCCCGAACGCACTGACCCGAGGATTCACCAATGAAGAAACTCCATGCACACCACGGGCAGGTCGCTCGTGCCCCGCTGGCCGCCGCCGTCGCCCTGGGCCTGTTGATGGTCCCGGCCGCGCAGGCTTTCGAGTTCGACCGCGGCGAGCTCACCGGCAGCCTCGACACCACGGTGTCGTACGGCTTCTCCTGGCGCGTTGAAGAGCGCGACGACGCTCTGGTCGCCAAGTCCTTCTTCAATCCGCTGCTTTGCGCGCAGAACAACCCGCTGGGCCCGATTCCCGTAGGCCCGGGCCGCTGCGCCTCCACTGGCGGCGTGCCGGGTTCCCCGGCGCAGCTTGCCGCCCCGGGCCGCTTCTCGGCCAACCGCGACGACGGCAACCTCAAGTACGACCAGGGCGACGCCATCTCCAACGCCTTCAAGATCACCTCCGAAATCAGCCTGAACTGGCGCAGCTGGGGCGCATTCGCCCGCGCGACCTACTTCTATGACTTCGAGAACGCCGACCGCGACGACCTGACGAGCATCGCCAAGGACCGCATCGGCCAGCGCTTCCGCATGCTCGACGCGTTCGTGTTCAGGGACTTCGAGCTGGGCGAAAACGGTGCCCTCGGCGGCACCGTCCGCCTCGGCCGCCAGGTCGTGAGCTGGGGTGAGGGCACGTTCATCCAGAACGGCATCAACGTGATCAACCCGGTCGACCTGTCCGCCCTGCGCGTGGCCGGCGCCGAACTGAAGGAAGCCTTCCTGCCGATCGACATGGCCTGGGGCTCGATCAACCTGTCCGAGAACGTCGCCCTCGAAGCGCTCTACATGTTCGAGTTCGAGGAAATCGAAGTCGACGCCGCCGGCACCTACTTCAGCTCCAACGACTTCGGCACCCCGGGTGGCACCTACGTGATGCTGGGCTTCGGCACCACGCCGCAGCCGGTCAACAACCCCGAACGCTTCGGCAGCACCTGCTACGCGGGTCCGGCCGGCTTCGCCACCAGCGACCGCTTCGCCGGCCTGTCGGCGATCTACGGCCCGGCCACCGCCGCGCAGATCATCGCCATCGGCTGCGGCAACGCCGTGGGCCGCATCGAAGACCGCGCCGCCAGCGACGAAGGCCAGTTCGGCCTCGCCCTGCGCTGGTACGCCGAGGCGCTGAATGAAACCGAGTTCGGCTTCTACTTCCTGAATTACCACAGCCGCGTGCCGCTGCTCTCGGGTCGCGCCGTCAACAACCCGGCGGTGGGCGCCGCCAGCGGCCGCTTCTTCGTGGAGTATCCGGAAGACATCCAGATGTTCGGCCTGAGCTGGAACACCACCATCCCGGGCGGCATCGCCTGGCAGGGTGAAATCAGCCATCGCCCGAACGCGCCGCTGCAGGTGGACGACGTCGAACTGCTGTTCGCCGCGCTCAGCCCGCTCAACCCGTTCATCCCGCCCCCGGCGCTGCGCTTCAACAGCCAGTTGGGCCAGTTCGCCCTGGGCCAGGAAGTCCGCGGCTGGCGCGAGCACGAGATGAGCCAGATCCAGATGACCTTCACCAAGGCCTTCGCCCAGGTGCTGGGCGCCAACCAGCTCGCCGTGGTCGCCGAAGTCGGCGGCACCGAAGTCTGGGACCTGCCCGACCAGTCCGAGCTTCGCTATGAAGGCGAAGGCACCGACACCGGCGGTGGCTGCGACGTCGCCGACGTCAACGCCGCAGGCGGTATCGGCGGCGCCGGCGCGCTGCTGTTCGGCTGCCTGCGCAACCCGGTCACGGGCACCGGCGGCTACCCGACGGCGTTCTCGTGGGGCTACCGCCTCGCCGCGCGCGCTGATTACTCCAGCGCCTTCGGCACCCCGCTGACGCTGTCCCCGCGCGTTGCCTTCAACCACGACGTCAGCGGCATCACCCCGGGACCGGGCGGCAACTTCCTCGAGGATCGCAAGTCGCTCACCCTCGGCGTCGAAGCCAACTACCTCAACCAGGTCATCTTCGACCTGAGCTACACCCAGTTCATGGGCGCCAAGAAGTACAGCCAGATCCACGACCGCGACTTCGCGTCGTTCACCGTCAAGTATTCGTTCTGACGCCACAGGGAGGCAGAGGATGAAAATCAACAAGAAGCATGTGTTGGCCACATTGGTCGGCACCGCAGTACTCGCCACCGGAATGGCCCAGGCCGCCGTCAGTGCGCAGGAAGCCGCCAAGCTGGGTCAGACCCTGACCCCGATCGGCGCCGAGAAGGCCGGCAACGCCGCCGGCACCATCCCCGCGTGGGACGGTGGCATCGTGCGTCCGCCGGCAGGTTTCCGCGTGGGTACCTTCCACACGGACCCGTTCGCGGCCGACAAGGTGCTCTACCAGGTGTCGCGGGCCAACGTGGGCCAGTACGCCGAAGTGCTGACCCCGGGACAAAAGGCGATGTTCGCCAAGTACCCGACCTTCCGCATGGACGTGTACCCGACCCGCCGCAGCGCCTCGTTCCCGCAGCGCACTTATGACTTCACCAAGAAGAACGCCACCAGCTGCAAGCTCGTGGCCGACGGTGAAGGCATCCAGGGCTGCGCCGAGGGCATTCCGTTCCCGATCCCGCAGAACGCCTACGAGCTCATCTGGAACCACAAGCTCAAGTACAAGGGCCTTTCGGTGGTCAGCTACTCCAACCAGGCGGCCCCGACGGCCGGCGGTGCCTTCACGCTGATCAAGCTGCGCGAGGAAATCCTGGGCCTGTACTACAAGCCCGGTAACACCACCGAGAACATCAACAACATCCTGCTGTACTTCAAGCAGGAAGTGCTGGGCCCGGCGCGTCTGGCCGGCCAGGTGCTGCTGGTGCATGAAACGCTGAACGCCAAGGCCGCTCCCCGCCAGGCGTGGGTGTACAACCCGGGCCAGCGCCGCGTGCGGCGCGCCCCGAACGTCGCCTACGACAACCCGGGTACCGCGTCCGACGGCCTGCGCACCAACGACATGACCGACATGTTCAACGGCGCCATGGACCGCTTCACCTGGACCCTGGTGGGCAAGAAGGAAATGTTGGTGCCGTACAACTCGTACAAGGCACACAGCGACAAGGCCAAGGTCAAGGACCTGATCCGCCCGGGCCACCTCAACCCCGATTTCATGCGCTATGAGCTGCACCGCGTGTGGGTGGTCGAGGCCAAGCTCAAGGCGGGCCAGCGCCATATCAACAGCCGCCGCACCTTCTATCTTGACGAAGACAGCTACCAGATCCTGCTGACCGATCATTACGACGGCCAGGGCAACCTGTGGCGCTATTCGGATGCGCCTTCGATCAACTACTACGAGGTGCCGACCTTCTGGTCCACCCTCGAGACCCACCACGACCTCAAGTCCGGCCGTTACATCACCGGCCTGCTGGACAACGAGGACAAGCCGCGCGACTTCGGCTACCAGAGCACCCCGGCGAACTACTCGCCGCAGAACCTGCGCACCGCAGGCGTGCGCTGATCCACAGCTGTTGGACCACCAGCCGCGCCCGAAAGGGCGCGGCTGCGTTCCGGGCCCCGCATGAAGTGGGTGCCGCGCAGGAGGAAACGATGCCCAGCACCACCCTTCGAAGCACGCAATTTTTCGGTGCCCTGCTGTTCGCCCTGGCCCTGCCGATATCGGCACAGGCGCCCGAGGCCGAGGCTGAGGCACCCGCGGCCTATGCCGCCGACGAAACCACCGTTGACACCCCCCCGACTCCGGAGCCGGAGACCGCCGCGACGGCGGCCACCGACCCCGCGCTGCTTGACGCCGAGATGATGCCTCGCGCCAGCCGCTCCCTGCTTCTCGACGCCGTGCATACCAATGGCGGCTACTTCGCCGTCGGCGAGCGCGGCCACCTGCTTGCGTCCGACGACGGCGTGACGTGGCGCCAGGCGGCCGTGCCGACCCGCTCCACGTTGACCACCATCGCCAGCGTCGACGGCGTCCTTTGGGCTGCCGGCCATGATGGCGTCATCGTGCATTCCACCGACGGCGGCCAGACCTGGATCCGCCGCCGCGCCGCGCCCTGGAGCTACGACATCGTGGATCCCAGCGAGGGCGTCCCGGTGATGGACCTGCTGTTCACCGATGCCAGCAACGGCTTCGCCATTGGTGCCTACAGCCTGATGCTGGTCACAGCCGACGGCGGCGTCACCTGGACGCCGCGCACGATTTCGTCCCTGGGGCCGGCCGAGGCCGCTGAGCCGCCGCCCGCGCCCGAGGATGGCGCCGATCCCGCCGCCGGCACGGCCGACGACTGGACCTTCAGCGACGACGACCTGGCCCTGGACGCCGAGTCCGACCCGCACCTCAACGCCATCGCCCGCGCCGGTTCCGGCGCACTGGTGATCGCCGGCGAGCGCGGCACGTTCCTGCGCTCGCGCAACGGTGGCGAAACCTGGACCAGCAAGCGCCTGCCCTACGAGGGCTCCATGTTCGGCGTGCTGTCCTGGCAGGACGACCACATCCTGGTCTATGGCCTGCGCGGCAACGTCTACGAGTCGCGCGACCTCGGCGACAGCTGGACCCGCGTCGAGACCGGCATCACCACCAGCCTGATGGGCGGGTATGCGCTGGCAAACGGCGGAGCGGTGCTGGTGGGTGCCAACGGCGCCATCCTGTCCCGGCCCGATGCCAATTCACCCTTCACCGCCACCGCCTTCGAGACCGCTTCGGGTGAAACGCCGCTGCTCTCGGGCGTGCTGCCCATGGACGGCGGTGGTTTCCTCGTGATCGGCGACAAGGGTGCCGACCTGTACCGCCCGCAGTGACGGAGTATCAATGAGCCTTCCCAACGCCCAGCCCGGTCCGTTCGCCCGCCTCGCCGAGACCCTTGTCTTCGGCAACCGGCCGCTCGTCCTAATCGTGTTCGCCGCCATCACGGTGGCGATGCTGTTCTTCGCCAGCCAGCTCAAGGTGGACGCTGGATTCAAGAAGCAGATTCCGCTGCAGCACGAGTACATGCAGACCTTCCAGGACTACGAGCTGGAGTTCGGCGGCGCCAACCGCGTGCTGGTGGCCGTGATAGCCAAAGACGGCGACATGTTCGACCAGGAGTTCCTCAAGACCCTGGAGAACGTCACCAACGAGGTGATCAACCTCGACTCCACCGACGACGCCCGATCGCGCTCGCTGTTCACGCCGAACGTGCGCTTCATCGAAGTGGTGGAGGACGGCCTGTCCGGCGGCAACGTCATCCCGCAAACCTACACCCCCAGCCTCGAGGGCTTCACTTCGACGCCCGAGGACTTCAAGGTCATCCGCGGCAACATCGTCAAGGCCAGCATCGTCGGCCGGCTGGTGGCCAAGGACTGGTCGGGCGCCATGATCTGGGCCGACCTGATCCCCGAGAGCAGCGTCAACAAGGTCGACTACCAGGAAGTGGCCCGCCAGTTCGAGGCCATCCGCACCAAGTACGAGGACGAGAACCACACCGTCCACATCATCGGCTTCGCCAAGGCGGTAGGTGACATCAGCGACGGCGCCCGTTCGGTGGTGAAGTTCTTCGCGCTCACCATCGCTTTCACCTGGCTTCTGCTTTTCCTCTATTCCACTTCGGTAAAGCTTGCCTCGCTCACGGTGCTGGCGGCCCTGGTGGCGGTGGTGTGGATGCTGGGAGCGCTCAAGCTCATGGGATTCGGCATCGACCCGATGAACATGCTCACGCCCTTCCTGATCTTCGCCATCGCCGTGAGCCACGGCGAGCAGATGATCAATCGATTCCGCGGCGAAATCTTCTTCGGTGGCCTGGAAGAGGGCACCGTGGATGAGCTGCGCGCGCGCGGCAAGTTCGCGGTAGAGCCCCTGGAGGCCGCACGGCTTTCGTTCCGGATGCTGCTGGTGCCGGGTATCGTGGCGCTGCTGGCCGGCTGTATCGGCTTCGCCGCCATCATGGTCATCCCCATCGACATGGTGCGCGAACTGGCCATCACGGCGACCGTGGGCGTGGCGCTGACCATCCTCACCAACCTGGTGCTGCTGCCGGTGCTGCTGAGCTATACGCGGCTGCGCAACCTGGACCGCAAGCGCGAGTTCCGCCTGCGCCAGCTCACCCGGTTCGACCGGGTGTGGGCGGCGCTGTCGGTGTTGGCCCGCCCGGCTCCCGCGGCCATCGTCATCGTCGTCGGCGCGGTGATCTGGTTCTTCGCCTGGCAGCACGGCAACAAGGTGATGATCGGCGATGCCCAGAAGGGTTTGGCCGAACTGCGCCCCGACGCACGCTACAACCAGGACGCGGTGCTGATCGCCAGCAAGTTCTCCCTGGGCGTGGACATCCTCACCGTTATCGCCGAGTCCGGCCCGTCGGCCTGCACCTCCAGCTTCGCGGCCATGGAGCTGGTGGACAGGTTCGCCTGGCACATGGAGAACGTGGAGGGCGTGGAGCAGGTGATCACGCTGCCGGCGGCCGCGAAGTTGGTGAATGCCGGCTGGAACGACGGCTCGGTGCGTTGGCGCATCCTGCCGCGCGACCCCGACACGCTGCGCCAGGTCACCCAGAGTTTCGAGACCGACTCGGGCCTGCTCAACGCCGACTGCAGCGCGATCCCGATCACCATTTTCACCTCCGACCACCAGTCCACCACCATTGACCGGGTGGTGGCTGCGGTGAAGGAGTTCCGCGAGGCGAACAACGCCTTCGTTCCCGGCAACCTTCAGCTGAAGCTGGCGGCCGAAGCGGCCGAGAACCCGGACTTCACCACCGACCAGGTGAACCTGCGCCTGGCCACGGGCAACGTGGGCGTGATGGCCGCCACCAACGACACGGTCCGCGACAAAGAGCACATGATGCTGTACCTGCTGTACGCGGCGGTGTTCGCGATGTGCTGGATCAGCTTCCGCAGCCCGCTGGCGGCGCTGTGCGTGCTGCTGCCGCTGGTGCTGGTGACCGAACTGGGCCACTCGCTGATGGTGGAACTGGCCATCGGCCTGAAGGTCAACACCCTGGCGGTGGTGGCGCTGGGCGTGGGCATCGGCGTGGACTACGGCATCTACATCTTTGCCCGCATGCGCGAGTCGATGCTGCAGGGACGCACGCTCTCCGAGAGTTACTTCGTGGCGCTCAAGACCACCGGCATCGCCATCTTCTACACGGCGCTGACGCTGGCGGTCGGCGTGGCGATGTGGATCTTCTCCGACCTCAAGTTCCAGGCCGACATGGGCATCATGCTGACCTTCATGTTCATCGTGAACATGGTGGCCGCCATCATCTTCCTGCCGGCCCTGTGCCGCTGGCTGCTGCGCCCGCGCGAGAAGGACACCTGGGTCCCGAAGCTCTGACGAACCCTCGCCGCAGCACCAAAAGCGGGCTTCGGCCCGCTTTGGTCGCTTCTGCCGGGCGGGAACTTTGCCTCGCCCCGGGTTCGCTATGTGGGCTACCGCACTGACGCCTGCGGTGCGACCACGGATGCTCGGCCTGCGTGCCGTAATGTGCGTCGTGCCGTGCGCCGGGCAAGCGCCCGGCCCGCCATGCGTCAGCCCGGGTTACCCCACCTTGCCATGGAAGCCTGACATGCCCACGAAGGGTGCAATGCCACCCCCGGGCTCACCGGCTACCGAAATCGTCCGTCGCGCCGAGGCGCGGCGCCAGCGCGACCTGCTCAAGACCGGCGCGCTGCAGACGGCCATCCTCAACAGCGCCAACTTCTCCAGCATCGCTACCGACGAGCACGGGGTGATCCAGATCTTCAACGTCGGCGCCGAGCGCATGCTCGGCTACCTGGCCGCCGACGTGATGAACAAGATCACGCCGGCCGAGATTTCCGACCCGCAGGAGGTCATCGCGCGCGCGCAGGCGCTCAGCGTCGAGCTCGACACCCCGATCACGCCCGGCTTCGAGGCGCTGGTGTTCAAGGCCTCGCGCGGCATCGAGGACATCTACGAGCTGACGTACATCCGCAAGGACGGCAGCCGGTTCCCGGCGGTGGTGTCGGTGACGGCGCTGCGCGACGCGCAGGAGCAGATCATCGGCTACCTGCTGATCGGCACCGACAACACGGCGCGCAAGCAGGCCGAGGAGGCGCTCATCAAGGCCGGGGCGCTGCAGAGCGCGATCTTCAACAGCGCCAACTTCTCGAGCATCGCCACCGACGCCCGCGGCGTGATCCAGATCTTCAACATCGGCGCCGAGCGCATGCTCGGCTACGCGGCCGCCGACGTGATGAACAAGATCACGCCGGCCGAGATTTCCGACCCGCAGGAGGTCATCGCGCGCGCGCAGGCGCTCAGCGTCGAGCTCGACACCCCGATCACGCCCGGCTTCGAGGCGCTGGTGTTCAAGGCCTCGCGCGGCATCGAGGACATCTACGAGCTGACGTACATCCGCAAGGACGGCAGCCGGTTCCCGGCGGTGGTGTCGGTGACGGCGCTGCGCGACGCGCAGGAGCAGATCATCGGCTACCTGCTGATCGGCACCGACAACACGGCGCGAAAGCAGAGCTATGAATACGCCCGCAGCCTGCTCGAGGCAAGCCTCGATCCGCTCGTCACGATCAGTGCCGAAGGCAAGATCACGGACGTCAATCAGGGTTTGATCAAGGTAACCGGCATGACACGGCTGAATCTGATCGGCACTGATTTCTCCAGCTACTTCACCGAACCCGAGAAGGCGCGCGAGGGCTACCAGCAGGTTTTCGCCAGGGGCTTTGTCACCGACTACCCGCTCACCATCCGCCACAAGGATGGCCGGCTCACCGAGGTGCTCTACAACGCCTCCGTATACAAGGATGCAAGCGGCAACGTGCTCGGCGTGTTCGCGGCCGCGCGCGACGTCACCGAGCGACAGCGCCTGGACCGGGCGCTGAAAGAGACGAACACGGCGCTGGAAGGCGCAAAGATCGCGGCCGAGAGCGCCAACCTGGCAAAATCGGAGTTCCTTTCCAGCATGAGCCACGAGCTGCGCTCGCCGCTGAACGCCATCCTGGGCTTCGCGCAGCTGATGGATTCGGGCTCGCCCGCGCCGACGCTGGCGCAGAAGGACAGCATCGACCAGATCCTCCAGGCGGGCTGGTACCTGTTGGAGCTGATCAACGAGATCCTGGACCTCTCGCTGATCGAATCGGGCAAGTTGTCGATCTCGCTCGAGACGACGAACCTGGTCGAGGTGCTGGCCGACTGCCAGGCCATGATAGAGCCGCATGCGCACAAGGAAGCTATCCAGCTGCACTTCATAACGCCGCCGAACGCCCTGTGCGTCATGGCTGACCGCACTCGGGTCAAGCAGATCTTTGTCAACCTGCTGTCCAACGCCATCAAGTACAACCGCGCCGGCGGCACCGTGGAGGTGACCGCCAGTGCCGTGGGCACTGAGCGCGTGCGCATCAGCGTGCGGGACACCGGCCATGGTTTGAGCGCCGACAAGCTGGCGCAGCTTTTCCAGCCCTTCAACCGCCTGGGCCAGGAAGGCGGCGTCGAGGAAGGCACCGGTATCGGCCTGGTGGTCAGCAAACGCCTGGCCGAGCTGATGGGCGGCACCATCGGCGCCACCAGCGAGGTGGGCGTGGGCAGTGTGTTCTGGGTCGAGCTGGATTCGGCGTTGGCCGTGTATCCCTTTGTACACGCCGTGGCACCCGCCGCCGTCGGCCACGTGCCTGCGGCGGTTGGCGCGCCCGTGCGCACCGTGCTGTGCGTGGAAGACAACCCCGCCAACCTCCTGCTGGTGGCGAGCGTGCTGGCGCGACGCACCGACCTGCGGCTGATCAGCGCCAAGGACGGCCGCGGCGGCGTCGAACTGGCCCGGTCGGCGCAGCCTGATGTGATCCTGATGGACATCAACCTGCCGGGGATCAGCGGCATCACGGCCCTGCGCATCCTGGCTGGCGACGCCGCCACGGCGCACATCCCGGTGGTGGCGCTGAGCGCCAACGCCATGCCCACGGACATCGAAAAGGGCTTGGAGGCTGGGTTCTTCCGCTACCTGACCAAGCCGATCAAGATCGCCGAATTCATGCATACCCTGGACCTGGCATTGCTGTATGCCAGTGCCCACCCCGGCCTGCATCGCGCCGGCCACCCCGAGGTGCTCTGATGATTCCCGAGTCTGCAATGCTGGCGGCCAGCATCCTGATCGTCGACGACCAGGATGCCAACGTGAAGCTGCTCAACCGCCTGCTGGGCGAGGCCGGCTACACGCGGGTCAGCAGCACCATGAACCCACAGGACGTGTGCGCCCTGCACCGGCAAAACGCCTACGACCTGATCCTGCTCGACCTGCAGATGCCAGTCATGGACGGTTTTGCGGTGATGGAGTCCCTCAAGACGAACGCCAGCGACAGCTACCTGCCGGTGATCGTGCTCACCGCCCAGCCCGGCCACAGGCTGCGCGCCTTGCAGGCAGGCGCCAGGGACTTCATCAGCAAGCCCTTCGACCTGGCGGAGGTGAAGATGCGCATCCGCAACATGCTGGAAGTGCGGCTGCTGTATCGCCTGCTCGAGGCCCATGCTGAGCAATTGGAGCGCGCAGTGCAGGAACGCACCGCGCAGCTGCGCGAAAGCGAGGCGCGCTACCGCAGCCTGACCGAGCTGGCCTCGGACTGGTACTGGGAGCAGGACGACAAAGGTGAGTTCACCAAGGTGTCCGGTCCGGTGATGGAAATGCTGGGCATCCGCGTGGCGCCGCTGCAAGGCGCTGCCGACGACGGCTGGGGCGAGGGCTGGGATGCCGCCGAGCGCCAGGCCCTGCAGGCCTACGTCGCGGCGCGCCGGCCGTTCCTCGACTTTTCCTTCCACCGGGTGAACGCCGACGGCTCGCGCCAGCATTTCCGCGTCAGCGGCCAACCCATGTTCGACCAGTCCGCCCGCTTCCAGGGTTATCGGGGCATCGGCGTCGAAATGGCGCCCAACCATTAGCCGCCCTGACATGGCCTCCTCCCATGCCCGCCACCCGAACAACCTGCTGGCCAGCCTGCCCGCGGCCTATCTGGCCGAGTTGGGCACGGCGCTCGAGTGGGTGCCGATGCGCCTGGGCCAGATACTTTACGAGCCCGGCCAGCGGCTCAGCCACGCCTACTTTCCCAGCTCGGCCGTGGTTTCACTGCACTGCGTGACGTCCAGCGGCGCCTCGGCCGAGACCGCCGGCGTTGGCCACGAAGGCGTGGTCGGCGTTCCGCTGTTCCTGGGCGGCGAGACCACCTGCAGTTCGGCCATGGTGCACACCGGCGGCCATGGCTGGCGCCTGGATCGCCACCGGCTGTTACAGGAGTTTGCGCGCGGCGGCGTCTTTCGCAACAGCCTGTTGCGCTACACGCAGGCGCTCATCGTCCAGCTCGTGCAGACGGCCGCCTGCTATCGCCACCACAGCATCGAACAGCAGCTCAGTGCCTGGCTGATGGCCACCTTCGACCGCATGCCGGCCGAAGACGTGGTGATGACCCAGGAACTGCTCGGCAGCCTGCTGGGCGTGCGCCGCGAAAGCGTGACCCAGGCGGCGGGCAAGCTGCACGGCATGGGCTACATCAGCTACCGCCGCGGCCATATCTCGGTGCTCGACCCGGCCGGCCTGCGCGCCAACGCCTGCGAATGCTACGGCGTGATGCGGCGCGAAATGCTGCGCCTGGCGCCCGGCGTGCCAGCCACGCCGGGGCAATCGTCCGGGAGGATGGCCGACTGATCCCAGGCCCGACGCCCTTCGCGAAAGGCACCGGGCCTGAAGGCCCTCGCGCAGCGGCAGCGCGGGATCAAAGGTCTTCGGCGACGGGCGCTGGGCGTTGCCTGGACTGGGTGCGCAGCGCGATCACCAGGATGCCGCCCAGCACCATCGCGCCGCCAAGCCACAGCTTCGGACCGGGCCTGTCACCAAAGAAGGCGATGCCCAGGCCCATCGCCAGCAGCGGCGTCAGCAGCAGCCAGGGCATGACCTTGGCGACGGGGTGGCGCTGGATCAGCGAGTAGTAGATGCCGTGGCCCACCAGCGACGCCGCGACGGCCGCGTAGCCGATGCCAAACCACGGTACCCAGCCAAGGGTCTTGAGCGAAGCGAAGCCGCCGGGCTCAAGCCACAGGCTGAGCCCCAGCAGCGGGCCGACGCCGATCACGGCGGTCCAGGCCTGCATGCCATAGCGCGTGACGCCGCCCAGGTCGCGCATCAGCACCGTCCCCAAGGCCAGGAAGAAGGCCGATACCAGCATCATGAACAGCGACGCCGGGTTGGCCAGCACCAGCGGATCAAAGCCCAGCAACAGCACGCCGCCGAAGCTCAGTGCCACCGCAGCGCCCGTGCGCCAGCCGAAGCGTTCGCCCAGAATGCTCCAGGCCAGCAGCACCGACATCGGGACATAGCTCTGCATCACGATGGCCGGCGACGACAGGTTGCCGGCCAGCTTCAGCGCCCAGAAGCTCAGCCCGAAATGCAGCACCCCCACGCACAGCGCAATCACCAACAGGCGCGGCCATTGGCCTTTCGCCGGCCGCCGCAGGAAAGCCAACAGCAGCAGCGCCAGCAGCGCCAGCCTCAGGCCGGTGAACAGCAGCGGCGGCATGTCCCGCAGCGCCAGCGCCGAGGTCAGGAAGTTGCCGGCCCAGACCAGGCACACCAGCAGGGCCAGCAGGAGATCACGCGGGGGCATGGCGGGGACCGGGGGAGCGGACGGTGATTATCCGCCACATCGTCCCGGGTCCGGGCAACCGGTTGCCGCTGGCGGCAGCCTCGTGCAAAGTCGGCGGGCGACAGCGACATCAAAATTCAATAGGGGAAGAACAATGGAACAGTTGGCTGCCTTTGGGGGCGTGATCCTGGTGGTGTCTGCGGTGATGGTGGTGTTGGGCCTGCTGCTCGGTGGCCTGGTGCTGAAGGTCACGGTGCGCCTGCTGCAGGGCTTCTCGCCCGGCTTCGGCAAGTCGGTGCTTGTGGTGTTCCTGGCGGGCGTGGTCGCCTTCGTGATCAACGTCGTGCTGAGCATGGCGATGGGCGTGGGCAACAACATGGCGATGGCGGGTGCCGACGAGGCTGCCTTGGCGGGCGCGATGATGGCCTCGCTGGGCGCGATGGCCATCAGCCTGCTGGCCAGCCTGTTCATCACGGCGCTGTTCGTGAACCTGCTGATCAAGCAGCCCACTGGCCAGCCGATCGGTTACGGCCGGTCCTGCCTGATCTCGCTGCTGTACCTGGTGGTGATGGTGGTGATCGGCATCGGCGTCAGCATCATCCTCGCGCTGGTGATCGGCATCGGTGCGGCCGGCTTGGCCGGCGCCGCGGGCTGATCCAGGCAAAAAGCCGCGGGCGCTCCGGCGCCCGCGGCTTCTTTTTGGCCGTCTTCCGGCGGGGCGGTTTGCCAGCCTGGGGTCAGTGCGACCAGCCCAGTTTTTTGTACAGCTTGCTCAGCGTCCACAGCGGCCCGACCAGCAGGTAGCTCAAGTCGGTCAGGAAGCTGGGCCGTTTGCCCTCGATCTTGTGGCCGATGAACTGGCCGATCCAGGCCACCACGAATACCGCGATGGCCAGCCACAGCAGGCCGGTCATGCCCAGCGCCTGCGACAGCGCGTAGTTGGCCAGCCCGAAGGCCACGAAGAACACGAAGATGCCCGCGGCCAGCGGCCGCGACAGGCGCCAGTACCAGGCCATGGCCAGGAACATCGCCAGCCCCATCCAGAAGCCGGGCTGCACCAGCGTGGTCGGCACCGGCACCGTCCACAGCGCCGCGGTCACCGACCAGACGATGGCCGGCACGCACACCAGGTGGATGAGCTGGTTGGTCGGATTGACGTGGTCGCCGGAATAGCTGAACAGCCAACGATCGACCGGGCGACGAGGGTCGGGCGTGGTCACGGCTTCGGGTGTAGTGGCCATGGCCGGTCTCCGGAGGGGCGTAAGGACAGCCCCATCATAGTCCGGTGCCGGCAGCGGGACATCAGTCCAGGCGCAGGTCGGCCAGCCGGTCCAGCGCTTCGGCGTATTTTCGGCGGGTGCCTTCGATCACGTCGGCCGGAACGTGCGGGCCGGGCGCGGTCTTGTCCCAGTCCAGCGTCTCCAGGTAGTCGCGCACGAACTGCTTGTCGTAGCTGGGCGGGCTGATGCCCACGCGGTACTGGTCGGCGGGCCAGAAGCGCGACGAGTCGGGCGTCAGCATCTCGTCCATCACGTGCAGCACGCCGTGTTCGTCCAGGCCGAACTCGAGCTTGGTGTCGGCGATGATGATGCCGCGCTCGGCGGCATACGCCGCCGCGAAGGCATAGATGGCCAGCGTGGCGTCGCGGACCTGCATGGCCAGGTCGGCGCCGATCAGCCCGACCACGGCGGCAAAGCTGACGTTCTCGTCGTGGTCGCCGACGGCGGCCTTGGTCGAGGGCGTGAAGATCGCCCCGGGCAGCTGCTGCGCCTGCTGCAGCCCGGCGGGAAGCGCGATGCCGCAGACCCCGCCGGTGCGCTGGTAGTCCTTCCAGCCGCTGCCGATGAGGTAGCCGCGGGCGATGGCTTCCACCGGCACCGGCTTGAGCCTCTTGGTCACCACCGCGCGGCGCGCATACAGCGCCACGTCCACGCCGGCCGGCAGCACGCCGGCCGGGTCTTCGTGCGTGAGGTGGTTGGGAATGAGGTGGGCGGTCTTGTCGAACCAGAAGTTGCTGATCTGGCACAGCATCTCGCCCTTGCCCGGGATCGGATCGGGCAGCACCACGTCGAAGGCCGACAGCCGGTCGGTGGCCACCATCAGCAGGCGGTTGCCGGGCAGCTCGAAGACGTCACGGACTTTGCCGCGGTGGATCAGCGGCAGGCCGGGCAGGTCGGAGGTGTGCAGGGTCGTGGGCACGTCGGGGCTCGCGGGCGCGGGGTCGCCATTGTAAGGCGGGCGCCCGCCATCCGGGGTGGGTCATGACGCCGTGCGCACCGGGTGGGCTGGTAAACTTCAGGCATGAACATGATCGCCCTGACTGTCATCGCCTGCCTGCTCCTGCTGCCGAGCCTGGCCGCCGCCCAAGCGTCCACCGCCCCGGCCCGCCCGTCCAAGCTGGGCCTGTGCTCGGCCTGCCACGGCGTGGACGGCGTCAGCCGCGCGCCCGGCACCCCGCACCTGGCCGGCCAGGATCGCCAATACCTCGTGCGCGCCCTGTCGGACTACCGCAGCGGCAAGCGCCAGCACGTGCCCATGACCAGTTTGGCCAATACGCTGCAGCCCAAGGACATCGAGGCCCTGGCGGCGTGGTACGCCGCCCAGCCGGGCTTCAAGAAGGGGAGCGCGCAATGAGGTGGTACGGGAAGCTGCTCGGCTTCGTCGCCGGCTACCTGCTGCTGCGCCATCCGGCGGGCGCCCTGATCGGACTGGCGATTGGTCACGCCTTCGACGCCGACTGGCTGCGGCCCAAGAAACACGACCCCTTCGCCGTGCTGGGCCTGCGCGACGACGCCAGCGACGGCGAGGTCGAACGCGCCTACCGTCGCCTGATCTCCCAGTACCATCCGGACCGCCTCACCGGTGCGGCCGACGACCTGCGCCTGCAGGCCGAAGACAAGGCGCGCGAGATCAACGCCGCATACGAGCGTATCCAGAAACTGCGCAAATCCTCCTGAGGTCGCCCATGCCCCACTGCCTGATCGCCCCTTCCATCCTGTCCGCCAACTTCGCCCGGCTGGGCGAGGAAGTGGACAACGTGCTCAAGGCCGGCGCCGACTGGGTGCACTTCGACGTGATGGACAACCACTACGTACCCAACCTCACCATTGGGCCGCTGGTGTGCGAGGCGCTGCGCAAGCACGGCGTCACCGCGCCCATCGACGTGCACCTGATGGTGAAGCCGGTGGACCGCCTGGTGCCCGATTTCGCCAAGGCCGGCGCCAGCCTGATCAGCTTCCATCCCGAGGCCAGCGAGCACGTGCACCGCACCGTGCAGCTGATCAAGGCCAGCGGCTGCAGGGCCGGCCTGGTGCTGAACCCGGCCACCCCGCTGGACGTGCTGGACTACGTGCTGCCCGAGCTCGACCTGGTGCTGGTGATGTCGGTGAATCCCGGCTTCGGCGGCCAGGCCTTCATTCCCTCGGCGCTGGAAAAGCTCAAGCGCGTGCGCGAGCGCATCGACAAACTGGGCAAGGACATCCGCCTGGAAATCGACGGTGGCGTGAAGGCCGACAACATCCGCGCCATCGCCGCCGCGGGCGCCGACACCTTCGTCGCCGGCTCGGCCATTTTCAACGCGCCCGACTACGCCACCGTGATCGCGCAGATGCGCGCCGAAGTCGCCGCCGCGCGGAGCTGACGCCATGAAGACCGCCGACCTGTGCGACGCCCACGACGCCGACGCGCGCGTGCTGGACCTGCCGCTGCGCGACTTCGGCGGGCAAATCGAGTTTGCTGGCCCGGTCAGCACGATCCGCGCGCTGGAAGACAACTCACGCGTACGCGAGGCCGTGGCCGAGCCCGGCGCAGGCCGCGTGCTGGTGATCGACGGCGGTGGCTCGACGCGACGCTCGATGCTGGGCGACAACCTGGCGGCGATGGCGGCGAAGAACGGCTGGTCCGGCGTGGTGGTGCATGGCGTCATCCGCGACATCGAAGCCATCGGCCAACTGCCCCTGGGCGTCAAGGCGCTGGGCACCTGCCCGCGCAAGACCGACAAACTCGACCAGGGCCTGCGCGACGTGCCGCTGCAGTTCGGCGGCGTGGTAATCGTGCCGGGCGAATGGCTGTATGCCGACGAAGACGGCGTGGTGATCCTGGCGAAGCCGGCGAGCTAGTTTTTTGCCACGGATAAAATCGGATTGAAGCTTCTTTTATCCGTGTCCATCCGCGTGCATCCGTGGCCAATGTCCTGTCTCAAACCGGCACCAGCGTGACGACGTAGCGCATCGGGCCGCGCGGCGCCACGGCGTCGAACGGCCAGCACGTGACCAGCACCAGCTGCGCGCCGTCTTGGCCCGTGGCAATGCGGTGCAGGCGCGAATCCACCACCTGCATCGAAGCCACGCGGAATTCGCGGGGGCCTTGCGCGGTTTCCAGCGTAACGGCGTCCTCGCGTCGCACGTCGCGCAGCCAGGCGAAGTGGGTATCGCGGTGGCCGCTGATGACCGTGGTGCCAAGGCCGCTGCCCGGCGCGGCGCTGGATTGCGCCCAGCCCGGGCCGAACGCCAGCGGGCGGCCGCTGTCACCCGCCAGTACCACCTGCGACACGCCCAGGCGTGGCTGCACCAGCTTCGCCACGGCGTGCGTGTCGGCCCAGGGCCAGGGACGATGTGCGCGGCCGTCGGCCTGCGCCGACCGCCATGACGACTGCAGCAGCTGCTGCGCCAGCACCGCCTTGGCGGGAAGCCAGGCGGCGTTGGCGGCCAGCAGCAGGGCGCTGGCCATCAACGCGCGGCCAAGCCAGCGGCGCGCAGGGGAGGGTGGGGCTTCCTTGCCCCGAGGGTGCGTCCCTGATGCGGTGGCGTTGACGCTTTTGTTCACGGCGCCTCCTGCGCCGTCCGGGGGGAAGGGAGTGGCGTCGGCCGCCGGCGCAGCAGCGGGCTGGCGTCGGCGGCAAGGAAGTGCCAGTGCATGTGCCGCAGCGCCCGTTCCAGCGAGCGCGGGCCCGGGTCGGCCGGGGTGAAGGCGAGGGCGGTGTCGCGGCGTTCAACGATCAGGACCATGGCGATTTCCTCGATGGCGGGGTAGGAGTCAGGCCTGCGCGGGTTCGCGCAGGAGGCACAGCAGCGCGACGCAGAGCAGGCAGGCGAGCAGGCGGGTGAACACGGCTCAGCTCCGCACGCGCAGGACGATCAGCGCGGACAGCGCCAGCACCAGGGCCAGCATCAGTTCGCGCAGCCAGCCGGTGCTGCCCTGTGCGAATTCGAGCGAACCGTGGGGCACGCTGTTCATCATTTGCGTGCTGCCCAGCGCCTGGTCCTTCGCTCGCACCGGCGTGCGGTCCACGGCCACCAGGCTGGTGTAGGTGCTGACCAGGCCGTGGCGCAGCGCCACGTCCACGATCATCGGCCTGAGGCTGTCGGTGTCGCCGCCGCGGCGCAGGTCGTCTTCCAGGGCGTTGATGCGGGCGCGGGCCCAGAGCCGGCCGATGCCGGGCGACGGCGTGACGTTCATGCCGCCCAGCGGCACCCGGCGGACCCAGGGCTGCGGGCGCAGGCCGCGCACGGTCACGGCGTCCTGCAGCTGGTCAAGCCGCGCCACCACCTGCAGCGCCTCGCCTTCGTACAGGTCGGGCACGCGCGCCGGATACATCTCGGCCACACCCGGCCAGTCGAGCTGGATGTCGCGCATGGCCGGCCGGTCGAGCTTGGCCAGCAGGTGGTCCATCACTTCGGCCACTTCCTGCACGTTGCGGATGACGGTCTGGGTGCCGCGGCCGGTTTCGGCGGCCTTGCGCAGGAAATGGCCGTTGGGTGCGCTGCCGATGCCCACCGGGAACAGGCGGGCTTCGCCGCGCTGCGTTTCGATCACGTCCAGGATTTCGTCTTCGTTGCCCACCGCGGCGTCGGTGGCCAGCACCACCTGGCGCAGGTAGCCGGCTGGCGCCTTGCCGGCGAGCGCGGCGCGCAGGGCCGGCAGCATTTCGGTGCCGCCGTCGGCGGTGAGCGAGCGCACGAAGCTGCGCGCCCGCGCCACGTTGCCAGGCTGTGCCGGCACGGCTTCGGGGAACAGCAGGTCGAAGGTGTCGTCGAAACGAACCACGTTGAAACGATCACCGGGGCGCAGGCGCGCCAGGGCGCGGTCCGCCGCCTCGATGGCCTGCTCCATGGACGCGCCGGACATCGAGCCGGAATTGTCGATCACCAGGATCAGTTCACGCGGCAGCGGCGCCGTGGCCAGCGTCGGCGGCACCAGCATCACCAGGGCAAAGTTCTCGCCGCCGATGCGGTCGGTGAACACGGCGCTGCGCGGGGCCTTGCTGGGTACCGGCTGCCACTGCAGCACGAAGTCGCGGTCGGTGGCTTGCGCAAAGTTGGTCAGCGTCACCCGATAGATCGAGCCTTCGGCCATCACGGTGATGGGATGGGTTGGGCTGGTGACCGTGGCCAGCGGCAGGCCGGGCTCGATCTCGGCGGTGAGCACCACCGAAGGCGGCAGCGCGCTGCCGGCGATGACGGCGCTGTCCACGGCGGGCAGGGCTTGCGCGGCGCTGCGACCCTCGCCCAGGGCCTGTGTGCTGCTGCTCGCCGGCGTATAGCGCGGCGTCAGGGTCAGCGGCAGGTGCAGCGAAAACGTGCCGTCGCGATAGGCCACCGGCTGCCAGTAGCGCACCTGGATCTCGATTTCCTCGCCCGGGCCGATGTTGGCCACGGCGGTCTGGAACAGGTTGGGGCGGTTCTGCTCAACCAGGCTGGCGCGCTGGCCATTGGCGGCGGCAGCGGCGTAGATCGCCTTGGCCTGCTCCTTTTCGCGGATCTCGCCTTCGATCAGCCTGTCGCCGATGCGCAGCGTGAGCGCGCCGACGGCGGCGTCCTCGGGCAGCGGCAGCAGGTAGCGACCCTCGCGCCACTGGCTGCTGTCGTTGCGATAGGTCTGGCGCACGCTCACTTCGGCCAGCAGGCCGCGCACCTGCATGTCCACCGTGGTGTCCATGGCCAGGGTGGCGACCCAGCGGTCGCCTTCGCGCAGCATCAGGCCTTCGGGGTCGGGGTCCTCCGGCGTGTCGCGCTCGCTGGCCAGGGCCGGCACGCAGGCGAAGGCCAGTGCCACCGCCAGGGTCATCAGCAGGTGGAACCACAGCAGCGGCCGCGGCGGCAGGCGGGGCGTGCGGTAGAGGCGGGGCTTGCGGGTTTCACGGACGTGCATGGCGGTCTCCTGGGTGGCGAGTCCATTGCAAGCCCGCCGTGGGCCGTGGCGCGGGCCGGTTCCGGGCAGGGGGCTGACCAGTTGTGGCGATTTGCGGGCAACACGTTGCCGCGGCCAGGCGTGCTGGCCTAGGCTGGCCGCCATGTCACGCACCGTTGCCATCGTCGAAGACGAACCCGCCATCCGCGCCAACTACGCCGAGGCGCTGCGCCGCCATGGCTACGGCGTGCAGCCCCTTGCCAGTCGCGCCGAGGCGCAGGCGGCCTTCGCGCTGAAGCTGCCCGACCTGGTGATCATCGACGTGGGCCTGGGCGACGAACCCGAGGGCGGCTTCGATTTGTGCCGCGACCTGCGCGCGCGCTCGGCGACGCTTCCCATCCTTTTCCTGACGGCGCGCGATTCGGACTTCGACGTGATCTCGGGGCTGCGTCTGGGTGCCGACGACTACCTGAGCAAGGACACCAGCCTGCCCCAGCTGACCGCGCGCATCCACGCGCTGTTCCGGCGGCTTGATTCGCTGGCGGCGCCGCAGGCGCGCGATTCGGTGTTCCGCCTGCGCGGCCTGACGCTTGAGCTCGAGCGCATGCGCGTGAGCTGGAACGGCGCCGAGGTTGCACTCACCGTCACCGAGTTCTGGATGGTGCACGCGCTGGTGCGCTACCCGGGCCACGTGAAGACGCGCGAACAGCTGATGCGCGAGGCGCAAGTGGTGGTGGACGATGCAACCATCACCTCGCACATCAAACGTATCCGTCGCAAGTTCCAGGCGCTTGATGCCGCCTTCGACGAAGTGGACACCGTGCACGGCGCCGGCTACCGCTGGCGTGCCTGAGCCGCGGCCATGACCCTGCGCGGCAAGCTGCTGCTGCTTTCGCTGTCGATCCTGGCGCTGCCCTGGGCCGGATGGCAGTTCGTGCAGCAGCTCGAAGTGCTGCTGCGGCAGGGGCAGGAGCAGGCGCTGCTGGCCTCGGCCGAAGCGCTGGCGCGTGGTATCGCCGTGCGGCCTGCGAACCTGCCGGCCCCGGGGCCCGGATGGTTCGTGCACCGGCTGGCGTTTGCACCGCGGCTCGACGGCGAGGACGGCGACTGGCGCGCTGCAGGCGCCGAGCCCGCGACGTTCGACGGCGGCACGCCCTGGCTGCGCGCCAGCGTCGGCCGCGCCAACGACCGCCTGCACCTGCTGGTGCAGGTGGCCGACACCAGCCGCCAGCGCGGCGAGGCGCACTGGCCGGGCGACCTGGAGTTCGACCGCGTGCGCCTGCGGCTTGTTGGCCCCACGGGCGAACTGGTGCTGCGTTTGGCCAACAGCGGCACGGGCGAACTGCTGGTGGCGGGCGAAGACGGCCTGCCGCCGCCGATCCGCGTGGAGGGTTTCTGGCGCGAGCACGACCAGGGCTACACGATCGAACTCGCGCTGCCGCAGGCCTTCGACGTGCGCGGCCTGGGCCTTGAGGCACGCGACCTGGACGCCGCCGGCCAGCGCCGCATGGCGGGCAGCGTGCGTGCCGATGGGACGCTGCAGGCGTGGCCCCTGCATGGCTACGCCGGCGGCCTGGAGCCGGCGCTGATGGCGCTGGCGCCGCCCGGCATGCGTGTGGTGCTGGCCGACCGCGAAGCCTGGGTGATCGCACGCGCCGGCCGCATCCGCGCCGACGCCAGCGAAGAAGACCTGCTGCCCTGGCGCCGCGGGCTCTACCGCACACTGCTGTTCCGCGACACGCTGCCGGCGGCCGACGAGGCGCCCGATGCCCTGCGCGTGGTCCGGGCCGAAGTGGCGGCGGCGATCGCCGGGCGGTCCGGCACCGCCTGGCGCCGCGATCCTTCCGGCGCGCGCCTGCTGCTGTCGGCGGCGGTGCCGGTGACGGTGGACGGACAGGTGCGCGCGGCGCTGCTGCTGGAGCGTTCGAACTCCGAGGTGCTGCTGCTCACCGACCGCGCGTTCTCCGGCCTGCTGGGCGTGAGCCTGGTGGCGTTCCTGGCGTCGGGCGGCGTGATGTTCCTGTTCGCGTCGCACCTGGGCGCGCGCATCCGCCGGCTGCGCGACGCCGCCGAGCGTGCGCTGGACCGCGAGGGCCGGGTGACGCCGTTCCCGACCACCCGCGCGCGCGACGAAGTGGGCGACCTGACCCGCAGCTTCGCCAGCCTGCTCGACCAGGTTTCCGCCTACACCGACTACCTTCGCTCGCTGTCGGGCAAGCTTTCGCACGAACTCAACACGCCGCTGGCCATCGTGCGCACCTCGCTGGACAACCTGGACACGGCGGCCCTGCCGGCCCAGACGCAGCCCTACCTCGCCCGCGCCCGCGACGGCGTGGAGCGCATGGGCACGCTGGTGCGCACGATGAGCGAGGTGACGCGGATCGAACACGCCATTGAATCGGCCGAAGCGGAATCCTTCGACCTGCGCGCGCTGCTGGCCGACTACGCGCAAGGCCACCGCGGCCTGCTGCAGCCGCGCGAACTCCGCCTCGACCTGCCGGCGGCGCCGCTGCGCCTGCGCGGCTCCCCCGACCTGATGGCGCAGGCGCTGGACAAGCTGTTCGACAACGCGCGCGGCTTCTGCCCGCCCGAGGGCTGGGTGCGGCTTTCGCTGGTGCAGGAAGGCGACGGCGCCCGTGTCGCGCTCGCCAACCAGGGCCCGCCCGTGCCCGAGGCGATGCGCGCACGCCTGTTCGATTCGCTGGTGAGCCTGCGCGGGAAGCCCCAGCGCCTGGAGGGTGCCACGCACCTGGGGTTTGGCCTGTACGTGGTCAAGCTGGTCGCCGAACTGCACCGCGGCCGCGCCGAGGCCCGCAACCTGCCTGATGGCGAAGGCGTCGAGTTCATCCTGCACCTGCGCTCCATGCCCTGAGCCGCACGCCGCGGCGGCGGGGCCGAAGTTATACTCGGCGCCTGTCCTGATGGGTGCGTGCCGTGATTTCTGCCGAAGAGTTCAAGCGCCTCGCGGGCGAGGGCTACAGCCGCATCCCCGTGGTCCGCGAAGTCCTGTCCGACCTCGATACGCCCCTGTCGGTGTACCTGAAGCTGGCGGACGGCCCGCACACCTACCTGTTCGAGTCGGTGGAAGGCGGCGAAACCTGGGGCCGTTATTCCATCATCGGCCTGCCCGCAAGGCGCACCTACACCTTCCGCGGCCATACGCTGGAAGTGCGCGAGCACGGCGAGCTCACCGAGAGCCGCGAACTGGCCGACCCGCTGGCGGAAGTCGACCGCCTGCGCGCCAGCTTCCGGGTGCCGCAGATGCCCGACCTGCCGGCCTTCACGGGCGGCCTGGTCGGCTACTTCGGCTTCGAGACCATTGGCTGGATCGAGCCGCGCCTGGCCGGCCCGATGCCCGACGGCACGGACAAGCCCGACCAGCTCGGCACGCCCGACGCGCTGCTGATGCTGAGCGAGGAAGTCGCCGTCTTCGACAACCTCAAGGGCCGGCTGTATCTGATCGTGCACGCCGATCCGTCGCAGCCGCAGGCTTACGCCCGTGCGCTGCGCCGGCTTGATGAACTGGTGTACCGCCTGCGCCATTCCGGACGCAGCTATCCCGACGTGCTCGATCCGTCCCTGCTCAGCGAGCAGGACTTCGTGTCGGGCTTCACCAAGGAAGGCTTCCTGGCCGCGGTGGAGAAATCAAAGGAATACATCCGCGCCGGCGACATCTTCCAGGTGGTGCTCAGCCAGCGCATGAGCGTGCCCTTCCGCGCCCGCCCGGTGGACGTCTACCGCGCGCTGCGGGCGCTCAATCCCTCGCCCTACATGTATTTCCTGGACCTTGGCGGCACCCAGGTGGTGGGCAGCTCGCCCGAGATCCTGGTGCGGCTGAAAGGCGGCGAGATCACCGTGCGGCCGATTGCCGGCACCCGCCCGCGCGGCGAAACGCCCGAGGCGGACGCGGCGCTTGAGGCTGAGCTGCTGGCCGACCCCAAGGAGTGCGCCGAGCACCTGATGCTGATCGACCTGGGGCGCAACGACGTTGGCCGCGTCGCGCAGCCGGGAAGCGTGAAGGTGCCCGACCGCTTCATCATCGAGAAGTACTCGCACGTGATGCACATCGTCAGCGAGGTGCGCGGCACGCTGCAGCCGGGCGTGGGTTTCGCCGACGTGATCAAGGCGACCTTCCCGGCCGGCACCGTCAGCGGTGCGCCGAAGATCCGCGCGCTGGAAGTGATCCGCGAGCTCGAGCCGGTGAAGCGCAACATCTATTCGGGCGCCGTGGGCTACCTCAACTGGTGGGGCGACGCCGACACCGCCATCGCCATCCGCACCGCCGTGATCCAGGACGGTCGCCTGCACGTGCAGGCCGGCGCCGGCATCGTCCATGACTCCGACCCGGCCAAGGAATGGGAGGAAACGCTCAACAAGGGGCGTGCGCTGTTCCGGGCCGTGGCCCAGGCGGCAGGCGGGCTTTAGGCGGCCTGCCCGGGGCGTCACGGCCCACGGCGGCTTGACGGCGCTGGCCTTATACTTCGCCCTCATTCCGGTCCGGCGCGCCCTTCCATGCTGTTGATGATCGACAACTACGACAGCTTCACCTACAACCTCGTGCAGTACTTCGGCGAGTTGGGGCAGGACGTGAAGGTGGTGCGCAACGATGCGCTGACGGTGGCGCAGATCGCCGCCCTCAAACCCGACCACATCGTCATCTCGCCGGGCCCGTGCACGCCCAACGAGGCCGGCGTGTCGCTGGAGGTGCTGGAAAAGCTGGCCGGCCAGGTGCCGATCCTGGGCGTGTGCCTGGGCCACCAGAGCCTGGGCCAGGCCTTCGGCGGCGAAGTGGTGCGGGCGCGCACCATCATGCACGGCAAGACCTCGCCGATCCGCCACACCGGCGTCGGCGTTTTCAAAGGCCTGCCCGACCCGTTCGAGGCCACGCGCTACCACTCGCTGGTGGTCAGGAAGGAAACACTGCCCGACTGCCTGGAAATCACCGCCTGGACCGAGAACCCGGACGGCTCCATGGACGAGATCATGGGCCTTCGCCACCGGACCTTGCCGGTGGAGGGCGTGCAGTTCCATCCCGAATCCATCCTCACGCAGCATGGCCACGCCATGCTGCAAAACTTCCTCCAGGGACACCGGGCCTGACGGCCCGACCACAACGCAGGGCCAGGCAATGCCGATTACGCCGCAGGACGCGCTCCAGCGCATCATCGACCAACGCGAGATCTTCCACGACGAGATGGTGGACCTGATGCGCCAGGTGATGCGCGGCGAAGTGTCGCCGGTGCTCACCGCGGCCATTCTCGCCGGCCTGCGCGTGCGCAAGGAAACCGTTGGCGAGATCGCCGGCGCGGCGCAGGTGATGCGCGAGTTCGCGGCCAAGGTCACCGTGCCCGATCCCCATCACTTCGTTGACATCGTCGGCACCGGCGGCGACGCCTCGCACACCTTCAACATCTCCACCGCCAGCATGTTCGTGGCGGCGGCCGCCGGCGCCAAGGTGGCCAAGCACGGCAACCGCAGCGTGTCGTCCAAGTCCGGCAGCGCCGACGTGCTCGAGGCGCTGGGCGCGGTGATCGAGCTTCAGCCCGACCAGGTGTCGGCGTGCATCGCACAAACCGGAATGGGATTCATGTTCGCGCCGATGCACCACCCGGCCATGAAGAACGTAGCCGCGGTGCGCAAAGAGCTGGGCGTGCGCACCATGTTCAACATCCTGGGCCCGCTGACCAACCCGGCCGGCGCACCCAACATCCTGATGGGCGTCTTCCATCCCGACCTGGTGGGCATCCAGGTGCGCGTGCTGCGCCAGCTGGGCGCCAAGCGCGCCATGGTGGTCTGGGGCCGCGACGGCATGGACGAGATATCGCTGGGCGGCGCCACGATGGTGGGCGAGCTGCGCGGCGAGGAGATCGTCGAATACGAGATCCACCCCGAGGACTTCGGCATCTCGATGGCCGCCAGCCGCAACCTGCGGGTGGCGAACTCCACCGAGTCGATGGCGCTGCTGATGGAGGCGATCGACGGCAAGGACGGCCTGCCCAAGGAAATCGTCGCGCTCAACACCGGCGCCGCGCTGTACACGGCGGGCCAGGCGGTGTCGATCGCCGACGGCATCGAACAGGCCCGCGCCGCGATGGCGTCGGGCAAGGCGCGCGCCAAGCTCGACCAGTTCGTCGCCACCACCCGCCAGTTGGCGGGGCTGTAGTCTTTTCCCACGATTCCGAACGGCCCGACCTGGACCCCCATGAGCGACATCCTGCAAACCATCCTGCTTCGCAAGGCCGACGAGATCCGCGAGCGGTCGCAGCGCGTGTCGCTGGCTGAACTCTCGGCGCGCTGCGAGGGCCTGCCGGCCGCGCGCGGCTTCGCTGCGGCGCTGCAGGCAAAGCTGGCGGCGGGGCTGCCGGCCGTCATCGCCGAGGTCAAGAAAGCCAGCCCCAGCAAGGGCGTCATCCGCCCGGACTTCCGCCCGGCCGATATCGCCGCCAGCTACGAGCGCGGCGGCGCGGCCTGCCTGTCGGTGCTTACCGACGTGGATTTCTTCCAGGGCTCCGACGACTACCTGCTGCAGGCGCGCGCGGCGTGTTCGCTGCCGGTGCTGCGCAAGGATTTCACCGTGGACGCCTACCAGGTGTACGAAGCCCGCGCGATGGGCGCCGACTGCATCCTGCTGATCGTGGCGGCGCTCGGCGACGCCGCGCTGGCCGAGCTGTCGCACCTGGCGCTGGACCTGGGCATGGACGTGCTGGTGGAAGTGCATGACATCGACGAGCTTGAGCGCGCGCTGCAGGTGGGCGCGCCGCTGGTGGGCATCAACAACCGCAGCCTGCGCACCTTCGAAGTGTCGCTCGACACCACCCTGGCGCTGCGCCAGTCGGTGCCGACCGATCGCCTTCTGGTGACCGAAAGCGGCATCGCCACCCGCGACGACGTGGCGCGCATGCGCTCGCATGGCGTCAACGCCTTCCTGGTCGGCGAAACCTTCATGCGGGCGCCCGATCCCGGCGCCGAACTTGCGCGGCTGTTCGCCTGAGGCCGTGGCGAACGCAGCGGCCACCGTCCTGTTCGACTTCGACGGCACGCTGGTGCGCGGCGACTGCGCCGCCGCGTGGCTGCGCATCCAGCTGCGGCGCGATCCGCTGCGGCGGCTGGCGGCCGGGCTGAGCTTCCCGTTCCTGGCGCCGGGCTTCGCTTGGTGGCGCAGCGCGTGGGTGCCGGCCAGTTTCTATACCTGGCTCGCCACCGTGGGCCGCACCCACGAAGCGCTGGCGGAAGCGCGCGAGGACTTCCTGCGCGACTGCGCCCGCCGCCGCGACGAGCTGCTGATAGCGCCGGCGGTGCTGCGCCTGCGCGCGCACCTGGACGCCGGCCAGCCGGTGGTGATCGTCACCGGCGCCGAAGCCTCGCTGGCGCGCGAACTGTGGCGGGCGCTGGGCCAGCCCGAGGTGCCGGTGGTGGGCTCAAGCGTCCGCGAGGCCTTCGGCGGCTGGATCGGGCAGGAACACACGGTGGGGCCGCGCAAGATCGCGGCCTTGGCGCGCGAGGGCATCCACCCGCCGTTCGCCGCTGTCTACAGCGACAGCGCGCGCGACCTGCCGCTGCTTTGCGAGACCGCCTGCCCGGTGCTTGTCCGCCCCGACGCGCGCAGCCTGGCGCGGGTGAACAAGCGCCTGCGCGGCGCGTTCGAAACCATCCTCTGAGCCTGGCTTCAGGCGTCGCCGAGCCGCTTCAGGAAGCGCAGCGCACTCTCGCCGAAGCCGCACGCGCGGTAGAACTCGTGCGCCTCGTGGCGGTGGCTGGCGGACGTGAGTTCGATGCGGGCCGCGCCGCCCTGGCGCGCGCGCAGTTCGGCTTCGCGCAGCAGCAGGCGGCCCACGCCGCGGCGCTGTTCCTTGCCCGACACCACCAGCGCGGTGATGCGGCAGGTGCGCGCACCCAGCGGCAGGTAGTACATCAGGTCCAGCGCCAGCAGGCCGGCCAGCTCGCCGTGGCGATCGGCGACCAGGATCTGCTGGTCGGGCTCTTCCTGCAGCGCCAGCAGGCGGGCGGCGGCTTCATCGCGGCTGCAGGGGTAGCCAAGCACTTCCAGCAGCAGGGCGACGCCGGCCGCGTCGCGCGCCGATGCGGGACGCACCAGCAGGCTCTCGCGACCGGGAGTGGAGGCCGTGCCCATGGTTCAGCGGGTGCCGAAGACCACGATGGTCTTGCCGCGGGCGTGCAGCAGGCCCTGTTCCTGCAGCTGCTTGAGCACCCGGCCGGCCATTTCGCGCGAACAGCCGACGATGCGCGCCAGCTCCTGGCGCGACACCCGGATCTGGGTGCCCTGCGGGTGCGACAGCGCGTCGGGTTCCTGGCACAGGTCGTTGAGGGTGCGGGTGATGCGGCCGCTGACGTCCATGAAGGCCAGGCGGCTGGCCTTGCGGCTGGTATCGAGCAGTCGCTTGGAAAGCTGCAGGCCGATGGCGTACAGGATGCGCGGGCACTCGGCCGACAGCGGCCCGGCGAACAGCTGGTGCAGGCGCTCGTAGTTGATTTCGGCCAGATCGCAGGCGGTGCGCGTGCGCACCACCACTGCGCGCTGGTCGGCTGCGAAGAACAGGCCCATCTCGCCGATGAATTCGCCGGCGTTGACGTAGCCCAGCACCAGTTCGCGACCGTCGGACTCCTCGCTGACCACGCTCAGCGAACCGCTGATGACGTAATAAAGGGAGGTGGCCGGTGCGCCGGGGCGGAAGACGTCGGTGCGGGTGGGGTAGCGGCGGCGGTGGCAGTGGTCGAGGAAGCGGCTCATGACCGCCGCATCGGGCGCCAGCGGGCTGCTGACCGCCTTGTGGGGCTGGATAGACATCAACGAACTCCTTTTCTCCGCCATCGCGGCCCCCGCGGGGGCGGCGGTTATTACGGTTCAGCTTAGGCGTCCCGACCGCCCCGGGCAATGCCGAGAAGACCCGGACGTTCACTTCCGTGACGAGGTCGGTTCCCCCGGGCGTCCGTTTGCCCGATAATGCCGGCCCCCGCTGCATCCCCCTTCCCAAGCAGGAACGCCATCGTGGTCAAGCCGCTTCCTCGCCTTAGGCTCCAGGGTTTCAACAACCTGACCAAGGCCCTGAGCTTCAACATCTACGACGTCTGCTATGCGGTGTCGGAAGACCAGCGCCAGCGCTACATCGAGTACATCGATGAGGAATACAACGCCGACCGCCTGACCCAGATCCTCACCGACGTGGCCGAGATCATCGGCGCCAACATCCTCAACGTGGCCCGCCAGGACTACGACCCGCAGGGTGCCTCGGTGACGATCCTGATCTCGGAAGAGCCGGTGATCGACAAGAAGGCCGCGGGCAGGGAGTTGATCTCCGACGCCGTGGTGGCGCACCTGGACAAGTCGCACATCACCGTGCACACCTATCCGGAAACGCACCCGCACAACGGCATCGCCACCTTCCGCGCCGACATCGACGTGGCCACCTGCGGCGTGATTTCACCGCTGAAGGCGCTGAACTACCTGATCGAGAGCTTCGAGTCCGACATCGTGGTGATGGACTACCGCGTGCGCGGCTTCACCCGCGACGTGAAGGGCAAGAAGCACTACATCGACCACCGCATCAACTCGATCCAGGAATTCCTGTCCAAGCCCATCAAGCAGCGCTACGAGATGATGGACGTGAACATCTACCAGGAAAACCTGTTCCACACCAAGATGCACCTCAAGGAGTTCGACCTCGACACCTACCTGTTCGAGGAGAAGGCCAAGAACCTGGGCTTCAAGGACCGCCAGCGCATCGAGATGCAGCTGCGCCGCGAGATCGAGGAACTCTACGGTGCCCGCAACCTGATCGACTGATCCATCCCGCGGGACGGCCCGCGCGCCGGCTTGTGGCGATCAACCACCGACGACGGTCCGGCGCGAAAGCCCCGGGCCGCTGTTGTTTCCAGGCATCACGGGGAGAAGGCAAATGGCATGGATCTACCTGGCAATTGCCGGCGTGTTCGAGGTCGTCTGGGCCATCGGCCTGAAGTACTCCGAGGGTTTCACGCGGCCCCTGGCCAGCACGGTGACCATCGCTGCGATGGCGGTCGGATTCTGGTTCCTCTCGCAGGCGCTGAAGGAAATCCCGATCGGCACCGGCTATGCGGTCTGGGTGGGCATCGGCGCGGTGGGCACGGCCATCCTGGGCATCGCGCTGTTCGGCGAATCGGCGGCCTGGCCGCGCCTGGCCTGCATCGGCCTGATCCTGGCCGGCATCATCGGCCTCAAGTTGACTTCGCCGGCTTGAAAAAGCCGTTTTTTGCCACGGCCAACAAGCGCTTCAGCCCCGATACGCCAGTGCCTTCATGACGCGGGAACTCAGGGCCATCAGGCGCGGAATCGGCTCCGGGAGGGTGCGTGCGCCGGACGCCAGGGCTTCGTCGGCGTGGCGGGCTTCGTCGGCTTTCATCGTGCGCAGGATGGCGCGGCTGCGTTCGTCACCCGGCGGCAGGTGGGCCAGGTGTTCTTCCAGGTGCGCCTCGACCTGACGCTCGGTCTCGACCACGAAGCCCAGGTTCCAGCCGTCGCCGCGCAGGCCCGCGGCCAGGCCGATGGCGTAGCTGCCGGCATAGAACAGCGGGTTGAACACGCTGGGACGGCTGCGCAGCTCGTCCAGGCGGTCGGCGCACCAGGCCAGGTGGTCGGTTTCTTCCTGCGCGGCGTGTTCGAGTTGGGCGCGCGTGGCCTCGTCGCGGGCCACGGCGGCCTGGCCGACATAAAGTGCCTGCGCGCAGACCTCGCCGGTGTGGTTGATGCGCATCAGCCCGGCGGCGTGCCGGCGTTCGGGCTCGTCGAGCTGAAGGTCGGGCAGCGTGCCGGCCGGGTTGGGGCGCTCGGCGCGGGCGCGGCCCAGGCTGGTGCCCAGGGCGTGCTGGGCCTCGATCAGGAGGCGGTCCAGCGGGCTGAAATGGCGGGTAGGGGTCATGCCAGGTGCTCGGCCAGGAAGTCGATGGGGTGGCGTACCGGCACCATGGTGCCAGTGGCCAGGTGAAGGCGGCATCCGATGTTCGCCGACAGCAGCCCGGCGGCACCACTTTCGGCCAGTGCCTGCAGCAGGGGCGCGCGCAGGGCGTCAGCGCGGGCGGGCTCGGCCAGCTGGTGCAGGCCGGCGGCGCCACAGCAGCCGGTGTCGGGCAGTTCGACCAGGTCCAGGCCCGGGATTCGCTGCAGCAGCCGCCGCAGCGCGCCTTCGCTGCGCACCACGCTGCGCTGGGTGCAGGGCAGGTGCAGGGCGACGCGGCCATGGGCCGGGCGGAACCTGAGCTGGTCGCCGAGCCGGTCGAGCGCACTCAGCGCGTCCTCCACCGGAGCCTGGCCGGCAAGGCTGCGCGCCACGCTGTCCTGGCAGCCGCTGGCCAGGCAAAGCACGCTGTCACGCCCGGCGAAAGCCTGGCGATTGGCGGCGGCCAGCCTTGCCGCGGCAGCGGAATCGCCCGCATGCGCGGCGGCGGCGCCGCAGCAGCCCTGGCCTTCGGGCAGCGCCACGGCGATCCCGGCCGCGCCCAGAAGCCGGGCCAGGGCGGCACGCGTGCCCGATTCGTAGCGGTCGGCGATGCAGCCCACGAACACCGCCACCTCGCCCTTGGCGGCGGCCGGAGGCGCCGGCATCGCGACGGCGGGCGGTGCCTGCGGCAGGCCGGGGCGCAGGGCCGCCGGCAGCCAGGCCCCGGCGACGCGCTGCAGGTCGATCATCCGGCCCAGCAGGGGCGGCCGGGCCAGCAGCCAGCCTGCGGCGCGCAGCTTCAGGGGCGGCGCATGCCTCGCCGCCTGGGCTGCGCGCGCCCCGACCAGCAGTTCGCCGTAGGGCACTTGGGCGGGGCAGACCGGTTCGCAGCGCCGGCAGCCCAGGCAATGATCAAGATGGGTATCGCCGGCGGCGGTCGGCGCCAGGCGCCCCTGGGCCACGGCCTTGATGTAGGCGATGCGGCCGCGCGGGGATTCGGCTTCGGTCTGGTCGAGCCGATACGTGGGACAATGCGGCAGGCACAAACCGCACTGCACGCAGCGGTCGGCCAGGGCCACCAGGCCCGCGTCGGCGGGCGCTTGGCGCGCGGCGCGAAGGGCCGGGTCGGGCAGGGCAGGCATGGCTGGATGCTAGCACGGGGCTCATCCGGGCTTGCGCGAGCCGGAAAGGGCCGCTATCATTCCGCCTCTTTCCACCCCGATTTCTATATTTTGGAGCCGTCATGAAGACCATGACCGTCAGCGCCAACGCCCAGACCGTCAAGCAAGACTGGTACGTGGTCGATGCCAGCGGCAAAACCTTGGGCCGCCTGTGCTCGGAACTCGCGATCCGCCTTCGCGGCAAGCACAAGCCGGACTACACCCCGCACGTTGATACGGGTGACTACCTCGTCGTGATCAACGCCGAGAAGATCCACGTCACCGGCAACAAGCTGCAGGACAAGAAGTACCACCGCTTCACCGGTTACGTCGGCAACCTGAAGACCCAGTCGCTGGGCCAGATCCTCGACGCACACCCGGAGCGCGTGATCGAGATCGGCGTCAAGGGCATGCTCCCGAAGAACCCGCTCGGCCGCGCCATGTACCGCAAGCTCAAGGTCTACAAGGGCTCGGAGCATCCGCATTCTGCCCAGCAGCCGCAGGCTCTGGACTTCAAGGCTTAAGGCACAGACATGGCTATCCAGCAGAACTACGGCACCGGCCGTCGCAAGTCCTCCACCGCCCGCGTGTTCATGCGTTCGGGCAGCGGCAAGATCCTCGTCAACGGCCGTCCGGTCGACGAATTCTTCGGCCGCGAGACCTCGCGCATGATCGTGCGCCAGCCGCTGGTCGTCAGCCAGATGGGTGACAAGTTCGACTTCACCGTCACCGTCGCCGGCGGCGGCATCACCGGCCAGGCCGGCGCCATCCGCCTGGGCATCGCCCGCGCGCTGGTTGAATACAACGACACGCTCAAGCCCGACCTGCGCAAGGCCGGCCTGATGACCCGCGACGCCCGCGAAGTCGAGCGTAAAAAGGTTGGCCTGCACAAGGCTCGCCGCGCCACCCAGTTCTCGAAGCGCTAATCGCTTCAAGCTCTGGCGGCGACCCCGTATTGGGGGATCGTCTAACGGTAGGACTGCAGACTCTGACTCTGCCTATCTAGGTTCGAATCCTAGTCCCCCAGCCAAAAAAAAGAGGGCCCCCTTTCGGGGGCCCTCTTCTTTTTGGTTCTTCTCCCCAGTAAGGGGACTGGCGCCGGCCCCACCGCGAAGGCGAGGGTCACTGCCTGCTCAG
>QBLY01000030.1 GCA_003241895.1 Lysobacteraceae bacterium
TGGTCGGCCTGCTGGCCGCCTGCGCCACGGTGCCGGCACCGACCTTCCCTGACCCGATTCGCCCGCCCAAGGCCGAGACGGTTGGCCAGGACGTGCTGGAAGAGGCTGCAGATGCCGCGCGCACCCGCCCGCGCATCGAATCGGGCCCCACGGTCGAAAACGCGCCGGTGCGCATGGTCAACCGCGACAACCTGCCGCGCATGCCCAACAGCAAGTCCATTTCCCTGAGCCTGGACGGCGTGACGCTGAGCGCCTTCATCAATGAGGTGTTCGGCACCGAGCTGGGCTTCTCGATCGAAATCGACCAGGCCGTGCGCGCCCGCACCGAACTGGTCAGCCTGCGCCTGGTTGATCCCGAGCCGTCGCATCGGCTGTACGTGATCGCCGAGGAAGTGCTGCAGCGTTACGGCATCCGCGTCACCGAGGAAAACGGCCTGCTTCGGTTCGCGCCCGGCGAAGGGGCCGCGGGCGATCCGCCGCGCCTGATCACCGCCCGCGCGCTTCCCGAAGTGCCGGCCGGCCAGCGCCCGGTGTTCGTTGCCATGCCCCTGAACGTGAGCGAACCGGGCCGCATCGCGGCCCAGGTACGCGGCCTGTTCGGCGCCGGCACCGGCGTCACGCTGACCGAGATGGTGGAAGCGAACGCACTGTTGATCAGCGGCTCGCCGGCGTCCGTGCAGGCGGCGATGGAGGCGGTGGCGCTGCTGGACCGCGTGGCGCTGCGCGACAAGCGTTCGCTGCGGATCAACCCGCTTTACCTGGGCGCCGACGTGCTGGCCAAGGAGCTGCGCGACGTGCTGGTGGCCCAGGGTTATTCGGTGCGCGCCGGTGCCGGCACCGCCGGCGTGCTCACCTTCGTCCCGGTGGTTTCGGCCAATGCCCTGATCATCTTCGCCGAGTCCGACCAGGCCCTGGCCGCGGCGGCGGAATGGGCCGAGCGCCTGGACCAGCCCAGCGACGAAAGCGCCGGCGACGGCGGCGTTTACCTGTATGCCGCCCGCCACACGACCGTCGAGACGCTGCTGCCGGTGCTTGAGGCGCTGGTGGGAACCGGCGGCGGCAGCGGCAGCGGCAGGATGGCCGACCAGCAGCCTGAAAACACTGAATCCGGCTCGGGTTCGGGCCGTGGCAGCCAGGCCAACCGCGTGGGCGTCATCGGCACCGACGGCGGCAAGCTGGCGGTGGACCCGATCCGCAACGTCATCGTCTACCAGGGCGATGCCCAGAAATGGCGCGCCATCCAGGGAGTGCTGGCCAGGCTCGACCAGCCGGCGCGCCAGGTGGTGATCGAGGTCACCATCGCTGAAGTCACGCTGACCGACGAGATCAGCCACGGCGTGGAATGGGCGCTCCGCAACGTCGGCCTGAACAACTTCAGCGGCGGCCTGACGGCCCTGCAGGGCAGCAGCCCGGCCGAGGGGGCGCTGATATGGAGCCCCATTTCGTCGTCCGGCCAGGTCCGGGCGGTGATGAACCTGTTCGGGCGCGACAGCCGCGTCACCATCCTGTCCACCCCACGCCTGCTGGTGAAGAGCGGCGAGAGCGCCAGCATCGACGTGGGCACCGAAGTGCCGATCATCACCAGCCAGGCCACCGCGCCGGACCTGCCCAGCACGGGCGGGAACAGCTCCATCCTGCAGGCGGTCCAGTACCGCAAGACCGGCGTCCTGCTCGAGATCGACGCCGTGGTGCACTCCGGGCAGCGGGTGGATCTCAAGATCGCCCAGGAGGTCAGCGAGGCCACGCCCACCGACACCAGCGACATCTCCTCGCCCAGCATCTTCAGCCGGCGCCTGGAGACCAGCCTGAGCCTGTCGGACGGTGAAAGCATGCTGTTGGGCGGCCTGATCTCGTCCAGCCGCACCAAATCGAAGTCCAAGGTGCCGGGCCTGGGCGACGTACCGGTGCTCGGCAAGCTGTTCCAGAACAGCCGGGACTCGGACACCCGGACCGAGCTGCTCATGCTGATCACGCCCTATGTGATTGAGGACGCGTCCCAGGCGCGTGCCATCACCGACGCCATCCGGGGTCGTTTCGGCACCGAGGAGCCCTGAACGGGGAGCCAACCGGGCGAACGGCACGGAAAGCAGTTTTATGAACCACGTCACGAATTTTGAACAAACATTGACGATTGAAATGCCGCGTATTACGCTTGCCCGGCGTCTGGAGACTGCGCAGTGCTACAGCATGCGCAGCAAGGTCAGCTCCACTCGGTGGCAAACGGTCATGATGACCCAGCCACCTTGTTGGACATCCTTGGTGCCGGCGCCGGCACGAGCGTGCGGGCGGTGGGCGGTGTCCTGACGGAACAGGCTGTTCCGATTTTTTATTCCCTAAGCTTAGGAGTTAACAACAATGTCTCTCAATAAGAAGCTGCTCGCCGGTACCATCGCCGGTCTGCTGGTCTCGGCCAATGCCGGTGCCGTCGTCCTTGGCGTCGATCCGTACCGTGATTACGCGATCGAACTCACCAAGCCGGTCACCCTGACCGACGTGGGCGACACGATCGAAGCGACCCTGAACTACAACTTCTCCGACGGCGAAGTGCGTTACGGCCGCCTCGAGTGCACCGCCCTCAGCGCCACGCTGACCCCGGTCGGCGTGCCGACCACCAGCGCCCCGGGCGTCACGCTGGGCGCCGTCAACGGCGCCGGCACCCCGGCCCTGTTCTTCTCGATCACCGACAACGTCGTCGGCGGCACCACCTCGGCCATCCAGATCCAGTTCAACGTCACCACCCAGCTGCTGAACAACGGCAACGTTGATTGCGCGTTCTCCATCTACGACCAGCCGTCGCAGGCCCAGGCCGGTGGCAACACGGGCCGCATCGCTTCCGCCGGCACCAACGGCGTGTTCCGTCCGTTCGTCCGCTCGGTCCCGAGCTTCGCGTTCACCGCCACCCCGGGCACGGCCACTGCTGACGTCGAGGCCATGACCGGTGCCTACACTGACTTCCTGGGCCTGAGCGCCGGCATCTTCGGTCAGCTCTCGTATGGTCTGGTTGCCCTGCCCCCGCGTAACGCGAACGGCGCCATCATCACCATGGCCAACCTGTTCGCTCCTGCCACCCGCATCGTTGTCCTCGGCGACTTCTCCGCGGCCCTTGCTGGCGGCGCTGGCGTTGAGCTGAACGGCACCGCTGCCACCACCCGCACCGCGGCTCAGGCGAACTTCGTCGTCGGCGCCGTCGCGGTCACCGGCCCGCTGGAGTACATCCCGACCACCCTCACCCCGATCCTCGAGAGCCTGTACACGGCCACCCTCGAAGCGACCGCCAACGCTGGCTTCACCATCGCCAACGTCGGCCCGCTGGCCGCCGGCCAGATCGTCCGCAACGGCACCCAGCTGCAGGCTCCGCTGGCCCAGGTCCCGGCTGGCTACATCAGCCGTATGGTCCTGACCAACACCGGCAACGTCGCTCGTCCGTACACGATCGCCGTGCAGGGTGAGACCGGCAACACCATCGGCACCGCCAACCTGACCGGCACCGTGCCGGCCAATGGCACCCGCGTCATTGAACTGCCGACCGTGCTGACCAGCTTCACCGCTGCTCCGCGCGCCACGCTGAACGTGACCATCGCTGCTCCGAACAACCAGATCCAGGGTCTGTACCAGATCGTGAATCCGGCTGCCGGCTCGGTGAGCAACCACATCATGGTCCGTCCGGGCACCAACTGATCCCTCGGGTTCAGTGATGTAACTGGGAAGGCCCGCTTCGGCGGGCCTTTTCTTTTGTGGGGCGTGCGTGCGGGGGTGGCGGAGGAGGGGCTGCGATATAGTCGCGGGCCCACCCTGGATCGCCCGTTTGGATGACAGCGCCGGATCACATGCAGGAAACGCCAATCGCCGCTGACCAGGCCCGGTCGACTGTGTGGCGACTGTTCCTCGGCCGGCCACGCGCCCGCCGCGACCACCTTGATGCGCTCGACGGCCTGCGTGGCCTCGCCGTGCTGATCGTGCTGCTTTCGCACCTGTCCAACTACGGCGTGCTGGCCTTGCCGGGCATTGGCCTGTCGGGCACCGGCAAGAGCGGCGTCTATCTTTTTTTCGTGCTCAGCGCCTTCCTGCTGACCCGCGTGCTGCTGGACCGGCCGCTGGCCAAGTTCGCCGACGGTTTCCTGTGGCTCGACTATGCGCTGCGGCGCGTGCTGCGCATCTGGCCGCTGTACCTGGTGGTGCTGCTGGCCAGTTGGTGGCTCACCCGCAGCGGCGTGCAGGGTTGGCACTACGCCATGGACACCGCCACCCTGCTTCGCCACTTGCGGCTGCAGGAAGGGCAGAGCGTGCTGTGGAGCATCCCGGTCGAGTTCACCTTCTACCTGTGGCTACCGCTGGTGGCGCTGGCGCTGGCGTGGGTGCAGCAAAAGCGCTGGCCCTGGGCGGTCGAAATCCTGCTGGCGGCCCTGGCCTTGGCCGGCGCCGCCTGGGCCTGGCCGGCACAGGCGGCGGCGGTGAATGACGTGCGGCTGGGGCCGTACCTGGTGATCTTCCTTTGCGGGGCGATGGCGGCGCGCTGGGACCACCGCCTCCGCACTGGCGTGAAGCCGCCGCGTCAGGCCGCCTGGGCCGTCGTTGGCATCGCGGCCGTGCTGGCCTGTGCGCTGAGCATTCCCCAGGTGTGGGCTGGGCTGGCCGGCGAAAGCGCCGACGGCGCGCTGAACCATCACTGGTTCGTTTTCTTCGGACTGGTCTGGTCGCTGCTGCTGTTGGCGGTGCTGCACGGCCCGGCGTGGCTGCGCGCACCGTTCGCGTGGGCTCCGGCGCGACTGCTGGGCGTGGTGAGTTTCAGCGCGTACCTGTGGCATATGCCGGTCTTGGATGGCTTGCGCCGCATCGGCGTGGGTGACGGGCCCTTGGCGACGGCGGTGGTGCTGGCGGCGGCGGTCGCGGTGGCGATGGTTTCCTACCTGCTGTTCGAGCGCCCCTGGCGGGACGTTCGCCTGAGCCGCAGCGCCCGCGCGCACGCCAACGGCAGCGCGCCACAAGCCTGAACAAGCGGGCCTTGGGCGAGGCTGGCCACAGGGGTGTTCGGGTATCATTCCCCCCTTGTCCAAGCCCCCCTCAGGAGCCCCCGTGGCAAATCGCCCAGGCACCCTCGCCATCCACGCCGGCCAATCGCCCGACCCCAGCACGGGCGCGGTGATGACGCCCATCTACGCCACCTCGACCTACGTCCAGCAAAGCCCGGGCGTGCACCAGGGCTTCGAATATTCGCGAAGCCACAACCCCACGCGCTTCGCCTACGAGCGCTGCGTGGCGGCGCTGGAGGGCGGCACCCAGGGCTACGCCTTCGCCTCGGGCCTGGCGGCCAGCTCCACCATCCTCGAACTGCTCGACTCGGGCAGCCACGTGCTTTGCATGGACGACCTCTACGGCGGCACGTATCGCCTGTTCGAGCGCGTGCGCCGGCGCAGCGCCGGGCTGGATTTCAGCTACGTCGACCTGGCCGACGACGCCGCCTTCGAGGCCGGGCTGCGGCCGGAAACCCGGATGGTCTGGATCGAGACCCCGACCAACCCGACCCTGAAGCTGGTGGACATCGCCGCCGTGGCCGCCAAGGCGCGCGCGCGCGGACTGATCGTGGTCGTGGACAACACCTTCTGCTCGCCCATGCTGCAGCAGCCGCTGGCGCTGGGCGCGCACATCGTCATGCATTCGGCCACCAAGTACCTCAACGGCCATTCCGACATCGTGGGCGGGATGGTGGTGGTGGGCGACGACGCGGCGCTGGCGGAGCAGATGACCTTCCTGCAGAACTCCATCGGCGGCATCCAGGGCCCGTTCGACAGCTTCCTGGCGCTGCGTGGCCTCAAGACCCTGCACCTGCGCATGAAGGCGCACTGCGAGAACGCGCAGGTGCTCGCGGAGTTCCTGGAGTCCCATCCCAAGGTCGAGCGGGTTGCCTATCCCGGCCTGCGCAGCCACCCGCAGTACGCGCTGGCGCAGCGGCAGATGAGCGGTCCCGGCGGCATGGTCAGCGTCTGGCTGAAGGGCGGCTTCGAAGAAGCGAAGTCGTTCATGGGAAAGCTTGAACTGTTCGCCTGCGCCGAGAGCCTGGGCGGCGTGGAGAGCCTGGCCAACCATCCGGCGCTGATGACCCATGCCTCGGTGCCGGTGGAGCGGCGGGAGGCGTTGGGGGTGACCGACAACCTGGTGCGCTTGAGCGTGGGAGTGGAGGATGTCGAGGACTTGCGCTCCGAGTTGGCCAACGCGCTGCGATGAGGAATCGCCGATGACGGCGCGAAACTGGCTGCGCACCCTGCGCACTCGAATGTCCTTGCTGGTGCCGCTGATTCGCCGCGACGTGGTGGGTCGATACCGCGGCTCGGCCCTGGGCCTGCTGTGGTCGTTCCTCAATCCGCTGTTCATGCTGGCGATATTCACGCTGGTGTTCGGCGCGGTGTTCCAGTCGCGATGGGACGTGCCGGGCAGCGATACCCAGGCCCACTCGCTGGTCGAGTATTCCATCATCCTGTTCACCGGCTTGACGGTATTCCAGTTTTTCGCCGAGGTGATCAACCGCGCGCCGTCGCTGATCCTGGCCAACGCCAACTACGTCAAAAAGATTGTGTTTCCGCTGGAGATACTGCCGATGGTGGCGGTGGGCAGCGCGCTGTTCCACGCCGCCATCAGCCTGGCGCTGACGCTGGCATTCGTCGGGTCGCTGCTGGGCGGCATTCCGGCCACGGCCTGGCTGCTGCCGCTGGTGCTGCTGCCGCTGGTGCTGCTGACGGTGGGGCTGGCCTGGTTCCTGGCCTCGTTCGGCACCTACCTGCGCGACATCGGCCAACTGACCGGTTCGATCGTCACCGCCCTGATGTTCCTTTCGGGCGTGTTCTTCCCACGATCGGCGCTGCCGGAGTGGATCCAGCCCTGGATCGCCCTGGGCCCGATCACCCTGCCGATCGAAATGGCGCGCCAGGTGCTGGTGTTCGGGCAGCAGCCCGATTGGCGCAGCTTCGCCCTGTACTCCGCCGCGGCGGCGGCGGTGGCGATCCTGGGCTATCTGTTCTTCCAAAAAACGCGCAAGGGCTTCGCCGATGTCGTCTGATGAGATCGCGATCAGCGTTCGCGGCGTGTCCAAGCACTACCTGATGTTCGACCGGCCGCAAGACCGGATGAAGCAGATGGTCGTGCCGGGCCTGCAGCGGCTGTTCGGGCGTGAGCCGCGATGCTACTACCGCGACTTCGCCGCCCTGCACGACGTCTCCTTCGAGGTCCGGCGCGGCGAAGCCGTCGGCATCATCGGCCGCAACGGTTCCGGAAAATCCACCCTGCTGCAGATTATTTGCGGGATCCTGCAGCCCAGCGCCGGCGAAGTGCGGGTCGGCGGCCGCATTGCCGCCCTGCTGGAATTGGGCGCCGGGTTCAATCCCGATTTCACCGGCCGGGAGAATGTTTACCTCAACGCCGCGATCCTCGGCATCGCCCGGGCCGAAGTCGATGCCCGTTTCGACGACATCGCGCGTTTCGCCGACATCGGTCATTTCATCGATCAGCCGGTCAAGACCTATTCCTCGGGCATGTACGTCCGCCTGGCCTTCGCCACCGCGGTCAATGTCGACCCTGACATCCTGGTGGTGGACGAGGCTCTGGCCGTGGGCGACGAAGCATTCCAGCGCAAGTGCTTTGCCCGGATCGAACAGATGCGTGCGCGTGGGGCTACGATATTGTTCGTTTCCCATTCGGCCCAGACCGTGATCCAGCTATGCGATCGCGCTCTGTGGGTGGAGCGGGGCCAGCTGTTGATGGACGCCGCCCCCAAGACGGTTGTCGACGCCTACCACCGCACGCTGGCTGAGCAGCGCGCCGACGACAGCCCAAGGCCTGACGCTGAGCCCGGCTCCGGTGCGGTGCTCGCCCTGAGCGAGGCGGTGATCGAGTATCCGTCGGTTGGCGGGCGGATAATCGCTGCCAGCCTGACCACGGAAGAGGGCCAGCCCGTGGCCCAGCTTGAACATGAGCATCGGTATCGATTTTCCTATCGGCTGCGGGCTGACCAGGACCTGCGTGGCCTCAGGTTGGGAATGTTGGTAAAGACAAGAACGGGCGTGGAAGTTGCCGGGGCCGTGCTTGCCTTGGCCGACCAGGGCTGTGAACAGGTCCAGGCCGGAACCACGGTGCTCGTCGACTTTACATTTGCATGCCTGATGTATCCGGGGCGATATTTCATCAATTGTGGAGTGACCGCCGAGGTCGATGGCGAGGAGCAGTACGTGCATCGCCTGGTGGACGCGTTCGAGATCGTCGTCATCAACCCCAGCCGGCGCAACCGGGCGGGCGTGTCGCCAGAGGGTCTGGTTGACCTGGGTTTCGCGGCCACCGCGCATCAGCTCGGCGATGCGGGCAGGGAGAGTCTGTGATGCATAGTCCTTACTACGATGAACAGGCCGTGCAGCGCGAAGTTGCGGCTGGCAGGCATCGCGAGGCCATCGGTGGGCTGTGGGATGCCCTGGGCGAACTGCAGCTGCGTTTTTTGAAAGACCAGGGGCTGCAGCCCCGCCACAAGTTGCTGGACCTCGGCTGCGGCGCGCTCAGGTTTGGCGTCAAGGCCGTCGACTGCGTTGATCCAGGCAATTATTTCGGCGTGGACCTCAGCGCAAGCTTGATCGAGGCCGGTTACCTGCGCGAGCTGTCGGAATCCCAGCGGGCGAAGCTGCCCCGGAGTCATCTGCACAGCTCCCCGGATTTTGATCTGTCGTTCCTGCCGGGCAAGGTGGATTTCGCGATCGCGCAGTCGCTGTTTACCCATATGCCGCTCAACCACATCCGACGTTGCCTCAGCCAGTTGGCGCCGAAGCTGGACAACGGCGGCGTGTTCTTTGCCACCGCCTGGCTGGTCCCGGACGACTGGGATATGGCTACGCCGTTCACCCAGCCAGGCACGCTTGATGGCGACCCCATCATTTCCTTTGATGTCAGGGATCCCTACCACTACAAGCTGCAAGACTTTCAATACATCGTGACCGGCTTGCCCTATCGGCTAAGGTTGCTGGGCGATTGGGGGCATCCCCGCGGCCAGCCGATGCTTGCCTTTGAGCGGGTCTAGTCGTATGCCGGCATGGCAGAAGCCAGCGTTGGCTACGCCGCTGGAGGCGCGGCCTTTTGGGAGTTATCGATGCTAGGTGAGATGGGCCGTCGTACCGGCGAAGCAGGGTCAGCGATCCTGGTCCTTGGCATGCATCGCAGCGGCACCTCGGCCCTGGCCGGGGCGCTGGCGCTGCTGGGTGTGCCCCTGGGCAGCCGGATGGTGGCGGCCGCGTCGGACAACCCCACCGGTTACTGGGAGCATGCCGACGCGGTGGTCGCGCATGAGGCCCTGCTGCAGGAACTGGGCCGCGGCTGGGAAGACCTGCGCGAACTGCCCGCAGGCTGGCTGCATTCGGAAGCCGCGGCGCGCGCCACGGCGGCCCTGGAAGCGATGATCCAGCGCGACTTCGCCGGGAAATCGGTGTGGGCGCTGAAGGATCCGCGCCTGTGCCGCCTGGTGCCGCTATGGCGGCAGCTTCTGGAGCGCTCCGGCATCGAGCCGGCGTTCCTGTTCATGGTGCGCTCGCCGGAAGAAGTGGCGCGTTCGCTGCAGCGCCGGGATGGTATTACGCCCAGCCATGCCCGCCTGCTCTGGGCGCAGCATGTGATCGAGGCGGAGCGCGATACCCGGGGGCTTCGCCGGGCAATGCTGAGCTACGACAGTCTGCTCGCCGATCCGGTGCGCGCGCTTACCGCGGTGGGGGAGGCGCTGGGCGTGGCCTGGCCGCGCAGCCCCGAAGCGCTTGGCCAGGAGTTGCAGGGCTTCCTCAAGCAGGACCTGCGTCATCACCGGCAGGTCGAACTTTCGCCCGCAGCCGACGGCCCGGCCGTGTTGGCGGGCGCGTTGTTCCGGGACAGCCTTCGGATCGAATCGGCGGGAGGCGACTGGAATGCGGTTGCCGACCATGCCGGCGAACTTGAGAGGCTCCTGGCCCAGGCGACTCCCTGGGTCGAAGGACTGGCCGATGCGCTGTGCCGATCTCGCCGGAACCTGTCGGCGAGCGAGGCGCGCCTGGCCGACACCGACCGGGCCTTGGACGCAGCCAGCGCGCTGTCGCTGCAGCGCCTGGATGAACTCAGCGCTCAGGCGCACCGCTTGGACCAGACGCAGTCAGCGCTGGCGCAGGTAACGCAACTGTCGTTGCAGCGATTGGACGAGCTGCATGCGCAGGCGCACCGCTTGGGTGAGACGCAGGAGGCGCTGGCGCAGGTCACGCAGTTGTCGTTGGACCGTCTGGCGCAGGTCACGCAGTTGGCGATGGACCATCAGGCGCAGCTTGCGGCGAGCGAGGCACTTCTGGCTCAAACCAATCGGGCAGAAGAGGCGCAGGCAGCGCTGTCGCAGGTCCTGGCTTCGAGATCTTGGCGATACACACGGCCGCTACGCTGGCTGGAGCGGCTTGTGAGGCGCCTTCCGCGCGGCGGAATTCGGCCGTGAGCCTCAGGTACGGCTTCGACGCGATCACCTTGCGCGACGACCGGATCTTCGGCTGGGGCTGGCTGTTGAGCGAACGCAGCCCGGCGGTCCGCATCCAGCTGCGGGTGCGCTACGACGACGGCAGCGAATCGCACTTGCGCTGCCAGCAATCCGGGTTCCGCCCCGACTTGGTCGAGGTCTTTCCGGACGTGGCGCATGCCGGCGGCGGCGGATTCCTGATCCAGGGACGGCTGCGGCGCCCGGCGGTGCAAGCTTGCCTGCAGGTCTGGTTCGCCGATGGCGGCCAGGACGAGATCGCTGTTCCCGGCTTTCCCGAGCGCTACCTGCCGCAGTCGATAGCCGGCCGCTGGCAGGGCAAGTGGGCGCTGGCGCGGCAGCTGCTGCGCCGTGGCGACTTGCGCCTGCTGTCGCGACGCGCTCTGGCCATGGGGCAGCGGCGCTGGTCGGGGCTGCTGCGGCGCGCAAACGGCCGGCTGAGCCCGGCTCAAGACAGCGGCGGGTCCGTGCTGATGTTCGATCACGCCATGGGCGGCGGCGCCAATCACTACCGCGCCGAAAAGGTCGCCCAGTGGCTGGCGGCCGGGCAAGAGGTGGTCCTGGTGACGCCGCATCTGCCGACCTTGAGCTACGAAGTGGCGCGCCTGGCCGTGTCAGGTGAGCGCATCGCCCGCTATGCGACCCTGGAAGAGTGTTTGGCGGCGCTGCCCCAGCCGCGCGAGATCATGGTCAACAGCCTGGTCTCCTACGACGACCCGTGCCGGGTGCTGGACTGGATCGGCGCACGCCACCGACCGGGCCTGCCGGTCACGTTCTTCCTGCACGACTTCCACGCCGCCTGCCCGGTCTGGACCTTGGTCGACAACGACGGCCGCTACTGCGGCATCCCCGACCTCGACCGCTGTGCCCGCTGCCTGCCGCACAACGACGCGCCTTTCCTGGCGCTGATGCCGGTGCTGGACGTGCCCGCCTGGCGGGAAAAGTGGCGGAAGTTCCTGCTGCAGGCCGACAGCATCGTCGCCTTTTCCCAATCGTCGGTTGCGGTGCTGCGCAAGGCATTCCCGGAGCTGGCGGAAAAACGCATCGCGGTGCAGCCGCATCGAACCGACTATATCCGCCCGCAACAGGTCGGCCCCCGGTTGGACCTGCCGCTGGTGATCGGCGTGGTGGGTGCCATCAATGTCTATAAAGGCGCGGGCATTGTCGCCGAGATGGCGAGCATCATCGAACGCGAGCGCCTGCCGGCCCGGATAGTGGTGATCGGTACGATCGACAAGGCCTCGCCGTCGCCTGCGCTGAGCATCACCGGTGCCTACCGGTCCGAGGCGCTGCCGGACCTGCTGCGCCGCGAGGGCGTCGGCATTTGCCTGCTGCCCTCGATCTGCCATGAAACTTTCTCCTATGTCACCGCCGAGCTGATGGCTTACGGCATGCCGCTGGCGGTATTCGACCTGGGCGCACCGGCCGAGCGGGTCAGGACTTATCCGCTGGGGGTTATAATTCCGGCCGTCAATGCCAGAGTTGCTCTGGATACCCTTCTCAATCTCCGTACCGACTTGCTCGCCCGTGGTCTCGGCGAAGGGGTCGGCTCGGCCGCGGGACGCCCATGAAAACCGTCGTATTCACCTCCGCCGCCGTCAACTACCTGCCCAAGGTGCGCCTGCTTTGCGCATCGATCCGCCGGTACCATCCGGAGTTCGAAATCGTGCTCGCCTTGCCGGACGCGCTCGGCACCGGGGTAGACCTCAGCCACGAACCTTTCGATGAAGTGATGCCGGTGGCGACGCTGGACATTCCGGATCTGCAGCGCTGGACCTACTTCCACGGCATCGTCGAGCTGGCGACCGCGATCAAGCCGTTCGTGCTCAAGTCCCTGCTGGCGCGACCCGACGTCGACCGGGTGCTTTACTTCGACCCGGACATGGTGCTGTTCTCGCGCCTGGACGACCTGTTGGCGGAGTTGGACGGCAACAATGTCGCCTTGACGCCGCACCAGACCAAGCCCGACTCGACCCTGGATGCGATCCGCGACAACGAGATCAGCAGCCTCAAGCACGGCATCTACAACCTGGGCTTTGTCGGCGTTGCCGCCACCGACGAGGGTCGGCGCTTTGCCGCCTGGTGGGCCGACCGCGTCTACCACTTCTGCGTCGCCGATATTCCCAATGGTTTGTTCACCGACCAGCGCTGGATCGATTTTGCGCCGGTGTTCTTCGACGGCGTCAAGATACTGAAAAACAGCCGGTACAACGTCGCGACCTGGAACCTGACCACGCGCCGGCTTACCGGCGACGCCGGGCAGGGTTTTACCGTTGATGGCGCACCGCTTGGCTTCTATCACTTCACCGGCTTCGACAGCGGCGCGCATCGGGTCATGGCGACCAAGAACGCGCCGGGCAACGCTTCGGTGCAGGCCCTGGTCGACTGGTACCAGGAGGAAACCCGCCTGGATGGCGACGACCCCCTGTCCAAGGTCGCCTGGGCGTTCGGCCGTTACTCCGACGGCACGGCGATTCCGACCGCACACCGCCGTCTTTATCGGGTGCGTCCGGATCTTCAGCACTGCTTCGAGGATCCGTTCGACTGCGCGCAACCGCTCAATCTCAAGGTCTGGATGGAGCAGCAAGGGCCGCTGGAGCATCCGGAGTTCTTCGGAAAAAAACCCCAGGGCTGAGCGAGCGCTACACCCGGAAGTACCGACGCCTGGTCGGACTTGCCCGCCTCAGCCTGACCAACCGCCGAGCCCGATCCAACCTGTGGCAGCTGCTGCGCCAGCGCGTGCGCGAGGAAGGCTGGCTGCGCTTCCTCGGCCGCACCTTGTTCCGCCACTGAGGCAGGCTGGCGGCCCCGGCTGAACCGAATCCCCCGCGTTCGAAACATCAGAGGATCCCGCCATGGCACCGACGAAGTTTCCCCGCATCGCGTTGGCCCTGCTTGCCCTGGCCGGCGTCGTACTGACTGGCTGCAGCGGCCAGCCAGACCAATACATTGGCAAGCCCGGCGCTGTATCCGCGGGGCCTGGGCAAGACGCCGCGGCCGACGTCGCGCAGTTCGCGGATATCGGCATGGCCGCCGATGCCCTGCTGGCGATGCCGGTGGGGGCCACCTGCTCGCTTGAGAGCGTGGTGTCCATGGCCAATGGCCAGCCCAGCCCGGGCGAGACGCCCAACAGTTACCTTGCCCGGCGCGGCAGCGCCTACAGGATGATCGGCTTCGCCACCAACAGCCAGTCGGGCACGGTGCCGGCCAGCGTGCGCATCGTGCTGCTGGGCGGTACCGCGTGGGGTATCGAGGCCCGCACCGGCCTGGAGCGTCCGGACGTGGCCGATTACTTCAGGGTGCCCGCGTTCTCCAGCGCCGGCTACCAGGCCGACGCCGGCTTCGACGACGTGCCCCCCGGTGAATACCGCGTCTTCGTGATCGGGACCGATGGCAGCACCGAGGTAGCCTGCCCGTCCCACCATCGGGTCCTCGTCCAGTAAGACCACCAGGACGCTGCCCGCCTCCGCAGGGAGGCGCGGCGCCACGGAGAGCCGGCCAGCATGCTTTTCAGTTCCATCATTTTCATTTTCTACTTCCTGCCGGTTTTCCTGGCGGTGTACCTGATGTCGGGCCTGCGCACCTCGGTGCTGCTGACCGGCAGCGTGCTTTTCTACACGTGGGGCGAGGGCGAATACATCCTGCTGCTTGGCGGGCTGATCGTGCTCAACTACTGGCTGGCCGGGAAGCTTGCTGCGCGCGAGGGCAGGGCGCGGCTGGGCATGCTGGTGCTGGCGCTGGCGGTCGATTTGGGCGTGCTGGGGCTGTTCAAGTACGGCAACTTCGTCTCCGACATCGGCAACGACCTGTTGGGTGCCGGCACGCTGCCGCATCCCGACCTCCGGCTGCCGCTGGGCATCTCCTTCTTCACTTTCCAGCTGGTGTCCTACCTGGTGGACGTGTACCGGGGCCAGGTGCAGCCGGAGTCGAAGCTGGCGCGCTTCGCCACCTACATCCTGATGTTCCCGCACCTTATCGCCGGGCCGATCGTGCGCTACGCCGAGATCCGCGACGAGCTTGCCGTGCGGACGCACGATTTCGCTCGCTTCGGCCTGGGTTTGCAGTACTTCATCGTCGGGCTGTGCCAGAAGGTGCTGGTGGCCAACACCCTGGCGCCGCTGGCCGACCACGCCTTCGGCCTGCACAACTCGGTGCTCGACGCCGGCACCGCCTGGCTGGGCTTGCTCGCCTACACGCTGCAGATATTCTTCGACTTCTGCGGCTACTCGAACATGGCGATCGGGCTGGCCTTCATGTTCGGATTCACCTTCCCGCGCAACTTCGACTACCCGTATTCCTCGCGCTCGATCAGTGAATTCTGGCGCCGCTGGCACATGTCGCTGTCGTTCTGGTTCCGCGACTACGTCTACATCCCGCTGGGCGGCAACCGCGGCGGCACCCTGGCCACGCTGCGCAACCTGGGCATCGTTTTCTTCCTCACCGGCCTGTGGCATGGCGCGGCCTGGAATTTCATCTTCTGGGGCCTGTTCCACGGAGCTTTCCTGCTGGCCGAACGCCAGGGCGTGGGCGCCTTGCTCCGGCGCCTGCCGTCGCCGCTGGCCTGGGCCTATACCGTGCTTACGGTGATGGTGGGCTGGGTGTTCTTCCGTGCCGACAGCCTCAGCCATGCCGTGCGCTACCTGCGGCGAATGTTCAGTCCCTCGGCGATCGGTCCACTGCCGGTGGATACCGGCCTGCTGCTGACGCCCGAAGTGATGATGGCCATCGTCGCCGGCGTGGCGCTGTCGTTCCCGCTGTTGCCGGCGCTGCTTGACCGCATCGGCGTGCCCCGCATCGAGCGCTCGCCGCGCATCCCGGAACAGCGCCTGGACACGCACTACGTGCACGCGCTGCCGGTGGCGCTGCTGCTGGTGGGCTTCGTGCTGTCGTGCGCACTGCTCGCCGGCACCAGCCTCAATCCCTTCCTGTACTTCCGGTTCTGACGCCATGGCCTTTCCTCTCAACCGTTGGTGGGTGCTGGTGGCCGGCGTGGTGCTGGCCTGGGCCGCGATGCTGTCGGTCCGGCACGTGCCCGGACTGGCGGTGCCCAAGATCGGCGAAAACCGCGTGTTGGCCGGCTTCCCGGGCAAGCCCGAGGCCAGCGCCGCGGGCTTGCGCGAGTACCGCGAGGCGATGGACGCCTACGTCATCGACCATTTCCCTGCGCGCCCGCACTTCATCGCCGGCATCAACCTGCTGCGCTACCGGCTGGGCTACTCCGGCACCGCGCGCGTGATCGTCGGACGCGACGGGTGGTTGTTCTACGACAGTGATGACCACTTGTCGCAGCTGCGCGGCTCGAGCCCGCTCAAGCCGGACGAACTGCGCGCCTGGATCGACACGCTGGCCGAGCGCACGCATTACCTCCGTGAGCGCGACATCCCCTTCCTGGTGGTGTCGGCGCCGCTGCAGGAGCGCATCTACCCGGAAAAGGCGCCGCTGTGGGCGCAGCCGACCGGTGGTGTCGCCGATACCGACGCTCTGGAGGCAGCGGCCAGGGCGGCGGGGCTGGACAGCTTCCTGTCGCTGTACCCGGTGCTGCTGGCGCAGAAGGAACGCTATCCCGACGCCTACACCGGGTTCGACACGCACTGGACCGGCCGCGGCGCCCACGGGGCCTACGTGGCCATGCTCGACGCCATGCGCGCGCGCGGTATCCCGGTGGCCGCCCGGCCGCTGTCGAGCTTCACGGCGCTGGAAAAGCCCACGCTCAAGCAGCCGCAGAACCTGGCGGTGATGCTGGGACTGGCCAGCTTCGTGACCCAGGTTTTCCCGCAGTACACCGATCCCTCCATCGAGGCCGGCCTGCGCGTGCACTTCCTCACCCAGCGCCAGGACTGGGCCGGCACCCGCGTCATCGACACCGGCGTGCAGGGCGCGCCGGTGCTGATGATCACCGGGGACTCGTTCAGCAGCGAATTGCTGCCATTCCTGTACCCGCACTTCAGCCGTCTCATCTTCAGCCACTACGACGAGGGCTATTTCCGCACCGACCTGATCGAGCGGTTCAAGCCGGACGTGGCGGTGCTGGAGATGCTCGAGTCGGGATTGCGCTACGGCATGGACGCGCCGATCTCGGTGCTGCCGGCGAAGGCTGTGGCGCCGCAGGCCGCAGCGACCGATCCCATGATCGTGGCTAAGCCCGCGAACCTGGTGGCCTTTGCCGCCGGCCCGCGCGTGGTGGGCGATGGCAGCGAGGCGCTGCCGGGCTACCGCTGCGGCCTCGAGCTGATCGTACCGGGTACCGATACCACCGGCCAGGCGCTGCTGCAGGTGTCGGGCTGGATGGCGCAGGTGGAGGCTGGCGACGTCGGCGATGCGGTGGAGCTGGTGCTGCAGTCGGAGCTGGAAAGTTACCGCGCGCCGCTGGCGCTGGGCCAGGAGCGCCCTGACGTGGCGGTGTACTTCAAGCAGCCCGGGGTGGCGTTGAGCGGATTCTCGGCTACGCTGGCGATGCCACCGGTGCCCGACCCTTACCAGGCCTACCTGGTGCAGCAGGTCGGGGAACGCAGCACCGTTTGCCAGACCCATGTTTCCATCACGCTACCCTGAGCCTGGCCCATGACCCTTTCCTGGAATGACCCCAGCCGCGCCGCCCGTGCCTTGCCTTGGCTTGGCATGCTGTTGGCCGCCGCGGCCATCTCCCTGCATTCGCCGGGCCACGTGTCCATGGACACCAGCGTGCAGCTGTATGAGGCCAGCCTGGGCAAGTCGGTAAGCTGGAACCCGCCCTTCATGTCGGCACTGATGCGCTGGCTGGGCGGCGGTGAACTCGCCACGGCCTCGCTGGTCTTTTTTTCAAGCGTGCTGATCTACCTGGGCCTGTCCGCGGCCGCCGCGGACAGCCTGCAGGCCGGCGCTGGCGATCGCGGCCGGGCGTCCGGTTGGCTGCGCCTGTTGCTCTGCGGCCTGGTGCTGCTCAACCCGGTGATCTTCCTGTACGTGGGCATCGTCTGGAAGGACGTGCTGTTTGCGTCCGTGACGACGGCGGCCGCGTCGCTGGCTTTGGTTGCGGCCAATGCGGCGCCGGGCCGGTCCTTCTTCCTGGCCTCCGTGTCGGTGCTGCTGCTGGCGGTGTCCATGCAGGTGCGCCAGCAGGGCGTGTTCATGGCCCCGGTGCTGCTGCTGATGCCGATCATTGCGTTTGCCGGCTATCGCGGCTGGCCGCCGGGCCGCAAGCGCGCCGCCGCCCTGGCGCTGGCGGCCATTTTCGTTGCCACCCTGTTCGCCACCAAGGCGATGGTCGGCGTCACCATCGTGGGGGCGGGTGACAAGAGCAGTTCGGTCGGCTTCCGCAGCATCATGTCGTTTGATGTTGCCGGCACCGTTGCGCGTTCGGACACGCCGACAGCTTCGCTTCCGGTGGCCATCACCGAGCAGCAGCGCGCCGCAGTCCGTCGCGTGTATTCCAGCCTGCGCGTCGACTACCTGCTCGCCGACCCGGAAGCGTCGGAGTGGCTCCGCGCAATGGGCGACGAGCAGCGCAAGGCCGCGTGGCTCGCGCTGGCCCGGCAGGAAACCGGCGCGTTCCTCGAGCACAAGTGGGTGACCTTCCGTACCGTGCTCGGCCTCAATGGCGTAGAGAGCTGCCTGCCGATCTACATCGGCGTGGACGGCAACAGCGACTACCTGCGCGCGGCCGGTGTCGCCGCAGGTCGCGATGGCCGGGACCGGGCGGTCTACGACATGGCCTCGTATTTCGACGACTGGCTGATCTACCGCCACTGGGTTTATGTGTCGGTGCTGCTGGCCGGCATGGTGGCACTGGCCGTGGTGCGCTTGCCGGCGAAAACCCGCCTGATGGCCGGAGTGCTGGCGCTGGCCACCGGCCTTTTCTACCTGTCCTTCCTGCCGACCGCCATCGCCTGCGATTTCCGCTACCTCTTCACCGGCATCCCGCTGGTCAGCCTGCTGGCCATGGTGCTGGTGGCTCGCGGGGGGCACGCCGAGGAAATGCGGTAAAATCGCCGCGTTGACTTATTCCAGGCGATTTCAAAGCTTCGGAGGGGAAAGGCGGATGGAGCGCGTCGAGGGCAGGGAAGCACGATCCGGACGAGATCTGGCTGGCGAAGGTCAGGCGGCCCCGGTGATTGCCGTAGTCATTCCCAGCTACAAAGTGGCTGCTCATATCCTGGGCGTCATCACCGGCATAGGCCCGGAGGTTTCGCGTATCTACGTCGTGGACGACCAGTGCCCGGATGGCAGCGGCCAGCTGGTGCTGGATCGCAATGGTGATCCACGCGTCACGGTGCTGTTCAACGAAGTGAACCGTGGCGTGGGCGGCGCGGTGATGGCCGGCTACCGCCAGGCCATCGCCGATGGCGCCGACATCATCGTGAAGATGGATGGCGACGGCCAGATGGACGCCGACCTGCTGCCGACCCTGGTGGCGCCGATCGTCAAGGGCCAGGCGGACTACACCAAAGGCAATCGCTTCTACGATCTCAGCCGCATTCGCGACATGCCGGCGGTCCGCCTGTTCGGCAACTCGGTGCTGTCGTTCATGGCCAAGTTGTCCACCGGCTACTGGGGCATGTTCGACCCGGCCAACGGCTACACCGCCATCGAGGCGCGCGTGGCCGCGCACCTGCCGATGGACAAGATCAGCAACCGCTACTTCTTCGAAACCGACATCCTGTTCCGGCTCAACACCCTGCGCGCGGTGGTGGTGGACATACCGATGCACGCGAAGTACGGCGATGAAACCAGCAACCTGAAGATCTCGCGCATCCTGTTCGAGTTCCTGGCCAAGCACGTGCGCAATTTCTGCAAGCGCATCTTCTACAACTATTTCCTGCGCGACATGAGCGTGGCCTCGGTGGAGCTGCTGTTGGGCTCGGCGCTGCTGGCGTTCGGCTCGGTCTTCGGCGCCGTGCACTGGGCCCGCGCCCTGTCGGAAAACACCACCACGCCGCTGGGCATCATCATGCTGGCGGCCATGCCTTTCCTGGTGGGCTTCCAGCTGCTGCTGGCCTTCCTGGGCTACGACATCGCCAGTGCGCCGCGCCGGCCCGTCCATGGCGACCTGCCCCCGCGGCGTCCCTGAACCCCAACGCCGCCTCCCGTGGGAAATTCCCCCGGGAGTCCTCGACCTCATGGCCGAAGGTACAGGCTCCGGCGCCCGGAGCGTCAACGCTATAATCAAACGGCCACCCCGTTGACCGGAGCACCGCTGCAATGTCCCAGAACGCCACCTCCCCGAGCACCGCCCGCCGCGGCCGGGACAAATGCTACGCCGACGCGGCTAGCGCGCTGAGCGACATCGTGCGCGATGGCCAGACGCTCGCGGTCGGAGGCTTTGGCTTGTGCGGCATCCCGGAGGCCCTGATCGCTGCGTTGCGCGACTCTGGCGCCAAGGACCTCACGGTCATTTCCAACAACGCCGGCGTTGATGGCTTCGGCCTGGGTCAGCTGCTGAGCACGCGCCAGATTCGCAAGATGATTTCGTCCTACGTCGGCGAGAACAAGGAATTCGAACGCCAGTACCTGGCCGGCGAGCTCGAGCTGGAGTTCAATCCGCAGGGCACGCTCGCGGAACGGCTGCGTGCCGGTGGCGCCGGCATCCCGGCGTTCTTCACCCGCACCGGCTACGGCACCATCGTTGCGCAGGGCAAGGAGACCCGCGAGTTCGATGGCCACCACTACGTGATGGAAACCGCGCTGCGCGCCGACGTGTCGCTGGTGAAGGCGTGGAAGGCGGACACCGCCGGCAACCTGGTGTTCCGCAAGACCGCGCGCAACTTCAACCCCGCCGTGGCGATGGCGGGCAAGACCTGCGTGGCCGAAGTGGAGGAGATCGTCGAGGGCGGCAGCATCGACCCCGACCACGTTCACCTGCCAGGCATCTACGTCGACCGCATCGTGCTCAACGCCACCCCCGAGAAACGCATCGAACAGCGCACCGTGCGCGCAGGAGGCAAGTGATGGCCTGGTCGCGAGATGAAATGGCGCAGCGCGCCGCGCTCGAGCTTACCGATGGCGCCTACGTGAACCTTGGCATCGGCCTGCCGACCCTGGTGGCCAACCACATCCCGGAAGGCATGGACGTGTGGCTGCAGTCCGAGAACGGCCTGCTGGGCATCGGCCCGTTCCCCACCGAAGACGAAGTGGATGCCGACCTCATCAACGCCGGCAAGCAGACGGTCACCGCGCGCGTGGGCGCCAGCTATTTCGGCAGCCACGACAGCTTCGCGATGATCCGCGGCGGCCACATCGACCTGGCCATCCTTGGCGCGATGGAAGTGACCGACCAGGGCGACCTGGCCAACTGGATGGTGCCGGGCAAGATGGTGAAGGGCATGGGCGGCGCGATGGACCTGGTGGCAGGCGTCAAGCGCGTGGTGGTCTTGATGGAACACACCACCAGGGCCGGCGAGCCCAAGATCCTGTCGGCGTGCACCTTGCCGTTGACGGGCGTGGGCGTGGTGAACCGCATCATCACCGAGCTGGCCGTGATGGATGTCACCGCCGATGGCCTGTTGCTGGTGGAAGCGGCGCCCGGCGTGGACGAAGACGAGCTGCGCGCTAAAACCGGCTGCGCATTCCGCAGCGCCGCCTGAGCCGAGCGTGCTGCGACGTCAGCTCCTTGGTTTCGGCCTGGTGGGTGGCCTGCAGCTGCTGGTCGACTGGCTGTGCTTCGTCGCGTTGACCGCGATGGGCGCTGCCGTCGTACCGGCCAACCTCGCCGGACGCGTGCTGGGAGCGTCCATGGGCTTTTGGTTGAACGGGCGCTTCACCTTCGCTGCGAAGGGCGCACCGCCGCGGCTGGGCCGCGGCCCGCTGCTGCGCTTCGTGGTGTTCTGGCTGGCCATGACCGCGCTGAGCACGCTGGCCGTGCACCAGCTTGATGCGCTGCAGGGCCTGCGCGGCGCATGGCTGGGCAAGCCGCTGGTGGACGGCGTGCTGGCCGTGATCAGTTTCGTTGCGGCCAAATACTGGATCTACCGCTGAAACGGCAGTCGCGCCGGCCGACCGGGATCAGAGCGCTTTTTCCAGCTCCGGCACGATCGCGAACAGGTCGCCCACCAGGCCGAAGTCGGCGATCTCGAAGATAGGCGCCTCGGCGTCCTTGTTGATCGCGACGATGGTGCCCGCGTCCTTGATGCCGGTGAGGTGCTGGATGGCGCCGCTGATGCCGATGGCCATGTACAGGCCGGGCGCGATGATCTTGCCGGTCTGCCCGACCTGCAGTTCATTGGGCACGTAGCCGGCGTCCACCGCGGCGCGCGAGGCACCCACGGCGGCGCCCATCTTGTCGGCCAGCGAGTAGATGATCTTGAACGCATCGGCCGATCCCAGCGCACGGCCACCGCTGACCACCTTGCCGGCGCTCTGCAGGTCCGGGCGGTCGCTCTTGCCCTGCTGCAGGCCGATGAAGCGGGTGTGCGAGGGCAGCGCGGCTTCCACCGACGCGGCTTCCACCGGGGCGCTGCCGCCGCCGGCCGCCGCCGGCCACGAGGCCGTGCGCACGGTGCCGACGATGGCCATGGACGACGGCGCCTCGACGGTGATGATGGCGTTGCCGGCGTAGATGGGCCGCTTGAAGACGTGGCTCGATTCCACCGTCATGATGTCCGACACCTGGGCCACGCCCAGCAGGGCCGCGACGCAGGGCATCAGGTCTTTGCCGAACGTGGTGGACGGGCCGAACACGTGCGAATAGCCCGCGGCCAGCTTCGCCACCTGCGGCGCCAGCACCTGCGCGATGGCGTTGGCGTTGGCGGCGTGGGTCACGGTGATCACCTTGGCCACGCCGGCGATCTGCGCGGCCTCGGCGGCCACCGCATCGGGCGCGTCGGACAGCACGGCCACGTGGATATCGGCGCCGTCGATCGCCTGCGCGCAGCTCACGCAGCGGGCGGTGGAGGAGTTCAACTTGCCGCCGAGATGCTCGGCGATGATCAGTACCTTGCTCATGTCATCGGCTCCTTACGCCAGGCCCTTGGCCTTGAGCGCCGAGACCAGCTCGGCAACGTCCTTCACCATCACGCCCTTGCTGCGCTTGGCAGGCGGGGCGAAATGGGTGGTCTTGAGGTGGTCGCCGCTGTCCACGCCCAGGTCGGCGAGCTGCAGGGTTTCCATCGGCTTGGACTTGGCCTTCATGATGTCGGGCAGTTTGATGAAGCGCGGCTCGTTCAGGCGCAGGTCGGTGGTGACCACGGCGGGCAGGTCGACTTCCAGTGTTTCGAGGCCGGCATCCACTTCGCGCACCACGGTGGCCTTGCCGTCGGCGATGTCGAGCTTGCCGGCGAAGGTGGCCTGCGGGCGACCCCACAGCGTGGCCAGCATCTGGCCGGTCTGGTTGGCGTCGTCGTCGATGGCCTGCTTGCCCAGCAGCACCAGTTCGGGCTGTTCCTTCTCGATCAGCTTGAGCATGGCGCGTGCGGCGGTGAGCGGCTGGATGGCCTGGTCGGTGACCACGTGGATGGCGCGGTTGGCGCCCATGGCCAGGCCGTTGCGCAGGTGGGCCTGGCAGTCGGCGGGACCGATGGTGGCGACGATCACTTCGGTGGCGATGCCCTTGTCGCGCAGGCGCAGGGCTTCTTCCAGGGCGATGTCGTCGAACGGGTTGGGCGACAGCTTCACGCCGTCGGTGACCACGCCGGAGCCATCGGGCTTGACCTGGATGCGGACGTTGTAGTCCACCACCCGCTTGTAACCGACCAGAATCTTCATCGTCGCAACTTTCCTGTGGGGCAGGCCGGCGCGCGGCGTGGGGCCGGGCGGCGGACGTCGAAGGGAGCCTCATTCTACCTCTCCGGCCCGTCGCGGCCCAGTCAAGGGCGCGAAACCGCCGTCACGCTGCGGCCCCGGGCATCAAAATGGGGTCAGAGAACATATTTGTTTCAAACAAATATGTTCTCTGACCCCATTTTCGAGGTGAGCGGGTTCAGGCGGCGGCGGACTGGGGGTCCAGGCTGGCCAACCAGTCGTCGTCGGAGCCTTCGTTCACGCCTTCAAACAGGAAGGTGCTCAGGTAGCGCTCGCCGGTGTCGGGCAGCATGGCCAGGATGACGCTGCCTTCGGGCGCGGACTGCGCCACCTGCAGCGCCGCGGCTACGGTCGCGCCGGCGCTGATGCCGACGAAGACGCCTTCCTCGGCCGCCAGGCGGCGGGCGGTGTCGCGCGCAGTGACGTCGTCCACCGGCAGCACCTGGTCGGCGACGCTGCGGTCGAGCACGCCGGGCACGAAGTCCGGCGTCCAGCCCTGGATCTTGTGCGGGGCCCAGTCCTTGCCGTTGAGCAGCTGCGCGCCGGCGGGTTCGCTGGTGACGATCTGCAGGTCCGGGCGCGCGAGCTTGAGCACCTGGCCGGCGCCGGTGAGCGTGCCGCCGGTGCCCCATCCGGTAACGAAGAAGTCCAGGCGCCTGCCGGCGAAGTCCTGAAGGATCTCGGGCGCCGTGGTGGCGCGGTGGTAGGCGGGGTTGGCCGGGTTGTCGAACTGCTGGGCCGGGAACCAGCCGTGCTTGGCCGCCAGTTCGGCTGCGCGCCGCACCATGCCGCTGCCGCGTTCGGCCGCGGGGGTCAGGATCACCTTGGCGCCGTAGGCGCGCATCAGCTTGCGCCGCTCGATCGAGAAGGTCTCGGTCATCACCGCCACGAACGGATAGCCGCGCGCCGCGCAGACCATCGCCAGCGCGATGCCGGTGTTGCCCGACGTTGCTTCCACCACGGTCTGCCCGGGCTTGAGCACGCCGCGCTGTTCGGCGTCCAGGATCACCGCCAGCGCCAGCCGGTCCTTCACCGAGCCGCCCGGGTTGAACGACTCCACCTTCACGTAAAGCGACACGTGCGCCGGCCCAAGCCGGTGCAGCCGCACGATCGGCGTACGCCCAATCGTGTCCAGAATGCTGTCGAAAATCGCCATCTCACTCTCCAGAAAATAAAAACGGGGCCAGGCAAAAACGGGGTCAGGTTCACTTCTGACCCCGACGTCAGGCCGCCAAAGGCTCACTCTTGTCCGGGGTCAGAAGTGAACCTGACCCCGTTCTGGGC
>QBLY01000031.1 GCA_003241895.1 Lysobacteraceae bacterium
AACGACGTCAACCTCGACGCCGCGGCCGTGTGCCCGGTGACGACGCTGGCGCCGGGTGCCAGCACCACGTGCACCGGCACCCACACGATCACCCAGGCTGAGATCAATGCCGGGGTGGTGAACAACAGCGCCACCGCCAGCGGCACGCCGCCGGGCGGTGGCACGACCACGAGCCCGCCGGACACGACCAGCACGCCGATCGCGGCGGCGCCTGCACTGACGATCGACAAGACCGCCGGTGTGCCTAGCGGCGCAACGGCCGGCAGCACGATCGGCTACACGTTCCTGGTGACCAACACCGGCAACGTCACGATCACCGGTATTGTCATCAACGACGTTAACCTCGACGCCGCGGCCGTATGCCCGGTGACGACGCTGGCGCCAGGTGCGTCGACGACCTGCACCGGCACGCACACGATTACCCAGCCTGAGATCAACGCCGGCGTGGTGAACAACAGCGCGACCGCCAGCGGCACGCCGCCGGGTGGCGGCACGACCACGAGTCCGCCGGATACGACGAGCACGATCATCAACATCGTGCCGAGGCTGACGATCGACAAGACGGCGGGTACGCCGTCGGGTGCCACGGCCGGAAGCACGATCGACTATACGTTCCTGGTCACCAACACCGGCAACGTCACGATCACCGGAATCGTCATCGACGACGCCAATCTCGACGCCCCGGCCGTGTGCCCGGTGACGACGCTGCTGCCCGGCGCCAGCACCACCTGCACCGGTAGGCACACGATCACCCAGGCCGAGGTCAACGCCGGCGTGGTGAACAACAGCGCAACCGCGACCGGCACGACGCCCGGTGGCAGCACTGCGACCAGCCTGCCGGATACGACAAGCACGCCGATAGCCGCCAACCCGTCACTCACCATCGACAAGACGGCCGCGGTCGCCACCTACGCGACGGTTGGGCAGGTCATCGACTACGCCTACCTGGTGTCCAACACCGGCAATGTCACCATCACCGGCATCACCGTGCTGGATGACCGCATTGCATCGGTTTCTTGCCCGGTGACCACGCTTCAGCCGGGCACGTCGATGACTTGCACCGCCCGGTACACCATCCAGGCGGCAGACCTGGCCGGCACGCCCGGCAGCGTCACGAACATCGCCACCGCGAACGGCACGCCTACCGCCGGCACGCTGGCTCCGGCGGTGGACAGCGTCACCATCACCGAAATGGCTGGCGAGATCATCGCCGTGGACGACGAAGGCACCGTGCCCGATGGCGGCGTTGGCGGCGTTGCCGTCCCGAACGTGCTGGTGAACGACACGCTCAACGGCGCGCCGGCGACCCTGGGCACCGTAACCATCACCGTGCTGGCCACCAGCAGCCCGAACATCACGCTCGACCCGGCGACGGGCCGCGTGACGGTGGCGCCGGGTACCGCAGCGGGCAGCTATACGGTGACCTACCGTATCTGCGAGATCGGCAATCCCACCAACTGCAGTGATGCCGTTGTCACCGTCGTGATCACCAACGGCGACATCGCACCCATCGCGGAGGATGACGAGTTCACTCGCGACGAAGGCATGCCGATCAGTGGCACCGTGGTCGGCAACGACACGCCGGGTAATATCAGCAGCAACTACACGGTGCTCGCTCCGCCCACCAGCGGCACGGTGGTGATGAACCCGGACGGCAGCTTCATCTACACGCCCGTTCCGGGCTTCGTGGGCGTGGTCACCTTCCCGTACCAGCTTTGCGACGCGGACGGTGACTGCGACACGGCGATCGTCACCATCAACGTACGCCCCCTGCAGGGCAAGCTCGTGCTGCAGAAGTCGGTGGCCAAGCGCGAGGTGAACGCCGGTTCGCTGGTGTCCTACACGCTCACCGTCACCAACGTCGGCCAGCTGCCGGTGTTCGCGGCGGACGTGGTGGACGTGCCGCCGCCGGGCTTCACGTTCGTTCCAGGCAGTGAAACGATCGTGGATACCGACAACCTGGCCATCACCACCGGCACCGGTCCGATCACCTTCGCCGGTATCGATATCCCGGTGGGTGGCACCGCCACCATCACATACCTGCTGCGCGCGGGTGCCGGGCTGGTCGCGGGTGAGTACATCAACGAAGCGACCGTGTACCAGTTCGGCGTCGCGGTGAGCAACGCGGCTTCCGCCGCCGTGATCACCGGCACCGGCCTGGATCCCGACTTCGAGCAGACCCGGATCTGGGGCAAGGTGTTCGACGACCGCAACGGCGACGGCTGGCAGGACGAAGGCGAGCGCGGCATCCCGGGCGTGCGCCTGGCCACGGTGGAAGGGCTGGTCAGCGAAACCGATGCACAGGGCCGGTTCCATATCGAAGGCCTGGTGGTGTCCAACCAGATGCGCGGCCAGAACTTCGTGGTGAAGGTGGACAAGAGCACGCTGCCCGAGGACGCCGAGTTCACCACGGCCAATCCGTTGATGCGCCGTATCACGCCTGCCATCCCGACCCGATTCGACTTCGGTGTGCGCATGCCGGCGTCGCCGCAGGTCAAGGGCGTGGTGGAGCTGGACCTGGGCGTTGTGGTCTTCGAACCCGGTAGCAGTGAGATCGGCAGTCGCTACCGCGAAGTCCTCGCCCAGATGGTTGCCCAGATCCGCGCCCATGATGGCGGTGAGGTAAGCATCCAGACCATCGCCGGCGAAGAAGCCTTGGCGTTCGAGCGAGCCGTCGCGGTGCGCACCGAGCTGCTGGCGCTGCTGGGTGACGTGCCGGCCGGCCAGCTGCAGGTGGACGTGCTGCAGGCCGACAAGACCCGCCTGCTGTCGGTGGGGGAGGGCGTCAAGCTGGGCCCGATCCTGTTCGACACCGATCGCGACACGCTTCGCGCCGGCAGCGATCCGCTGATCGATGCGATCGCACGCGAGGTGGGCGATCCCGCCTGCGGCTGCGTCATCACGCTTACCGGCCATGCCGATGTGCGTGGTGATGCGGTTTACAACAAGGCGCTGTCGCTGCGTCGCGTGGAAGCGGTTCGCCAGGCCATCGAGGCCCGGCTGACACCAGAGCAACGCGCCCGGCTGCGGGTGGAAACCGAAGGCGCCGTGGCGCCGGGAGCGGGCAAGTGAACCGGAATCGACGGGTTGTGAAGATGCGCATGAAGCTGCTGGACTACACCCTTGCCGGGTTCCTGGGCACGTTGCCCGTAAGCGCCATGGCGCAGGCGCCTGTGCCTGTGCCTGCCGCCGACCAGACCCGCGTGTCCTGCGACGAAACCGGTTGCGATGATGGCGACGGCGCGGTGCTGCGCATCCGCAGCCGCGGCGAAGCGCAGTCCAGCGCCGGCGACGTCAGCCAACTGCAGTCCGACCGTCGGGTGGACGTCGAGCACCAGTCGGCAGGGCGCACCCAGGTGCGCGGTCGTTTCGCGCTGGACCTGCCGGGTGGCGGCGTGCTGTGGGCCACCGAAGATCCCCAGCTCGCATCGCCCAACCTGAACATACAGGCCAACCCGCTGGTGGAGTTCGCCAACGGCCGCATCAGCGCGCCCGTGCGCTTCATGAGCTACAGCAACTACCCGGCGTTCGCCGAGCGCCACGAGCTGGTCATCTACCGCGGCACCGACACCGACCTGGTGGCCCCGCTGGCCACGCTGCCGATGCCGGCCACCGCGGTGGGCGAGCTTGAATGGAACGGCGAGCTGGCCACGGACGTGCGCCTGCGCGAAGGCGACCAGCTCAAGTACGTGCTGCGCGCGATCGCCAGCGATGGCAGCTTCGATGAAACCTATCCCAACACGCTGACCCTGGTGCGGCCCGAGGACATCAAGCGCAGCCAGCAGCAGATCGGCGCGCAGGCAGACGCTCGCTTCGTGGGCATGGATGCGGAACAGATCGCCCAGCGCCAGCTGACCGAGTCCGTGTTCGGGCAGGGCAACCTGCGCCTGCAGAACATTCCCATCTACGGTTCGCGCGTGCGCATCCTGGGCGAAGGCATCGCGCCGGGCCAGGCGCTTCGCATCGACGGCCGCAGCTATCCGGTGGACCTGGAGCGCAGGTTCGCCGCCGAGTTCCTGGTGCCCGTGGGCAAGCACAGCTTCGCCATCGAAGTAGGCGACGGCGCGGAGAAGTTCGAGCGCAAGCTTGACGTGGATGTCACCGGCCGCTACCTGTTCGTGGTCGCGCTGGCGGACGTTACGGTGTCCGAGAATTCCATCAGCGGCGCCGTGGTGCCGGTGGGCGTGGACGACCGCTACGACGACATGATCACCGAAGGCCGGCTGGCCCTGTACCTCAAGGGCAAGGTGAAGGGTCGCTATCTGGTGACCGCGCAGGCCGACACGCGCGAGAACGAGATCAGCGAGCTGTTCAACGGCTTCCTTGACCCGGATGCACGCGACGTGTTCCGCCGCCTCGATCCGGACCAGTACTACCCGGTGTACGGTGACGACTCCACCACCTACCGCGACGCGGACACCCAGGGCCGGATGTACGTCCGCGTGGACTGGGACAAGAGCCAGGCGCTGTGGGGCAACTTCGTCACCGGCTTCACCGGTACCGAGTATGGCCAGTACTCCCGCAGCCTTTACGGCGGCGCGGTCAACTGGCGCAGTCGCGCCAGCACGCCGCTGGGCGAAGCGCGGCACACCGTGCGTGCCTTCGGCTCGGAGGCGCAGAGCGCACCGGGGCACAGCGAGTTCCTCGGCACCGGCGGCAGCCTGTACTACCTGCGCCACACCGACCTGCTGCCCGGCTCGGACCAGATAGTGCTGGAAGTGCGCGACCCGCTCACCGGTCGCGTCGAGACCCGCGTAAGCCTGCTTCGCGACGTTGACTACGAGATCGACGAGCTGCAGGGCCGCCTGCTCCTGACGCGCCCGCTGCTGCAGATCGTGCGCGACAACCTGCCTTCGATCATTCGCGACACGCCCTTGGACGGCTTCGACAACCGCCTGCTGGTGGACTACGAATACATCCCGGCCGGCTTCAGTGCCAACCAGACCTCGGTGGGCTTCAACGGCCGGACCTGGCTGGGCGACCACGTGGCCATCGGCGGTACGTATGTGGACGAACAGCGCGCCGGCGACGACTACCGGCTTGGTGCGCTTGACCTTACCCTGCAGGCCGGCCGCGGTACCTACATCAAGCTCGAACAGGCCAGCAGCGAGGCCACGAGTGCGCCCGTGTTCTTCTCCGACAACGGCGGCCTGAGCTTCACCCGGCTCAATCCGATCGCCGGTTCGCGCGACGGCGACGCCCGCAGCATCGAGGCACGCATCAACCTGCTCGAGCGCGGGATCACCGAGCGTGAGTGGACCCTGGGCGCCTGGTGGCGCGACGTGGACGCCGGCTTCTCGGTGGCACGCCAGGACGTGGGCCTGCCGATCGAGGAGTACGGCGCCGAGTTCGCCGGGCAGGTCACCGATGACCTGCGCCTGACCGGTCGCTACAGCGACGCCAAGCGCGGCACCGACGGCGTCGAGCAGGCGCAGCTGATGGCGCAATGGCGCCTGGCGGAGTTCAACCAGCTCACCGGTGAGCTGCGCTCGGTCACCGAGACCCGCGCCGGCGTTTCGGCCACCGGTTCGCTGGCGGCCGTGCGCTACAGCCATCGCATCGGCGAGTCGTTCGACCTGTACGGCGTTGGCCAAGTGACCTTGGACGACGACAACGGTTCCTACGAAGGCAACGACGCCTTCACGCTCGGCGGCAAGTACCTGTTCGCCAACCTGTCCACCGTCGGCGCCGAACTGACCACGGGCGAGCGCGGCGACGCCGCCAGCGTCAACGCCGAGTACCGCCTGAGCGACATGCACGCGGTGTACGGCAACTACACGCACTCCACCGACACCACCGCCGGCGACCCGCTGTACGGCTCAGCGCCCACCGGCCTGACCCTGGGCCAGCGCTGGCGCGTCTCGGACCAGGTGAACCTGTTCAATGAAAGCCAGTTCCTCAAGGCGCGCCAGGAAAGCGGCATCGCCCACACTTACGGCATGGACTTCTACCCGGGGCTGGGCTGGACGCTGGGCTTCACCCTGCAGAAGGGCGAGCTGGAATCGGCGCTGGGCCTGGTGGACCGCCGCGCAGTCAGCATCAGCGCCGGACGCACCGACCAGGACGTGAACTGGACCAGCAAGCTCGAGTACCGCGAAGACACGGGCATCGAAGAGCGCACGCAGTGGGTCACCACCAACCGGCTCAACTGGCGCCTCAACGACGACTGGCGCATGGCTGCGCGGTTCAACTACGGCGACACCGAAGATGCGATCAACCCCGCCGCCGATGCCCGCTTCGTCGAAGGCAGCTTCGGCTTCGCCTATCGTCCGGCGGCCAACGACCGCCTGGCCCTGCTCGGCAAATACACGTACCTGTATGACCTGAGCAGCCTTGGCCAGGACACGCTGGCCAACTTCGACCAGCGCTCGCAGATCCTGACGCTTGAGGGAATCTACCGTCTGAACAAGCACTGGGAGCTGGCCGGCAAGGTCGCGCATCGCGAAGGCGAGGCCAGGCTTGCCCGCGCCGTGGGCCCTTGGTTCGAGACCACCGCCAACTTCGCCGCCGTGCAGACCCGATACAACCTGCTGGCCAAGTGGGACGCGCTGGCCGAGTACCGCTGGCTGCGCGTGGTTGAGAACGACAGCGCCCGCGCCGGCTGGCTGGTCGGCGTGGACCGCCATCTGGGCGACAATTTCCGCTTGGGCGTGGGTTACAACTTCACCAGCTTCAGCGATAACCTGACGGTGCTCGACTATGACCAGAAGGGTTGGTTCCTGAATGTCACAGGCACGTATTGACCGGCGGAAAGGCCGCGACCGCGCGGTGAGATGTGCCGGCGCGGCGCTGGCGGGCTTGCTGTCGATGTTCGCGGCCACGGCGGGCGCGCAGGTGCAGCGCACGCTGGTCAATCTCAGCTTCGAACAGCCTTCGCTCGGTGCGGCGACCTGCTTCCGGACGATCAGCGAAACCGTCGTCCCCGGTTGGTTCACCGACCACCCGGTGATCGCCACGCAGACGGTGAACTGCGACAACGCCAATATCCCCGGCGCGCCGGCCACCGGCGCGGCCATGGAGTTCTGGGCCAACAACTTCAACGGCACGCCAGCGCGAAGCGGCGCACAGTTGGTCGAGCTCAATGCCTCGGCCGTGTCGCGCCTGTCGCAGACGGTGTGTCTGGTCAACGGTGAGCAGGTGAACTGGGTGTTCAGCCATCGCGGCCGCGGCAGCGACACGGTGCAGGACGTCATGGAATACCTGGTCGGCGCCGTGCCCATCGTGCGCGTCGGCACCACCAGCAACGGCAGCGGCGGGGTGTTGATCGCTACCCTGGGCTCGTCGGCATCGGTGCTGGGACCCAACGGCTGGCGCGATTACTCCGGCGTGTTCACCTACACCGGAGCCACCGGGCAGACCAACCTGGGTTTCCAGGCCATTTCAACCGGCAGTGGCAGCGCTACGGTCGGCAACTTCCTGGACCAGATCCAGATCCAGCTGCGTCCCTTCGTCGAGTTCGTCCAGGCCAGCAACACCAAGGCCGAAAGCACGGCCGCCAACAACGTCAACATCCCGCGCCTGCGCGTTTCCGGCACGGTCCCGGCGGGTGGCATGACGGTGGCCGTCACCATTACCGGCGGCACGGCCACCCTGGGCGTTGACTACACCACGCCAGGCAACAGCACGGCGCTGTCCGTGAACGTACCGGCGGGCACATACGACGGGCTCAACGCCGCCAGCCAGTTCCCGCTGCCGGTGACCTTGGTGATTGACGCGCTGGCCGAGCCAACCGAAACCATCACCTTCAGCCTTCCCGCATCCGCCCTGGTGCCGCCTCCTTACCTGCGCGCCAGCACCACCAGCTGCGGCGCTTCGGCGACCGTTGCCAATGTATTGACCATCACCGACGACGTGGCGCGGTTCACGCTGTCCAAGACCGTCGCTTCCCGTCCGGTCGCCGGCACCAGCGGCTTCGCGATCAGCCTGCTGCAAAACAGCGCAACCGTGGCGAGCGCCAGCACGGGCGTGGGCAGCGGTGCCAGCAATACCAGCGCCACCACCGGCCAGCAGCTGGTGACGGCGGGTACGCCGGTCACGTTGACCGAAGTGCTGCAGGCGGGCAGCACCCAGGCGTTCAACCAGTTCAACGCCGCGGTCAGCTGCAGCAATGCCACGGCGGGCTCACCCACCGTGCTGCCCTCGGGCATCGATACCAACGGCACCTGGACCGTCACACCCGCGGTCAACGACCAGATCACCTGCATCATCACCAACACCGCGCGGCCGGCCACCGTTGCGCTGACCAAGTCGGTGGCCTCGCGGGCGAACGCGGCCGACCAGTTCCGCGTGTCTGTGGTGCAGGCGCCGGCCACGGTGGTCGGCAGCGCCGTCACCGCGGGGGCCGGCACCAGCGCCAGCAGCGGAACGCTGACCTTGCCCGACCTGACCAGCAGCTATTCCATCACCGATGCGATGGAGCCAGGCAGCGTGTCAATGATCAACCAGTACACGGCCACCATCACCTGCAGCAACGCCAGGCCGGGCGCGGCGGCCAGCCTCCCGGTGTCGGGCAGCGCGCCGACCTGGGGCATCGCGCCGGCCGCAGGCGACATCGTCTCGTGCACGGTCACCAACACACGCGCGGCTGCGAGCCTGGTGCTGGCCAAGCAGCTGGCGGGTGCGCGCATCAACGCGGCTGATCAGTTCCAGATGGCGATCACGGGGCCTTCCGGCACCACCGCCACCACGTCCGGTGCCGGCGCTACGGTCACCGGTGGCACGGCCACCGTTGCCGCTGCCACCCCGGGCTCCGCCTACACGCTGGTCGAAACGATGGCGGTCGGCAGCGTCTCGCCCCTCACGTCCTATCAAGGGTCGATCAGCTGCAGCAACAGCCGACCCGGTGCGGTCACGCTGCTGCCGTCGGGCGCGGGGACCAGCTTCGCGCTCACGCCGCTTGCGGGCGACAACATCAGCTGCACGCTGACCAACACGCCCGGACAGCCGGCGTTGACGGTGACCAAAACCAACGGCTCCGCCACTTACCGCCCTGGCACCACGTCCACTTACACCATCGTGGTGGGCAACACCGGCACGGGCGCGGCCAATGGCGCCACGGTGCTCGACAACCTCCCGGCGGGCATGACCCTTTCCGCGCCGTGGACCTGCGTAGCCAGCGCCGGCTCGACTTGCCCCGCCAGCGGCGGAACGGCGGGCGGCAGCGTTGTTTCGCTGTCGGCCAGCGTTTTGCCGGCCGGCACCGTGACCATCACGGTGCCGGTACAGCTGAGCGCGAATCCCGCGGGCTATTGAATCGCCCGACTGGTCGCATCGGTCAGACCGCCGCTTCGAACCGGTTCGCCGCGACGTTCTTGCGCACCCTCAGGGGATCCCAGATGCGGCCGTTCATCGCGATGTAGACGCCGGGCTTGAGCGACTGCACCGCGCCCACCGCGGTGCCGATGTTGAACTCGGCGTCCGAACCGCGGAAGCCCGCGGGATTGAGCGCGCCGGTCAGCACGATCACTTTGTCCACCAGGCTGGACAACACCTTGGCGGTTTCCACCATGGTGTCGGTGCCGTGGGTCACCAGCACGTGCTGCGTGGGCTGCGCGGCGATGGCGGCACGCAGCAGCTCACGGTCCGCCGCGTTGATGTGCAGGCTGTCCTTGCGGATGATCGGGATCACGGTGAAACGGAACGCCACGCCCAGTGCCTGCAGGATCCGGCCGATCTGGGGGTCGCCGACCTGGTAGTCCGACTTGTCGTCGAAGTAGACCTTGTCGATGGTGCCGCCGGTGGTGACCACCAAGAGCTCGTCCATGGGGAGTCCTTTCTCGCGAGTCGGTTCAGGCGTTGATTATAAGGCCGTCGGTCCGCGCGGCTTGTTGAACCGGGCCTGCATGCCATCCCAGCTGGCGGCCAACACCAGCACCGCCGACAGCGCCGCCTGGGCCAGGCCCAGCCAAAGCTCGCCCGGCGACGACCAGGCCACCATCACGCCATGGCTGAAGTACAGCAGCGCGGCCAGGCCGCCCCAGTAACCCGCCCGCCGGTGGCGCATCAGCGTCAGCACCAGGGCCGGCAGGATGGGCAGGGTGAAGAAGATCGCCAGCGCCCACGGGTCGGCCTGGGTCGGCGGCGCCAGCCAGGCGTGCCACGCCAGCTGCAGGGCGGCCAGCGCGATGATGCACACGGTGGCGATGCGCGATGCGGCGCTCATGCGCCCAGCTTCCGGGCGACGTCCGCGAGGCGCCGGCCCAGGGCACGCGCCAGCTGCTTCTCGTCATCGGTGGGCGTGGGATCGTCCTGGCTGCCGGCGACGTGGCTGGCGCCGTAGGGCGAACCGCCGCTGCGCGTGCTGCTGAGCGCGGGCTCGGTATAGGGCAGGCCCACCAACACCATGCCGTGATGGAGCAGCGGCAACATCATCGTCAGCAGCGTGGATTCCTGGCCGCCATGAAGGGTCGCGGTGGACGTGAACACACAGGCCGGCTTGCCCACCAGCGTTCCGGACGCCCATTCGGCGCCCAGCCCGTCGACGAAATGCTTCATCGGTGCGGCCATGTTGCCGAACCGGGTCGGGCTGCCCAAGGCGATGCCGGCGCACTCGGCCAGGTCGCGCTTTTCCGCGTAAGGGGCGCCCTCGTCGGGCACTGGCGGTGAAGCGGTCTGGGTAACTGGCGCCACCGATGGCACGGTGCGCAGGCGGGCCCGCATGCCGGGCACTTCCTCCACGCCGCGGGCAATGTGCCGGGCGAGCTGGGCCACGGAACCGCCGCGGCTGTAGTACAGGATCAGGATTTCACTCATGGGGACGCTCCGGCAATGCCGATAGCCTAGCGGATGCGTCGCCGTCCGGGGTCAGCGCCGCGTCAGCGCGCCTTGGCCTGCTTCTCGAGGCTTTCCAGCACCGGCACCTGGTCCAGGGCCGAAAGTGAGCGGAAGGCGACCAGCAGCCGCTCCTCGCTTTCGCTCTGGGCGATGTAGTCCATGACGATGGCCGGCGGCTCCTGGCCGTCACCGCCGATCACGCGGGCCCCGCGTCCGGTAGCCAGCCATTCAAACGACACGCCGGTGGCCAGCGCGATCGCGCCCATGTGGCTGGCCGTGGGTCCTGCGGCGTTGTTGCGCTCCCACTGGGCCACGGCAGTGCGATCCAATCCAAGCCGTTCGGCAAGCGCTGCCTGGGACAACCCGGCGTCCTTGCGAGCCTGCTTGATCCTTGAAGCATGTTGGAACATCGGGTCGGGTCCTCTTCCATCCGCTGATCGGGAAAACGCACCATGCCCGGGCCGGCGGCCAAAGGTCCGCGGCCTGGGTCACGATTCCGGGCATGGCTGCACCGGTTTGCTAACATCGCGCCATGGGCATTGTCTCGCAAGTGCATGATTGGCTGGTCCGCATCGACCGCGAGCGGATCCAGTCCTTCTCGCAGTTCCTGTGGACACGATTCCTGGACGACCGCTGTTTTGAAACCGCGGGTGCGCTGGCCTACACCACCCTGTTCGCGCTGGTGCCGTTGAGCGTGGTGGTGTTCGGCATCCTGTCGGCGTTCCCGGTGTTCGACGCCTGGAGTGCGCAGCTCACCGGGTTCATTTTCTCCAACTTCGTGCCCACCTCGGCCCGCGTCGTCGAAGACTACCTGCGCGGCTTCGCGGACACCGCCGGCAAGCTCACCTTCACTGGCATCGGCGCCCTGCTGGTCTCGCTGCTGCTGACGATGTGGAGCATCGAATCCACGTTCAACCGCGTCTGGCGGGTGCCGACGCCGCGGCCGCGGCTGCTGCGCTTCCTGATGTACTGGACGCTGCTTACGCTGGGCAGCCTGCTCGCCGTCGCAAGCCTGGCGGTGACCTCCTATCTGTTCTCGCTGCCGGTGCTTTCGGGCGTGGAGCAGTTGGATTGGAGCCAGCGACTGCTCGGCTACCTGCCCAACCTGGTCGAAATGACGGTGTTCTCGGTGGCCTACTGGCTCATCCCGCATCGCAGCATCCCGTTCCGCTTCGCGCTGGCCGGTGGGCTGTTCGCCTCCGTGCTGTTCGAACTGGCCAAGCGCGGCTTCGCAGCCTACCTGCTCAGCGTGCCCACTTACGACCAGCTCTACGGCGCGCTGGCCGTGGCTCCGATTTTCATGATCTGGGTTTACCTCAGCTGGGTGGTGGTGCTGCTGGGCGCGTCGTTCTCGGCGTCGCTGTCATCGTTCCGCTACCAGCCGCGCGCTCTGCAGCTGCCGACCGGCATGGAGCTTTATGGCTACCTGCGCCTGCTGGGCCGCATGGACGAGGCTCGCCGCGATGGCCGGGGCTTGCACATGTTCCAGATCAAGGAACGCGAGCCGATGCTCACCGACGACCTGCTGCAGCGAATGCTTTCGGGACTGGATTCACTGCACATCGTCCAGCGCGCCGAGGACGGCGCCTGGCTGCTCAGCCGCGACCTCAGCTCGGTCACGCTGGGTGATCTGCACGAAGGCCTGGGGCTGCGCATCCCGGGACCGTCGGCCGGCCTGCCGGGCTACGATGACGCGATGGGCCGCCGCGCAACCCGCGCGCTCGACCACCTGCGCCAACCGCTGCAGGCGCCGCTTGCACGCAGCGTTGGCAGTTTCTTGACGCCCGAACAGGACAATGCCGGCAAATGAAGACCTTCCCGTGCCTCCTCCCGCTCGTGCTCCTGCTCGGCGCATGCCAGTCGCCGGACGTGGCGGCGCCCGCCACCGAGGCTGCTTCCGCGCAGGCCGATCCTGAGGCGTCCGATGCGCCCATGCCCGCATCGGACGCGCCCGAAACCTCTCCGGGCAGCGCAAGCGCGGACGCGCCGACCCACCCCACCCTGGTGGTGGAAACGCTCGACCACGGTCCCTTCGACCTGGCGTCCAAGCGCGGCGGCTGGGTGGTGGTGAACTTCTGGGCGACGTGGTGCAAGCCCTGCCTGAAGGAAATCCCGGACTTCACCGCTTTCGACGCCGCGCGCGACGACGTCACCGTTATCGGCCTGGCGTACGAGGAAATCGAACCCGACGCCATGCGCGAGTTCCTCAAGAAGCATCCGGCCGGCTACCCGATCGCGCTGCTGGACGTCTACAGCCCGCCGGCGGACTTCGCCACGCCGCGCGGCCTGCCGATGACCTACCTGATTGGCCCGGACGGCACGGTGGCCGATCGCTTCCTCGGTCCGGTGACGTCACAGGAGCTGGCGGCAGCCATCGCCAAGGCCACTGCAACGGCCGGCTGAGCGCCGCGGCTCAATATTTTCCCTTGATGGGCTTCACCGGCCCGGTGTAGTGCTCCTTGCCCAGCGTGCCTGAAAGTGGCGGCAGCGCGATCAACACCTCGGGCACGTGTTGTTCCGGCAGTTGGTCCAGCAGGTGCCTGATCAAGTTCAGCCGGCCGGTTTTCTGGTCGTTGAAGTCCACGACGTACCACGGGGCATGGCGGTTGTGGGTGGCCTTGAACATCGCGTCGCGGGCCAGGCCGTAATCGGCGTATTTCTCGCGCGCCTTGACGTCGATCGGCGAAAGCTTCCAGCGCTTGAGCGGGTCGACCTGGCGTTCGGCGAATCGCTCTTCCTGTTCTTCCTGGTCAACCGCCAGCCAATACTTGAACAGCAGGACTCCGTCATCCACCAGCTGGCGCTCGAACACCGGCGCCTGCTTCAGGAACGCCTCCACTTGATCGGGCTTGGCGTAGCCCATCACTTTCTCGACGCCGGCGCGGTTGTACCAGCTGCGGTCGAACAGGGAGACCTCGCCCGCGCCCGGCAGATGCGGCACATAGCGCTGGAAATACCACTGGCCCGTTTCGCGTTCGCTGGGCTTGGCCAGGGCGACCACGTGGCACTGGCGCGGGTTCAGGCAGTCGGCGATGGCATGGATGGCGCCGCCCTTGCCAGCGGTATCGCGCCCCTCGAACAGCACCACCAGCCGCTTGCCGGTGTGCTGCAGCCAGCGCGCCATTGCGTTGAGCTCTACCTGCAACGTCGCGAGTTCGGCTTGGTATTCCTTGCGCTTCAACTTGCCCATGTCCGGGTTCCTTGGTGGCGGTGGGATCAATGCTCCCGCAGCCGCGGCCTGAGGTTGGCGAGGTTGCAGGGCTTCGTGCGGGCGTCGAGCTGGGCCTGGATGAGCTTTTCCCAGCCGGTGCGGCAGGCCGACGTGGAGCCGGGCAGGGCGAACAGGAACGTCGCGTTGGCCAGTCCGGCGAAGGCGCGCGACTGCAGCGTACTGGTGCCGATTTCGTCGAAGCTCAGCACGCGGAACATTTCACCGAAGCCGGGCATCTGTTTGTCCAACAGCGGGCCCAGCGCCTCGGGCGTGGAGTCGCGGCCGGTGAAGCCGGTGCCGCCGGTGACCAGGATGCCGTGCACGGCGTCGTCGGCGATCCAGCGCGATACCAGCGCGCGCAGCGCGTACTTGTCGTCGCGCACGATGGCGCGCTCGTGCAGGTGGTGGCCGGCCTCGGCCAGCGCGGCCACCAGGTAGTCGCCCGAGGTGTCGTTGCCTGCCGTGCGGGTGTCGGACACGGTGAGCACGCAAAGGGAAAGCGGGATGAACGGGTTCGTGGCGCTCACGCGGCCTCCGTCAGCAGTTTGAGTTCGTCGGCCTGGTGTTCGCGGGTGAGGCGGTCGACCAGTTCGTCCATGTCGCCGTCCAGCACCTGCGGTAGCGAATAAAGCGTCAGCCCCTCCACGCGGTGGTCGGTGATGCGGCCCTGGGCGAAGCTGTAGGTGCGGATGCGCTGGCTGCGGTCGCCGCTGCCCACCTGCAGGCGGCGCTCCTGCGCCTGGGCCGCCGACTGCTTGCTGCGCTCGGCGTCGAGCAGTTTGGCCTTGAGCAGGGAAAGCGCCCGGGCCCGGTTCTTGTGCTGGCTGCGTTCGTCCTGGCATTCCACCACCATGCCCGAGGGCAGGTGGGTGATGCGGATGGCGGAGTCGGTCTTGTTCACGTGCTGGCCGCCTGCGCCCGAAGCGCGGAACGTGTCCACCTTCAGGTCGGCGTCGCGCACCTCGATCTCGTCCACTTCGTCCAGCTCGGGCAGGATCGCCACCGTCGCGGCCGAAGTGTGGATGCGCCCCTGCGACTCGGTGGCAGGCACGCGCTGCACGCGATGGGTGCCCGACTCGAACTTCAGCCGGGAATAGGCGCCCCGGCCCTCGATGCGCGCCACGATTTCCTTGTAGCCGCCGTGCTCGCCTTCGCTGGCGGAAACAACCTCCACGGTCCAGCGCTGGCGCTCGGCGTATCGGGCGTACATGCGGAACAGGTCGCCGGCGAACAGGGCGGCTTCGTCGCCACCGGTGCCGGCCCGCACTTCCAGGAACAGGTTGGCTTCGTCGCGCGGATCCTTGGGCACCAGCAACAGGGCCAGCTGCCCGTCGAGCATCGCCAGGCGCTGCTGGGCGGCGGGAATTTCCTCCTCGGCCAGCTCGCGCAGCTCGACGTCGGCGCGCATGGCCTCGGCGGCCTGCAGGTCGCGCTGGGCCTGGGCGTAGGCGGACAGTCCGGCGGCCACCGGTTCGAGCTGGGCGTATTCCTTGGACAGCGTGCGGAAGCGCGCGTTGTCGGCCAATACGCCGGGGTCGGCCAGCATGCGGGCCACTTCCTCGTGGCGCTCGGCCAGGTGTTCGAGCTTACGGCGAAGGCTTGGCGTCATGGGTCTTATCGTAGAGGCGTTCGGCGGCGCGCAGGAGGTCCAGGTCGCCGTCGAGCGCGGCCTGGCGCAGGGCCAGGCTGGGCCCGTGCAGAAGTTTGTTGGTGAGCTGGTGGGCAAGCAGTGCCACGACGTCGTCGGCGTTTCTTCCCGAAGCAAGCTGCTCGCGCGCTCGTGCCAGGGCCTCTTCGCGCGCCGCCTCGCCCTGGTTGCGCAGCGACTTGAGTGCGTCCTGGCGGCCCTGCGCGCGCCACCAGGTCATGAAGTGTTCCACCTGCAGGTCGATGATGGCGTGCGCCTGTTCGGCGGCCTCGCGACGCGACGCGCGGTTTTCCTCGATCACCTGCTCGAGGTCGTCCACGGTGTACAGGTAGACGTCCGACAGGTCGGCCACCGAGGCCTCGATGTCGCGCGGCACCGCCAGGTCGAGCAGGAACATCGGGCGGTGCCGGCGCGCCTTGAGCGCCGCCTGCACCGCGCTGCGCCGGAGCACCGGCTCGCGGCTGGCCGTGGCGGTGATGACGATGTCGGCTTCGGGCAGGTGCCGCTCCATTTCCGACAGGGGCAGGGCGTAGCCCCCGTGCCGGCTGGCCAGCGCCTGCGCGTGGTCGAGCGTGCGGTTGGCCACCAGCAGGCGCTTGACCTTGGCGTCCACCAGGTGGCGCGCGGCAAGCTCGATGGTGTCGCCGGCGCCCACCAGCAGCACCGTGGCGCGGTCGAGTTCGCTGAACACCTGGCGCGCCAGGCGCACCGCCGCATAGGCCACCGACACCGGGTGGGCACCAATGCGGGTATCGGTGCGAACGCGCTTGGCGACCGAGAAGCTCTGTTGGAACAAACGGTCCAGCGGCGTGCGCAGGTGGTGCTGGTTGCGCGCGACCTGCCAGGCGTCTTTTACCTGGCCCAGGATTTGCGGCTCGCCCAGCACCAGCGAATCCAGGCCGGTGGCGACGCGGAACAGGTGGCGCACGGCGTTTTCGTCGCGGTGTTCGTACAGGTAGTCCGACAGCATGTCCGGGGCCAGGCCGTGGTGACGGGCCAGCCATTCGCTCACGCCGTGTTCGTGGCCCTGGGCCACCTGCACGTAGATCTCGGTGCGATTGCAGGTGGACAGCAGTGCCGCCTCCTCCACACCCGGCACCGCCGACAGTCCGACCAGTGCCGCCGGCAGCTGCCCGCCATCCATCGCTACCCGTTCGCGCAGGGCGAGCGGGGCGGTCTGGTGGTTCAAGCCGATGGCAAGCAGGGGCATCGTTGGGCCAGCGTTGGCGCGCGGTGCGCTAAGATTTCGCGGGCTGGGCTCTCGGTGGGAATCCAGCGCACATTCTAGCCCCTGGCCGTACAAACCCAATGAATTGGCATCATCGCCTGATCCTGCCCGTGCTGCTGCTGGTCCCGTGTGGGCCGGCTGCGGCCGTGCCGCCCCCGATCGGCGACGTCATGGCCGGTGAGTTCGCGCTGCAGCAGGGGGACCTGCCGGCCGCGGCGCGCTCTTACCTGCTGGCCGCGCGCATTTCCACCGACCCGGGTATCGCCGGTCGTGCCACCCGCATCGCCCTGCTGGGCGACGAGCCCGGGCTTGCCGGGCGGGCGCTGGCGCGCTGGCGGGCGCTGGCCCCGGACGCGCCCGCCATGCGCGCTTCCGCCATCCGGCTGGCGCTGCGGCAGGGCGAACACGAATCGGCGATGGACGATGCCGCGGCCCTGCTGGCGCTGCCCGGTTCGGCCGGATTCCCGCTGCTGCTGGTGTCGCTGGGCGAGGCCACGGGCGACGACGCGGTGATCGCGCGCAGCGTGCTGCGTGAGCTGTTCACGCAGTCACGCCTGCCGCCGGAGCTGGCCGCATGGCTGCGGGCGGCGGGGCTGGCGAAAAGGCTGGGCGACCCGGTTTTTTCCGACCGCATCGTCGAGGCGGGACTGGTGGCCTTCCCGGGGGACCCCCGCGCGCGCCTGCTGCAGGCGGCGCGCAAGCGCGAAGCCGGTGACCTGGCGGGCGCCCGTGCGGCGCTGGTCGCACTGCGCGACTCGGGCGACATCGACCCGGACCTGCGCCGCAGCGCGGCCGGTGAGATGGCCTTGGCTGGCGAACTGCGGATGGCGGCTGAACTGCTGGCCAAAGGGCCGCAGGACGACGCCAGCTTAGGCCAGCGCGCGTCGTGGCTGCTGGGCACGCAGGACCGCGCCGCCATGCAGGCGCTGTACGCCGAGATCAAGCGCGATTCGAATACCCCCAGCTCGGCCCGGCGGCTGCTGCTGGGCCACGTGGCCGAAGCACTCTCGCTATGGGGCGAGGCGGGGCGTTGGTATGCCGGCGTATCCGCCGGCGAGGGTCGCGACCTGGCCATGCTGCGCAGCGCGCGCATCCAGGCGCTGCAGGGCCGGCTGGATGACGCCCTGGAAACGCTGCATGAACTCCAGGCCGACACCTCGGCCGACGGCGAGCGCGTCCGCGATGCGTACCTGCTCGAGGCCGAACTGCTGGACGGCGGCGGGCGCGGCGACGACGCGCTGGCGGCGATAGAGCGCGGCGTCGCCATCTTCGAGGACGACCCGGTGCTGCTGTACGCGCGGGCGATGGCCCACGAGCGCGCCGATCGCGTGGATGCGGCCTTGGCCGACCTGCGCCGCATCATCGACGACAACCCGCGCGACGCCCACGCGCTCAACGCCTACGGCTACACCTTGGCCGAGCGTCGCCGCGACTACGCCACCGCGCTGCCCTTCGTAAAGCGCGCCCATGCGCTTGAGCCCGAATCGGCCCCCATCCTCGACAGCCTGGGCTGGATCGAACTGCGCCTGGGTCGCCAGGAAAGTGCGCTGGGTTTCCTGCGCAAGGCCTGGAGCCTGCGCAAGGACGCCGAGATCGCGGCGCACCTGGGCGAGGCGCTCTGGCTGGCCGGCCTTGAGGACGAAGCCCGAGAAGTCTGGCGCGAAGGGCAGGGCATCGACCCCCTGAATCGCGCGCTGTTGAACGCCCTGGAGAATTTCACCCCATGAAGCGATGGATGGCGGCCGGCCTGCTGGCCCTGGTGGCCACGGCCTGCACCACGACGGCGCCCCGCCAGGGTAGCGATGCCACCTTGCTGGCTGCCCAGGCTGCACGCGAGGCCGCGCTGGCCGGGCAGGCGAACTGGACCATGGCCGGCCGCCTGTCGGTGAGTGCCGACGGCGAGGGCGGCAACGGCCGCATCGAATGGCGGCAGCGCGGCGGCGATTTCGAGATCCGCCTTTCAGCGCCCGTCACCCGCAAGAGTTGGCGTTTGCTGAGCGTGGATGGCCAGGTGGCCCTGGAGGGCCTGGAGGGCGGCACGCGTGCCGGCGCCGATGCCGAAACCCTGCTGATGGAGGCCACCGGCTGGCGCATTCCGCTGGCTGCGCTGGGCGCCTGGGCCCGCGGCGCGCGGGCAAGCGGACCCGCCACCGTCGAATTCACGCCGGAGGGGTTGCCGGCGCTGATCGTCCAACAGGGCTGGCAGGTCGAGTACCGCGAGTGGGACGCCGCCGACCCGGCCCGGCCGCGGCGCGTCTTTGCCCGGCAGGGCGAATCGACGGTCCGGCTGGTGGTAGACACCTGGGGCGAACCATGAGCGAGGCGGCGGACGGGTGGAGCCGCTGGCCGGCGCCGGCCAAGCTCAACCTGTTCCTGCGCATCCTGGGGCGCCGGCCGGACGGTTACCACCGCCTGCAGACCGTGTTCCAACTGCTCGACTGGGGCGACACGGTGCAGCTGCGGCCCAGGTCGGACGGACAAATCCGTCGCGCCGCGGCCCAGGGCTATGCCGTCCCCGAGGAACAGGATCTGGTGGTTCGTGCTGCAAAATTGCTGCAAAAAGAAGCCAAGATCGCCCAAGGCGCTGACATCGTCGTTGAAAAAGTCATTCCATTGGGCGGCGGGTTCGGCGGCGGCTCGTCCGATGCCGCGACCGTGCTCGTGGTCCTGAACCGGCTGTGGGCCGCGGGGCTGGACCCCGACCGCCTGGCGGCGCTGGGCCTGCAGCTGGGCGCGGATGTACCGGTGTTCGTGCGCGGCCGCAGCGCCTGGGCCGAGGGCATTGGCGAGCAATTGACGCCGATCGCGCTGGCGCCGGCCGCGTACCTGGTGGTCGACACGGGCGTTGGCGTGCCCACCTCCGAGTTGTTCCAAACCCCTGATTTGACGCGTGATGCGGCCCCGGCCACAATAGCCGACTTCGTTTCTGGCTCCGCGCTCGGCAATGCCTTCGAGCCGGTGCTGCGTCGCCGTTCGGAAGCCGTCGAGGCGACCCTGCAGGTGCTTTCGCAGCTCGGTCCGGCGGCCCTGACCGGGACCGGCGGCGGTTGTTTCGTTCGCTTCGGCGCGCGGGCCGACGCCGAGGCCGCGCTTGCCCGTCTGCCGCAAGGCCTTCGGGCCTGGGTGGCCGAGGGTGTGTCGGAGTCGCCGCTGCACCGGGCACTTCGCCAGCGCTGAGTCTAAACGGGAAGTTCCAACGGTGGGGCGTCGCCAAGTGGCCTAAGGCACCGGGTTTTGATCCCGGCATTTCGTAGGTTCGAATCCTACCGCCCCAGCCATCCACCGGCGCAAGCCACGTCACAATCCTCAGCGCGGAAGGCCAATCCATGAGCAAACAAAACCTGCTCGTCTTCACCGGCAATGCCAATCGCCCGCTCGCGCTGTCGGTGTGCCGCCAGCTCGGCATCCCGCTGGGCAAGGCGCTGGTGGGCCAGTTCTCGGATGGCGAATGCCAGGTCGAGATCGAGGAAAACGTCCGTCGGCAGGAAGTGTTCGTCATCCAGTCCACTTGCGCGCCCACGGCAGAGAACTTCATGGAGCTGCTGGTGCTGATCGACGCGCTCAAGCGCGCCTCGGTCGCCAACGTCACCGCCGTGGTGCCGTACTTCGGCTACGCCCGCCAGGACCGCCGCCCGCGCTCGGCGCGCGTGCCGATCACGGCAAAGGTCGCGGCCAAGATGTTCTCGGCGGTCGGCACCGACCGCGTGCTCACCATCGACCTGCACGCCGACCAGATCCAGGGCTTCTTCGACATCCCGGTGGACAACGTCTACGCGTCGCCGATTCTGCTGGCCGACATCTGGCGCAGCCACGGCACCGACAACCTGATCGTGGTTTCACCCGACGTGGGCGGCGTGGTGCGCGCGCGCGCGGTCGCCAAGCGCCTGGACGACGCCGAGCTGGCCATCATCGACAAACGCCGTCCCAAGGCCAACGTGTCCACGGTGATGAACATCATCGGCGACGTCAGCGGCAAGACCTGCGTACTCGTGGACGACATCATCGACACCGCCGGCACGCTGTGCGCGGCCGCGGCGGCGCTCAAGGCCAATGGCGCCAAGAAGGTGGTGGCCTACTGCACGCACCCCGTGCTGTCGGGCGCCGCGATCGCCAACGTCACCAACTCGCAGCTTGACGAGCTGGTGGTCACCGACACCATCCCGCTGTCGGAGGCCGCCCGGGCCTGCCCGCGCATCCGCCAGCTCAGCGTGGCCGAACTGCTGGCAGAAACCATCCGGCGCATCGCGTTCGGCGAATCGGTCAGTTCGCTTTACGTGGACTGAGGCAAGTCGGGCAGGGGATCCGGGATCGGCATTCGCGAGTGCCGATCCCCGATTCCCGGTCCGGGAACGACGCGGGGCCTGGTCGCGGGCACCGTGGAAAGCGCCAACAGGCGCATCACTTTTCAGAAGGCAACACCCACATGGCTACCAAGCACAACATCACGGCCACCAGCCGCAAAGTCGGGGGCAAAGGTGCGAGCCGCCGCCTCCGTCACAGCGGCCAGGTCCCGGCCATCGTCTACGGCGCCCACCAGGAGCCGCAGAGCGTCCAGGTCGAGCACAACCACCTCTGGGTCGCCAGCCAGAACGAATGGTTCTACTCGGCCATCCTCGAGCTGAGCATCGACGGCAAGGCCGAGAAGGTCCTGCTGCGTGACATGCAGCGCCATCCGTTCAAGCAGCAGATCCTGCACCTGGACTTCCTGCGCATCAGCGAGAACGAAGCCCTGCGCGCCAAGGTGCCGCTGCACTTCATCAACCAGGAAACCTCGCCGGCCGGCAAGACCGCGGGCGTTGTGGTCACCCACGAGCTCAACGAAGTCGAAGTCAGCTGCCTGCCCAAGGACCTGCCGGAGTTCATCGAAGTGGACCTGTCGGCGCTCGACCTGGGCGACATCATCCACCTGTCGGAGTTGGTCCTGCCCAAGGGCGTGACCCTGCCGGCCCTTGCCCACGCCGGCAAGGAGCATGACCTGGCCCTCGTCATCGCCCGGCATGCCCGCGTCGAAGCCGAGCCGGAGCCCGAAGCGGCTTCTGCCGAAGTCCCGGCGGCCAAGGTCGCCAAGCCCGACGCTGCCGCTCCGGCCGCGCCGAAGAAGAAGTAATCCCGGGCCATCGCTCCGCCTCCGGGCGGAGCGATGGCGTCGCGATACTCCGAAGTGGCTGAACTCCGCCTCATCGTCGGCCTGGGAAATCCCGGTGCCGAATACGCCCGAACCCGGCACAACGCCGGGTTCTGGTTTCTGGACGCCCTCGCCAACCAGGCCGGGGTGCGTTTCGGGCTGGAATCCAAGCTGCACGGTGAAACCGCGAAGATCGAGCTGGCGGGTCGCACCGTCTGGCTGCTGCGTCCGGCCACTTTCATGAACGCCTCCGGGCGATCCGTGGCGGCGGCCCTGCGCTACTGGAAGATCGAGCCCGAGCAGGCGCTGTTGGCCCATGACGAGCTTGACCTGGAGCCCGGCACCGCACGCTTGAAGTTCGACGGTGGCCACGGTGGGCAGAACGGCCTGCGCGACACGGTCCAGCACCTGGGTCACGGCAAGTTCCACCGCCTGCGCATCGGAATCGGCCATCCCGGCCACAAGGACAAGGTCACCCCGTGGGTGCTGGGTCGTCCGGGCAAGGACGACGAAGCCAGCATCCTGCGCGCCATCGACGACGCCCTGGGCGTCATGCCGCTGGTGGTCAATGGCGATTTCGCCGAGGCGATGAAACGCCTGCACACCCCCAAACCCTGAGTCCGCATGCGGCAGCCGGCCCCGCCCGCTGCCGCCTGAGGATTCGCGAACCGGAAGTAGTCACCATGGGCATCAAATGCGGCATCGTCGGCCTGCCGAACGTGGGCAAGTCGACCCTTTTCAACGCGCTGACCAAGGCGGGCATCGCCGCGGCCAACTTCCCGTTCTGCACCATCGAGCCCAACACCGGCGTGGTGCCGGTGCCCGATCCGCGGCTGGCGCAGCTGGCCGAGATCGTCAAGCCTCAGAAGACCATCGCCACTTCCTTTGAGTTCGTGGACATTGCCGGCCTGGTCGCCGGCGCCTCGAAGGGCGAGGGCCTGGGCAACAAGTTCCTGGCCCACATCCGCGAGGTGGACGCCATTGCCCACGTGGTGCGCTGCTTCGAGAACACCGACATCATCCACGTGGCCGGCAAGATCGACCCGATCGCCGACATCGAGGTGATTGACCTCGAGCTGGCGCTGGCAGACCTGGATTCGGTTGAAAAGTCGCTAAACCGCGCCGAACGTGAAGCTAAAACCGGCAATAAAGACGCCATCGTTCGAAAAGAAGTGCTCGCGCGCGTTCGCGACGGCCTGGACGCCGGCAAGCCGGCCCGGGCCCTGGGCCTGAGCGCCGACGACCGCGCCGTGGTCCGTGACCTGTTCCTGATGACCCTCAAGCCGGTGATGTACGTGGCGAACGTGCTCGAGGACGGCTTCGAGAACAACCCGATGCTGGACCTGGTGCGGGCCCGGGCCGAGGCCGAGGGCGCCCAGGTGGTGCCGGTCAGCGCGGCCATCGAGGAAGAGATGTCCCAACTCGAGGACGCCGACCGCGCCGAGTTCCTGGCCGAGATGGGCCTGGCCGAGCCCGGCTTGAACCGCGTCATCCGGGCCGGCTACGCCCTGCTGGGCATGCAGACCTATTTCACCGCCGGCGTGAAGGAGGTGCGGGCCTGGCAGGTCCACAAGGGCGCCACCGCGCCGCAGGCGGCGGCCGTGATCCATACCGATTTCGAGAAGGGCTTTATCCGGGCCGAGACCATCGCTTTCGACGATTTCATCAAATATCGCGGGGAATCGGGCGCCCGCGACGCCGGCAGGCTGCGCCTGGAGGGCAAGGAGTACGTCGTCCAGGAGGGCGACGTGCTGCATTTCCGCTTCAACGTCTGATCCGTGACGGTAATTGTTCGAAGGGCGTTGACATTTGTCGCCGCGACCGTGAAAATTGCGGGCTCCTTGCTGGAGGGATACCCAAGCGGCCAACGGGGGCAGACTGTAAATCTGCTGGCTCACGCCTTCGGTGGTTCGAATCCACCTCCCTCCACCAGCTTCGCGAAGTAACCGGTAACGGAAGCAGCGCAGGGCGGGAGTAGTTCAATGGTAGAACCTCAGCCTTCCAAGCTGATCATGCGGGTTCGATCCCCGTCTCCCGCTCCACCGGGTTGAACAAGTTCCACCGCGCCACCACGTATTCGCTCATCTAGCTCAGTCGGTAGAGCACTTCCTTGGTAAGGAAGAGGTCGCAGGTTCGATTCCTGTGATGAGCACCATCCATCCCCGGGGCCGCAGATGCGGCATCGGGTTGAAGCAAACCTTTATTCTTACCGGGTAACTCGCAATGGCAAAGAGTAAGTTCGAGCGCACCAAGCCGCACGTCAACGTCGGCACCATCGGTCACGTCGACCATGGCAAGACCACGCTGACGGCCGCGCTGACCAAGATCGGCGCCGAGCGTTTCGGCGGCGAGTTCAAGGCGTACGACCAGATCGACGCGGCGCCGGAAGAGAAGGCGCGCGGCATCACGATCTCGACGGCGCACGTGGAATATGAAT
>QBLY01000032.1 GCA_003241895.1 Lysobacteraceae bacterium
CGGCTCCTGCTCCGGAACCGCTGCCCGAACCGGTAGCGCCGCCACCGGTTCGGGCTGGGGCTGCGGGGCCGGCTCGGGCTCGGCGGCCACGGGCTCGGGCGGCGCTACCGGTTCGGGCAGCGGTTCCGGAGCAGGAGCCGGGGCCGGGGCGACAAACACGGGTTCGGGCGGCAATTCGGCCACGGGCGCCGGCTCGGGCTCCGGCGCCACCGCGGGCATCGGTTCGGGCGCGGGCGGTATCTGGGCAACCACGGGCGCCGGGGCAGCGTCTTCCAGCGGCGCGGTCTGCGCTTCGGGCGCACGGATCGGCATCGGCATCGGCGCCACCGCCACCGACGGGGCCTCGAGCGGACGGATCACCGCCGGGGCGATGTAAGGCGGGTCCACCAGGGCGCTGAACTCACGCACCAGGCTGCCGCGACCCCAGTTGGCCTCGACCAGGAAGGTCAGGAAGGGTTCGGTGAATCGTGCCGGGGTGGTGACGCGGATCACCGGCTGGCCGGAGGCGTTGCGGCCGACGCTCATCTGCAGGTTGGCGGTCATGCCGACCGGACGCTCCAGCCCAACCCGGGCGAAAGCCTCGGGAGACGCCAGGCGCACTTCCAGTTCCTCCACCTCGCCCGGCGCGGCCGAGAGGATGGGGATTTCGGCCACCAGCGGCTCGTTGAGCCCGGACTTGACCTGGATCTGGCCCAGCCCGAGCGCATGGGCGCTGGATGCGCCCAGCACCAGCGCCAGGGCCAGAGGAAGCTGCAAATGCCTGATGTTCACGCTTGAATCTCCCCGAAGAAGTCTGGCGTGACCACTCCCCTGCAGCGGCCCCGACGGTAATGCCCGTCGAATATACCGGTCAGGAACGCTCTTTGACCACGAGTTCCGCCAACTGCACGGCGTTGAGCGCCGCACCCTTGCGGATGTTGTCCGACACGATCCAAAGGTTGAGCCCACGCGGATGCGACAGGTCTTCACGGATACGACCGACGTACACCGGGTCGGTGCCGGCCGCGTGCGTTACCGGGGTCGGGTAGCCACCGGGAGCCCGGTCGTCCACCACTTCCACGCCCGGCGCGGACTCCAGCAGGGCGCGGGCGTCGGCCGCGGAGATCTTGGTGCGGGTTTCCAGGTGCACCGCCTCGGCGTGACCGTAAAAAACCGGTACGCGCACCGCAGTGGGGTTCACCTGGATGCTGTCGTCGCCGAGGATCTTGCGGGTCTCCCAGACCAGCTTCATCTCTTCCCTGGTGTAGCCGTTGTCGAGGAAATCATCGATATGGGGGATCAGGTTGAAGGCGATCTGCACCGCGAACTTGGAAGGTTCGTAGGTCTGGAAGCCGAGCATGGCGGCACTCTGGCGGCCCAGTTCCTCCATGCCGCTGCGGCCCGCGCCCGAAACCGACTGGTAGGTCGCCACGTTGATGCGCTCGATGCCCACCGCGCGATGGATCGGCGCCAGCGCCACCACCATCTGCATGGTCGAACAGTTGGGGTTGGCGATGATGCCGCGCGGCCGGTTGCCCACCTGGTCGGGGTTCACCTCCGACACCACCAGCGGCACGTCGTCGTCGTAGCGGAAGGCCGAGCTGTTGTCGATGACCACCGCGCCGGCCGCGGCGAACTTGGGCGCGTACTCCTTCGAGACATCCCCGCCGGCGGAGAACAGCGCGATGTCGACGCCCGCCGGGTCGAAGCTGGCCAGGTCCTCGACGACGATCTTGCGCGCGCCATAGTCGATTTTCCCGCCGGCCGACCGCGCACTCGCCAGCAGGTGCAGCTTGCCGATCGGGAACTGGCGCTCGGCCAGCACGGACAGCATGGCTTCGCCGACCGCGCCGGTGGCGCCGACGATGGCTACGTTGTAGGTCTTGCTCATGGGGTCTGGGGGTTCCGTACGTCAGTGGCGAAAAAAGCGGTTCACGGCACCGACCCAGGCACAAGCGGGGACACGGGTCCGACGTCACCGCACTGGGCGCGGTGGCGCAGCGCGTGGTCCATCAGCACCAGGGCCATCATGGCCTCGCAGATGGGCGGCGCGCGCAGGCCCACGCAGGGGTCGTGGCGACCGGTGGTGATCACTTCCACCGGCTGGCCGTTGACGTCCACCGTGTCGCCCGGCAAGCGAAGGCTGGACGTGGGCTTGAACGCCACCGAACAGGTGACGTCCTGGCCGCTGCTGATGCCGCCGACGATGCCACCGGCGTGGTTGCTGGCAAAACCCGCGGGCGACATCAGGTCGCGATGCTCGCTGCCCTTCTGTCCGATACTGGCGAAGCCGGCGCCGATCTCGACGCCCTTCACCGCGTTGATCGACATCATGGCCGCGGCCAGGTCGCCGTCGAGCTTGCCGTAGATCGGTTCGCCCCAGCCCGGCGGCACGTTGTGCGCCACCACGTCCACGCGCGCGCCGACCGAATCGCCGGACTTGCGCAGCGCGTCCATGAAGGCCTCGAGCTCGGCGACCTGCGATGCATCAGGCCAGAAGAAGGGATTGCCTTCGATGGCCGCGGCGTCGAAACCGCGCGGCCGGATGCCGGCGATCTGCGACACGTGGCCCTGCACGGTGATGCCGTACTTGTCGAACAGCCAGCGCTTGGCGATCACCGCCGCTGCCACCCGCATGGTGGTTTCGCGCGCCGAACTGCGGCCGCCGCCGCGCGGGTCGCGAATGCCGTACTTCTGCCAATACGTGTAGTCGGCGTGGCCGGGGCGGAACTGCTCGGCGATCTTGGAGTAGTCCTTGCTGCGCGCGTCGGTGTTGCGCACCAGCAGCCCAACCGGCGCACCGGTGGTGCGGCCCTCGTAGACGCCGCTCAGTATCTCGACCTCGTCGGCCTCGTGCCGCTGCGAGGTGTGGCGGCTCTTGCCGGTGGCGCGGCGGTCGAGGTCGGCGCGGAAATCCACGGCGGCGATGGCGATGCCCGGCGGGCAGCCGTCGATCACGCAGCCAATGGCCGGACCGTGGCTTTCGCCGAAGGTGGTGACTCGCAGCAGCCGGCCGAAGCTGTTGTCGCTCATGTCCGGTCAGGCCCGCCTGGCGTCGGCCAGCGCCTTGATGCGCGCATGGTGCGCGACCAGGTCGCCCCGCTCTACCACGAAGATGCCCATCTGCCCGACCTTGAACTCGACCCAGGCGAAGGGCACTTCCGGCAGCAGCGCCGCCAGTGCGTGCTCGCTCTCGCCCACTTCGCAGATCAGCAGGCCGTGTTCGGACAAGTGCCGCGGGGCCTCGCGCAGGATTTCCAGGGCCAGGTCGAGGCCGTCATCGCCGGCGCGCAGGCCCATCGCCGGCTCGTGCGAATACTCGGGCGGCAGCGCGTCGGTTTCGGCGTGGGTGACGTAGGGCGGATTGGTCACGATCAGGTCGTAGACCTCGCCGTCGAGGTCCCGGAACAGGTCCGAGTGCACCAGCCGCACGTTGCCGGTTTCCAGGCGATCGATGTTTTCGCGCGCCAGCGCCAGCGCGTCTTCGCTCAGGTCCACCGCGTCCACCTGCCAGTGCGGATGGTAGTGCGCGCTGGCAATGGCGATGCAGCCCGAGCCGGTGCACATGTCCAGCACGCGATGCACCTCGCGGCCGCCCAGCCAGGGCTCGTAGCCGGACTCGACCAGTTCGGCGATGGGCGAGCGAGGCACCAGGGCTCGCGGGTCGGTCTTGAAGCTCAGGCCGGCGAACCAGGCCTCGCCCGTCAGGTAGCAGGCCGGGATGCGCTCCTGGATGCGGCGCTCGAACAGCGCCAGCACGGCCTTCTTCTCTTCAGCCACCAGTTGGGCCTGGCCATAGGCCGGCCCCAGGTCGGGCGGCAGGTGCAGGGCGAACAGCACCAGCTGGGTGGCTTCGTCCAGGGCGTTGTCGTGGCTGTGGCCGAAGCTCAGGCCTTCGGCGCCGAAACGGCTGGTGCCATAGCGGATGAAGTCGACGATGGTGGCAAGTTCGGCCGGCATGTTCTTGAAATCCCTTGCAATGCCGCGAGTATAGCCGTGCGCCGGCTATAATTGCCGCCCGTCCCTGTCGTCGGAGCCGCCGTGTTCAACCGCACCACCTTGCTTATCCTCGTGGCCGCGCTGGCGGCCGGGCTTGGCCTTTGGGCCGCCCAAACCCTGTTCGGGCCGCAGCGCGCGGCTCCCGCGCCGGCGCTGGTGGAAGGCCCCGCGGTGGACCCGGCGTCGATGAAAACCGTGCGCCTGTTTCCGCAGCTGCGTGCCGTGCCCGACTTCGTGCTGGAACAGTCCGACGGCACGGCCCTTTCGGCCAAGGAGCTTCAGGGCCGCTGGACCATCGTGTTCTTCGGTTTCACCCACTGCCCCGACGTCTGCCCGACCACGCTGTCGGAGCTGGCCCAGGTGCAGAAGCTCTGGGTCGACCTGGACCCGGCGCTGCGGCCGCAGGTGCTGTTTGTTTCGGTGGATCCCGAGCGCGACACGCCGGAAAAAACCGGCGAGTACGCCGCCTATTTCCATCCCGACACGCTCGCCGCCACCCTGCCCGAGCCGGCGCTGCAGGTCTTCGCCAACAGCCTGGGCATGGTCTACATGAAGGTGGCCACCGAGGCCGGCGACTACACCATGGACCACTCCACGGCGCTGGTGCTGCTGGACCCGCGTGGTCGCCAGGCCGGCATCATCCGCCCGCCCTTCGTGCCGGTCGACATCGCGGCCGACCTGATCGAACTGTCCAAGGCCACCCCATGAGCCCGAAGGTTTTCCTGCAGTACGTGCTGCCGCACCGCCTACTGTCGCGACTGGCTTACGGCGTGGCGCGGGTGCGCACGGCCTGGTTCAAGGACTGGCTGATCGCCCTGGTGGTGCGCAAGTTCAACGTGGACCTGGCCGAAGCCGCCGACCCGGTGCCGACCCATTACCTTCACTTCAACGCCTTCTTCACCCGCGAGCTCAAGCCCGGGGCGCGCACCGTCGACCCCGACCCGGCCACGCTGGTGATGCCGGCCGACGGCAAGATCAGCCAGGCCGGGCGCATCGAGGCGGGTCGCATCTTCCAGGCCAAGGGCCAGTCCTTCACCGCCGCCGAGCTACTGGGCGACGAGGCGATGGCCGCGCCTTACGCCGACGGCTGGTTCGCCAACATCTACCTTTCGCCGCGCGACTACCACCGGGTGCACATGCCTTGGTCGGGCACGCTGGTGGAAACCCTGCACGTGCCGGGTCGCCTGTTCACCGTCTCCCCCTGGGGCGTGCAGGCCATCCCGCGGCTGTTCGCGCGCAACGAGCGCCTGGTCTGCCACTTCGACACCGAGTTCGGGCCGATGTGTTCGGTGATGGTCGGCGCGCTGCTGGTGTCGGGCGTGGAGTCGGTGTGGAACGGCGAGGAAATCCCGCCCTACGCGCACCGCCCGGTGCGCCGGGACTGGCGCGGCCAGGGCATCACGCTGGACCGCTTCGCGGAGATGGCGCGATTCAACTACGGCTCGACGGTAATCCTGCTGTTCCCGCGTGACGCGGTCGCGCTTGATGCCTTCGCCACCGAGACATCCACCCGCATCGGCCAGCGCCTCGGCCGCGTGCTTCGCACCTCCTGAAGCGCGGATAGATCCGGCACGCGCGCCGAGCGAGCAGCGAACGGGCGGGGGCGATAGACTGCACGCGTGGGAAGCCAGCACGCCATCCGCCTGTTCCAGACCGTCGAGCATGCCTGCGGGTATTGGCCTGAACGCCTGGCGCGCGACCTCATCGTCGACCCGACCGACCCGCAGCTGCCGTCCGTGTTCGCGCGCGCCCTGTCCATGGGCTTCCGACGCTCGGGTGGCCACGTCTATCGGCCCTACTGCAAGGGCTGCCGAGCCTGCGTCTCGGTGCGCATACCGGTGGCGACCTTCCAGCCCAGCCGCAGCCAGCGGCGCTGCATGGCCCGCAATGCCGACCTGCAGGTGAGCGTGGCGCCTGCGCGGCGCACGGCTGAAAACTTCGCCCTGTACCGGCGCTACCTCGACGCCCGCCACGTGGGCGGCGGCATGGACAAGCCCGCGCCCGAGAACTTCGATGCCTTCCTGGCCTGCCCGTGGAGCCCGACCGACTTCATGGAGTTCCGGCTCCAAGGCGAACTGGTGGGCGTGGCCGTCACCGACGTCGTGCCGGACGCCCTGTCGGCGGTGTACACCTTCTTCGCGCCCGAGCACGCCCATCGCAGCCTGGGCGGGTACGCCATCCTGCGGCAGGTGCAGCGGGCGCGCGACGAAGGGCGCCAGCACGTGTACCTGGGGTTCTGGCTGGACGCCCATCCGAAGATGGCCTACAAGCGCGACTACCGCCCGCTGGAGTACCTGGACGGCGCGCAGTGGCGGCCCATGCCGGCGTGACCGCAGCCACAGACTCAGCCGAAGGCTTGAGGCACAATCGCGCCCATGCAGATTCCCTTCCTTACCGCGGCCTGCCTGGCCCTGTTGCTGGCCGGCTGCCAAAGCACGGCTGATGTCCGACCCGCCGCCAGCGCCGAACCGGTGATACCCGCCATGCCCCTGCGCTTCGCCACGTTCAACACGTCGCTGTACGACGAAACGCACGGCGGGCTGATTGCCCGGCTGGACGAAGGCGACGCCGACGCGCGCCTGATCGCCGCAACCATCCAGCACCTGCGCCCCGACGTGCTGCTGATCAACGAATTCGACTACGACGCGGCGGGCCGGGCGGCGACGCTTTTCCAGGAGCGCTACCTGGGCGTCGGCCAGTCCGGCGAACGGGCCATCACTTACCCGTACCGCTACTTCGCCGAAGTGAACACCGGCGTGCCCAGCGGCCTGGACCTGGACCAGGACGGCCGTATCGGCGGCGAAGGCCGCTTCCACGGCAACGATGCCTGGGGCTACGGCCTGCATCCCGGGCAGTACGGCATGCTGGTGCTTTCCATGCACCCGATCGATGCCGACGCCGTGCGCAGTTTCCGCCTGCTGCGCTGGAGCACGATGCCCGGCGCGCTTGAACCCAGGTATCCCGACGGCCGCGCGTTCTACCCGGCCGACGTCTGGTCGCAGCTGCGCCTGAGTTCGAAGTCGCACTGGGACGTGCCGATCGACACGCCGCTGGGCCGCATCCATTTCCTGGCAGCGCATCCCACGCCGCCGGTATTCGACGGCCCCGAGCGCCGCAACGCCGCGCGCAACCACGACGAGATCAGGCTGTGGGCGGAATACGTCACGCCGGGTGAAAAGCCCTGGCTGTGCGACGACGCCGGCCGCTGCGGCGGACTCGACGACCAGGCGCGCTTCGTGATCGCCGGCGACTACAACGCCGACCCCGCCGACGGCGGCAGCCTGCCCGGCGCCATCCACCAGCTGCTTGAGAACCCGCGCGTGCTGCGCTACGCCACGCCGCGCAGCGACGGCGCCGCCGCCGACGCGGCGGCCAACCCGGCCAACAACTCGCACAAATCCAGCCCCGCACACGACACGGCCTCGTTCGGCCTGCGCAACGGCAACTACCGCGTGGACTACGTGCTGCCGTCGGCGGGCCTGCCGGTGCAGGCCAGCGGCGTGTTCTGGCCCCGGCCCGGTGAAACCGGCGCGGCGTGGCTGGGCGCCAGCGACCACCGCCTGGTCTGGGTGGACCTCGCCGCCCGGGAATGACCCGGGCCGACGCGCCGGTTCAGCCCAGCGCGATATTCAGCGCCGCCGCGGCGCGTCGCGCCTTGGCCCGCGCGCATTCCACGTCCACGTCGCGCGCCAGCGTCACGGCCACGCGCCGGTGCCCTTCCACCCGCGGCTTGCCGAACAGTCGCAGCGCGGTGTCGGGTTCGACCAGGGCCGCGTCCACCCCATGGAACTCGGGCACGCCGTGGCCGGTGGCCAGCACCGCGCACGAGGCCGAGGGCCCGAGGGTGGCGATGTTGGGAATAGGCAGGCCCAGGATGGCCCGCGCATGCAGCGCGAACTGGCTCAGTTCCTGCGACACCAGCGTCACCAGGCCGGTGTCGTGCGGGCGCGGCGAGACTTCGCTGAACCACACCTCGTCGCCACGCACGAACAGCTCCACGCCGAACACGCCCCAACCGCCCAGGTCGTCGGTGATGCGGCGCGCGATGTCGCGTGAGCGCTGCAGGGCCAGCGGCGACATCGGCTGCGGCATCCAGCTTTCGCGATAGTCGCCGTCCACCTGCAGGTGGCCGATCGGGTCGCAGTAGCTGGTGCCGTCGCGATGACGCACGGTCAGCAGCGTGATCTCGTAGTCGAACGCCACGAAGCCCTCGACGATGCAGCGCCCCTGCCCCGCCCGGCCGCCGGTCTGGGCGTGGTTCCAGGCCGCGTCCACCTGGTCGGGCGTGCGCACGGTGCTCTGGCCTTTGCCCGACGACGACATCACCGGCTTGACCACGCAGGGCAGGCCGATGGCGGCGACGGCGGCGAGGTATTGCTCGTGGGTGTCGACGAAGCGGTAGGGCGAGGTCGGCAGCTCCAGCGTTTCCGCCGCAAGGCGGCGGATGCCTTCGCGGTCCATCGTCAGGCGCGCGGCGCGCGCGGTGGGCACCACGTGCAGGCCGCTTTCGGATTCGATCTCCACCAGGGTCTGGGTGTGGATGGCCTCGATTTCGGGCACCACCAGGTCGGGTTTTTCGTGCGCGACCAGGTCGCGCAGGGCGGCCGGGTCGAGCATGTTCAGGGTGTGGCTGCGATGCGCCACCTGCATCGCCGGAGCGTTGTCGTAGCGGTCGGCCGCGATCACCTCCACGCCCAGCCGCTGCAGTTCGATGGCCACTTCCTTGCCCAGCTCGCCCGAGCCAAGCAGCAGTACCCGGCGGGACCGCGGCGAAAGAGGTGTGCCCAGGGTGACGGCGCGGGAGTCGGTCATGGCGTTGGCGGCGCTGGCGTTGGGGTCGATACGCCATTGTAGCCAGTCTGTCCGGCAGGCCCCGGCGGTTCTGCGGCCGCGAGGTTTCTGTCATGCTGGGCCTTCAAGGAAGCCTCGCTCATGCAACGGATCCTGCTGCCCCTCGCCCTGCTGTTGTCCGCGCCAACCCTTGCCGCCCGCTGGGGCAGCCCGGAGGTCGCCGGCCTGGTCACCCACGAGGCCATGGACGAAATCAGCGGCTTGGCCGCGTCGCGTACGTATCCGGGCAAGTACTGGGCCATCAACGACAGCGGCAACACCGCGCAGCTGCACTTGATGGACGACCGCGGCCGGCACCAGGGCACCGTGGACGTGGTGGGCGCCCGGAACATCGACTGGGAAGACATCGCCTCGTTCCAACTCGACGGCCGCAACTACCTGCTGGTCGCCGACACCGGCGACAACGGCGGCATCCGCCAGGACCTGGCCGTGCACGTCTTCGAAGAGCCCAGCGACCTTACCCGGCCCGCCACCCTGGCCTGGACCGTGCGCTTCCGCTGGCCCGACGGCCCGCGCGACTGCGAGGCAGCGGCCGTAGACCCGGTGCGCGGTGAAGTGCTGCTGGTGTCCAAGAAGCGCGTGCCGGCCGAACTGTTCCGCCTGCCGCTCAAGAACCACGGCAAGGAGTCGGTCGCCGAGAAGTTGGGCACCCTGACCGGCATCGAACAGCCCGACGCGGGCGACCTGGCGCGAAGCCCCCTGTACGGCCGCTACCGTGCCCAGATAACCGCCGCCGACCTCAGCCCCAACGGCCGCGTGCTGGCGGTGCTGAACTACCGCTCCGTCCATTTCCTGGTGCGAGGCCGCGACGAAAGCTGGCAGCCGGCCCTGGCCGCCAACCTGCCCAACCTCACCCTGCCGTGGATCCCACAGGCCGAAGCGCTGGCGTTTTCGCTGGATGGGCAGGAAATGTTCATCGCCAGCGAGCAGTTGCCCTCGCCCCTGTTCCGGTACCGGATTGAAATGAAAGCCAAGGCTGCCAACTGAGCCGGTGGTTCGACCCCGGTCGAGCGCCTGACCTCCGGCCTATTGTCGACTGATATCATTGTGATATCTTCCGATCATCACTCGGGAGATTCACCATGAAAGAACAGTCCTTGCGCTCCATCAACGGTATTCCCACCCTGCTCGGCCTGCTTCTGGTCGGTGCCGGAATCATCGCCCTCTTCATTTTCGGCATCCGCGACAGCGTCGGCCTGTACATCGCCAGCTCGCTGGTCCTGGGCCTGGTCTGGCTGTTCGCGCTGGCCGGTTTCTACATGGTCGAGCCCAATCAGGCCGCCGTGCAGAGCCTGTTCGGCAAGTACATCGGCACCGTGAAGGACCAGGGCCTGCGCTGGAACAACCCGTTCTACTCGGCCAAGAAGATCAGCCTGCGCGTGCGCAACTTCGAAAGCGGCAAGCTCAAGGTCAACGACCTGGACGGCAGCCCGATCGAGATCGCCGCGGTGGTGGTGTGGCTTGTGGTGGACTCGGCCGAAGCCGTCTACAACGTGGACGACTACGAAAGCTTCGTGCACATCCAGACCGAAGCCGCGCTGCGCGCCATGGCCACCAGCTACCCCTACGACCAGCACGAGGACGGCACCGTCGCCCTGCGCAGCCACGCCGCCGAGATCGCCAAGCACCTTACCGAGGAAATCCAGGAACGACTGGCCCAGGCCGGCGTGCACGTGTCCGAAGCGCGCATCAGCCACCTGGCCTACGCCCCGGAAATCGCCCAGGCCATGCTGCAGCGCCAGCAGGCCGGCGCCATCATCGCCGCCCGCACCCGCATCGTCGAAGGCGCCGTTAGCATGGTGGAAATGGCGCTCGAGCAGCTGTCGGCACGCAAGGTCGTGGACCTCGATCCCGAGCGCCGCGCGGTGATGGTCAGCAACCTGCTGGTGGTGCTGTGCGGCGAGCGCGGCACGCAGCCGATCGTCAACGCCGGCAGCATCTACTGAGCCGGACATGGCGGAGAAAAAAGCCTACCCGCTGCGCATCAACGCCGAGGTGCTGGAAGCCATCCAGCACTGGGCCGACGACGAACTGCGCTCGGTGAACGCCCAGATCGAATACGTGCTGCGCGACGCCCTGCGCAAGGGTGGCCGCCTGCGCCCACCCGACTCCGACGAGGAAACCTCGCCATGAGCACCGAACGACGACTCGCCCTTTCAAGACTCGGCAAGGCACCCGTCGTGCTGGCGGTGCTGTTCGCCGCGGTGCTGCCGATCATCATCGCCGTCGTCGCCCTGCTGCAGGTGGGGGCCGGCGAGATGTCCCCGGTGGTGATGCTGGCCATCCAGGGACTCATTGCCGTGCTGACGCTGGGCATGGTGCTGCCGATGTGGCGCCGCGAAGCCACGTTCGACGGCAAGCACCTGCGGGTCAAGGCGACCTTCTACACCCGGCAGGCGCCACTGTCGGATTTCGACCTCGACCAGGCCCGCGTGGTGGACCTGCGCGAGCATACGGAGCTCAAGCCCTTGCTCAAGACCAACGGCGTGGGCATGCCCGGGCTGCTGGCCGGGCACTTCCGGCTTCGCGATCGCCGCAAGGCCTTCTGCCTGGTCACCGACCCGTCAAAGGTGCTGGCGCTGCCGCACGCCGACGGCCGGATCTGGCTGCTGGGCCTGGAGCACCCGCAGGCCGTCCTGGACATCCTGCGCCGGAGCCAGGGCTGACACGCGCTTCCCGGCGGCCGGGCGGCACCGCTAAGCTGGCGGCATGAAGCCCCTCGACTGGCACCTGGTCAACAGCCCCGACGTGGAGGCCTGGCCCGCGCGCCTGCTGCGTGCCCGGGCCTCGGCCGACGCCCGCGCAATGGCCGGCGCCGACTGGGTGCTGCGCCGCAAGCGCGACGGCCGGTTCCTGGCGGCGCTGGGCGGTGGCCGCCTGCATGCTCTGGTTGCCGGCCTGGCGCGCGAACCCGGGGTCGCCGAGGCGCTGTCGGCGCTTGAGGCCCCCACCGAGCGCGCCGGCCAGGACTACGCGCTGCCGCTGGACGGGCTGATCGACCGGCTGCAGTGGCTGGGACTCGACCACGACTACGGTGGCCGCAGCGGGCTGCCCCTGTTCGCCGAACCCTGCCGACTGGAGTTCGCCGGTTTCGACCGCTACCGGCGCGTCCTGTGGCTGCTGGCGCCCGCCGCGCGCGCCTGGCGCCGCATGCACGGCGCGGCGCTGGCCGACGGCATCGTGCTGCAGGCCATCTCCGGCTACCGCAGCCACGACTACCAGCTGGGCATCTTCGAGCGGAAGCTGGCGCGCGGCCTCACGGTGGAAGAAATACTCAGCGTGAACGCGGCGCCCGGCTACAGCGAACACCACGGCGGCGTGGCGCTGGACATCAGTACCCCCGGCGAACCGGCGGCCGAGGAAAGTTTCGAAACCACCGCGGCTTTCGCTTGGCTGCAGCGGCATGCGGGCGGTTTCGGTTTCCAGATGAGCTACCCGCGCGACAACCCGCACGGCATCACCTACGAGCCCTGGCACTGGCGCTGGCATCGGGCGGCCTGAGCCGCGCCGGTCAATCCTGCGAACGCTTCACGGCCGGCTTCGCCGCTGCCGCGCTGTCGGCGATGCGCCACAGGTAGAGCCCTGCCAGGGTGCGGTAAGGCCCCCACTTCTCGCCCCGCTCGGCCAGGGCCCTGGGCTTGGGCATTTCATCGAGCTTGTCGAGCAGCTGTGCGCCCTTGCGCACGCCCAGGTCGTCCACCGGCAGCACGTCGGGGCGACCCAGGTGGAACATCAGCATCATTTCCACCGTCCAGCGCCCGATGCCGCGCACGGCGGTGAGGCGTTCGATGATGTCCGCGTCGTGCAGGCCGGCCATTTCACGCGACGACGGCACCTCGCCGCGCGCCGCGCGGGCGGCCAGGTCGCGCAGCGCCAGCGTCTTGTTGCCCGACACCCCGCAGGCACGCAGTGCGGCGTCGTCCACCCGGCACAGGGTGTCGGCGTGCAGCTTCCTGGCATCCAGCGCCACCTCGACGCGGCCAACGATGGTGGCGGCGGCCTTGCCCGAAAGCTGTTGGTAGAGGATGGCGCGCGCCAGCGAGTCGGTGGTGTCGAAGGGCTTGCGCCAGCCCACTGCGACGTCCAGCGGGCCGATGCGTTCGATCCAGCGGCCCAGCTTGCGGTCCCGCTTGGCCAGGTGGGCCGCGGCCACGTCGAGATCGAAACCGCGGACGTAGCGCGCCATGGTTCGTGCTCAGCGACGAAGGGCGTCGATGGCCAGCGCCAGCCAGCCCAGCATCATCAGCATGCCTCCGGTCGGCGCCAGTACCGTGGGTGCCGACAGGAACACCGCGGCCAGCAGGCTGCCCGAGAACAGCAGCACGCCCAGCGCCAGGGATGACAGCGCGGCCGACCGCAGCCGGGCGCCGGCCGCTGGCGCCAGCAGCAGCAGCGCGACGCCGTGACCGAACGCGAACAGCGCGGCCAATCCGACCCGCCGCGCGGCGTCGCCGTCCAGGCCATGCGAGGCATACGCGCCCAAGCCCACCGAGACGGCGCAGGCCAGTGCGCCGAAGGCCGCCAGTGCGCGATGCAGGCGATTCACTGCGTGCCGTCGAGGTAGTTGTCGCGCGAGCGCATCAGCGCCTGCGCCTGCTCGGGCGGCAGCAGGAACTGGCGACCGGTGAAAGACCGCCGCCACGCGTCCACTTGGGTACGCAGGTCGGCGAGGCGGCGTTCGGCCGGCGCGGGCTTGGCGGCGTCAACCCCGGCGCCCTGTTGCGCCGCGGCGGGCGGCGCCTGCGGCTTGGCGAACCACGCCGCCGCGCGGTCTTCATCCAGTTCCACGCCCAGGCGCGCCCAGGTGCCTGCGTCCTGCGGCCAGGCGGCGACGGTGATGCGCAGGCCGTCGAGGGTTTCGAATACCGCGGTCTGGGTTGCCGTGGCGCCCGAGTCCTTGGCCACGTCGTCCAGCGGCAGCTGGTTGGTGAAGCCAGCCGTGGTGTTGCCGGCGTCCGGGTCGGCCATCGCGTTTGGCGACAGGCCATCGAGGCTGAAGCGATCGTCCACGCGCGAAAGGCGGAACGCACGCCCCTTGGCGGGCGTGATGCGAATCAGCTCAAGGCGCGCCATCGGCTGGTCCAGCAGGCGGCGGTCGAGCCAGTCGGGCGCGCTGCGTGCGGGTGCGATGTCTGCGTCCAGCAGCCAGGCCTGCGGCTCGTCGCCCAGGCGCACGTAGCTGCCGCCGAGCGCCGGATGGTTGTTGCCCACGGTGATCCGCACGGGTTCGCCGGCGCCGCCCGACAGCACCAGCTGCGTGCCCCTGGCGTCGGCGGCGGAAACGTCTTCAACGCCGAGCCGGACGTGGCGCTTGGGATCGGCCGTCTTGGCTTCGATGCGTCGCGCCTGGCCCAGCCGGAACAGGGCGCTGCCCACTTCGCGCTGGTTCGCCGGCCAGCCGTCGCGATCGGGCATGAGCCATCGGCCGTCGCGCTTCTCGATCAGCACCAGCGGCTTGGCACCGGCGCCCAGCACCTCGATACGGTCAATGGCGTCAACGCGGCCGGAAAAACCGGGCAAGGCCATCGTTTCCGACACCGCGTTGCCCGGTGCCTGGCGTTCGACCAGCCACCAGGCCAGGCCCGAGGCCAGCACCACCGCCAGCGCCAACAGCAGCAGGGTGCGCGCGCGCATGGCTCAGGCCACCGCCGCACGCCGGCGCTGCCAGCGCCGCCACGCCACCAGTAGCGCCACCAGCACCACCAGCAGCGGCATGCCCAGGATGTTGATCAACTTGAGTCGCGCGCCCAGCGCGTCGATGTCGGCGTTGAGGCGATGCTGCACTTCACGCAGCTCCTTGCGCATGCGCAGCTTCTCGTCCTGGAACCGCACTATCTCGGCCTGCTGCTGCGGCGACAGCGCCTGGGCCTGGCCATTGGCGCCCGGCTTCTGCAGCGCGGCCAGCTGCTTCTCGAGGTCGTCCAGTTGGCCCTGCAGCTTCTGCTCGGTGCTGCGGTAGCGCTCCTCGGCGGCGCGCCGCAGGGACGCCACGCGCTTGAACGGCCGGGCCGCCGTGGCGCGCGTGCGCACCGAAATCAGGTCGGAGTTGCCCACCAGGTTGTCCACGGCGTTGTAGACGAAATCGCCGTTGCCGGCGAACGCGTTGTACACCGGCTGCCCCAGGAAGTCGTTCACCTGCACCCACAGCCGGTCGGTGAGCACGTCGGTGTCGGCCACCACCACGATGTTCACCGGTTCGACGCTGGCGGCCAGGTGCGTGTCGCCGCTTCGATCGGGGAAGGCGGACTCAAGCGGGCCCGTGAAGCGCGCCGCCAGAACGAAGGGCTCGCCGCCCGGCTTGAAGCCCGTGCGCAGGCTGCCCGGGTCGGCCACGGCGTCGCGCACGTCGCTGACCAGTGCCAGCGACGACGCGCTGGAGCTTTGCGCCAGCGCGCTCATGGCCAGCGTGGACTCACGCGAAAGCCCAAGCGTACCCACGCTCGACAGGTTAAGGCTTTGCAGCTCGGCCGACACCACGTCGTCCTGGTTGAGCGCGTCCTTGGCCAGTCCCAACACCGCCAGGTGCCGCACCGGCAGGCCGTTGGGATCAGGCTGGACCTGCAGCGCGTGCTTGTCGTCCAGCACCACGCGGGTGGCGTCGTACAGGATGCCCCAGGCCGCGAACAGCGCCGGCAGGTCGGAGCTGCGCGGGATGGCCAGCGACAGCGGATCCAACGGGTCCACCCCCGACTGGTCAGCCTCCGAATCGGGGTCCACGAAAACCAGCAGCCGGCCACCGCGAAGCACGAACTGGTCGATCGCGTACAGCGTGTCGTCCGGCAGCCCGCGCGGGTGCACCAGCCACAGCAGGTCGACGTCGTCGGCGAAACTGGTCGGGTTGCCCTGGAAGCGGCGCAGTTCGAACAGCTCGCTCACCTGACGGTCCACCACCCAGCCCGGCGTGGTGCGGCCGGTGGGGTCGGTGCTGGGACCGGTCGGCAGGCCGCTCACCAGTCCCACCACGGGCAGCGAGTCCACGCTCAGCGTGGACACCAGCTTGGCCACGTCGTACTCCAGGAACGCTTCCTTGTCGGGCTGGATGAAGCGCATCACGGTTTCGCCGTCGGTGCTGTTGACGCCCACCAGGCCGAAATAAAGCTTTTCGCCCGTACTGCCCAGCGGCACCGCCTGCAGGCCATGGGCCGCGGCCTGGTCCTCGGCCTCGGAGAATGGCTCGGGGTCGATCACTTCCAGCGTGACCTTGCCGTCCGAGCGCGCGGCGATTTCCTCCAGCAGTTCGCGCACGCGGGTGGCGAAGACGCGGAACTGCTGCAGGTCGCGGGTGGCGTGCTCGGAGTAATAGAGTTTCAGCCGGATCGGCTCGTCCACGCGGGCCAGCACGCTGCGGGTGCCCTGCGACAGCGTGTACAGCTGCTTCTGGGTGAGGTCGACGCGGGCACCGCGCAGCAGCACCGAAGAAAGCGCCACCAGCGCCACGAAACCCAGCGCCAGAAGCGCCAGGGCCAGCAGGGGGATGTAGCGTCGGTTGGGTCGGGTCATGGCGTTCAGTCGGCCTTCTTCAGGTCGATCACCAGCACCGTGGCGGCCAGCCAGGTGGCGATGCAGAGCAGGAAGAACACCACGTCGCGCAGGTCCAGCACGCCGCGGCTGATGGCCTGGAAGTGGGTGAGGAAACTCAAGCCGGCGAAGGCGTCCACCCAGGCTTGCGGCGCCCAGCCGCGCACCAGGTCAAGCGCCAGCGGGAAGCCCGCGAGCAGCAGCAGCAAACAGATCACCACGGTCAGGATGAAAGCCACCACCTGGCTGCGCGTGGCCGCCGACAGCGCGCCACCGATGGCCAGGAACGCCCCCGCCATAAGCCAGCTGCCCAGGTAGCTGGCCAGGATGACGCCGTGGTCGGGGTCACCCAGCCACGCCACCGTGATCCACATCGGGAAGGTCAGCGCCAGCGCCAGGCCAAGGAAGGCCCACGCCGCCAGGAATTTGCCAAGCACCGCCTGCCAAAGCGCCAGCGGCAGCGTCAGCAGCAGCTCCAGGGTGCCCGATTTGCGTTCCTCGGCCCACAGCCTCATGGCTACGGCCGGCGCCAGCAGCAGGTAAAGCCAGGGATGGAAGCGGAAGAAGGGCTGCAGGTCGGCCTGCCCGGCTTCGTAGAAGCCCCCCAGGTAGAACGTGAACGCGCCGGCCAAGGCCAGGAAGATGACCAGGAACACCACCGCCAGCGGCGTGGCGAAATAGCTGGCGAACTCGCGCTTGAACACCGAATACACCGCGCTCATGGCTTGGCCTGCGCGGTGGTGATGCGGCGGAAGACTTCATCGAGCCGCCCGCGCTCGGGCTGCAGTCCGGTGAACACCACTCCGCGCTGCCGCAGGCGCTCGGCCACCGCCTCGGACACCACCGGCCTGCCCTGCGGGAAAACGTACAGGCGGCCGTCGCCGGCGTCCTGGTGGAAACCGCTGACGCCGGGCATGCCGTCCAACGCGGCGCGGGCGGCGATGCTGTCGGACGCCAGCAGCGACACCGCGCCCTGGAAGCGCGAACGCGCCAGCAGCTCGGCCGGCGTGTTGTCGGCCAGCACCTTGCCGCGTGCGACGATCATGGCGCGGCTGCAAACCGCTTCCACTTCTTCCAGGATGTGGGTGGACAGCAGCACCGTCCGCTCGCGCGCCAGTTCGCGGATAAGCGTGCGCACCTCGTGCTTCTGGTTCGGGTCCAGGCCGTCGGTCGGCTCGTCCAGGATCAGCGCGGGCGGGTCGTGCAGGATGGCAGCGGCCAGGCCGACGCGGCGCTTGAAACCCTTCGAAAGGGTATCGATGGGCTGGTGCAGCACGTCTTCCAGCGACAGGCGCTTGTACACGGCCTGGAGGCGCTCGGCGCGTCGCTCGCCGGTAAGCCCGCGCACGTCGGCAACGAAGCCCAGGAAGCCCTCGGGGCTCATCTCGCCGTAGCCCGGCGCGCCCTCGGGCAGATAGCCCAGCGAACGGCGCGCCGCCATCGGGTCGGACTGCACGTCGTGGCCACAAACGGTGGCGGTGCCGGAGGTGGGCGCCAGGAAACCAGCGATCATCTTCATGGTGGTGGACTTGCCGGCGCCGTTGGGGCCCAGGAAGCCCAGCACTTCGCCGGGTTCAACCTTGAAGCTGATGCCATCCACCGCCAGCAGGCGGCCATAGCGCTTGTGCAGGGCGTGTGCCTGGATCATCGGGTTAGAGTCTCGCTAATGCGGGCACCAGAAATGACAGGGCGGGCACTTGGCCCGCCCTGCGAATTGCTCAACCTGCGACCGGTGTTTCCGGGGCTTGGGCGGGAGCCGCTTCGGCCTCTGCGCCTTCTGCGGCCGGTTCGGTCGGCAGCGGCGCGATGATCACCGGCTCGGCCGGCTCGACGCCCGCTACCCGGACCGGCCAGAACACGCGGAACTCCGCATCTTCCAACAGCATGTCCTTGATCGGGTTGAGGTATTGCTCGTACGGGCGGTCCCAGGTTTCGGCACCGCGCACCATCGCCCAGGCCTTGGCCAGGTCACGCACGCGCGGCAGGCCAGGCGACGGACCGGTATAGGTGGTGGTGGCAGCGCGCATGGCCGGCAGCTGGGCGTAAACGACCGGGCCTTCAACCTTCACGTCCAGCCTTTCCAGCGGCGCGTTCGGGTCCACCGGTGCCTCCGGAGCGGTTTGGGCTTCGGCAATCGCCTCGCCTTCGGCGGCGGCATCACCTTCGGCGGCTTCGGCCGTGTCCGATTCCACCGGCGCCGGGCCGGTGCCCTTGCGGCGGATCGGCATCACGATGTCGAAGCCGTAGGTGTCGGAGCTGAACTCATTGGTGACGATGCGCATCGGACCGGCGGCCTCGATGTCGTTCTTGTCGATGACCTGCTCGATCCACTTGAGCTGGTTGGTCATGGCCGTGGCGATGTCGTCGTTGGCACGCTTGGCCGCCGTGGTCACCAGCAGGGCGTTGACGGCCGGCAGCTCGACGAACGAGAAGCCCGGCTCGTGCTGGCTGTAGTCGAAGCGCGGGATGGTGGCGAACAGGTTGCTGACCTTGACCAGGCCGGCCTTGATCTCGTCGCCGATGCCGCGGGTGACATACAGGCCGGCGTAGCGACCGATCAGGTCCCAGCCGTAATCAACTGTGTAGCGCTGGGTGATCTTGACGTTCTGGTTGCGCTGGCCGGTGCGCTCGAAGCGGAAGGTCATGCGCTTGTCGCTGCCGCGGGAGTCGTTCTCGACGGCATAGACGATCTTCTCGCCAGGCACGTCCTCGACCAGTTTCCAGGTGCCGCTGCCGGTCAGGCCATCGTTGGACTGGTACGCCAGCGTGGCACCGACGCCCTGCTCAGGGCCGGACGTGGTGAGCTGGACGCGGGGGTCCTTGTTGACCAGGGCGTTCCAGTCGCGGAAGCGCGTGAAGCTGCCCAACAGGTCGTTCACGGTGGACATCGGGCGATTGGTCTCGACCGACTCCGACACCGTGCGCTTAGCGGGCAAGAACAGACCGATCACCACGAACAGCGCGATGACGATCAGCAGCGAGACAATCCATTCAATAACTCGGGTCATTCTTGGGTTCTCCGGGACCAATCCTCGGCGGGTTGACAGGTGCAACCGCCGGAATCGCAGAGGATATCAGGTCATGCCGCCGGCCGGCAGGGGTGGCCGGAAAACTTCCCGGGACCCCCGCCACGGCTGGCGCAGGGCTATACCAGCTTGAGCTCGAAGGCCTTCAGGACGGCCCGGGTACGGTCACGCACACCCAGCTTGGACAGGATGTTGGACACGTGGTTCTTGACCGTGCCCTCGGCCACCCCGAGCGAGTTGGCGATTTCCTTGTTCGAAAAGCCGCCGGCCATCAGCCGCAGGATTTCGGTTTCGCGCTCGGTGAGCGGATCGGGCTGGTCCAGGCTGACGAACTCAGTCTGCAGGCCCTCCAGGCCCGACAGGAGCCGCTGGGTGACGGCGGGCTGCACCAGCGATCCGCCGCTGGCGACGGTCTGGATGGCGTTCACCAGCTGGTCCAGCGACACGTCCTTGAGCAGGTAGCCGCGCGCACCGGCGCGGATGCCGGCCAGCACCAGCTGGTCGTCGTCGAAGGTGGTCAGGATGATGGTGGGCGGCAGCAGGCCCTGGCCCGACAGCGCCTGCAGCGCCTCCAGGCCCGACATCACCGGCATGCGCATGTCCATCAGGACCACGTCGGGCTTGATTTGCGGGATCAGCTCGATCGCCTGGCGGCCGTCGGACGCCTCGGCCACCACTTCGATGCCATCGGCGAGTTCGAGCAGCGATTTGACACCCTGGCGAACCAGGGTCTGGTCGTCGACCAGGCAGACACGGATCATGCGGCGTTCTCCAGTGGCAATCGGATGTCCAGCGCGAAACCCTGCCCGCGCCCGGTGATGATTTCAATGCGGCCGCCGTAGGCAGCCAAACGTTCGCGGATGCCGCGCAGGCCGTTGCCCTGTACCGGATCGGCTTCGGCGCCGCGGCCGTCGTCGCGGGCCTGGATGCGGGCTTCGGTGGCGTCGCGGGCGATGCTCAGCCACAGGGTCGACGCCCCCGCATGGCGCACCGCGTTGGTGATGATTTCCTGGGTGCAGCGCAGCAACACGTGCGCGCGCTCGGGATCGTCGATGCTCAGCGGCTCGGACAGATCCAGGCGGATGTCCAGTGCCGGCACCCCTTCCACCAGGGTGCGCACGGCGCCGCTGAGGTCGATGGCGCCTTCGTCGCGCATCTCGCTGACCGCTTCGCGCACGTCGGTGAGCAGCAGCTTGGCCAGGGTGTGGCTCTGGCGGACGTGTTCCTGCGCGCGCCCCTGCGTGAGGTGGCCGGCGACCTCAAGGTTCAGGCTCAGCGCCGTGAGGTGGTGGCCCAGCAGGTCGTGCAGCTCGCGCGAGATGCGGACGCGCTCGCTCATGCGCGAACTCTCGGCCAGCAGCGCCCGGGTGGCGCGCAGTTCGGCGTTCAGGCGGCGCTGTTCCTCGCGGGCCTGCGCCTGCTGCTTGGCCACCAGGCCGATCACCATCGCGAAGCTCGAATACCCCACGTAAAGCATGGCCTGCAGCACCGCGAACCCGGGCGTGAAGTCCTCCATGCGGCTGAACACCGGCACCAGCGCCACGTGCTGCAGCACCAGCCACAGCACGCCCACCGGCAGCGGCAACAGCCAGGGAATGACGCCGGCGATGATCATCATCAACACCGCGCCCACGCCGGTGCCGGTCTGGGCGCACACCGCGATAGCCGATATCGTCAGCGCGGCCAGCAGCACGATGTCCAGGGCCCGCGGCTTGCGCATGCCCAAGGCGCGGGTGACCTGCCAGTAAATGATGCCGAAGGCCAGGTAGGCCACGGTGGCCGGCGTCAGGCCGGGTGTGGAGAAGCCCGATGAGGCGCCCGCGGCGTCCTGGCCTTCGCCCAATGGGAAATGCCAGGTCAGCACGATCAGGGGAACGCCCACCATCGCCCAGGTGAACATTCCGGCGTACCGGAGCAACTGGGTGTGGGAAAGGCTGTTCAGCATCCCCGCATCATAGGCCCGGAGCCCGCGGCCACGCCCCCCCGAAAGTCATGGCTGGACGAAGAATCCCCAGGCCGCGCCCCGGCGCCGGGCGCCCGTGCGATAATCTCTCCCCGATCGCCCGCCGGAGTTTCCCGTCCAGGCGGCCCCTCTGCCATCGGAGTCCTCTATCCATGCTGATCACCCTCCGCGACGTGCGGGAGCACGAGCTTGATGCGGTGCTTGCGCTGAACAACGCGGCCGGGCCGTCCATTCTTGCCATGGACGAAGCCAAGGTGCGCTTCTTCTGGGAACACGCCGAATATTTCCGCGTCGCCGAACAGGACGGCCAGGTCACCGGCTTCCTGGTGGCGCTGAGCGACCAGGCCCCCCACGACAGCCCGAACTTCAAGTGGTTCCAGGACCGCAAGGGTCGCTTCCTGTACGTCGACCGCATCGTGATCGCCGCGCCGCGGCGTGGCGGCGGCCGCGGCCGCGCTTTCTACGCCGACGTGCAGAGTTTTGCCGAGCTGCGCTGGCCGCAGCTGTGCTGCGAGGTCTTCCTGCAGACCGGCAATGACCCGGCCCTGCTCTTCCACGGCAGCTTCGGCTTTCGCGAGGTCGGCCAGCAGATGATGCCCGGCACCGACATCCGCGTGGCCATGCTGGTCAAGGAGATGTGCAGCTATCCGTTCGTCGCCGACACCTACGGGGCGCAGCTGCCCGACCAGCCCTGGCTCAAGGCCCGCGCCCTGCCCGGCCGCAGCCCGGCCCCGGCCACCGGGAGCTGACCATGGCCGCCGCACCCCCCATCGACTACGAACAGGCCGGCGAACTGAAGTTCGGCCAGGTCGGCATCGCCAACTTGCGGGTGCGCACGCTGGACCCGGCGCGCCTGGCCGCTGAAATGGCCGACCGGGTGCAGCGCGGCCCGAAGCTGTTCGCTCGCGCCGCGGTGGTGATTGATTTCGGCGGCCTGAGCCGCTGCCCGGACACGGCCGACGCCAAGGCACTGGTCGAGGCCCTGCGCGGCGCGGGCGTGATTCCCGTGGCGCTGGCCTATGGCACCAGCGCCATCGAGACGCTGTCGCAGGA
>QBLY01000033.1 GCA_003241895.1 Lysobacteraceae bacterium
CAGTGACCCTCGCTTCCGGGGTGGCGACGGCGCCAGTCCCCGCAGTTTGGAGAAGAGCCAAAAAAAAGCGGCCCGCGAGGGCCGCCTTTCCTTGTGGGTTGCGGGTGGCTTACTTCACCAGGCGCAGCGTCATCGGGTAGCGGTAGCCGATGCCATCCTTGGCCTTCATCGACGCGATGATGATCAGCACCAGCGCACCAATGCCGACGATGATCATCACCGGCACCGCGATCAGCAGGCCGATGCCCAGGGTGACGATGGAGAACACCGTCAGCGCGACCATGATGATGGCGATGGTGATGTTGAAGTTCAGCGCTTCCTTGCCCTGGCTGTCCACGAACGGCATGGTGTCCTTCTTGACCAACCAGATCACCAGCGGGCCGATGAACGTGCCCCAGCCGCCGAAGGCGCTGGTCAACAGTCCACCCAGCAGGGCCGAAAGATGGGCGAACATGGCCCACATCCGCTCGTCCTCGGGAATGCCACTGGTCATCGGCGGCGGCGCGCTATCCATCGGCGGCGGCGTGTTTTCCATCGGGTCGGACATCGGTTTTCCCCTTTCGTTGCGGTCGGTAGTCCGCCTGGCGGCGGTTCAGCGGCCACTGTCCCGTCTTGTGATGGCAGTGTCAAGGCAACGGGGAATCAGGCCTCGCCGGCCACCATCATCCGGCCCACCAGGATCGAACCCACGGCCACGTGCGACCGGCGGTCCACGTCGGCGCCCACCGCCTCGATGGCCTGGAAGATGTCCTGCATGCGGCCGGCGATGGTGAGCTCGTCCACCGGGTGCGCTATCTCGCCGTGCTCGACCCAAAAGCCCGCCGCGCCGCGCGAATAGTCGCCGGTGACGTTGTTGGCGCCCTGCCCCATCAGCTCGGTCACCAGCAGGCCGCGGCCCATGCCGCGCGCCATCTCCTTGAGCCCATCGGCATTGGCCGTGACTTCCAGGTTGTGCACGCCGCCGGCATTGCCGGTGCTTTGCAGCCCGAGCTTGCGCGCCGAATAGCTGCCCAGCAGGTAGCGGGCCAGCACGCCGTCGCGCACGATGTCCGAATCCACGGTGGCCACGCCTTCGGCGTCATAGGCCGCCGAACGCAGGCCGCGCGCGATATGCGGGCGCTCCACCACGTTGAACCACGGCGGCAGGATGCGCTGGCCGGCGTGGTCGAGCAGGAAGCTGGCGCGGCGATACAGGGCGCCGCCGGAAATCGCGCCCAGCAGGTGGCCGATGAGGCTGCGGGCCATTTCCGGCGCGAACAGCACCGGGTAGTCGCCGGTCTTGATCGGCCGCGGGTCCAGCCGGGCCACGGTGCGCTCGGCGGCTTTGCGGCCCACCTGCACCGGCGACTCCAGGTCGTCGGGCGACAGGCCGCTGCTGTACCAGTAGTCGCGCTGCATGCCGTCGCCGCTGCCGGCGATCAGCGACAGGCTCAGCGAATGGCTGGTGCTGCGCTCGGCGCCGACGAAGCCGTGGCTGTTGGCGTACACCGACACGCTTTCGCCGCTGTGCATGCCGGCGCCGTCGGAGTTGGCGATGCGCGCATCGGCGGCGCGGCCGGCGGCCTCGGCCTCCACCGCCAGCGCGATGGCGCGGTCGGCGTCCAGCGCCCAGGGGTGCCAGCCGTCGAATTCGCGCAGGTCGTCGGCCATGCGGTGGGCGTCGGCCAAGCCGGCGGCCGGGTCGGCCTCGGTGTGCCGGGCGATGGCGCAGGCCATCTCCACGGTGGACGCCAGGCTGGCCGGCTGCAGGTCGGCGGTGCTGGCGCTGCCCTTGCGCTGGCCGAAGTACACCGTCACCCCGACGCTGCGGTCCTGGGTGCGCTCCACCGTCTCCACCTCGCCCATGCGCACGTTCACCGACAGGCCGCTGTCTTCGCCCACGGCCACTTCGGCCTGGCTGGCGCCCAGCGCACTGCACTGGCGCAGCACCTCGCGGGCCAGGCCCGAAAGCCGGTCCAGCCGGGCCAGGGAATCATCGGAAGCTGCGGTGAGGGGGGTCATGGGCGTATCCTTTCGCTCCGGGTAGGCGGTGAAACATGCATAGCGACGATCAATTGGAAGAAGAAGAGGATTTCGGCCCCAGCCGCAGCGAACAGCGCCGCGAAGCGCTGGGCGTGCTGACGCTGGCCCTGCAGCTGGTGCAGCAGAGCGACGCGCGCATCGGCCAGATCCCGATGGACGAGGACCTGCGCAAGCTGGTGCTGTCCACCAAGCGGATTACCGCCCAAATCGCCCGGAAGAGGGCCGTGCAGTACCTGGCCAAGATCATGCGGCGCGAGGAAGACGACGCCCTGCAGGCCATCCGCGCCGCGATCGACCACGACAAGGTCGAGGGCCGGCGCGAAGCCGCCCAGTTGCACCGGGTCGAATACTGGCGCGACCGGCTGGTGGCGCTGGGTGACGAGGCGCTGTCGGAGCTGCTGGTGGAATACCCCGCCGGCGACCGCCAGCAGCTGCGCCAGCTGGCGCGCAACGCGCAGCAGGAAAAGCTCAAGGACAAACCCCCGCACTCGTCGCGCGAACTGTTCCGTGAACTGCGCGAGCTGATCCTGGCCGGGGGCGCGCAGGAAGACGCGCCCGGAAATGACCGGGAAGACGACGCCGACCTGCCCGACGACACCGACCGCACCTGAGGCGATCACGCCCGCGTGCCGCCGATGGTCATCGCGTCGATCTTGAGGGTGGGCTGGCCCACGCCCACCGGCACGCTCTGGCCGTCCTTGCCGCAGATGCCCACGCCTTCGTCCAGCGCCAGGTCGCGGCCGACCATGCTGACGCGGGTCATGGCTTCGGGGCCGTTGCCGATCAGCGTGGCGCCCTTCACCGGGCGCGTGATCTTGCCGTCCTCGATCAGGTAGGCCTCGGTGGCCGAGAACACGAACTTGCCGCTGGTGATGTCCACCTGACCGCCGCCGAAGTTGGGCGCGTACAGGCCCTTCTTCACCGAGGCGATGATCTCGGCCGGGTCGTAGTTGCCGGCCAGCATGTAGGTGTTGGTCATGCGCGGCATCGGCAGGTGCGCGAAGCTTTCGCGGCGGCCGTTGCCGGTGGCCGCCATGCCCATCAGGCGCGCGTTGAGCGTGTCCTGGATGTAGCCGCGCAGGATGCCGTCCTCGATCAGCGTGGTGCACTGGGTGGGCGTGCCCTCGTCGTCGATGTTCAATGAGCCGCGGCGGCCCGACAGCGTGCCGTCGTCGACGATGGTGACGCCGGGCGCGGCCACGCGCTCACCGATGCGGCCGGCGTAAACCGAGGTGCCCTTGCGGTTGAAGTCGCCTTCCAGGCCATGGCCCACCGCTTCGTGCAGCAGCACGCCGGGCCAGCCCGGGCCCAGCACCACCGGCAGGGTGCCGGCCGGCGCTTCCACCGCGTCCAGGTTCACCAGCGCCTGGCGCAGCGCTTCGCGCGCCACGTTCTGCGGCCGGCCGCCGGAAAACAGTTCGGCATAGCCGTAGCGTCCGCCCGCACCGGAATACCCCTGCTCACGGCGGCCGTCCTGTTCCACGATCACCTGCACGTTGAAGCGCACCAGCGGCCGCACGTCCGACGCCAGCTTGCCGTCGCTGCTGGCCACCAGCACCGTGTCCACGCCGCCGGCCAGGCTGACGATGACCTGCTTCACACGCGGGTCCTGCGCGCGCAGCCACTGGTCTACTTCGCGCAGCGCCTGGATCTTGATGTCGGTGCCCATTTCATCGATCGGGTCCACCGGTGCATACAGCGCGCGACCCGGCACCACCACGCGCTGGCCACCGGCCGCGCTGGAACCGCTGCGGCTGATCGCACGCGCCGCGCCGGCCGACTCCAGCAGCGCGTCGGCGCGGATGTCGTCCGAATACGCGAAACCGGTTTTCTCGCCGCTCACCGCACGCACGCCCACGCCCTGTTCGATCGAGTGCGAGCCGTCCTTGACGATGCCGTCCTCCAGGCTCCAACCCTCGCGCCGGCTGTGCTGGAAATACAGGTCGCCGTAGTCCACGCCCGGGCCCATCAGTCGGCCGAAGGCCGCATCCAGGGCGTCGAGCCCCAGGCCGGTGGGAGTGAGGAGACGCGCTTGGGCGAGTTGCAGGGTGTTTGGCATGGGCACTTGGGTTGAACGGTGTGGGTTTGATTTTGGGGCGTTTGGCCGAATCTAAAGGCCGGGAACTAGCCGTCCGCCGGCGGCGGGCCCTTCTCGATCACCACCACTTGCGGCTCCTTCCAAGGGCCGCTGACGCTGTAAACAGTGCGCGCGGCCTGCTTGAGCGGCTTTTGCAGCATGGCCTGCGCCACCGCGCCAACGGCCGCGCCAACCGGGCCACCGGCCAGCGCGCCCAGCACCGGCAGCGCGCCGCCGGCCTTGGGCAGCACTTCAATGCGCTGGTCGTAGCGCTGCAGGCGCAGGTCGGTGGAGCCGCTGACGCGGATCTCGGCCGCCGGTCCGTTGATCAGCAGCAGGTCGGTGCTGGCGCTGCCGTCAGCGAACACAAACTCGCCGCCCATCGTGTTGAAGCCGAAACCCTTCTCGAAAAAATCGCTGAAATCCAGGGTCAGCCGGCGCGGTATCTCGGCCAGGCTGATCAGGCCCAGCACGCGTCCGCCGCCACCGGGCTCGAGGTCCAGCAGCTGGCCTTCGCCGACGTCCACGCGCAGCCGGCCGTCGAAGCGCACCAGCGCGAATTCGCCCGGCGATCCGCGCCAGCTGCCCTGCAGCTTGCCCTTGGTTTCGCCGTCCTCGACCACGCCGGCCAGGCCGAACGCGGCCAGCAGTTCGCCCAGGCTGTCGGCCGCGAAATCCACGTCGAAGCGCGATCGGCTCTTGCCCTCGCCTGCGCGCAGCCAATCGCCGCTGGCGGTGAGCTGCATGGCTTTGGCGCGCGTGGTGAAGCGGTCCACGCGCAGGCCGTTGGTTATCGGCGTGGCCTGCAGCTCGGCCTGGCCCAGGGCCATCTCGCCCAGGCGCAGGTCCTTCACCGAGAAGCGCAGCGCCGGCAGGGCCGTCGGATCCTGGCCGGGCTCCTCTTCTTCGGGCAGCGCGTTGGGGTCCGCGCCGGCCACCGCGGGCGGCGGCGGCTTGTCGGGCCAGTGCAGGCGTTCGAACTGCCCCTGCACGCCCAGGTCCAGGTCAGTCGGGATGCGCACGCTGCCTTCGATCGCCGCGCCGGTGAGCAGCAGCTGGGTGTGGTCGGCCCCACGCTGCAGGCGCAGCCGCGTATCGGGGAAGGTTGCGCCCAGCAGGTCGAGCTGCGCCACGCGCAGGTCCACCGCGCGCAGCCCACCGGTGCCGTCGCCCTTCGCGGCGAACGCGATCCAGCCGGCGGCGTCCAGCGTTTCGCTGGTGCCCAGCGCCACCAGCCCCTCGGCCGGCATCGGCGCCGGGGTGCCGGCACCGAACTGGATCAGGCCGGTCATGGCGTTGTCGGCGCCCATGCGGCCGCGCAGGCGCATCAGCTGGCCCAGGTCCAGCGCGATCTCGCCCTTGCCCACCGGCAGCGGCGCCTGCAGCGACAGCGGCAGCGGCGTGGCGGCGTCCTTGGCCAGCGGCGCCGGCAGCGTGATGGCCGTGCCCACCAGGTCGGACTGCACGTCCAGCCGCGCCGGCGGCGCCGGTGCGCCGGCCAGCGCCTGCGGCACCTGCACCGTAAGCCGCCAGTGGCTGCTGCCCGCCAGCCAGTCGTTGAGCCAGCCCAGCGGCGGATGCCGCGCCAGCAGCACCTTGGGCGGGAAGCGGCCTTCCAGCGTTGCGCGCGCCGCCAGCGAGGGGCTGCCGGTATAGCCGTCGCCAACAAACAGGTTGAAGCGCGCGGGCTCGCCTTCGAAGTTCACCTGCAGGTCTTCGGTCGCGAACCCGCGATCGCTGAAGCGCGTGCGGCCCTGCACCTGGGTGAACGCGATGCCCCAGCGCGGATCGGACAAGCTGGCGTTGGCCAGGTCCAGGCTGCCTTCGATGCGACGGCCGCCAAGGCGCGCGGCCAGCGGCAGGTCGAGCTGCAGCGCCACGGTGGCGGGGCCGCCGATGCGGGCGTTGAGCAGGTGTTCTTCGTAGCGCGCACGCAGCGGGCTGGCCAGCATCAGCGCCTGCAGCGATTCACCGCGGCCGTCGGCGTCGATGTCCAGCCGCAGCCGCGGATCGCGGAAGTCGGCAACGCCGCCCACCACCCGACCCACGCGGTTGCCCAGGATCATGCCCGTGCCGTCGATCGTCATGCCCGGACCGTCAAACCCCACGTCCAGGTCCAGCGCCTCGGCGACCGGCCACTCGCTGTTGAAATCCACCTGCGCCTGGACCAGCCGCGCATGGGCATCGAAGCGGCCCTGACCTTCCCGGAACGGCCAGTCGGCCAGTTCACCGCCCAGCACCGCGCGGCCCATCTCCACCGTGCCGGCCTGCAGTGCGTTGTCCAGCCAGTCGATGGTGGTGGGCGGCATCTTGTCCACCACCCAGAATTTCTTCGCCGCCTGCACCGTGAACGGATCCACCTCGGCCGCCAGGTCGAGCCGCGGCTTGCCGCCCTGCCCCGGGAAATGCAGCTCGGCGCGCGCCAGCACGCCGAAGTCTTCGCCGCGGATGCCCAGTCCGCTGGCGCCGGCGGTCCACAGCCCGCCGCTGCGCCACCAGCCCAGCGTGCCGGCCAAGCGCAGGTCCATGGGCTGGCGAAAACTCGGCCAATCAAAGCGCACCGGGTCGCTGCCCAGTCGGAATACGCCGCCCGACTGGTCGAAGGCCGCGCTGCCGGCCAGCCCCTGCACGCCGGGCTGCTTGCCGTAAGGCCGCCAACCCACCGCACCCAGTGCGGCCGAACCGGTCCATACGTCGCCCTGGCCTTGGATGTGCACGTGGCGCAGCTCACCGTCGGGCGCGGCCTCGCGCAGCCATTCGCGCAGGCCCACGGGCACCGACGAGCTCAGCGTTGCCAGCGCACGGGCCGGCGCCAGGTCCATGCGCGGCGCCTGCAGCGCGAAGCGTTTGCCGCCGGCCAGCCACAGGCCGTCGAAGCTGCGCGGTTCGCGCCGCCCGCTCTGGTGGAAATGCAGCTGCGGCGCGTGCAGCTGCCAGCCGTTGTCGTCCACCTGCCAGCGCGCCAGCAGGTCGGCGCGCTCGAACGCCACCGCCGGTGAATCCAGCGTGCCGTCGGGCCGGGCGCGCCAGGGCTTGCGTGCACCCAGCGCCAGCGGCGCGAACTCGGCGCGGCTGCGAACGTCCATGACGCGCTGGGTATCAATGCGCGCCCACAGGTCCACGCTGCCCGACCCCGACACCACCACGCCGGTGTCGGCCAGCAGCGGCGACCAGTCGTCGAGCTTGAGGGCTTTGCCGCCGGCCCACAGCTGGCCCGACCACGTGCCGCGGTCCAGGTCCACCACGGCGGTCATCGGCGTACCGCGGTCCACCGCCCAGGCCTGCAGGCCGGCCTTGAGCCGCGCGCCGTTGACGCGCAGGCGCAGGTCCACGCGCGGCAGCGAAAGCTCGCGCCGGAACGCCGGCGAACGCACCACCAACCGTGCCCGCTCCACCTGCAGTTCGCCCAGCGCCTCAAGCGTGTCCAGCGGATCCACCCCGGGCAGGGGCTGGAAAGGAAGGCCCACCATGCGCCAGCGGCGGTCTTCACCCTGCTCGAGCGCCAGCGACAGGTCGCGCACCTTGAGCTCGGTCAGCGCCGCGCCCGGCAGCAGGCCCGAATACACCGCCACCAGCAGTTCGGCGCGGCCGATGTCGAGCAGCCGATCGCCTTCACCTATGCGCAGGCCGTCGAGGGTGAAGCGCGGACCGCGCCGGGTCCATTCGCCGCGCGCGTGGGTGAATGTCACCGGCTGGCCGACGCGCTGGCTGAGCCAGCTGGCCACCTTGTCCGGATTGCGTTCCACCAGCGGCAGCATCTGGTTCACCACGCCCACCGCGGCGGCGGCCAGGATCAACACCACCAACAGGCCATAGCCGGTGAAGCGGCGGGCGTGGCGGATCCGGCGGCGCAGCGGGCTTTGCATCCGTGGCCTTACAGCAGCACCACGTCGTACTGTTCTTGGGCGTATTGTTCGTCGGCCTGGAAGCGGATCGACTTGCCCAGGAATTCCTCAAGCTCGGCCACCGCCGCCGACTCCTCTTCGGTGATCTTGCCCACCACCTTGGGCGACGCGATCACCAGCAGTTGGGTGGCCTCGAACTGGCGCACCGCGCGGGTTATCTCGCGGAAGATTTCATAGGTGAGCGTTTCGGCGGTCTTGAGCGTGCCACGGCCGCCGCACTCATGGCAGGGTTCGCACAGCTGGCGCTCCAGGCTTTCGGTGGTGCGCTTGCGCGTCATCTCCACCAGGCCCAGCGGCGAGAACTCATACACCGTCGTGCGCGCGTGGTCGTGCGCCAGGCCCTTTTCCAGCGTGCGCAGCACCTGCCGTCGGTGCTCGTCGTCGGTCATGTCGATGAAGTCGATGATGATGATGCCGCCCAGGTTGCGCAGCCGCAGCTGGCGCGCCACCGCCTGCGCCGCCTCGAGGTTGGTGCGGTACACCGTTTCCTCCAGGTTGCGCTGGCCCAGGAACGAACCGGTGTTCACGTCCACCGTGGCCATCGCCTCGGTCTGGTCGATGATCAGGTGGCCGCCCGACTTCAGCGGCACCTGCTTTTGCATCGCCCGCAGTATTTCGTCTTCCACGCCATACAGGTCGAAGATCGGCCGTTCGCCCGCGTAGTGTTCGATGCGTTCGGCCAGGGCCGGCATGAACTGGTGCGCGAACGCGCTCAGCCGCTCGAACGCCTCGCGCGAATCCACCCGCACCTGGTCAACCTGCTTGCGCATCAGGTCGCGCACCGCGCGCAGCGGCAGCGGCAGGTCTTCGTAGATGCGCTGGCCGACCTTGCTGCTGGCGCTGCCGGCCTTGATCACGTCCCAGGCGCGGCGCAGGTAGGCCACGTCGTCGGCCAGGGCTTCGTCGGGCTGGTTCTCGGCGTTGGTGCGCACGATGTAGCCCTGGCCCGAACCATTGGCCAGCGCGGCCATCAGCGTCTTCAGGCGCGCACGCTCGGTTTCGTCCTCGATGCGCGCCGACACGCCCAGCACGCGCGAATGCGGCAGGAACACCAGGTAGCGCGACGGGATGGATATCTGCGTCGTCAGGCGCGCGCCCTTGCCACCGATCGGATCCTTCACCACCTGCACCACGATTTCCTGGCCTTCCTGCACCAGCGAGTTGATGGACGGCGGCGGGCCGCTCGGCGCCGGCGGTGGTTCGTCGCCCTCGCCCGCGGGCACCAGCGGCAGCTTGAGGATGTCGGAGGCATGCAGGAAGGCGGCGCGGTCCAGGCCGATCTCGACGAACGCCGCCTGCATGCCCGGCATCACCCGCTGCACGCGGCCCTTGTAGATGTTGCCCACCACGCCGCGACGCGAAGCGCGCTCGATGTGCAGCTCCTGCAGCATGCCGTTCTCAACCACCGCCACGCGGGTTTCGCGCGGGGTGACGTTGATCAGGATTTCCTCGGACATCGTTTACCCCGGCTCAATCAATCAGGCTGAAATCGCGCAGCAGGCGCGCGGTTTCGTGCAGCGGCAGGCCCATCACGCCCGAATGGCTTCCGGACAGGTGGGAAACAAAGGCCGCCGCGCGGCCCTGGATGGCGTAGGCACCGGCCTTGCCGAAGCATTCGCCGGTGGCGACATAGGCCTTCGCCTGCGCCGGCGTGATGACGTCAAAGGTCACCTGCGTGATGCAGGTGGCCGACTGCTCGCGACCGGCGTCCACCAGCCACAGCGTGGACAACACGCGGTGGCTGCGTCCCGACAGGCGCGCCAGCATTCGCAGCGCTTCGTCGGCATCGGCGGGTTTGCCGAACACCTCGTCGTCCAGCACCACTTCGGTGTCCGCGCCCAGCACCACCGCGCCGGGGCTGGCGACCACCTTGAGCAGGCCGGCACCGGCCTTTTCGCGGGCCACGCGGCTGACGTAGCTTTCCGGCGGTTCGCCCGGCAGCCGCTGCTCGGGGACGTCCACGTCCAGCAGCCCGAAGGCCACGTCGAGCTGGGCCAACAGTTCCCTGCGGCGGGGTGATTGCGAGGCGAGATAGAGCATCGCCCAAGCATAGCTGCTGCGGTGGCGGCCCGGCACGCCCGTTGCGCGTTGCGGAGGTGTGGCTTCAGCCCCGATTGGGGCAGGCGACTCAGGCGCGATGGTAAGGGTGGTTGGCCAGCAGGCTGGCGGCGCGGTAAAGCTGTTCGGCCAGCACCAGCCGCACCAGCATGTGCGGCAAGGTGAGCGGACCGAGCGACCAGCTTTCGTCGGCGGCTGCGATCACTTCCGGCGCGTGGCCCTCGGGGCCACCGATCAGGAACGCCAGGTCACGGCCCTGCTGGCGCCAGTGTTCCAGGCGCTGTCCCAACTGCTCGGACGTCCAGGCCTTGCCGCGACCGTCCAGGCTGACCACCAGCGCGCCGCGCGGCACCGCCGCCAGCACCCGGGCGCCTTCATCGGACATGGCGCGCACCGCGTCGCGGCCCTTGCCGCGCATGCCGGGCGAAACTTCGGTCAGTTCCAACGGAAGCCAGTGCGACAGGCGCTTCTGGTATTCGGCAAAGCCCGTGGCCACCCAGTCGGGCGCACGCTCACCTACGGCGACCAGCCTGGCTTTCAAGGGCTGTCCTTAGAAGTAACACTGACCGTGGCAAAAAAAAACTACTCGGACGGCGCGGATTCCGGCGGCTGGTCGCCGACCGTCCACAGGCGCTCGAGCGCGTAGTACTCGCGAACGCGCGGCAGCATCACGTGCACGATCACGTCGCCCAGGTCCACCAGCACCCATTCGGCTTCGCGCTCGCCTTCCACGCCCAGCGGCATCACGCCGACTTTCTTGGCGAAGCGCACCACTTCGTCGGCCACCGATTTCACGTGGCGGGTGGAGGTGCCAGACACCACCACGAGGTAGTCGGCGATGCTGGTCTTGCCGCGCACGTCGATCTCGACGGTGTCCTTGGCCTTCATTTCCTCCAGCGCCAGGTGCACCTGCTTGAGGATCGCCTCCGGCGACGGGGCCGGGTCGGGCATCTGGGTCTTGATGACGTGGGCTTGGGTGGTCAAGGTGGCACTCGGATCGGGAAAGACGAGCCGCATTATACGCCTGCCGGCGCTGTACCGCCCCGGTACAGGCCTTCACGATGGATGAAATCGGCCACCGGGGCCGCCAGCCAGCCGCCGTGCGGCTCTCCGGCCCGCAGCCGGCGCCGCAATTCGGTGGCCGACGCCGGCTGCAGCGCCATCTCCAGCCGCAGCAGTCCGCCCGCGGGGCGCTGGGCCAGTTCCTCCGGCAGGGTGCACCAGCGCCCGGCGCAGGCTTCGGCCAGGGCCGCCGGCAGCGCGTCCAGGCCGTGGCCCGGGCGGACGGCAACGACGAAATGGGCCAGTTCGAACAGGGCCTGCCAGCGGTGCCAGGACGGCAGGCCGCGGAAGGCGTCGGCGCCCACCAGCCAGGCCAGCGGTGCCTGCGGGCCCAGTTCGGCGCGCAGCTCGCCCAGCGTGTCCACCGTGTAGGACGGGCCGCTGCGCTGGAATTCGCGGCGATCCACCGAAAACCCGGGTTCGTCGGCGATCGCCAACGCCAGCATGTGGGCGCGCTGCGGCGCGCTGGCGCCAGGCGCCGCGCGGTGCGGCGGATCGGCCGCGGGCAGGAAGGCCACGTCGGTGCCCAGCGCGTCGCGGGCCGCGCGGGCCACCGCCAGGTGCCCGGCGTGGACCGGGTCGAAGGTGCCGCCATAGAGCAGCGTCAGCGCCATCAGGCCAGCAGCTTGCGCGCCCGGGCGTCGGCGATGCCCACCAGCAGCCGTTCGATCATCAGCCAGGCGTCGTCGCCGTAGAAGCGGCCCTTGGACGCGCGGTCGATGCGGCCGCATTCGGCGGCGAACGCCTCCCAGCGCGACAGCGGGTGGCGCTCCAGCGCGCGGCGGTATATCGCCTGCTTGCTTTCCCAGATGTGCGCCGCGCGCATGGCCGACATCACGTTGCCCGACTCGGCCGCGCGCGAAAGCGCACACAGCGTGAGCACTTCCTTGGCCACCATCGGCATCAGCCCGGCCACCTGGTCGCCTTCGGCGCGCAGCCCGGCCAGCATGCGCACCGCGCGCACCGACTCCCCGGCCAGGGCCGCATCAACGAGCTTGAACACGTCGAAGCGCGACGAATCGGCCACCAGCCGCTCCATCTGCTCGACGTCGATGGCCTCGGACTTGGGGCCCTTGGACCCGCCCACCAGCAGCGCCAGCTTGTCCACTTCCTGGGCCGCCGCCAGCAGGTTGCCTTCGACCCGGTCGGCCAGGCGGCGCACGGCGTCGGGCGTGGCCAGCAGGCCGCGGCTGCGCAGGCGGCGCTGCAGCCACTCACCCAGCTCGTGCGTCTTGAGCGGGTAGATCGCCACCAGGTGGCCCAGCTTGGCAATGGCCTCGCTCCACTTGCCGGCGTGCTTCTTGCTCCACTCCTGCGCCGTGATCAACAGCACGGTGTCGGGCGGCACCTTGTCGCAATACTCGCGCAGCGCTTCGCTGCCTTCCTTGCCCGGCTTGCCGCTGGGCAGGCGCAGGTCGAACAGGCGGCGGGTGGAGAACAGACTCAGTGAGGCCACGCCCACGGCGAGCGTGTTCCAGTCGAAGCTGTTGTCGGCATCGTAGATTTCACGCTCGCCGTAGCCTTCTTCGCGCGCCTTGGCCCGGATGGCGTCGGCGGCTTCCTGCACCAGCAGCGGTTCGCCGCCCGCCACCAGGTACACCGGGCGCAGCGGTTCGCCGGCGAGCTGGCGCTCCAGGCGGTCGGGCTTGAGCTCCATTATTTCGCGCGCAGCACCGCGTCCAGGCGACGCAGGATAGCGGCCTGCATGTCGCGCCGGAGCTCGCGCTGCACCAGTTCCTGTTCGGCCGGGCTGCCGGCGGAGGCGATGCTGTCGTAGGTGAATTCGCGGGTCAGCACCACTTCCTGCAGCGGCACCTGTACGGCGCCGGCGGCGTCAAGCAGCTCGAACTTCACCGCGTAGCGGGTTTCGTATTCGCGCACCTGCGCGCGGTCGTCCAGCGCCAGCGGGCGGGTGGACAGGGCCTCCGACACCACCTTGAGGGTGGACGAAGGCTGGCCGTCGACCGCCGAAGTGGCGCCGGCGCGCGACAGCGCCGTGGACAAACCCTGTGCCAGCGGGCTGTAGGGATCGGCCGACTGCACCTGCACCGGCCCCAGGTCGGTGGCCACGGCCAAAGAGGCGCGGGGACGGAAACCGCAGGCCGCAAGCATCGCGACCAGGCAAACCAGGACCAGTAAACGCTGCATCTGCCTCACCCCGCGACGATGTTGACGATCTTGCCCGGCACCACGATCACCTTGCGCACGGTCAAGCCTTCCATGAACTTTTGCACGTTCGGCTCGGCCAAGGCCAGCGCTTCGATGGTTTCCCTGCTGGCATGCACCGAAACCTCCAGCGTGGCGCGCAGCTTGCCGTTGAGCTGTACCGCCAGCGTGGCGGCCTCGCGCACCAGGGCCGACGTGTCGACGGCCGGGAACGGCTGGTCTTCCAGCGTCGCCTCGGCGTGGCCCAGCAGCTGCCAGAGCGCATGCGAGGTGTGCGGCGTAATCGGGTTGAGCAGCAGCGTCACCGCCTCGAAGGCTTCCTGGCGCAGCGCGCGGCCCTGGCCGCTGGCGTCGTCGAACTTCGACAGCGCATTCATCAGCTCCATCACCGCCGCGATGGCGGTATTGAAGGTGTGGCGGCGGCCGTAGTCGTCGCCCACCTTCTGGATGGTTTCGTGCAGCTGGCGACGCATCGTTTTCTGCGCGGTGTCCAGCGTGGCCAGGTCCAGCGCCGGCGCCGGGCCGTCGGCGATATGGCGATGCACCTGCGCCCAGACCCGGCGCAGGAAGCGCGACATGCCCTCCACGCCGGCCTCGTTCCACTCCAGGCTTTGTTCGGGCGGCGAGGCGAACATGGAGAACAGGCGCACCGTGTCGGCGCCGTACTTGTCCACCATGGTCTGCGGATCAACGCCGTTGTTCTTGGACTTGGCCATCTTCTCGGTGCCGCCGATGTGCACCGGCAGGCCGTCGCTGCGCAGCACCGCGCCGGTGGCGTGGCCCTTGGCGTCGCGCACCACGTCCACGTCGGCCGGGTTGAACCAGTCCTTGGGCGCGCCGGGGCTTTCGCGGAAGTACGTGTCGGCGATCACCATGCCCTGGCACAGCAGGTTGGTGGCCGGTTCGTCCGTCTTCACCAGGCCCGCGTCGCGCATGAGCTTGTGATAGAAGCGGAAATACATCAGGTGCATGATCGCGTGCTCGATGCCGCCGATGTACTGGTCCACCGGCAGCCAGTAGTTCGCGCGCTCGTCCACCAGGTCGGTGGCACCCGGGGATGTGTAGCGCGCGTAATACCAGCTCGACTCCATGAAGGTGTCGAAGGTGTCGGTTTCGCGCTCGGCCGCGCCGCCGCAGCCCGGGCAGGTGGTCTTGCGCCACTCCGGGTCGGCCTTGATCGGCGAGGCCATGCCGGTGAAGGCCACGTTCTCGGGCAGCACCACCGGCAGTTGGTCTTCGGGCACCGGCAGCGCGCCGCACTTCCCGCAGTACACCACCGGGATCGGGCAGCCCCAGTAGCGCTGGCGGCTGACGCCCCAGTCGCGCAGGCGGAAGTTCACCCGGCGCTCGGCCTGGTGGGTGTGCCCCAGCTTGCGGGCCAGCGCGTCGAACGCGGCGCGGAAACCCAGGTTGTCGATGTCGCCCGAATTCACCGCATGCAGCGAAGGTGCCGACTTGTCGGCGTACCAGTCCTGCCATACGGACGGGTCGTAGGTTTGGCCCTCCACCGCCATCACCTGCCTGATCGGCAGGCCGTACTTGTGCGCGAATTCGAAGTCGCGCTGGTCGTGGCCGGGCACCGCCATCACGGCGCCAGTGCCGTAGCCCATCAGCACGAAGTTGGCGATCCACACCGGCACCTTGTCGCCGCTGATCGGATGCACGGAGTACAGGCCGGTGGCGATGCCCTTTTTTTCCTGCGTCTCGAGCTCGGCTTCGGTGACGCCGCCGCGGCGGCATTCGTCCACGAACGCACGCACCTGAGGATTGCCCGACGCCGCCCACAGCGCCACCGGGTGTTCGGCGGCCACGGCCAGGTAGGTCACGCCCATCAGGGTGTCGGGGCGGGTGGTGAACACGTTGAGCGGTTCGGCCAGGGTTTCGATGGCGAACTTGATTTCCAGGCCTTCGCTGCGGCCGATCCAGTTGCGCTGCATGGTCTTCACCGCGTCGGGCCAGCCCGGCAGCGTGTCCAGGCCGTCCAGCAGCTCCTGGGCGTAGTCGGTGATCTTGAGGAACCACTGCGGGATTTCGCGCTTTTCCACCAGCGCGCCGCTACGCCAGCCGCGGCCGTCGATCACCTGTTCGTTGGCCAGCACGGTGTGGTCCACCGGGTCCCAGTTCACCACCGAATTTTTGCGGTACACCAGGCCCTTCTTCATCAGGCGGGTGAACATCAGCTGCTCCCACCGGTAGTACTCCGGGGTGCAGGTGGCGAAGGTGCGGCTCCAGTCGTAGGCGAAGCCCAGGCGCTCGAGCTGGGCGCGCATGTGCTCGATGTTCTTGTAGGTCCACTGCGCCGGCGCGGTGTTGTTCTTGATGGCGGCGTTCTCGGCCGGCAGGCCGAAGGCGTCCCAGCCCATCGGCTGCAGCACGTTGAAGCCCATCATGCGCCGGTGGCGGCTGATGACGTCGCCGATGGTGTAGTTGCGCACGTGGCCCATGTGCAGCGCACCCGACGGGTAGGGCAGCATGGAAAGGCAGTAGTACTTGGGCCGCGACGTGTCTTCGCGCACCCGGAAGGCGCCGGTGGCCTGCCAATGGGTTTGCGCGGCGGTTTCCACCGCCTTCGGGTCGTAGGCGTTGGGGTCTGGGATGTCGGACATGGGTTCAGGCAGGGGAGAATCAGGCCGCCAGCGTACCAAAACGCGGGTCCGGGGCGGGAACCTGCCGGGCCTTGCCGCCCCTCGTGCCAGGGGAATGAAGAATCCGGCAGCATGGGGTGTACCAAGTCCACATACCCCCGATGGAGATCCGCCCATGACACCCCTATTGCGCTTCGCCGGAGTGCTTTGCCTGGTGCTGCTGACGGCCTGCGGCGACCCCACCGGCACGGCGGCCGTCGACGACGAGGCTCAGGTGCTGCGCAGCTACCCGGTCCCGAAAGGCCAGACCAAGGCCATCGGCGAGGCGCTGAACCAGGTGTTCGCGATAGGGCCGGAGGGCCGCCGGATAGGGCGCGCCTCCTATGAGCTGCCCGGCCAGCTGGTGGTGCTGGCCCCGGAATCAGTGCAGGCGTCCATTGCCCAATCCATCGCCGGGATAGTGGGCTCCAGCGGCGAAGCCGGCGCAATGCGCACGATTTCCCTGCGGATTTGGCTGGTCGATGGCAGGCCCGGGCCGGGAGACGAGGCTGACCGGCTGGCCGTGCTGGCGCCCGCCATCGAGGCGATTTCAAGCAATTTCCCCGGCTACGGATTTCGCATCGTCGACCAGGCGGAGATCGCGGTGAGCGAAGCGGGGCGTCCGTCGCTGCTGGTCACCGGCGCAGGCAACGAGTTCACCGCTCAACTGATGGACAGCGATCCCATGACGTTCAGCGTGATGGTGAGCGGCACCACAACCCCGGAAGTCGAGGGCTTGCGGCTGGCCTCAATGCTCAGCCTGCCGCCCGGCGAACTGGTGATCATGGCCAGCCTTCAGGACAAGCGCGACCCCGCTTCAACCGGCCCCGCACCGATGCGCTTCCTGATACTGCAGGCGGTCGAACCCGCGCACTGAGGCCCGCCACGTGGCCATCGACCAGACGGATATCACCGAGTGTTATCGACGCATCCATCGACCGCTGCACAACGTGCTGATGCGCCTGCTGTGGGACGGCCCGGAGTGCCAGGACATCGCGCACGATGCCTTCGTGCGGGTCTGGAACCGGGCCGGCACGGTGGACCGTGCGGCCCTGGATTCGCTGGTTTATGCCACCGCGCTGAATCTGGCCAAGAACCGACTCAGGTGGCTGGGGCTTCGCCGGCTTGTGGGCATGGAGCATGCGGACGCCGCTCAAGCCGAAGATGCATCGCCAGGCGATTCGCCTGCCCTCAGGCAGGCGCTGTCGCATTTGCCGCAAGGCCAGCGCATCGTTCTGCTGCTCTCCGACATCGCCGGATTCAGCACCGCCGAGATTGCGGGGATGCTGGCGATTCCCGCCGGAACCGTGAGCTCTCGCCGGCACACCGCACTGCGCCGCCTCCGCATTTTTCTGGACGACTCCGATGGATGAAAAACGTTTGATCACTTTCGTGGACATCGCACCGGAGCCGGGCGGCGAGCAGCGTCTTCGCCGGGCGATGGTGACTGCGCCGAAACAGCGTTCCTGGCGCCACGCCACCTGGTCGGTCGCAGCGGCAGCGGCCGCGGCCGTGGTGATAACGGCCAGCCTTGCGCTGCAGCCGCCGCCCTACCGTGATGCGATTGCCGACGCCGTTGCCCACGCCACGCAGCCCGTGGATGGACTGCGATTGAGCGAGGGCTCGGCTTCGCGCCTGCCCAGCGCCACACCCCACGTGACCATCTACCTGGTTCAAGCCACTGGCGGGAATGGACAGAACTGAGCCGGGGTCCAGCGCCGTGTTTCGCGGTTACCATCCAAGCTCTTTTCCGGAGCGCCGCCACATGAGCCCCACCCGCAGCCTGCTGATCCTCGCCCTCGCCCTGCCCGCCGCCGCCCAGGCGGAAACCCTCGCCCTGCACTGCGGCCAGCTGTTCGACAGCGCCGCCGGCCGCAGCAGGGCCGACCAGACGGTGGTGGTGGAAGACGGCAAGGTGCGCGAAATCCGGGCCGGCCTGGCCGCGGTGGACGGCGCCCGTTCGGTGGACCTCAAGGGCCACACCTGCAGCCCCGGCTGGATCGACCTGCACGTGCACCTGGACGGGCAGTCCAGCCCCGACAGCTATTCCGAGGGCTTCCGGCTCAACCCCGAGTTCACCGTGCTGCGCTCCACCGGCTACGCCCGCAAGACGCTGCAGGCCGGCTTCACCACCGTGCGCGACCTGGGCGGCATGACCACACTGGCCCTGCGCGACGGCATCAGCCAGGGCCTGGTCGAAGGCCCGCGCATCTATGCCGCCGGCCGATCGATCGCCACCACCGGCGGCCACGCCGACGGCACCAATGGCCTCAACCGCGAGCTGTCGCATGCGGTCGGCACGCCCGGCCCGGTCGAAGGCGTGATCAACAGCCCCGACGAAGCCCGCGCCGCCGTGCGCCAGCGCTACAAGGAAGGCTCGGACGTGATCAAGATCACCGCCACCGGCGGCGTGCTCAGCTACGCCAAGAACGGCGACGGCCCGCAGTTCACTGAAACCGAAGTGGCCGCCGTGGTGGCCGCCGCCAAGGACTACGGCTACAAGGTGGCCGCGCACGCCCACGGCAAGGAAGGCATGCGCCGCGCCATCGAGGGCGGCGTGGTGAGCATCGAACACGGCACCTACATGGACGACGAGATCTTCGGGCTGATGAAGAAGAACGGCACCTGGTACGTGCCCACCATCAGCGCCGGCAAGTTCGTGGCCGAAAAATCCAAGATCGACGGCTTCTACCCGGCCGTGGTGCGACCCAAGGCCGCCCGCATCGGCGCGCTGATCCAGGACACCTTCGGCCGCGCCTGGCGCGCAGGCGTGAAGATCGGCTTCGGCACCGACGCCGGCGTCGGCCACCACGGCGACAACGCCGACGAGTTCATCTTCATGGTGGAAACCGGCTACCCCACCGCCGACGCGCTGCAGACCGCCACCATCAACGCCGCGCAAGTGCTGGGCGTGACCGACATCGGCCAGTTGGCACCGGGGTTCCGCGCCGACGTGGTGGCCATGCCGGGCGACCCGCTGGCCGACATCCAGGCCGTGAAAAAAGTGGACTTCGTGATGAAGGACGGCGTGATCTACCGCCAGCCCTGAGCCGCGCGCCCCGGCCCGGTGCCATGGGCCCCGCCGGCCAGCCCAGCCCTGGGCTGGCTTGTGAACGGCGCGGGCTGCCACCATCTCCAAAACTTCCCGCCTCTCCGGAACCGCCATGACCTCCGCCAGCCCCCACGTTTTCGACGCCAGCCTTCCCGAGTTCGAGCAGACGGTCCTGCTCAAGTCCAAGGAAGTGCCGGTGCTGGTGGATTTCTGGGCGCCCTGGTGCGGGCCGTGCAAGACGCTCGGTCCGCTGCTGGAAAAGCTGGCCGCCGAGTTCAACGGCGGCTTCCTGCTGGCCAAGGTGGACGTGGACGAACAGAAAGAGCTGGCCGGCTATTTCCAGATCAAGTCGGTGCCAACGGTGATGCTGGTGAAGGACGGCCAGATCGTTGATGGCTTCCCGGGCGCCCTGCCCGAGGGCCAGCTGCGCGAATTCCTCACCCACCACGGCGTTCAAGCCCTGGCCGCGGTGGAAGAACCCGCCCCGGAAGTGGAAGCCCCGCTGGACCCGCACGAAGAGGTGGTGCGCCTGCGCGCGGCCGTGCTGGCCGAACCCGACAAGGACGAAACCAAACTCGACCTGGCCCTGGCCCTGCTCAAGACCGGCACCGTGGGCGAAGCCGAAACCCTGCTCGACGCCCTGCCCGCCAACCTGGCGCAGGACGACCGCGCCCTTCGCGCGCGGGCGCGCCTGGGCTTCGCGGCCCTGCTCGCCGACGCGCCGCCCGCCCCGGTGCTTGAACAGGCCATCGCCGCCGACCCGGCCGACCTGCGCGCGCGCCACCTGCTGGGCGCGCGCCTTATCGTCGAAGGCAGCGCCGCCGCCGGCATGGACCAGTTCCTGGAAATGCTGCGCCGCGACCGCGCCTATCAGGACGGACTGCCGCGCAAGGTCCTGATTGACGCGTTCCGCATCGTCGAAGACGAAGACCTGGTCGGCAGCTACCGCCGCAAGATGGCCTCGCTGATTTTCTGAGGCCGCGATGAAAGCTTCCCGTCTTCGCCTCGGGCTGAACGTTTGGCCGCCCTTCCTGTTCTCGGGCGTGCGCGTCACCAACATCGCCGCCGACTACCGCTACGCCCGGGTCGAGCTGCGCCAGCACTGGTACAACCGCAACTACGTGGGCACCCATTTCGGCGGCAGCCTGTTCGCGATGACCGACCCGTTCTGGATGATCATGGTGATGCAGCGCCTGGGCCCGGGTTACGTGGTTTGGGACCAGGCCGCCGAGATCCGCTTCGAAAAGCCCGGCCGCGGCACCGTGGCGGTCGAGTTCCGGCTTGACGAGGCCGTGGTCGAACAGCTGCGCGCCGCCGCCGAGGGTGGCGACAAGGTGCTGCACTGGTTCGAAATGGCCGTGATCGACCCGGAAGGGGACGTCGTCGCCCGCCTGCGCAAGCAGGTCTACGTGCGCAAGAAGCGCCCCGCCCAGCCCAAGTAGGCGGCCCTGGGCCCGAAGCTGCCACCGGGCGCGCAGGCGCCCAAACCGTGCATCGCGTCACGCTTTCACCCAAAGGTTGCCAGCCCCGCCCGCTGACGTATGCTGGGCAGCCCGACCCC
>QBLY01000034.1 GCA_003241895.1 Lysobacteraceae bacterium
GTTGGGAATCGCGCAGGGCTAACCGGCACAGGCCAGGTACGCCTCGCGCACGGTGGCGTCGAGCGCCGTCCATGCGAACTGCAGCGACATCGCCTTACCCAGCGGCGCCTCCAGCTCCAACTCCACGCCTTGGCGCCGGCTGCGGCCGGCGTTGGCGAAACTGGCGCGCCCGCCGGTATTGGTGGCGACCACCAGCTCGTCGCGCGTGTCGCTGCGGAACAGGGCCAGGTCGATGCGAACGCCGTCGCGCGGGCGCCACTTCATGCCCAGTTCGCCGTTGCGGCTGCGGGCGGGGCGCAGGTCCAGGTTCAGCCCTGAGCTGCCGTCCGGGCGGTAGGCCAGCTCCACCAGCGTCGGCGTCTCGAAGCCACTGCCGACGCTGGCGTACAAATTCACGAGCGGGCTGGCGCGGAACTGCAGCGCGGCCACCGGGGTCCAGCGGGAGAAGGACACCGCGCCGCTGTCGTCGGGATTGCCGACGGTCACGTAGTCGTCGTCCGAGCGAAAGCGCACCGCGCTGCGGCGAACGCCTGCCAGCAGGGACCAGCGTTCGGCCACGCGCCAGTCCGCCTGCGCAAAGGTATCAAACGCGGCCGCGCGGTTCCGCTCGTCGCGGCGCAGTGCGCCCCGCACGCCAAGCCGGCTGCCGATGAAATTCTGATAGCCGCGCCGCTGCTGCTGCAATCCTTCCCAACCCAGGCCCGCCGTCCACGCCACGGCGCGGCCCGCCATCTGCGTGTCACCCTCAAGCCGGAGTTCGCCGCCGGCGTAGTCACTCGCCAGGTCAATCACGCCCCCCGACTGCAGCGCATTGGCCTGCGGCCCCGGGGGAATCGCCAAGTATTGTTCTACGCCCCGCGTACCCGCATAGGCGAGTGCACGCAGCGACACGGCGCCACCGAGGGCGTACTCGCCGGTCCAGCCGGCCTGCGACTGCCGCACGCGCTTGCGGGTATTGAAGGCGATGGCCTGCGGCGTGGTCTGATACGGGTCGGCGTCGAACTGTGCGCGGCTCAGGCCCAGCGGATCGAGCGACAGCGGCGAATCGAAGTAATTGACGACCAGCGAGTGCGACGCCCCGTCACCGTCCATCGGCCAGTGCAGGCGCGCGTTGAACGAAAGACGCTCGGCGGCCGAATGCGGGCGGATGCCGTCCGCCCTGAGCTGCGAAAGACCGGCCACCACGCCGACCTCGCGCCACGCCCCGCGCACGCGCGCAGACACGCGCCAGTCGCCGCCCTCGCCCGCCGCGACGCCCAGGCTCGCTTCACCCGGTGACTGGCCGTCGCCGCTGAAAACCTGCACCACGCCGCCCGACGAGTTGCCGTAGAGCGCCGAGAACGGCCCGCGCAAAACCTCCACGCGCTCGGCACTGGCAAGGTTGGCGTGCGAGAGCTGCGACTGCCCGTCGGGCTGCGTGGCCGGGATGCCGTCGACGTACACGCGCAGCCCGCGGATGCCGAAACTCGCGCGCGTGCCGAAGCCGCGGATCGACAGCTGGGTGTCCTGCGCGTAATTCTGCCGGTCGCGCACCAGCAGGCCGGGGATGCCCTGCAGCGCTTCGGAAAAATTCATGCCCGGCGTCGCGGCCGGCACCACCCGCACCGACACCGCGGCCGGCGTGTCGAATACGCTGGCCTCGCGACGCGTGGCGGTGACGTTCACCGGCTCGAGCGTCGTGGTTCCCGCCGGCGGTGGCGTGTCGTCACCCGCCGCCGCGAATGGCGCCAGCAGCAGAGCGAAGGTGGCGACGCGATGCCGGATCATCCCTCGTCGCGGAACACGGCAGTGCCGCGGCTGCCGTCAGGCTTGATCCAGCCGCGGTACATGCCGCTGGTGTTGAAGGGCATGGCGATGTTGCCGTCGCGGTCGAGCGCGATCGCGCCGCCGTCGCCCCCCAGCTTCACCACCTCGCCGTTCACCACGGCGTCGGCCGCCACCGCCAGCGTATCGCCGCGGTAGGCCACGCGCGCGCAGATGTCGTGCGCCACCGCCGCGCGGATGTAGAACTCGCCCCAGCCCGTGCCCGAGACGCCGCAGCGGTCGTCGGCCCAGTTGCCGGCGCCGATGATCGGCGCGTCACCCACGCGGCCGTAGCGCTTGTTGGTCATGCCGCCGGTGGAGGTGGCCGCGGCGATGTGGCCCTGCTGGTCCAGGGCCACCGCACCGACGGTGCCGAAGTAGGTGGTGGAAAGCGCGGCCTGGCCGGCCTTTTCACGCTTGCGCGCCTGCTCAAGCTGGTCGCGGCGCCGATCGGTGTCGAACCAGTCGGGGCGGACGCGGGCGATTTCGGAACGGGTGTCGGCGAAGGCCTCGGCGCCCGCGCCGGCCATCATCACGTGCGGGGAGTGCTCCATCACTGCGCGGGCCAGGCGGATCGGGCTGCGCACGGTGCTCAAGCCGGCCACCGCGCCGGCGCGGCGGGTGTGGCCTTCCATGATCGAGGCGTCCAGTTCGTGGCCGCCCGCCGCGTTGAACACCGCGCCCTTGCCGGCATTGAACCAGGGCGACTCTTCCAGCACGCCGATGCTGGCGGTGACCGCGTCCAGCGCGCTGCCGCCACGCTTGAGCACCCTGTTGCCGGCGTCCAGGGCGCGGTCGAGGTCGCGGCGCACGGCACGCTCGTCTTCGACCGACAGCGCGCGGCGTTCAATGACGCCCGCGCCGCCGTGGATCACCAGCGCCGTACGGGCGTCTTGCGCCGAAGCCGTCATCGTCGCCAAGCCAAGGGCGAGCAGCAGGGGAATACGGATCATGGCGGCGTCATCCTGGGGAAGTTAGGGGAGTTTAGCCCTGATGGCGCAGCGCCTCGATGGGATCGAGCTGCGCAGCCTTGCGCGCCGGGTAAAACCCGAAGAACAGGCCGGTCGCCACCGAGAATCCCGCCGCCATCATCACCACCTGCACGTCCAGCTGCACCGGCAGCGCCCCGAACTTGCTGGCCAGCAGCGCTCCGCCGATGCCCAGCGCGATGCCGATGAAACCGCCTCCCAGCGAAATCAGCATGGCCTCGGCCAGGAACTGCGCCTGGATTTCCTTGGGGCCTGCGCCCACCGCCATGCGCAGCCCGATCTCGCGGATGCGCTCGGTCACCGACACCAGCATGATGTTCATGATGCCGATGCCGCCGACGATCAGCGAAATGCTGGCCACGGCGCCAAGCAGCAGCGACATCAGGCGCGTGGTCTCGGTGCGGGTGCTGACGATCTCGGCGATGTTGCGCACCGCGAAGTCGTCCTCGGCACCCGGCGCGATGCGGTGGCGCTGGCGCATCAGGGCATTGATTTCCTCCTCGACGAAGGACAGGTCCTCGGCGCGTCCCACCGACACCGATATCTGCTGCACGGTGCTGGCCTGGCGCGGCGCGGCGGCCGGCGTGGCCGCCGCCCCCGTGGCGCCGCCGGTCGCTGCGACATTGCCGGCGGCCGCGGCGGTGGCCAGCCGGCGGCGTCCGGTTTCGATGGGCACCAGGATGAGGTCGTCCGAGTCCTGGCCCCAACTGCCCTGCCCCTTGGAGGACAGCACGCCCACCACCCTGAGCGGCACGCGGCCCAGCCGGATGGTGGCGCCGACCGGATCGGCGTCGCCGAACAGCTCGCGCCGCACGGTCTCGCCCAGCACCACGACCTTGCCGGCCGAACTGAAATCGCGCGCGCTGAAGGGTTCGCCCAGCGCCATCTGCCAGTCGTTCACCGGGAAATAGTCGGCGTTGATGCCGTCCCAGCGGGTGGACCAGTTGTTCTCGGCGAACACCACCTGCCCGCCGCCACGGATCGAGGCGGCGACGTACTGCACTTCCGGGATCTCGGTGCGGATGGCCTCGGCGTCGGCGTCGGTCAGGCTGGCGGCGCTGCCGGCCCCGCCGCGCACCGGGCCCTGGCGCGACGAAGACGAAAACACCTCAAGGCGGTTCGAGCCCAGCTTGGAGATCATGTTGTCGAGCTCGGACTGGGTTCCCTGGCCCACCGACACCATCACGATCACCGCGGCGATGCCGATGATCACGCCCAGCGCCGTCAGGATGCTGCGCAGGAAGTTGCCGCGCAGCGAGAACACCGCCGAGCGCAGGACGTCGGACGCCTTCATGCCGCCTGCTCCGCGGGATGCCAGCCGTCGGGATGCCAGCCGTCAGGATGCAACTCCCCGTCGTGCATCACCACCACGCGGTCGGCGTGGTCGGCGACGGGGCGCTCGTGGGTGATGATCACCACGGTGCGGCCGCTGGCCTGCAGTCGCTCGAACAGCGCCATGATTTCCTCGCTGGTGCGCGAATCCAGCGCGCCCGTCGGCTCGTCGGCGAGCAGCAGCGGCGGCTGGTTGATCAATGCGCGGGCGATCGCCACGCGCTGCTGCTGGCCACCCGACAGCTCGCTGGGCCGGTGTCCGGCGCGCTCCGCCAGGCCCACTTCGGCCAACGCGGCGCGCGCGCGCGGCTCGCGTTCGGCCACGGGAATGCCCGAATACACCAGCGGCATCATCACGTTCTCCAGCGCGGTCTGGCGCGACAGCAGGTTGAACCCCTGGAACACGAAGCCGATCTTCTCCAGCCGCAGCTTGGCCCGTCCGGTGGCGTCCAGCGTGGCAACGTCCACGCCGTCGCAGTGATAGCTGCCGGACGTGGGCTGGTCCAGGCAGCCGATCATGTTCATCAGCGTGGACTTGCCCGAGCCCGAGGCGCCCATGATGGCCAGGAACTCGCCGCGCTCCACCCGCAGGTTGGTGCCGCGCAGGGCGACGACTTCGGCCGGCGTGCCCGGCGAATAAACCTTGCTCAGGCCGACGATGTCGATAACCGGGACACCGCCCGCGGAAGCCGGCCCGGTCATGTTGCCGGACGCTCCTGGCCGGTGATCACCTGGTCGCCCTCGGCGATCTCGCCGCTGACTTCGGTGACCGTGCCGTCCGACGCGCCCAGCCGCACCGCCACCGCCTGCGGCTTGCCGTCAACCAGCTTCCAGAGCGTGCCGCGGCGGGCCGTGGACAGCGCGCGCAGCTCGGCATCCCACGTAACCTGCTGCGTCGGCGACAGGCTGCCGCGGAATTCCGCGAAGCTGCGCTGCATCGCCTCGGCAATGCGCTGGCGCATCGCCTCGGGAGAGGGACCGCCCGTGGGTGCCGCACCCTGGCCGCCCTGGCCGCCACGACCGCCCATGCCGCCGGTGGCGCCGGCCGGCGGGCGGCCTGCCATGCGCGCGGCGGCGCGCTCGCGCACACCCTCCAGCGCGGCGTCGAAGGCGGCGCGCTGACTGGCGTCGAGCTGCAGCGAGTCGGCCACGCGCGGCAGGTCCTGCGTGAGTCCACCGCGACCGCCGCCGGTGGCGGCAGCGGCCGCTTCCACGCCCGGAGGCGTGAAGCGCAGCGCGGCATTGGGCACGCGCAGCACGCCGTCACGGCGGCTCACCACGATCTCGGCGCTGGCGGTCATGCCCGGCAGCAGGCTCAGGTCGGCGTTGGCCACCTGCACCACCACCGGGTAGCTGATGACGTTGGAGTTGGAGGTCGCCGACAGCCGCACCTGCTTTACTTCGCCGGAAAACTGGCGGTCGGGGAAGGCGTCCACCGTGAACGACACCGGCAGGCCTTCCTTGATCTGGCCGACGTCGGCTTCGTCGATGCTCAGGTCGATCTGCATCTGCGCCAGGTCCTCGGCGATCTGGAACAGCACCGGCGTCTGGAAGCTGGCGGCCACGGTCTGGCCGGGTTCCACCGCACGCAGCAGGATCACGCCGTCCACCGGCGAGCGGATGACGGTATAGGCAACGTCAAGCTCGGCGTTGTCCACGCCGGCCTGCCGCTGCTGCACCGACGCCTGCGCCGAGGCGACGCGGGCGCGTGCCTGCTCGCGCGCGGCGGTCGCCAGGTCGGCGTCGCTGCGGGCTATCAGCTGGCGCGCCAGCAGGTCGCTCTTGCGCGAATAGTCGGCCTCGGCGTTGCGCCGGGTGGCCTGCGCTTCGTTCACCGAGGCACGCGCACTGGCCAGGTCCGCCTGCGCCTGCTTGAGCCGGGTCTGGAACGGCGCCGGGTCGAGGGTTGCTATCACCTGGTCCTTGGTCACGCGGTCGTTGAAGTCCACCGCCACCGACAGCACCTGGCCCGACACCTGCGAGCCCACGGCCACGGTGGTGGTGGCGCGCAGGGTGCCGGTGGCTGAAATCACCACGCGCACGTCGCCCAGCTCCACCGCACCGGTGCGGAAGCCACCGGAGGCGTCCTGCGTGCGGCCCGACCAGAACCACCAGCCGACGGCCACGACAACAACCACGATCACCGACGCCAGCAGCCGGCGGAAGGTCCGGGGCTTTTTTTCAGGTCGTGACATCAGGACTCCATGGGGACAAAGGCGGGCGGCAGGGAAACATAACGTTCGATGCCGCGTCGGGTTGACGCGATGCAGGCGTCGCGGATGAGTCAACGCGACGCAGTTCAGGCTGAAGGAGGCAGCGCCGGGAAGCTGATGGTGGCCGTGGTGCCGCGCCCGGGTTCGCTTTGCAGGGTGACCGGCCAGCCATAGCGCTGCGACAGCCGCTGCACGATGGAAAGGCCGATGCCCTGGCCGTCTTTCTTGCGGTCGCCCGCGCGGTAGAAGGGCTCGAACACGCGGGCCAGTTCATCCACGCTCATGCCCACGCCGGTGTCGGACACGGCGATGCTGCCGCGCCGCAGCGTCACCTTCACCCGGCCCTCGTCCGTGTAGTGGCAGGCGTTGCGCAGCAGGTTGCTCAGCAGCACCGACAGCACGCGCGCCGGGGCATGGAGCTGGAAGTGGGCCTGCCGGTCGAACGACAGCTCCACCGGCTTGCCCGCCAGCAGCACGCGCGCCTTTTCCACTTCTTCCTCGATCACGTCGGCCACGTCGAAGTCGTCGTCGGGCAGGCCGGTGTCGCCTTCGCGGGCGAGGATCAGGAAGGCCTCGATCAAGGCCTCCATGTCGCGGCCCGCGCCCCGGATGCGCGTGAGCGCGCGGCGCGACATCGGGCTGAGCAATTCGTCGCCGGCCATCATGTCGCCGGCAACACGGATGACCGTCAAGGGCGTGCGCAGCTCGTGCGAGGCGTCCCGGGTGAAGTCGCGCTCACGCTCGACGAAGCTTTCGATGCGGCTGGCGAAATCATGAAGCGAAGACGCCAGCACCAGCGTCTCGCCCTCCACGTCCAGCGGCAGGTTCTCGGGCCGCAGCGCGCTGGACTCGGGCATCTTGGGGTCCCAGCGCTGCACCTGCCCTGCCAGCCAGATCACCGGCGACACCGCCCTTTTGGAGGTGCGGTACGTGCTCCAGGCAATGATGTAGATCACCACCAGCACGATCGCCAGCGGCGTCACGCCGAACCAGAAGGCCAGGCTGTCCACCTGTTCCTGCTTGAACAGCAGGTAGAGGTAGTGGCCGTTGCTGTCGCGCTCCACCAGCACCAGCGAGCCGCCCTCGGCGCGTGGCAGGCTGTGGAAGCCGGGGCTCAGCGTGCGCAGCGGCTCGGGCAGGCTTTCGTTGCTGCCGCCGGCCGGCACCAGGAAACCGGTCATGTTGTAGGTGTCGGGCACCTGCGCCTGGCCGTCGGCCTTGAGCCGCAGCCAGTAGTGCCCCGCCTCTTCCTGCAGCGCCTGCTGGATCAATACGTGCTTGAGCACCGCCGAGGCGCCATAAACGCCCAGCACGGCGGCGAAACTGATCGCCGCCGCCTGCAGGATGAAGGCGACCCATATCTTCCGGCGCAGGCCGGTGCGTGCGTTCGACATTGCTGCGCCGCTCAGCCGGCGGGCGGTGTGTCGAGGTCGGCGATGCGATAGCCCGCGGTCTGCACGGTGTGCAGCAGCGGCCGGTCGAACGGACGGTCGATGGCCTTGCGCAGGTTGTAGAGGTGGCTGCGCAGCGTGTCGGAATCGGGCAGGCCGTCACCCCAGATCTCGCGCTCGATGTCACGGCGGGTGACCACGCGCGGCGACTCGCGCATCAGGATGGTCAGCAGGCGCAGGCCGATCGGCGACAGGGCGATCTCGGTGCCGGCGCGGGTGACGCGCAGGCTGGCGGTGTCAAGCACCAGGTCGGCCACTTTCAGCACTTCGGCGCTGACCTGGCGGCGGTCGCGGCGGATCAGTGCGCGCACGCGCGCCTCGAGCTCCTGGATGGCGAAGGGCTTCACCAGGTAATCGTCGGCGCCGGCCTCCAGGCCATTGACCTTGTCGTTGAGGGTGTCGCGCGCGGTCAGCATCAGCACCGGGGTGGATTTCTTGGCTTCGTTGCGCAGGCGGCGGCAAACTTCCAGGCCGTCCAGCCGCGGCAGCATCAGGTCGAGCACGATCACGTCGTAGCTGTTGTCGGCGGCAAGGCGGTAGCCGTCCATGCCGTCGCCGGCGTAGTCCACGCCAAAGCCCTTGGACTCAAGGTATTCGCCCACCATTTCGGAAAGGTTGCGGTTGTCCTCCACCACCAGGATCAGGCCGGCCGGGTCGTCGCGTCGCATGGAATTCTCCAGAGGTGAAGAAGAGGTCTTCAGCTTTGTGAAGATTACACGCCGACCCCGGTGATTCCAGCGTGAAGCCGCCGGCAAGGCCGCGTCAAAGCGGGATTTTGCCCGTCAGCATGTCCCTGAACATCACCCAGTCGCCGGCGAAGGAATAGAGCGGGTATTTGAAGGTGGCCGGCTTGTTGTGTTCGAAGAAGAAGTGACCGACCCAGGCGAAGCCGTAGCCGCTGAACAAGGCGGCCAGCAGCCACCAGGGGTTGAACGAGACGATGGCCGCGGCGACAAAGCCCAGCACCACGCAGCTACCCACGAAATGCAGCCGCCGGCAGGTCCGGTTGGAATGCTCGGCGAGGTAAAACGGGTAGAACGCGCGGAAACTGGCGAAACGCTCGCTCATTGGTCGGCTCCGTCGGGACTGGGGCGATTCTAGCGCGCTGCGCCAGGCCGGGTCAGCCGGCCCTTTCCTCGGCCTTGGCGCGATTCCAGTAGGCGTCCTGGGCTTGAAGCGATTGCCCGGCCAGCGTGGTGCCTTCAGCCGCCGCCAGCGCCTCCATCCGGCGGAAACGGCGCTCGAACTTCTGGTTGGCCCGGCGCAGCGCCGCACCAAAATCCACCTTGCCGTGGCGGGTGAGGTTGGCCACCACGAACAGCACGTCGCCAAGTTCGTCCTCCAGCCGGTCGCGTGCGGCGCCGTCGCCGGCGGCAACGGCATCGAACTCCACGCGCACTTCCTCGATCTCCTCGTGCAGCTTGGCGATCACCGGCGCCGGGCCGGGCCAGTCGAAGCCGACCGTGGCAGCACGCTTTTGCAGCTTCACCGCACGCTGCCACTCCGGCAGGCCGCGGGCGATGCCGGCCAGGGCGCTGGTGTCGGCGTCGCCGCGGGCCTGGCGCTCGAGCCGCTTGTGCTCTTCCCAGGCCAGGGTCTGCGCATCGGCATCTTCCACCGTGGCGTCAGCGAACACGTGCGGGTGGCGGCGAAGCATTTTTTCGCTGATGGCGTCCACCACGTCGGCGAAGGCGAAATGGCCCGCCTCTTGCGCCATGCGCGCGTGGAAGACCACCTGCAGCAGCAGGTCGCCCAGCTCGTCGCGCAAGTCGGCCATGTCGCCGCGCTGTACGGCGTCGGCGACTTCGTAGGCCTCTTCAATGGTGTAGGGCGCGACCGAGGCGAAGTCCTGCTTCACGTCCCAGGGGCAGCCGCGCTCTGGGTCGCGCAGGCGCACCATGATGTCCAGCAGCGCCTGCACGTCAGCCATGCCCGGCCCCGCCCAGCCAGTCCTGCCACGGCAGGCCGATGTCACCCAAGGCGATGAAGTCGGGGTTGAGCAGGCTTTCCTTGCGGTTGTAGTCCAGCGGCGAACCATCCAGGCGCAGCACGGCACCGCCCGCGGCCTCCAGCACGCACTGGGCGGCCGCGGTGTCCCATTCGCTGGTGGGGCCGAAGCGCGGATACACGTCGATGCGGCCGTCGGCGATGCGACAGAACTTGAGCGACGAGCCCAGCCCGTGGCGCTCGGTGTCGCCCATGCGCTCGAGCGCGGCTGCGGTGCGTGGGTCCAGGTGCGAACGGCTGGCGGCCACGCGCAGCGGCGGCACGGCAGGCCGGCGCGTGGACGTGGCCACGTCGCCGCCCGGCTGGCGCACGAAGGCGCCCGCGCCCGACTCGGCGTGCAGCAGGTAGTCGAACACCGGCGCGTACACCACGCCCAGCACCGGCCTGCCGTCGTCGATCAGAGCGATGTTGACGGTGAATTCGCCGTTCTTCTTGACGAATTCGCGCGTGCCGTCCAGCGGATCAACCAGCCAATGCCGGCGCCAGCCGCGGCGCACCGACCAGGGGATGTCGGCATCCTCTTCGCTCAGCACCGGGATGTCGGGCGCCAGCGCCTGCAGGCCGGCAACGATGATGCGGTGCGCGGCCAGGTCGGCCTGGGTAAGCGGCGAATCGTCGGCCTTGAACTCGACCGGGAAGTCCTGTGCGTAGACCTCCAGGATGGCGGCGCCGGCGGCGAGTGAAAGCTCGATGCAGGCTTCGCGCAGCCCGCTCATGCGCGCGCCCTGAGGACTTCGCGCACGATGAACATCGCCGCCAGCGACCGTCCCTCCGAGCACTCCTCGCGCAGCATCAGCTCATGCAGGTTGTCCAGCTTCCAGGGCACCACCTGCAGCTCCTCGGGCTCGTCGCCGGGCAGGCGCTCGGGGTAGAGGTCTTCGGCCAGCACCAGGTGGATCTCATGGCTCATGTAGGTGGGTGCCAGCGTGATCGAACGCAGGCGGGTGAGCTTGCGCGCCCCGAACCCCACTTCTTCCTTCAGCTCGCGGTTGGCGGCATCGAGCACGCTTTCGCCGGCGTCGATGCGGCCCTTGGGCAGGCCGAGTTCATAGCGATGGGTGCCGGCGGCATATTCGCGCACCAGCAGCAGGGTGCCGGGATCGGGCACGGCGGCGATGATCACCGAGCCATGGCCGCCGCTCTTGATGCGCTCGTAGCGACGGCGCTCGCCGTTGCTGAACTCCAGGTCCAGCCACTCGCGCCGGGGGCCCCCGCCTTCCTGCGGCTGGGTGCCGTGGATGATGGGCAGGGTGCGCGGTGCATCCAGCGGTCGCGTCGGATCGGAAGGGTCGGGCATGGCTTGATTCTAGCCGGTGAGCCGGCGGCTTGCCCGTGACGGCGGCAGGCCGGCGTGGACAGGCCGGGCCGCGGCAAGGATCATCCCCACCATGAAAACACGCGACCCCGCCGCCCTCACGGGCGCAACCGAAGCCGATGCCTGGCGTACCCGCGACCTGGCCGTGGTTTGGCATCCGTGCACCCAGATGAAGGAGCATCCCGACACGATGCCGCTGGTGCCGATCCGCCGCGGCCGCGGCGCCTGGCTCGAAGGCGTGGACGGCACGCGCTATCTCGACGCGGTGAGCAGCTGGTGGACCAACCTGTTCGGCCATGCCGAGCCACGCATCGCCGAAGCCATCGGCGCCCAGGCGCGCGAACTCGAGCACGTCATCTATGCCGGCTTTTCGCACGAGCCCGGCCTGCTGCTGGCCGAGGCGCTGGTGGCCAAGGCGCCGCCGGGGCTGACGCGGGTCTTCTACGGCGACAACGGCTCGGCGGCGGTGGAGATCGCCCTGAAAATGAGCTTCCACAGCCATGCCAACCACGGCGATGCGCGCCGCACGCGCTTCATCGCGCTGGGCAACGGCTACCATGGGGAAACCCTGGGCGCGCTGTCCATGGGCGACATCCCGCTGTACCGGCGCATCTACGCTCCCCTGTTGCTCGAACCGCTGTTCGCGCCCTCGCCCGACGCCTATGAGGCCGAGCCCGGCGAAAGCCCTGAAGCCTGCGCGCTGCGCCGCGCCGACCAGCTCGAAGCCCTGTTCGCCGCCAACGAAGGCCAGGTCTGCGCGCTGATCGTCGAACCGCTGGTGCAGTGCGCCGGCGGCATGCGCATGTACCACCCGGCCTACCTGCGGCGTGCCCGTGAGATCTGCGACGCGCACGGCGCCCACCTCATCGCCGACGAGATCGCCGTGGGCTTCGGCCGCACCGGAACCCTGTTCGCCTGCGAGCAGGCGGGCATTTCGCCCGACTTCCTGTGCCTGTCGAAGGGCCTCACCGGCGGTTTCCTGCCCCTGTCGGCGGTGCTGACCACGGCAGCGGTCTACGACGCCTTCCTGGACGACTCGCGCGAGCGTGCCTTCCTGCACTCGCACAGCTACACCGGCAACCCGCTGGGCTGCGCCGCGGCGCTGGCGTCGCTGGCGATCTTCGACAGCGACGACGTGCTGGCGCGCAACCGCGGCCGCGCCGCGCGCATGGCAGCGCTGGCCGCGCCGCTGGCCTCGCACCCCAACGTGGCGCAGGTGCGCCAAACCGGCATGGTGCTGGCGTTCGAACTCACCGCCGACGGCGTTGGCCGGACGCCCTACCCGTCCGCCGACCGCCGCGGACTGCGTGCCTATCGCCACGCGCTGTCGCGCGGCGTTCTGCTGCGGCCGCTGGGCGACGTGCTGTACTGGATGCCGCCCTACTGCGTGGGCGAAGACGAACTCGGCCACTTGGCCGACGTCACCGCCACCGCCATCGAGGAGGCCACGCGGCCATGAGGATCATCCGCAGCCACGTCGACCAGCCGCTGGCCGTCGGCCAGCGCGTCACCCTGCCCGAGGACAGCAGCGCGCACCTGCTGCGCGTGCTCAGGCTGGCGCCCGGGGACGCCGTGACGCTGTTCAACGGCGACGGCTTCGACTACACCGCGCGGCTGCTGACCGCCGCCAAGCGCGGCGCCGAGGCGGAGGTCACCGGCCGCCAGGCGGTGCCGCGCGAGTCGCCGCTGCGCATCACCCTGGTACAGGGCGTGGCGCGCGGCGAGAAGATGGACCTGGTGCTGCAAAAAGCCACCGAACTGGGCGTTGACGCCTTCACCCCGGTCATCACCGAGCGCACCGAAGTGAAGCTGGACGCCGAGCGCGCCGGCAAACGCATGGCGCACTGGCGCGGCGTGGTTGCCGCCGCGTGCGAACAAAGTGGCCGCGCGGTGCTGCCGCGGCTGTCCGAGCCGCTGGCCCTCTCGTCCTACGCAGGCGGCGAAAAGGCCGACATCAAGCTGGTGATGGACCCGAATGGCGACCTCGGCCCGGGCTCGGTCATGCCGGCGCCGGGCCAGTCCATCGCGTTGGTGGTGGGTCCCGAAGGCGGGCTGTCGGATCGGGATCTGGCAACGCTGCGCGCGGCGGGTTTCCGCAGCCTCAAACTGGGGCCGCGCATCCTGCGCACGGAAACGGCGGGGTTGGCGGCGGTGGCGTCCCTGCAGGCGCTTTACGGCGACCTTCGCGGCTGACGGATCCGGCGGCTCAGGCCGCCTTGTCCTCGCCCATGGCCTTCTGGATCAGCAGCTCCAGGCTCATCAGGTCGGGCACCGACGCCGGGTCGTCGTTGAGCATCACCCGCGAATGCACGCCCAGCGGCAGCTCTTTCATGTCGTGCGATTCCACCAGCGTGGTGCTGGACACCGTCACCAGGCGCGGGAAGCCCTGGGAAAGCACCGCGAAGAACGGCAGCTTGGGGTTGTTGCCCAGCGCCTTGAGCACGGCAACCTTGGCGCCCAGGTGGCCGTCTTCCTGCGACCAGCCCGCCATGCGCGAGAACGAGATCAGCGGCAGGCGCCAGCCGCGCCAGCGTACGCGGCCCAGCAGCCATTCCGGCGCATTCTCCACCGCATCGGGATCGGAGAAGGTGATCACTTCGGCGACGTTGGCGTTGGGCAGCAGCAGGCGGCCATTGGTGACCGTGATCAGGACGCCGCGGATGTCGCGCTGGGCATTCATGGGGTTCTCCGGAATCCTTGCTTTGGTGGAGGCTGGGTTACTTCCAGCGCTCGATGACGATACGCGCCAATTCGGCGGGGCTGGCGGCGACGGCGCCGGCGTCGATCAGCAGGCCGGCCGCGGTGGCGTCGAAGCACGACTCCGGATCTTGGGCGAGCACCATGCCACCGCCGTTGTGCAGTGCAAGCACCGCCGGCACCACCGAAGGATCGGCGCCGCTGAGCAGCAGCACCACGCTTTCGGCAGCCGGCAGCGCGGACGCCAGGTCGGACAGCGCAGGGATGGCGATGTAGACGAAGCTGCCTTGGTTGTGGCTTACGCCCATGCCCGGCGGCAGCACGCCGACGCGACCCGAGAAAGCGATCTTGCCTTCCACCGCGAGGTCCAGCGGCAGCTGGCTGGCTTTCGCCAGCTGGCCGAGCAGGCGCTCGTGCCGGCCGGTGTCGAGATGCTGGTAAAGCAGCACCGGCACCCGCAGGGTCGGCGGCAGTGCCGACAGCAGCTGGCGCACCGCGTCGGGGCCACCCAGGCCGGCGATCACCAGCAGCGCACCCGGCGCGGTGGCGAGGTTGTCGATCGGGCCTTCGCCGCTGACGTTGGCCAGGCTCATGCGGGACAGCGGCGCGGACACCGGTGTTTCGCGCGGCGCGGGCGGCGCGGGAGCCGCCGGCGCCGACGGTTCGGCGTCCATCGGCATCAGCTCCAGCGAACCGAAGCTGGACGTGGCGCGCGGAGCGGGGGCTTCGACGGCGGCGGCAACCACCGGGCTGGGCGTGGGTGCTTCGCTGCGAGTGAAATCGATGGCGACCGGATCGGGCTCGCGCTCCTGCGCTTCGTAGGCCTCCAGCTGGGCGGCAAGCGCAGCCACGTCGTCGTCCATGTGTTCGCCCAGCGAAGCTTCTTCGTCGGTGAAGGACGAGAAACTGACCGGCCCACCCTCCAGCTGGAGGTCCGCCAGCAGCGGCGCGTCGTCCATGTCCAGGTCCAAGAGCTCGGGCTCGTGGGCGGTGGGCATCGGGCTGCCTTCCTGGGGCAGTGCGGACAGGTCGATGTCGAAGTCGGCCGCGTTGAATTCCAGGTCGTCGGCCTCGGCCGCGACGCGCTGCACGGCGGGCGCGGTCGGCGCTGCGTCGTCATCCTCGAGCGCGAGCTCCAGGCCATCCAGGTCGAAATCGAACGACATGTCCTGTTCAACAGCGGTCGCAGCGACGGCCGCTTCGGGCGCAGCGGGCTCCTCGTTGGCCGACGACTGCGTGGAGGCCAGCGAAAGTTCGGTAGGCACCCATTCGGACAGGTCCAGCGACTCGGCGGCGTAGTCCTCGAGTTTCTCGTTGACCATTTCCTGCGCGGGCGTGCGCGGTGCGCCCGGCTCCAGCGTCAGGTTGACCTCGGGCACCAGGTCCGAGCCTCCGGGCGCCGGCGGCAGCAGGTCGGCGCCGACCAGCTTGGTCGCCAGGTGCCGGGCCCAGCGCGCCAGGTCCCAGCCGTCCAACTGGCGGGTGGTTTCGGCGTCGTCGTACATCACTTCAATGCCCGGCGCCGACAGCAATTCGTCGAAGCGCGCCAGGGAATCCTCGATGGCGGGCTCCAGGCTCACCAGCACGACGTTCGGCTGTTCCCCAGCCACCTGGCCGGGATCAAGTTCGGCCGGGTCACCTTCGACCACCAGCTGGGCGCCCAGATCCACCAAGGCACGGCGGAGCTGGTCGCGGGCGTCGCCGGGGCGAGCCAGCAGGGCAACGCGAACGGGTGCCTCAAGCATCGGCCGGCTCCAGGCCCAGCATCTCGAACACGTTCCGCATCAGCTCGACTTCCTGGTAGGGCTTGCCGAGGTAACGATTGACGCCGATGTCGAACGCGCGCTGGCGATGCTTCTCGCCGGTACGCGAGGTGATCATGATGATCGGCACGTCTTTCAGGCGCGGGTCGGACTTCATGTTCTGCGCCAGCTCGTAGCCGTCCATGCGCGGCATTTCGATGTCGAGCAGCATCAGGTCGGGCACGCGCTCGGCCATCTTCTCGATGGCGTCCACGCCGTCCTTCGCCGTCAGCACTTCCATGTTGTGGCGTTCCAGCACGCGGCCAGTCACCTTGCGCATGGTGATCGAGTCGTCCACCACCATCACCGCCGGGATGCGGCGCACCGGTGCAGCCGGCGCCGGCGCGACGATGATGGCGTTGCGGTCGATGCTGGCCTGGCGGCGCACCAGCGGCGCGACGTCCAGGATCACCACCACGCGGCCGTCGCCCATGATGGTTGCGCCGAAGATACCCGGGATCGAGTTGACCTGCGGACCCACCGGCTTGACCACGATTTCCTTGCTGCCCAGGACCTGGTCGATGCAGATGGCGGCGCGCAGATCGCCCGACCGGGCAAGCAGCAGCGGCATCTGCAGGCTGTCCTGCGCCTTGGCCGGGGCATGGCCGATAAGCCTTCCCAGGTCGTGGATGGCGTAGGACTCACCGGCATAGCTGAAGCTGGGCGTGTCGGTGGCGAGCTGCTTGTCGAGGTCGGCGCGGCCCATGCGGCCCACACCCTGCACCGAGGCGATCGGCACCGCGAAGCTGGTGTCGCCGATCTTGACGAACACGGCCTGGGTGACCGCCAGCGTGAACGGCAGGCGGATGGTGAAGGTGCTGCCCTTGCCTACTTGCGACTCGATGCCGAGCGAACCGCCGAGCTGGCGGATTTCGCTGTAAACCACGTCCATGCCGACGCCGCGGCCGGCCAGGCGGCTGACCGATTGTGCGGTGGAGAAGCCCGACTCGAGGATGAAGCCATAAAGCGTGGCGTCGGAAACCTCGGCATCGGCCTTGAGCAGGCCGCGCTCGACGGCCTTCGCGCGGATGGCGTTCTTGTCCAGGCCGCGGCCGTCGTCGCTGATCTTGAGCACGACTTCCGAACCTTCGCGCTGCACCAGTACGCGGACCGTGCCCTCCTCGGGCTTGCGAGCGGCGCGGCGGTCGGCCGGCATTTCCAGACCATGCGCAACCGCGTTGCGAAGCATGTGCTCGAGCGGCGCGGTCATGCGGTCCAGGACGTTGCGGTCCATTTCGCCGGCGGCACCGTCCACCTTGAGGTTGACCTGCTTGCCGGTGTCGCTGCCCGACTGGCGCAACACCCGACGCAGGCGCGGAACCAGCGCATCGAAGGGCACCATGCGCGTGCGCATCAGGCCTTCCTGCAGGTCCGAGCTGACGCGCGACTGCTGAAGCAGCAGGGTTTCGTACTGGCGCGTCAGGTCGTCCAGCGAGCCCTGCAGGCTGACCAGATCGGCCGCGGACTCGGCCAGCGAGCGCGACAGCTGCTGCTGGTTGGTGAAGCGGTCGAGCTCCAGCGGATCGAAGGTCTCGTCGCCGGTGTCGCCTTCACGCTGGTAGCGCGCGACGATCTGGGCTTCGGTTTCGATGTCGAGCTTGCGCAGCTGCTCGCGCAGTCGCGTGGTGGTGGCGCCGAGTTCGCCCAGGTTCGAGCGGAACGCACCCAGCTGCTGCTCGAGGCGGGCGCGATAGATGGCCACTTCGCCGGCGTAGTTGACCAGGCGGTCGAGCAGGTCGGCACGGATGCGGACCTGTTCCTGGGGAGCGCGTACACCGCCGCCCTCCTCGTCTTCGCCCAAGCCTTCGATCGGCGCCGACAGCGGCGCCATTTCGTTGGCGGCACCGGTGCGGGGGGCCGCGGCCGGCCGGGCAACCACCGCATCTTCCGCCGCGGCGGCCTTTCGATCGAGCGCCGTGGTGGTGGTGGTGCGTTCGGTGATCTCGGCGGCGGGCGCACTCAGGTCCACGTCGGCCAGCGGGCGGCCCTTGGCGAGTGCATCAATCTGGCCGATGAGGTTGGCGGGAAGCACGATCGCCTTGCGATCGGCCACGCGCGTGACCATGCCGTGCAGGCGGTCGAAGGCGCGCTCGAGTACCACCACGCCGGTCTGGTCCAGCTCGCGGCGGCCCTCGGCCACGACTTCGAGCAACGACTCCATGGCGTGGCCCAGTTCGCCTATGGCGAAGATGCCGGCCATGCGGGCGCCGCCCTTGAGCGTGTGCAGGTCGCGCTGCAGGCCCACGACCAGTTCGCGGTCGTTGGTCTTGTCACGCAGGTTGGCCAGCAGGCCGTCGGAATGGTCGAGCAGGTCGCCCGACTCCTCCAGGAAGATATCCAGCAGCTCGACGTCGATGTCACTGGTGTCGAGTGCGGCGTCGGGGTCGTCAGGATCCAGCGCCAGCGGCACCTGCGCGCGCACCGCCGCGACGGGCTGCTCGGGCTGGACGGCGATGGGCGCGGGGGTTTCGGCGATGGGTTCATCGGCGATCAGCTCGTCGTCGATGGCATCGTCGGCTGCGAAGCCTTCGGCCACGGCCTCTTCAGGCGCTGGTGCGTCGGCGGGCGGTTGGGCGATGGCCTCGGGTGAGGTCAGCGCTTCAAGCTCGTCCAGGCTCATTCCGTAGAAATCATCGGCCGCAGCCGCGGACGGCGAAGCGGACTCCACGGCGGCAATGGCGGCAGCGGTCGCCTCGGCGGCGGCAACGGCCGCAGCAGCCTCAGCAGCTTCCTCGGC
>QBLY01000035.1 GCA_003241895.1 Lysobacteraceae bacterium
GTCCTGACGGCGCGGTGCACGCATTGAGCTACCGCAGCGGACGTTTCTGGCAGCCCGACGTCACCGTGGCCACGGTGGTGGTGCGCGATGGCCGCCTGCTGGTGGTCGAGGAGTCCATCCGTGGCGCCCTCGTGCTCAACCAGCCCGCCGGCCACCTGGAGCCCGACGAAAGCCTGTTCAACGCCGCGCTGCGCGAAACGCTGGAAGAAACCGGCTGGGACGTTGAGCTGACCGCCTTCATCGGCGCCTACCAGTGGAAGTCGCCGGCCGACGGCCGCCATTTCCTGCGCATGGCCTTCGCCGCCGAGCCGCTGCAGCACCATCCCGACCGCGCGCTGGACGAGGGCATCGTCCAGGCGCTGTGGCTGACGCCGGCCGAGCTGCAGGCGCAATCGGCCCGGCACCGCAGCCCGCTGGTCTGGCGTGCGGTGGAAGACTTCCTCGCCGGCCGCCGATTCCCGCTGCAGGCGCTCACCCACTTCGCATGAGCGCGGCCCGCATCATCGTGGGCATGTCCGGCGGCGTGGATTCCTCGGTAGCCGCGCTGCTGCTGCAGCGCCAGGGCGAATCGATCGCCGGGCTGTTCATGCAGAACTGGGATGACGACGCCCCGGCCAAGGCCGCCAACGCCGCCAACGCGGGCGGCACCACCCCGGGGCCGGCACCGGCCGGCCATTGCCGTGCCGAAGACGACCGCCGCGACGCGCTGGGCATCTGCGGCCGGCTGGGCATCCCTTTCCACGCGCGCAACTTCGCCAGGGAATACTGGGCCGGCGTGTTCGAACACTTCCTGGCCGAGTACCGGGCCGGCCGCACGCCCAACCCCGACGTGCTGTGCAACCGCGAGATAAAGTTCAAGACCTTCCTGGACGAAGCCCATGCGCTGGGCGCCGAAGGCATCGCCACCGGCCACTACGCCCAGGTGGCAAGGCGCGACGGCCACTGGTGCCTGCTGCGCGGCGCCGACGCCGGCAAGGACCAGAGCTATTTCCTGCACCAGCTGGGCCAGCAGCAACTGGCGGCAACCCTGTTCCCGATCGGCCACCTGCCCAAGGCCCAGGTGCGCCGGCTGGCGCTGGAAGCGGGCCTGCCCACCGCGGCCAAGAAGGACTCCACCGGCATCTGCTTCATCGGCGAGCGCGATTTCCGCGAGTTCCTGGGCCAGTACCTTCCGGCGCGGCCGGGCGACATCCGCAGCGTGGACGGCACCGTGGTCGGCCGGCACGCCGGCGCCTGGTACTACACCCTGGGCCAGCGCGAGGGCCTGAACGTGGGCGGCGTGCGCGGGCGCGCCGCGGCGCCCTGGTACGTGGTGGGCAAGGACGTGCACGCGAACGTGCTCTACGTGGACCAGGGCGCCGACAGCCCCTGGCTGCTCTCGAACCGCCTGCACACCGAAGCCGCGCACTGGGTGTCGGGCTCGCCACCGGCCGGCGTGTTCACCTGCACCGCCAAGACCCGCTACCGCCAGCACGACCAGGACTGCGAGGTGCGGGTGGACACAGACGGTTGCCTTTCCGTAGCCTTCACCGTCGCCCAGCGTGCGGTCACGCCGGGGCAGTCGCTGGTCCTGTACCGTGGCGACGAATGCCTGGGTGGCGCCGTGATCGCCACCACCGATGCCCCCCTCGAATGGAAGACCCGCCCCGAATGAAGGATCGCGCCCTCGCCCTCGCCGGCCTGCTGCAGGCCTTGCAGCTGGTGCAGCAGATGGCCCAGACCGGCCAGTCGGAAGCCAAGCCACTGGCGGCCTGCATCGACAGCCTGTTCCGGTTCGACGCCGAAACGCCCGAGGCGGTGTTCGATGGCGCCGCCAAGCTCGAACCCGGCCTGCAGCGCCTGGTCGGCCAACTGCAGGGCGGCGCCGGCCGCGACGCCGCGCTGACGCGAATGGCCATGACGGTGCTGCACCTGGAACGCCGCTTCATCGGCCAGCACGCCGCGGTGGACGCCGTGCACACGGGACTGGAGGAAATCGCCCGGCAGCAGGTCCACTGGGGCCCAACCCACCCGACGGTGCTGGCGCGGCTGGGCGAGCTTTACGCCAAGGAGCTCAGCCCGATCGGGCCGCGCGTGCTGGTGCAGGGCAATCCGGTTTACCTGGGCCAGCCCGACCTGGTCGGCGAAGTGCGGGCCACGCTGCTGGCGGCAATTCGCGCCGCGGTGCTCTGGCGCCAGTTGGGCGGCAGCTACTGGGACTTCGCGTTCAGCCGCGGCGCGCTGACGGCCGCGGCGCGCGAGTGGCTCGATTCCATCCGCTGACCGGGCGGGACCGGCCTGTTTCGGGCATAATAAGGAGCGGACGCGGCAACCCTGCGCGCCACCCCCAACCCGTTGTTTCCCCGTCTATTTCCAGCCCGGAGCCTGTCCATGAGCGACTCCTTCGCCGCGCGCGACCAATTGGTCGTCAACGGCACGTCCTACACCATCTTCAGCCTCAGCAAGCTTGGCCAGGCCTTCAACCTCGCCCGCCTGCCCTACTCGATGAAGATCCTGCTCGAAAACCTCCTGCGCTGCGAAGACGGCGGCATGACGGTCGGCAAGCAGCACATCGAGGCGGTGGCCAACTGGAATCCCAAGGCCGAGCCCGACACCGAGATCGCCTTCATGCCGGCGCGCGTGGTGCTGCAAGACTTCACCGGCGTGCCCTGCGTGGTCGACCTGGCGGCAATGCGCGACGCAGTGGTCAAGCTGGGCGGCAATGCCGACCAGATCAACCCGCTGATCCCCTCCGAACTGGTCATCGACCACTCGGTGCAGGTGGACGTGTTCGGCAAGGCCGAGGCGCTGGACCTCAACGGCAAGATCGAGTTCGAGCGCAACATCGAGCGCTACAGCTTCCTGCGCTGGGGCCAGAAGGCGTTCGACAACTTCAAGGTCGTGCCGCCCAACACCGGCATCGTCCACCAGGTGAACCTCGAGCACCTCGCCCGCGTGGTGATGGAGCGCGTCATCGACGGCGTCACCTACGCGTTCCCGGACACCGTGTTCGGCACCGACTCGCACACCACCATGATCAACGGCCTGGGCGTACTGGGCTGGGGCGTGGGCGGCATCGAGGCCGAGGCGGCCATGCTGGGCCAGCCCAGCTCGATGCTGATCCCCCAAGTGGTGGGCTTCAAGCTCACCGGCAAGCTGCCCGAGGGCGCCACCGCCACCGACCTGGTGCTCACCGTCACCCAGATGCTTCGCTCGCACGGCGTGGTGGGCAAGTTCGTCGAGTTCTTCGGCGAAGGCCTCGACCACCTGCCGCTGGCCGACCGCGCCACGATTGCCAACATGGCCCCGGAATACGGCGCCACCTGCGGCATCTTCCCGGTGGACGAAGAGTCGCTGACCTACCTGCGCCTGTCGGGCCGGGATGAAGCGCAGATCACGCTGGTCAAGGCCTACGCCCAGGCCCAGGGCCTGTGGCGCACGCCGGGCCAGCCCGAAGCCGAGTACAGCGCCGTCCTGGGCCTGGATATGGCCACCGTGCTGCCGTCGCTGGCCGGCCCCAAGCGCCCCCAGGACCGCGTGCTGCTTAGCGACATGCAGAAGAATTTCCACGCCACCGTCGGCGGCATGACCGCCAACCGCAAGCCGCAGAACGGCGAAGTGGCGAAGATGGACTCCGAAGGCGGCGACCAGCACCAGGCCGCGCACCTGGCCGCCAAGCCGCGCTCGCCGATCCGCATCAGGGACCAGGACGCGCACCTCACCGACGGCTCGGTGGTCATTGCCGCCATCACCTCGTGCACCAACACGTCCAACCCGGCCGTGATGCTCGGCGCCGGCCTGCTGGCGCGCAATGCCGTGGCCAAGGGCCTGACCGCCGCGCCGTGGGTCAAGACCTCGCTCGGGCCGGGCTCGCTGGTGGTCACCGACTACCTCAAGAAGGCCGGCGTGATGGACGACCTGGAGAAGCTCGGCTTCTTCGTGGTCGGCTACGGCTGCACCACCTGCATCGGCAACTCCGGCCCGCTGCCGGAAGCCGTGTCCAAGGGCATCGCCCAGAACGACCTGGCCGTGGCCTCGGTGCTCTCGGGCAACCGCAACTTCGAAGGCCGCGTGCACGCCGAAGTGAAGATGAACTACCTGGCGTCGCCGCCGCTGGTGGTGGCCTACGCCATCGCCGGCACTGTGGACATCGACCTGACCACCGAGCCGCTGGGCACGGGCAGCGACGGCCAGCCGGTGTTCCTCAAGGACGTCTGGCCGACCAACAAGGAAATCGGCGACTTCATCGCACGCACCGTCGGCCCGGAGATGTTCAAGCACAACTACGCCAACGTCTTCGCCGGCGACTCGCGCTGGAACGCGATCGCTTCGCCCGACGGCGCCAAGTTCGCCTGGGACGACGCCTCCACCTACATCAAGAACCCGCCCTACTTCGACGGCATGAAGATGGAGGTCGGCACCATCGACGACATCGCCGGCGCGCGCATCATGGGCCTGTTCGGCGACTCCATCACCACCGACCACATCAGCCCGGCCGGCAACATCAAGGCCAGCTCGCCGGCCGGCAAGTTCCTGCAGGCGCGCGGCGTGGCCCCGACCGACTTCAACAGCTACGGCTCGCGCCGCGGCAACGACGACGTGATGGTGCGCGGCACCTTCGCCAACATCCGCATCAAGAACCTGATGCTGGGCGGCGAAGAAGGCGGCAACACCATCCACTACCCGTCGGGCGACAAACTGGCGATCTACGACGCGGCCATGAAGTACAAGGCGCAGGGCGTGCCGCTGGTGGTGTTCGCGGGCAAGGAATACGGCACCGGCTCGTCGCGCGACTGGGCGGCCAAGGGCACCAACCTGCTGGGCGTGAAGGCGGTCGTGGCCGAGAGCTTCGAGCGCATCCACCGCTCCAACCTGGTCGGCATGGGCGTACTGCCCTGCCAGTTCATGGAAGGCCAGAACGCCCAGACCCTGGGCCTGAAGGGCGACGAGGTGGTTTCCATCTCGGGCCTGCAGGACGGCGCCGGCAAGCATGCCACCGTGGTGGCCAAGCGTCCGGACGGCACCGAGCTGGTGTTCCAGGTACAGGTGCTGCTGCTCACGCCCAAGGAAGTGGTGTACTTCCGCAACGGCGGCATCCTGCACTACGTGCTGCGCCAGCTGGCGTCGCGCAACGCCGCCTGACGCCACCTCACCACCCCCGCGGCCACGCGGGGTGGTGCGCAGCAGGGAGCCGGGCTAGAGCATCGGCTCCCAACTCGCCGAGACGAGCATCCACTCGCCGTCTTCCAGGCGCCAGCCCGTCTTCACCCGATGCAACTGGCCGCGCTCCGGCAGCCAGCCCGCGCCGCCGGACGTGCCGGCGGTGAAGGCCACCGTTGCCCCGTCCCCCACCAGCTTCACGTCCAGCGGCCCCAACTGCACGCCCACCTGTTGGTCACGCAACCAGACCAGGGCCAGGGTGCGCCGGAACTGGTCACGGTCCATGCCATCGGGACCGATGAATTCCACGGACACCGCGTCGGCCAAGGCGCCGGCATCGCGGGCCTCCGCCGCCGCCTGCATGCGGTCAATGGTGGCTCGCAGCGCGGCCTCCGGTGGCTCGCTGCGGCAGCCCGCCACCAGCGCCAGACCGACCAGAAGCAGGCCCGTGCAGACGGCGCGAAACCATACGCTGCCCGCCTTGCCTGTCCCCGGGGGGTATGGTCCAATCGAGTGATTACTCCAATCCGTTGCGGCGGCCTTTGCAGCGGATTGCGGGACACGTGAATGCAACATCAGGGGGAATGGCATGGGTTCTGAACGTCCTTGGCTGGCCAGCTATCCGAAGGGTATCCCGGCGGAGGTGGACCTGGAGAAATACGCGTCCATCATCTCGGTACTGGACGAGGCCTGTCGTGATTTCCGCGACCGCCCGGCGTTCTCCAACTTCGGCAAGCAGATCACCTACGCCGACGTCGACCGCCTGAGCGCACAGTTCGCCAACTACCTGCTGCACGAGCTCAAGCTCAAGAAAGGCGACCGCGTCGCTTTGATGATGCCCAACGTGCTGCAGTACCCCATCGCCATCTTCGGCGTCCTGCGCGCGGGCCTCACGGTGGTCAACACCAACCCGATGTACACCGCGCGCGAGCTCAAGCACCAGCTCACAGACTCGGGCGCCAGCGCCATCGTGGTGCTGGAGAACTTCGCCAGCGTCGTGGCCGATGTCATCGCCGAAACCTCGGTCAAGCAGGTCATCGTCACCGGCGTGGGCGACATGCTGGGCTTCCCGAAGGGCGCGCTGATCAACTTCGTGCTGCGCCACGTCAAGAAGCAGGTGCCGGAATATTCCATCCCCGGCGCCATCGGCTTCAATCGTGCCCTTGAACTAGGCGCCGGCAAGACACTTCCCTCGATCGACATCCGCAGCCACGACATCGCGTTCCTGCAGTACACCGGCGGCACCACGGGTGTTGCCAAGGGCGCCATGCTGACCCACCGCAACCTGGTGGCGAACATGCAGCAGTCGTCGGTGTGGATAGGCGCCAATGCCAAGCCCGGCAAGGAAATCATCATCACGGCGCTGCCGCTTTACCATATCTTCGCGCTGACGGCGAACTGCCTGGTCTTCATGAAGTTCGGCGGCCTCAACTGCCTCATCACCAACCCGCGCGACATGCCGGGCTTCGTGGCCGAACTCAAGAAAATCCCTTTCACCGCCATTACCGGCGTGAACACGCTGTTCAACGGCCTGCTCAACACGCCGGGATTCGACAAGATCGATTTCTCCACGCTGCATCTCACCCTGGGCGGCGGCATGGCCGTGCAGCGCGCGGTGGCCGAGCGCTGGAAGAAGGCCACTGGCATCACGATGATCGAAGCCTACGGCCTCACCGAGACCTCGCCGGCGGCCTGCATGAACCCCTTGGACCTGGCCGAATACAACGGCGCCATCGGCCTGCCGATTTCGTCCACCGACGCCTGCGTCAAGGACGATGCCGGCAACCAGATGCCGGTCGGCGAAGTCGGCGAACTGTGCATCAAGGGCCCGCAGGTGATGGCCGGCTATTGGCAGCGACCCGATGAAACCGCCAAGGTGATCGACGCCGAAGGCTGGCTGCACACCGGCGACATGGCGAAGATGGACGAGAAGGGTTTCTTCTTCATCGTCGACCGCAAGAAGGACATGATCCTGGTGTCGGGCTTCAACGTGTATCCCAACGAGATCGAGGACGTCGTGGCGCTGATGCCCGAGGTGCTGGAGGTTGCGGCGGTGGGCGTGCCTGACGAGAAGTCCGGCGAGGCGGTGAAGGTGGTCATCGTCAAGAAGGACCCGGCGCTGACGGCCGAGAAGGTCAAGGCGTTCTGCAAGGAACAGCTCACGGGCTACAAGCTTCCCAAGTTCGTCGAGTTCCGGGCCGAACTGCCCAAGTCCAACGTCGGCAAGATCCTGCGGCGCGAACTGCGGGATTCCCCCTCCAAGGCCTGAAGGCTTGAAGGGCTGAAGGGCTGAAGTGTGATGGCGGTCACATCCCCTACAGCAAACAGGGGGTGGTTTACAACGGGCGCTGAACAGGGTCTAGAATCAGGTCGTCGGGAGACGCCAGCGATTCCTGACCCAAGCGCCGATCCGGCTTGACCGAGCCGGGACGGCTACGCACCGCTCAGCCCCCCGGAGCAGACGACCATGATCGTCCCAGTAGAACTGCACAGCCGCCCCTGCGCCAACCGCACCCACCGGATTGAAAGGCACGCCCAGCGTGCCCGTGACTGTTGACGATGCCTGAGAGTGGACGGGAAAACGGCAGTCGTGCGCGCTGGCAAGTGACCAAGGCGTCCCCTTCTTGCCTGTCAGCGGATGCGTCGGTGGCGTGGGCCCAGGCCCAGCATCCGGCAGGAATGGCTCCACGGGATCTTTCGATCCTGCTGGAGGGTAAACGGGGTCGGGCATGCACAAGCGGGCGGTAGCGATTACGGGAATGGGGGTTTTGTCTCCCATCGGGCAGAGCTTGGCCGAAGTGGCCGCATCGCTGCGGTCGGGCCGGTCGGGCATCAGTGCCATCACGACCGAGCCGATGGCCAAGGCCCTGCCAGCCGGCGTGGTGTCGGGAAACTTCGAAGCAGCCTTCACCCGGCTGGAGCGCCCGTTCATGGAACGGGTCCAGCATTTCGCCGTCCTTGCGGCCAAGCAAGCCATGGACGATGCCGGCATCGGGGATTTCTCTGCCTACGGGCTGCGGGCCGGCGTCTACTACGGCAACGTCAATGGCGGCGCCGCGTCCGTGCTGTCCTGGGTCCACAGCCTGCTGGTCGAGGGCAAGCAGGCGTCCAGGCCGTTCACCGCCATGGCGATCATGAGCAATGGCGGCGCGGCGCAGATCTCGATCCGCAACAAGATCCTCGGGCCGGTCCTGACGCACGGCAGCGCCTGCGCATCTTCGGCCATCGCCATAGGCGAAGCCGCCCGTGCGATCGCCGACGGCTACCTGGACATCGCCGTCGCGGGCGGCTCGGAAGCTCCGTTGTCCGCCGGCGTCACCGGGGTGTTTTCCGGCACCCGGGCCATGTCCCGGCCCGACCCCGAGGACCCGTCCAGAAGCTGCAAGCCCTTCGCCAAGGCGCGGTCGGGCCTGGTGCTCGGCGAGGGCGGCGCCTTCCTCATCCTGGAATCGGAATCCCACGCCAAGGCCAGGAACGCAAGCATTTACGGCTACCTGCGCGGCTACGGGGTGGCGTCCGATGCCTCGCACATCGGCATGCCTGCCTCGGAAGGCCAGGTCAGGGCGCTGCGAGCGGCCCTGGACCATGCCGGGCTCGGGCCGGGCGAAATCCAGTACATCAATGCGCACGCAACCGCGACGGACGGCGGGGACGTCATCGAATCAGAATCGATCCGCACCGTGTTCGGCCAAGGGCCAGGCGATGCGCACGTAAGTTCGACCAAGGCCGTGCACGGCCATCTCCTTGGTGCCGCCAGTGCGCTTGAGCTGGTGGTAACCCTTTTGGCGATGCGGGAGTCGGTGCTGCCGGCCAGCATCCACATGGGTGAAGTAGATCCCCTGTGCTCGCTCAACCATGTTGGCCCCGTGCCGAAAACAGGCTTTCACATCGAGAACGCGCTGTCGTTCAGCTGTGGATTTGGCGGCACCAACGCCGCGTTGATCGTGTCCCGCAGCCCGAAATCCAGTTGACCCCCGCCCCAGTACAAAACCCTGCCCCCGGAGAATCGAGATGACCCCGTTGAACACTCCCCTGACGACCGCCACCCGCTTCGACCACAAGCGCGTTTCCAGCCAGATCAGGAATTTGGCGATGCCCGTTCTCTGGACCAGCTTCGCCCCAGATCCCAACACCGGGCTGCAGAACTTCACCGCCGACCTGGTGGACGAATTCCAGAACGTCATCGAAGGGCTGCGCAGCGAGGCCTGCATCGGCAAGCCGCCCCTGCGCTACGCCGTCGTGCAGTCCCGCCACCCGGAATATTTCAGCGTCGGGGGCGACCTGCACTTCTTCCGCGAGTGCATCCAGGCCCGCCAGGCGGAGCGCCTGTATACCTACTCGATGCGCTGCCTCAACCTGCTGCACGGTTGGTCGGCTCAAATGAAGGAGACGCTGACCTCGATCTCGCTGGTCCAGGGTCGCGCCCTGGGGGGTGGCTTCGAGATGGCGCTGAGCACGGACTTCCTGATCGCCGAGGAGCAGAGCACGTTCGGCTTCCCGGAAATCATGTTTGGCCTGTTCCCCTGCACCGGAGCCATGTCCCTGTTGTCGGACCGCATCGGCGCGCGCCAGGCCGAGCGCATGATGACCAACAAGAAGATCTACCGGGCGGCCGAGCTGCTGGACATGGGCCTGATTGACCAGGTCTGCGGCAAGGGCGAAGGCGAGATGGCGGTCGAACAGTTCGTGGCCAACCACTCATCCAGGCTCAAGGCGCGCTTGAAGGTGCAGGCGAGCCGCTATCGCCATAGCCCACTGAACCACGACGAAGGCGTGCGCATCGTCGAGGACTGGGTGGAAACGGCGATGTCGCTGACGCCTGAGGAGCTGCGTTCGCTGGACATGCTGATCATGATGCAGCGCCCTGGCAGGGAGGAGGACGCTCGCCTGGCTTCGTGAAACCGGCATGTCCGGTGCGCATGCCGGGGAAATCACTCACCTCTCTCGGCCAGCTTCGGAAGGCGAAAATTGCCGGCGCAGCTCGCGAAGTGCATTGACGCTTTGGGCATAGTTCCGGGTCAGGTCCGAAAGAAGCTGGCTGCGTTCGGCAGCCAGGGCCTGGTCGGAGATGGTCATCAGGCGATCGGCGAAGGCCGCCAGCCGAACGGCCCCGAAGCTGAGCGACACTCCGCGCATCGTGTGCGCGTCGTGATGCACGTCGGGCAGCCGGTGCTGGCGCATTGACGCTGTCAGCCTCGCCTGCGTGCTTTCCAGGTCTTCCAGGCCTTCCGAGATCATGCTGAACATGAACTCCGGCGTGTCCTTGATCTCACGCAGGAGTTCGATGGCCTCCGGATCGAGGAATTCGACCGGGACCGCGCGCAGGCGCGACGTCGACCTGGACGTGCCGGGAATCGCCGCCGGCGATCCTGCGGCCGTCGAAGAAGCCAGCGTCATGGCCGGGGCCTCGGCGCGCTCTTCCGTGGGCTCATCCGTGAACTGGCTGGAAATGGCGCTGCGCAGGCTGTCGAAGGACAATGGTTTGTAGATGACTCCCGATGCGCCGGCGTCGGCCAGTCGGGCCGCCGTGGTGCTGGTGGTATCGGCGGTAATGAAGTACGTCGGGGCGGTGTCGATACGACCGAAGCAGTAGGTCTGGTAGACGGTCGCTCCGTCGATGTCCCCCATGTTGAAATCCAGCAAGACCAGGTCAAAGTCTTCCCTGGCAAGCAGCTGCAGGGCCTGCCCGCCCGAGGTGGCGGTGGTGACGAGGTGCCGGTCCTTGAGCAACATCTGGCGCAGCAGTTCCAGGTTCACGCGGTTGTCGTCGGCAATCAGCACGCGCTTGCCGGTGACGACGCACGGTGCGTCGCGATGGACGACCGCGTCCGGATTCTGCGCCGGGTGCTGCATGTCGACCTCGAACCAGAAACGCGTGCCGCTGCCGGGCTTGCTTTCCACCTGGAGCAGGCCGCCCATGCGCTTGACGTACTCCATGGCGATGGCCGTGCCCAGGCCGGTGCCCCCGAATTTACGACTTGATCCGGACTCGACCTGGTAGAACGGCTCGAAGATCCGCGACAGGTGCCCGGCGGGAATGCCGATGCCGGTGTCCTTCACGCCAAACAGCAGCCTGTAGCCCGCCCCGGTGTCGGCGACCAGATCAACCTTGATGGTCACCGATCCAGCCGGGGTGAACTTGATGGCATTGCCGACCAGGTTGGTCAGCACGCCAACCAGGTCCTCGACGCTCCCCATGACGGGCTTGGTGATGCGCGGGTCCATTTCCAGGTACAGGCCCTTGGTGGATGCCACGGGCGACAAGACGCGCATCACGTGGTCGGTCACGTGGGTCAACGGGAAAGCGATCGAATCACTTTGCTTGCGCTTGGCTTCCAGCTTGGCCAGGTCGAGCATCCGACCGATTTCGGCGTCCAGGCCCGTGGCCATCTCGTTGATGGCCTGCGCGCGCTGGGCAATCGCCGGGTCCGTGGTTTCAACCTCGATCAGCTGCGCCGACGAGACGATGCCCGTCAGCGGGGTGCGCAGCTCGTGGCTCACCTTGGCCAACAGCATGGACTTGGCCTGGCTCTCGTACTCGGCCAGCGCCTTGGCGGTCTGCAGGCGCTTGATCAACGAGGACGCATACAGCGGCACCATGATCAGCACCACCACGTGGGAGACCTCCGGAAGGCCGGGCTGCAGCCAGCGCGGCGATGCCAGCATCACCGCCACGAACCCGAGGATGGACACGATCTGGCACAGGAACATGGGGTGGTTGCCGACCCGGAAACCGAAGCCCAGAACGGTGAAGACATAGAGCCCCACGAACATGGTCGCAGGGTCGCCGAAGAGGAAAAGCCAGGTGGACAGGAACAGCGGGTCGCTCACCGCGGTGATGACCACGAGGTTCCTCGCACACTGCCTGCCGGGCTGGCGCGAGAAGTACCTCACGGCCAGGGTGTAGACCAAGTAGAGTGCCATCGCAATTTCAACGGCATGGCGCTGAGTGATAATCTCAGGGCTGACGTAGTACATTGTTGCCAGCATCACCAGTGCCACGGGAACGCCGAACTTCAGCCGGAAGTCGGCCTGGGTCCGGACATTTGCGGATAGCTCGTCGTGGGAAATTGCGGTCATTTGCTAGCCTTCGCTTCTGGCGACAGCATGGAACCGGGACGGTGCTGGGCTTGAAGTGCACATGGTTGCGGCCCGGTGCTTGGACTCAATCGCGGCGGAGGGAATAGTCGCCGGCCATTTCTATCAGGAATCAATCGAGGGAATCGAGCTTTCATGGACAGGATCAAGATACTGGAATTGTTGAAGCAGCTGCTCAAGGACAAGTACGACGTCGATCCGGACAGCCTGTCCGGCGGGTCTCGCCAGGACGACATTGGGCTCGATTCGATGACCATGGTCGACCTGATGATGGATATCGAAACCGCCTTGGACTTCCAGTTCCCGAACCTGAACCTGCCCAAGAATCCATCGCTCGACGAAATCATCGACCTGATCGTCGAGCAACGGGGGCAGTGACACTCCCGGAATCCTGAGCCTGGTATCGGGAAAGCAAGGATCGTGCCGATGCCAGGCGCCCCGACGGCCATAGGGTCCGGGCGCTTCGGGAAAAGCCCTGGCGGGACGGCAGTTGCTCCATAGGGTCAGTTTTTGCCGCAGACGCGTGCAGGGCATGGCCGACCGGCCATGACTGGCGTCAGCGCGAAACCGGCGCCGGGGCGTGGAAATCGAAGATTTCCTGGATGCGGTCGCGACGCGCCATCAGCGCGTCGATCACCGCCGGGTCGAACTGCAGGCCGGACTGGGACTGGAGGTAGTCCAGCGCCTGCGCCATCGGCCAGGCGTCCTTGTACGGACGCACGGTGGTCAGCGCCTCCAGCACGTCGGTGACCGAGACGATTCGCGCCGCCAGCGGGATGGCTTCGCCGGCCAGGCCTTCCGGGTAGCCGCTGCCGTCCCAGCGCTCGTGGTGGTACAGCGCGATGATGGCGCCGAACTGCACGAACTTGCTGCTGCTGTCGCTGAGGATGTCGTAGCCAAGGCGCGGGTGCTTCTTGATCTGCTCGAATTCCGCGGCATCGAGCTTCCCCGGCTTGAGCAGGATGGCGTCAGACACCCCCAGCTTGCCGATGCCGCGCAGCGGCGCGGCCAGCTCGATCATGCGCACCTCGTCTTCGGGCAGGCCCAGGGCCTCGGCAAGTACGCCCGAATAGCGCGAAACGCGCTCGACGTGGGCCACGCTGCCGCCGTCGCGGTACTGGGTGGCCTTGGCCAGCCGGTGCAGGATCTCGCGCTCGCGCTCGTCCAGTTCGTGCATGCGCGCCAGCAGCTGGCGCTCGAGTTCGTGGGCGCGGGTCTTGAGGTTCTGCTGCTGCTGGCGCAGGGCCAGCAGGTTGCGGCAGCGCGAGCGCAGCTCGCGCGGGCGCACGGGCTTGACCAGGAAATCAATGACGCCGGCCTCGAGCGCGGCGTTGCGGATCGGCTCGTCGCCGACCACCGTGATCAGGATGATGGGCACGTCCCGGTGCGACAGCGGACGGCGGAAGCGGCGGGCGAATTCCAGCCCGTCGAGCTTGGGCATGCGGTAGTCGAGCAGCAGCAGGTCCGGCGAGTTGCGCTGGGACCACAGCAGGGCCTCCACCGGGTCGCCGAAATCGGTGACCTTCACGTCCGGGCTGATGTCCTCCAGCAGGTGGCGGAACATCGTCCGCTGCGAAGGTTGGTCATCCACAATCAACACGTTCAACTGAAGCTCCCGGGTGCGCACACCGTGATTGCCGCGTATCGCGGCTCGACGCCAGCTTACTCCGGCGAATTCAACGCCGGCAAGCACTTGCCGAACATTCCTGCCAAACCCCTTCCGCAAGAGGAGCCCCCTTGGTAAGGGGGCGCGGCGACAGCCGCAGGGGATGGGGGGCGATGAGCCCGGGGCCCGCGATTTGCGAAGCCAATCGTGGGAGTTCCTGAGTGAATACTCAGGAACTGGCCTCGGGCCGCATGTAGGGGAACAGCAGCACGTCGCGGATCGAGGCCGAGTCGGTGATCAGCATCACCAGCCGGTCGATGCCGATGCCCAGGCCGCCGGTGGGCGCCATGCCGTATTCCAGCGCCCGGATGTAGTCGGCGTCGTAGTGCATGGCCTCGTCGTCACCGCCGTCCTTGGCCTCCACCTGGGCCAGGAAACGCGCCTTCTGGTCCTCCGGGTCGTTGAGCTCGGAAAACCCGTTCGCCAGCTCGCGGCCGCCGACGAACAGCTCGAAGCGGTCGGTGATTTCCGGGTCGCGGTCGCTGGCGCGGGCCAGCGGGCTCACTTCCACCGGATGGTCGGTGATGAAGGTGGGCTGGATGAGGGTGTGTTCGACGGTTTTCTCGAAGATTTCCAGCAGCAGCTTGCCCCAGCCGTAGCCGGACTTGAACTTGATGCCGAGGCGTTCGCAGTGCTGGCGCATCACGGCCAGGTCGCGCAGCTGCTCGCGCTTGATCCCGGGATTGTGCTCGAGCACCGCGTCGGTCATGGACCATCGGCGGAACGGCGGCCCCAGGTCGATGGCCATGCCTTCCCACTGCAGGTGCGTGGTGTCGCGCGCGCGCAGGGTCACTTCGCGGATCAGGTCTTCGGTGAGGTCCATCACCTCGTGGTAGGTGGCGTAGGCCTCGTACAGCTCGAGCATGGTGAACTCGGGGTTGTGCCGGGTGGACACGCCCTCGTTGCGGAAGTTGCGGTTGATCTCATACACGCGCTCAAGGCCACCCACGACCAGGCGCTTGAGGTAGAGCTCGGGCGCAACGCGCAGGTAAAGGTCCAGGCCCAGCGCGTTGTGGTGCGTGGCGAAAGGCTTCGCCGTGGCGCCGCCGGGGATGTAATGCATCATCGGCGTTTCCACTTCCAGGAAGCGGCGGGCGTCGAGCCAGGCGCGCATGGCCGAGACGATGCGCGAGCGCTGCACGAACACGTCGCGCGCCTCCGGGTTCACGATCAGGTCCACGTAGCGCATGCGGTAGCGCTGCTCGACGTCGGCCAGGCCGTGCCATTTGTCAGGCAGCGGGCGCAGCGACTTGGTCATCAGGCGCAGCGCCGTGGCTTTCACCGACAGCTCACCGGTGCGTGTGCGGGTAAGCCCACCCTGCAC
>QBLY01000036.1 GCA_003241895.1 Lysobacteraceae bacterium
GCCCTATGCCAACGGCCCGCTGCACCTGGGCCACCTGGTGGGCTACCTGCAGGCGGACATCTGGGTGCGCGCGCGGCGGATGGCCGGCGGTGAAGTGCATTTCGTCTGCGCCGACGACGCCCACGGCACGCCCATCATGCTGGCGGCCGAGAAGGCCGGGCTGGCGCCGGAAGACTTCATCCGCAGCGTCCAGGCCGGGCACGAGGCCGACTTCGCCGACTTCGGCGTGGCCTTCGACCACTACCACTCCACCCATTCGGACGAAAACCGCGAGCTGTCCAGCCTGGTCTACACGCGGCTGCGCGACGGCACGCACGGCCCCAGGGCCATCGCCCGGCGCTCGATCCAGCAGCTCTACGACCCGGTCAAGCAGATGTTCCTGCCCGACCGCTACATCAAGGGCGAGTGCCCCAACTGCGGCGCCGCCGACCAGTACGGCGACAACTGCGAGGTCTGCGGCAAGGCTTACTCACCCACCGAACTCAAGAACCCGCGCTCGGTGGTGTCGGGCGCCACGCCCGAGCTGCGCGACTCGGAGCACTACTTCTTCGAGCTGGGCAAGTTCGAAGCCTTCCTGCGCGAGTGGCTGGCGGGCGACGTGGCGCACGCGTCGGTGAAGGCCAAGCTGGCCGAATGGCTCGAGGGCGGCCTGCGCGACTGGGACATCAGCCGCGACGCGCCCTACTTCGGCTTCCCGATTCCCGATGCGCCCGGCAAGTTCTTCTATGTCTGGCTGGACGCGCCCATCGGCTACCTGGCCAGCTTCAAGGCGCTGTGCGCGCGCACCGGCACCGATTTCGGCGCCTTCACCGACGCCGCGCGCAACGCCGGCGGCGAAACGCAGATGCACCACTTCCTGGGCAAGGACATCATCAACTTCCACGGCCTGTTCTGGCCGGCCATGCTGCACGGCGCCGGCCTGCGCGCGCCCACCGGGCTGCACGTGAACGGCTACCTGACGGTGAACGGCGCGAAGATGTCAAAGTCGCGCGGCACCTTCGTGATGGCGCGCACCTACCTCGACACCGGGCTCAACCCCGAATACCTGCGCTACTACTTCGCCGCCAAGACCGGCGCCGGCGCGGTCGACCTTGACCTGAACCTCGAAGACTTCGTGGCGCGCGTCAACAGCGACCTGGTCGGCAAGTTCGTCAACATCGCCAGCCGCTGCGCCGGCTTCATCAGCAAGCGCTTCGACGGCCGACTTTCGGCGGCGCTGCCCGACCCGGCGATGTACGCGCGCTTCGCGGCCGGCGTGCAGGACGTGGCCGCCAGCTACGCCCGCGACGAGTATGGCCAGGCGATGCGCCAGGTGGTGGCGCTGGCCGACGAGGCCAACCGCTACATCGACGAGCACAAGCCCTGGGTGATCGCCAAGCGCGAAGGCGCCGACGCCGAACTGCAGGCGGTGTGCAGCCAGGGCCTCAACCTGTTCCGCGCGCTGGCCACGGCGCTCAAGCCGGTGCTTCCGGTTACCGTGGCACGCGCCGAATCCTTCCTGCGCGCACCCGTGCACGCCTGGGGCGACATCGTGACGCCGCTGCTGGGCCACGTCATCGCCCCGTTCGAGCCGCTGATGACCCGCATCGACCCCAAGCAGATCGAAGCCATGACCCAGGCCAGCACCGAAGACCTCAAGCCCGCCGACGCCTCGCCGGCGGCCGTGCCCGCAGGCGCGCCTGCTTCGCCGAAGGCAACCGCGAAGAGCGTCCAACCCGGAGTCGCGCCTGCCGCGAAGAGCACCGGGCCCGTAAATGCGCCTGCCGGGAATGTCATCGGCATCGAAGACTTCACCAAGCTCGACCTGCGCATCGGCAAGGTGCTCGAGTGCGGCTTCGTGGAGGGTTCGGACAAACTGCTGCGCTTCCTGCTCGACGCGGGTGAGCTCGGCCAGCGCCAGATCTTCTCGGGCATTCGCGCCAGCTACGGCGAGCCCGGGAAACTGGTCGGTCGCAGCGTCGTCTTCATCGCCAACCTGGCGCCGCGCAAGATGCGCTTCGGCATCAGCGAAGGCATGATCCTGTCGGCCGGCCACGACGGCGGCGCGCTGGCCCTGCTCGACGCCGACGACGCGGCCCAGGCCGGCATGCCGGTCCGCTAGGGCGAACCATGGGCGACATCGCGCTGCTGCTGGTGGGTGCGGTCTTCGTCAACAACTTCGTGCTGGTGAAGTTCCTGGGGCTGTGCCCTTTCATGGGCGTGTCGCGCAGGATCGACGCCGCCTACGGCATGGCCCTGGCCACCGGCTTCGTACTCACGCTGTCTTCGGCGCTGGCCTGGGCGGTGCACCACTGGATTCTGCTGCCGCTGGGGCTGGAGTACCTGCGCACGCTGGGCTTCATCCTGGTGATAGCGTCGGTGGTGCAGTTCACCGAAATCGTGATGAACCGCCAGAGCCCGCGCCTGTACCGGGTGCTGGGCATCTACCTGCCGCTGATCACCACCAACTGCGCCGTGCTCGGCGTTGCGCTGCTCAACGTGCAGGCGACGCATTCGCTGATCGAGTCCATCCTCTACGGCTTTGGCGCTTCGGTCGGGTTCGGCCTGGTGCTGGTGCTGTTCTCGGCGATGCGCGAGCGGCTGGAGACGGCCGACGTGCCGGCGGCCTGGCGCGGCGCGCCGATCGCACTGGCCACGGCGGGCCTGATGTCGCTGGCCTTCATGGGGTTCGCCGGCATGGTCCCGGCCTGACATGCCCGGCGCATGGGCGGCGCTGGTGGCGCTGGCGGCGGTACTGGGGGCCCTGCTGGGCTGGGCCGCGGTGCGCTTCCGGGTGCAGGACGACCCGATGGTCGAACGGGTAGACCGGCTGCTGCCGCAAACCCAGTGCGGCCAGTGCAACTACCCCGGCTGCAGGCCTTACGCCAAGGCGATCGCCGCGGGCGAGGCCGACATCAACCAGTGCCCGCCGGGCGGCGAAGCCGGCGTGCGCGCCCTGGCCGAACTCCTGGGCCGCGAACCCAAGCCGCTCAATCCGGACAACGGCGCGGTGAAGCCGCCGGTGGTGGCGCTGATCGTCGAGGACGACTGCATCGGCTGCACCAAGTGCATCCTGGCCTGTCCGGTGGATGCCATCGTTGGCGCCGCCAAACAGATGCATACCGTCATCGCCGACCTGTGCACGGGCTGCGAGCTTTGTCTGCCGCCCTGCCCGGTGGACTGCATCGTGCTGGTGCCTCCGGTGCGCCGACCGGGCCAGCTCGCGCGGCCGATCCCGGCCTGAGTCCTGCGGGCACTGCGGGCGGGACGCCAAAGCGCCCGCCCGCGCAGCTCAGAGCCGCTCGACCCGGTATCCCTTGGCCTCGAGCAGGGCCACCACGCCGTCGTCGCCAAGCAGGTGCATGGCGCCCACCACCACCAGGGTGTCGTCGGACGAACTGTCGTCGAGCATGCCCGCCAGGCGCGGCAGCCAGGCCTGGTTGCGCTCGACGTTGATGCGCTGGTAAAGCGCCGGGTACTCGCGCTTCATGTCGGCCGCGGTCGCCGCGAACAGGGCATCACCGTCACCCGAGCGCCAGAGCGCGTGCAGCTTTTCGATCTCGGACTCGATGTTGGCCAATTCCGCCAGCGTGTCCTGCAGCGCCTGCAGCTGTTCCTTCTCGTCCATGCCGTCGAACAGGGCGATCTGCTGGTCACCCGTCTCCAGCCCGCTCACCGGCTTGCCGGCCTCGACCGCGCGCTGGGCGAAATGCTTGTCCAGGCCATTTTCCGGATCCAGGCCCAGCTGCTGCATCTCGGTGATGCTCACCAGCAGGCTGACGAACCAAGCCTCGTAAGGCTGGAAGTTGGCGATCGGGATGTTGCGCTTGGCGGTGTAGGCGGCCAACTGGTCCCACGTGGCCTCCGGCAGCGACTGCTGCAGCGTCTTGCCGTCGGTGCGCATGGCGGCCGCGCCCATCTTCTGCCCGAGTGCCGGGTCGTTCATTTCCGCCGGGGACAGTTCGAACACGACGTGCTCGGCGTCGGCCAGCGCGGCGTAGGTGCTGTCGGCCAGCGGGTAGTCACTGTCCTTGAGCAGGTGGAACGAGCCGAGCAGGTAAATCGAATTGTCGGCGTCGCTCACCTTCCACAGCAGCGGCTTGGGCGGCGCGGGCAGGTCGGACGCCCCGGGAGCGGCGGCGCAGGCGCCAACCGTGGCGGCCAACAGCACGGCGGCGAGAACTGGCTTGAACATGCGTTGGCTGTCCTTGGTTCGCGGGGCTTATTCGGAGAACGGGCGCGGCTTCTTCTCGCCCGCCGCCACCGCCAGGTCGAGCCGGTTTTCCGGCGGCGGCATCGGGCAGGTGGAATAGGCGGTGAAGGCGCAGGGCGGGTTGTAGGCCTTGTTGAAGTCGATCACGGTGGTGCCGTCCTTGCCGGCGGGTGCGGCGTACAGGAAGCGTGAGGCGGCATAGGTCGTGTGGCCGCTGGTGCGGTCGGCGATGACCAGGAACAGCTGGCCGTCGCCCTCATCCACGGCCTGCAGCGTGAAAGATTTCCCGTCTTTCTCGAAGCTCAGGCTGCCCGGGTTGGCCATCTTCTCGACCATGCCCAGCATGTTGACGATCTCGATGGTGCTGCCCGGCGGATGCGCCTGGAACCGGGCCGTGATGCGGAATGCGGGATCGATGTCGAAGTAGTCCAGCCCCGGGAACGCCGTGCGCGTGCGCGCCAGCGCGCTGCGCACACGCACGCCGAAGCGGTCGCCGCGCTTGATGACCACGAAGCTGGCGTCGCCCTTGTTGAACCCCACCACCGTCGGCGGACCCTCCGCATCCGATGACAGCGCCACGCGGCCGACTGCCGGCACGCCGTCCAGCGTCACCTCCACGCCTTTGGGGATGGTGAGGCTGATCGAACGGTCCCTGGCCAGGCTGAGCATGCCCAGCTGCGCAGGACCCAGGGCCAGGCGGGTGCCGTTGTCGCGCGCCGATCCCACGTACGTTTGCCCCAACGGGATCCAGTGCAGGCCCACCAGCGAAAGCCAGCCGTCCGGCCGGGTGAGGCGCGCCAGCCGTTCGTCGCGCCAGGCGAGGATCTCGCCTTCGTAGGCCAGGCGCGCGGCGCGCTCGGCGCGCGCCGCCGTTTCCGAGTTCGCGGCTTGTTCTTCAGCGCCGCCGCAGGCAGCCAACAGCAGGGCAACGGACAGCAGGATGGGCAGGCGCATCATCGTCCCCTCAGGAAAAGTCGGTCGAGCTCGGTCTTGCTCAGCTGCACCCAGGTGGGTCGGCCGTGGTTGCACTGGCCGCTGCGCTCGGTGGCTTCCATGTCGCGCAGCAGTGCATTCATCTCAGGCACGCCCAGGCGCCGGTTGGCGCGCACCGAGGTGTGGCAGGCCAGCGTGGACAGCAGTTCGTTGCGGGCTTCCTCCAGGCGCCGCGTCTGCCCGTGCTCGCGCAGGTCCGACAGCACGCCCAGCACCAGGGCACGCGGGTCCAGGTCGGCCAGCAGGGTGGGCACGCTGCGCACGCTGAGCGACTGCGGACCGGCGCGGCGCAGTTCGAAGCCAAAGCCGGCCAGCGTGTCGGCGTGCTGTTCGGCCAGTTCGGCCTCACGTTCGGACACCGCCAGCGACAGTGGCACCAGCAGCGGCTGGGAGCGGATGCCCTCGCCGTCACGCGCGGTCTTCAGGCGCTCGTAGGTAATGCGTTCGTGGGCGGCATGCATGTCCACCAGCACCAGGCCGTGCGCGTTCTCGGCCAGCACGAAGATGCCGTGCAGCTGCGCCAGTGCGTAGCCCAGCGGCGGCGCCTGGGACTCGTTTGCGGCCGGCATCGCTTCGGCGCCGCCGCCGGAAGCCGACGGTGCGCGATAAAGCGCTGCATAGGCCGACATCGCCTCGCGCACCGGCAGGCCCAGGCCCGACTGCGACGGCGGGGACCAGGCACCGGCGGCGGCCGGCACGCCGTCATGGCCAGCGGCCAGGCCGGCGCGGGTGGACTTGAGCGCCTCGTGCAGCGTGCGGTAGATGAAGTCATGCACCAGCCGCTGCTCGCGGAAGCGCACCTCGTGCTTGGCCGGATGCACGTTCACGTCCACCTGGCGCGGGTCGCATTCCAGGAACAGCACGAACGCCGGATGCCGGCCATGGAACAGCACGTCCGCATACGCCTGCCGCACCGCGTGCGCCACGGTGCGATCGCGCACGGCCCGGCCGTTGACGTAGAAGTACTGCTGGTCGGCGCTCGAGCGCGCGGCGGTCGGCAAGCCCACCCAGCCACGCAGCCGCAGCCCGGCGCCGGCGTGTTCCACCTGCAGGCATTGCGTGGTGAACTCTTCGCCCAGCGCCTCGGCCACGCGGCGCAGGTGTTCGCCGTCGTCGCGTACCGGCTTGTAGTGGCGCGACAGCCGGCCGTTGTGGCTGATGCGCAGCTCCACGTGCGGCCGGGCCAGCGCCAGCGAGCGCAGCCATTCCTCGATGTGGCCAAGTTCAGTGCGTTCGGCGCGCAGGAACTTGCGCCGCGCCGGCACGTTGTAGAACAGGTCGCGCACCTCCACCGTGGTGCCGGTCGGATGCGGCTGCGGCTGCGCCGGCGCGATCCGGCCGCCGTCCACTTCCAGCCGCACGCCGTGTTCCTGCGCCGCGGTGCGCGAGATCAGCGCAAAACGGCTGACCGAGGCGATGGACGGCAGCGCTTCGCCGCGAAAGCCCAGCGTGGCCACTTCCTCCAGGTCGTCGAGCGAGGCGATCTTGCTGGTGGCGTGGCGGGAGATGGCCAGCGCGAGTTCGTCGGCGGGGATGCCGCCGCCGTCGTCGCGGATGCGTATCAGGCGGATGCCGCCTTCCTCCAGGTCGATGTCCACCCGGCTGGCGCCGGCGTCCAGCGCGTTTTCCACCAACTCCTTGACCACCGACGCGGGACGCTCGACGACCTCGCCCGCGGCGATCTGGTTGACGAGCGTATCGGGCAGCTGCTGGATCGGCACGGCGTGGGTCCGGGATGGCGGACCTCGATGATACCAGCGGCGGCGGGACCTACTTGGGCGCGGAAGCCACCGTGGCGGCGACCGGGATGGTGAGGCGATCGCCGATGCGGACCGTGTCGCCCTGGATCCGGTTGGCGCTGCGGATGCTGCTGACCGGCACGCCGTGGCGCGCCGCGATCAGGCTGAGCGTTTCGCCCCGGCTGACCAGATGCTGGCGGCTGCCGCTGAACTGGCCCTGGCGCGCGGCATACCAGGTGCCCGGGGGCGCCTGGTCGGCGAAGTAGCTGCGCACGCCGCTGACGATGGCCGAGACCATGCGGCCGCGGTACGCCGGGTCGCTGAGCTTGGCTTCTTCACCCGGGTTGGAAATGAAACCGGTTTCGACCAGCATCGAAGGCACGTCGGGGGAGCGCAGCACGACGAAGTTGGCGCGCTCGATCTGCGGCTTGTGCGCCTTGCCGACCTGCTTGAGCGAAGCCAGCACTTCGCCCGCGACGTCGTCGGACACGCGCATGGTGGCGTTCTGGGACAGGTCCAGCAGCACCGCGGCGAGGTTCTTGTCGCGGGCGTCCAATTCAACACCGCCCACGAGGTCGGCGGCGTTTTCCTGGTCGGCCAGCCAGCGCGCCGCTTCCGAGGACGCGCCGCGCAGCGAAAGCACGTACACCGACGCGCCGGTGACGGCCCGGTTGTGCGCGGCGTCGGCGTGGATCGAGATGAACAGGTCGGCCTGCGCTTCGCGGGCGCGCATGTAGCGCTGGTCCAGCGGAATGAAGACGTCGCTGTCGCGCACCAGGAAGGACTGCATGCCGGGATCGGCGTCGATGCGCGCGGCCAGTTCGCGCGCCATCGCCAGGGTGATGGCTTTTTCGTGCTTGCCGCTGGGGCCGATGGCGCCGGGGTCCTTGCCGCCGTGGCCGGCGTCAATGGCGATGATGAGCTTGCGCTGGCCGGTGCCGATGACGTCCTGCACGGTGCGCGCCGGCGCAGGCTTGGCGCCGACGATGGCCTCGCCGTCGCTGCGCAGGTCCAGGATCAGGCGGGTGCCGCCGCCAATACGTTCGACCCGGCTACGCGGCTTCACGCTGCTGGCGAGGTCCAGCACCACGCGCAGGTCGCCGTCGGCCGGCTTGCCGGTGCGCACCGCGGCAACGATGCCGTTGGCGGAAGGCGCCTTGTAGCCGGCGGAAAGCGTGGTGCGCGACAGGTCCAGGACCAGCCGGTCCGGGTTGGCCAACGTGAAAATCTTGTATTCGGATTCGCTGGAAAGCTCCAGCACGGCGCGGGTGCCGTCGTCGCCTTCCACCAGCTTCAGGCTTTCGAGCTGCGCGGCGAACGCCGCCGGCGCCGTGGCGCCCAGCAGGACGGAAGCGAGCAATACCAGGGAAGGAAGTCTGCGCATGGCCGGATTGAACCACCCTGACCGGACAAAAGCAAGATTTTCCTTTGGAATCCGTAGCCTGCCCAAACTTCCTAAAAATTCAGACAGAAGACGCCCGGAGAGGCTGTCAGCGCGGGATTCGGCCCAGCCAGGCCTCGCCCGCCGGCGACTCGGCCTGCAGCACCGCCCGGCGGCCGGCCCCCTGCGTGGCCAGGATCAGCCGAAGATCCGGGGGCGGCAGGCTGCCGACGCCGCGCTCAGGCCATTCAACCAGCCAGAGCGTGGCCTCGGCGGCCAGTTCGTCCAGCCCCAGGAAGTCGAGCTCGGCCGCCGCGGCAAGGCGGTACAGGTCCAGGTGCGCGGCTTCGCCGCCCGGAATGCCGTAGCGCTCCACCAGCGCATAGGTCGGGCTCTTGATGGTGCCGGTGACGCCCAGGGCGCGCAGCCAGGCGCGCGCCAGCGTGGACTTGCCGGCGCCCAGCTCTCCTTCCAGGAAAACCACCGCATGCGCCGGGCGCGTCGCCGCCAGCGCCGCGCCCAGCGCGGCCGTGGCGTCGGGGTCGGGAAGCGCGAACTCGCGCTTCATTCCGGGTTGGCCATGCGGCGCAAATGGGGAAACAGGTCCGACGGCAGCAGCCCGCGCTGGCCGCCGATGCGCGCGGCGGCGTCGCCCGCCGCCGAATGCAGCAGGGCGCCCGCCACCGCGGCCTGGAACAAGGGCAGCCCCTGCGCCACCAGCGCGGCAATGACGCCGGAAAGCACGTCGCCCATGCCGCCGGTGGCCATGCCGGGATTTCCCGCCCCGATCACGGCAGGCACCTCGCCTGGCGCCGCGACAAGGGTGCCGGCGCCCTTGAGTACCACCGCGCAGCGGTACTTCTGCGACAGCGCCTCGGCCGCGCCGAAGCGGTCGGCCTGGATCGCGGTCTTGTCGCTTCCGAGCAGGCGCGCGGCCTCACCGGGATGCGGCGTGAGGATGGCCTGCGGCAGGGGGCACGGTGAGGCGGCCAGCAGGTTGAGCGCATCGGCATCGAGCACCAGCGGGCGGCGACTGTCCAAAGCCGCCCGATACAGCGCCCTGCCCCACTCTCCCTGCCCCAGGCCGGGGCCTACGGCGAGCACGGTGGCGCGCTCCACGAGCGGCGCCAGGGCCGCGGGGTCCTCGACCGCGTGCGTCATCGCCTCGGGACGCGCGGCCAACAGGGCCGCAACGCCCGATCGCCGGGTCGCGACACTGGCCAGGCCAACGCCCGTGCGCAGCGCGCCCTCCGCGCACAGCCGCACGGCGCCGCCCATGCCTTCTTCGCCCCCGATGCAAAGCACGTGGCCATGCTCACCCTTGTGCGCATTGGGGTGCCTGGGCCCCAGCCAGCGCGCCAGGCCCTCGGGACGGCACAGCCAGGCCGCCGGCGTGAACTCGTCAAAGGCGCCAATCTTCAGGTCGAGCCGGTCGAGCAGCACCTCACCGTCGAAATCCCGCGCCATGCCGGTGTGCAGCCCGCGCTTGGCGGCAATGAAGCTCAGCGTCACCGTGGCGCGCACGGCGGCGCCCGGGGCGTGGCCAGTGTCGGCGTCCAGGCCCGACGGCACGTCCAGCGACAGCACCGGGACGTGGCTGGCGTTGATGCGTTCGATCATGGCCTGCGCGGCCTCCGACGGCGGCCGCGTCAACCCGATGCCGTAGATGGCGTCCACCCAAACCTCCGCCTCGGGCAGCAGTCCGTCGAAGGCCATGACGCTGCCGCCTTCGGCGCGAAAATCGGCCAGCGCCTGGCGCGCGGTCTCGGTGCGCGGGCTGGCGCCCGGGGGCGCCACCAACAGCACGCGAAAACCGGCCGCGCGGGCCAGCCGGGCCAGCACATAGCCGTCGCCGCCGTTGTTGCCGGGGCCGCAGGCCACGCCGATCACCCGCGCCTGCGGCCAGCGCTGGAGCACCAGCCGCCAGGCCGCCGCGCCCGCGCGGCACATCAATTCGTAGGACGGCACGCCCAGCACCGCGATGGCGTGGGCATCCATCGCCTTCACCTGGGCCGACCGATACAGCGGCAGCAGTTCGCTCATGCCGGTGATTCTATACTTGCCTCGATGCCCGACCATGCCGCCCTCGCCGAACTGATCAAGACCTGGAGCCTCGAGCTGGGCTTCCAGCAGCTGGGCATTGCCGGGACCGAGCTGGGCGAGGACGCGGCGCACCTGCGCGACTGGCTGGCCAAGGGCCAGCATGGCCGCATGGAGTACATGGCGCGGCACGGCGACAAGCGGGCGCGTCCGGAGGAACTGGTGCCCGGCACGCTGCGCGTGCTGTCGGTACGCATGGACTACGGCACCGGCGACGACGCACAGGCCTGGGCCACGCTGGACGAGGCTGGGCGCGCCTACGTGGCGCGCTACGCGCTGGGCCGCGACTACCACAAGGTCATGCGCAACCGGCTGCAGAAACTCGCCGACCGCATCGCCGCGCACATCGGTCCGTTCGGCTACCGCGCCTTCGTGGATTCGGCGCCCGTGCTCGAGCGCGCGCTGGCGCGCGACGCCGGGCTGGGCTGGATCGGCAAGCACAGCTGCCTCATCAACCGCGACGCCGGCAGCTGGTTCTTCCTGGGCGAAATCCTCACCGACCTGCCGCTGCCGGTGGACGTGCCGGCCAGCGCCCACTGCGGTACCTGCACGCGCTGCATCCAGGTGTGCCCCACCGGCGCCATCGTCGAACCCTACCGCGTGGACGCACGCCGCTGCATCAGCTACCTCACGATCGAGCTCAAGGAGTCGATTCCCGAGGACATGCGTGCCCTGGTCGGCAATCGAATCTTCGGCTGCGACGACTGCCAGTTGGCCTGCCCCTGGAACAAGTTCGCGGTACGCAGCGACGAGCCTGATTTCCGCACGCGAAACCAGCTCGACCGCGCCACGCTGGCCGAGCTGTTCGCGTGGAGCGAGGCCGAGTTCCTGCAGCGCACGGAGGGGTCTGCCATCCGCCGCACCGGCTACCCGGGCTGGCTGCGCAACATCGCCGTGGCGCTGGGCAATGCACCCACCACGCCCGAGGTGCTGGCCGCCCTTGCCACGCGGCGCAACGACGCCACCGAGTTGGTTCGCGAACACGTGGCGTGGGCGCTGGCGCAGCATCCCAAGGCCACGCTGCACTGCTGACGGCCTATCGGCGGCGGTCGCGTATCTGCGACAGCAGCGCGCGGGTGATGGGGTCGCTGGCCTGGATGCCGTCGTCCGCCACGGCGGGAAGCAGTTCGCCGGCGATGCGCTTGCCCAGTTCAACGCCCCATTGGTCGAAGGCGTTGATGCCCCATAGCACCGACTGCACGTACACGCTGTGCTCGTACATCGCCAGCAGCGCACCCAGCGAATGCGGCGTGAGTTCATCGAGCAGGAACAGGCTCGACGGCCGGTTGCCCGGATAAGCCTTCTGCGGGTCGTCGGCGGGTGCGCCGTTGGCCAGCGCCTGCGACTGCGCCAGCAGGTTCGCCAGCAGCACCCGGTGGTTTTCCGCATGATGGTGCGCAGGCCGGACCACGCCGATGAAATCAGCGGGAACCACGTCGGTGCCCTGGTGCAGCGCCTGGAAGAAACTGTGCTGCACGCTGGTGCCGGCGCCGCCCCAGACCACCGGCACCGTGGGCAGCCCGACGCGCAGCCCGTCCTGGCACACCGACTTGCCCAGGCTCTCCATCACCAGCTGCTGCAGGAAATCGGGCAGCAGCGCCAGGCGCTCGTCGTAAGGCAGGATGGCGTGGCTGGCGTGGCCGAGCGCGTCGCGGTTCCAGGCACCCATCAGGGCATGCCAGACGGGAAGGTTGGCCTGCAGCGGCGCCTGGATCACGTGCGCGTCCATCAGCGCGGCGCCGGCAAGCAGCTCCCCGAAACCGTCGCGACCAATGGCCAGCTGCAGCGCGAAGCCCACCGACGACCACAGCGAATAACGCCCACCCACCC
>QBLY01000037.1 GCA_003241895.1 Lysobacteraceae bacterium
GTCGGGCGGGGCGCGGGCGGAACCGGCGCCTTGGCGCCGTGACATCGTGCCCGAGTCTAGCCGTTTGCCAGGCCTGTCTGCTTTCCGCTAGCGTTCAGTGTATGCAGACGCCTCCGATCCAACTCCTCATCCACGGCGCCAGCGGCCGCATGGGCCGCGCTTTGCTTCGCCTGGCCGCCCAGCGCGACGATCTGGAGGTTGTGGCGGCGGTCAGCCAGCGCGGCGCGCCCATCGAAGAGGCCGGCGCCGTGCCGGTATTCGCTGCGGCCAGGCTGGGCGAGGCGCCCGACTTCGACGTGGCGATCGACTTCAGCCTGCCCGACGCTTTCGATGCCCTGCTGGCCCACTGCGTCACCCACGGCCGGGCCCTGCTGAGCGGCACCACCGGGCTGTCGCCGGCCCAGCACGCCGCCCTGGCGGTCGCCGGCGAGCGCATTCCCGTGATGTGGGCGTCCAACTACAGCGCCGGCGTGGCCGTGCTGGCCGAGTTGGTGCGGCTGGCAGCGGCGGCCCTGCCGGGCTGGGATGCGGACGTGGTCGAAGCCCACCACACGCTCAAGAAGGACGCGCCGTCGGGCACGGCCCTGACGCTGGGCGCCGCGGTGGCAGCGGGGCGGGGCAGCCCGCCGCACTACGCCAGCCTGAGGGCCGGCGACATCGTGGGCGAGCACACGGTGCAGTTCAGCGGCGCCGGCGAGCGCCTGGAGCTGGTGCACCGGGCCACCCACCGCGACATCTTCGCCCGCGGCGCGCTGGACGCGGCGCTGCGGCTGGCGCAGTTGGGCCCGGGGCGGCACGATTTCGGCGCCCTGCTGCTGGCCGACAGCCGCCGCTGATCGGCCCGGCGCACGCAGCGTTTCCCTTTTGCGGGCGAGGCCGCTAAAATTCCGTCTCGCCTGAACCCTCATCCGTACGGACACGGTTTTTCCCTGTCCGCGGCTGCTCGCACACCCAGCGAAGCGGGTTCCCCCATCGCAAGGCGATCGCCCGTGACCCAACCCGCAATCCTCGCTCTCGAAGACGGCACCGTGTTCGAGGGTGTTTCCGTAGGCGCGCCAGGCACCAGCGTCGGCGAGGTGGTGTTCAACACCGCCATGACCGGCTACCAGGAAATCCTGACCGATCCTTCCTACGCCCGGCAGCTGGTCACCCTGACCTACCCGCACGTGGGCAACACCGGCTGCACGGCCCAGGACGACGAGGCCGAGCGCGTCTGGGCGTCGGGCCTGATCGTGCGCGACGTGCCGCGCCGGCCCAGCAGCTGGCGCAGCCAAGTGGCGCTGCCGGAATGGCTGGCCGCGCGCGGCGTGGTCGCCATCGCCGGCATCGACACCCGCAAGCTGACCCGCCTGCTGCGCGACCGCGGTTCGCAGAACGGCTGCCTGATGGCGGGCGAGGGCATCGATGCCGAGAAGGCGATCGAAGCGGCCCGCAAGTTCCCCGGCCTCAAGGGCATGGACCTGGCCAAGGAGGTCTGCACGCGCGAGCGCTACAGCTGGACCGAAGGCCAGCTCGACCTCGACAAGAACGAGTTCGTCCGCACGCCCGCCCGCTTCCACGTGGTGGCCTACGATTTCGGCGTCAAGCGCAACATCCTGCGCATGCTGGCCGAGCGCGGCTGCCGCGTCACCGTGGTGCCGGCGCAGACGCCGGCGGCGCAGGTGCTGGCCGAGAAGCCCGACGGCGTGTTCCTGTCCAATGGCCCCGGCGACCCGGAACCCTGCGACTACGCCATCGCCGCCATCCGCGAAATCGTCGCCACCAAGCTGCCGGTGTTCGGCATCTGCCTGGGCCACCAGCTGCTGGCGCTCGCCTCGGGCGCGCGCACGATGAAGATGAAACTGGGCCACCATGGCGCCAACCACCCCGTGATCGACCTCGACTCGCGCCGCGTGATGATCACCAGCCAGAACCACGGCTTCGCGGTGGACGAGTCGACCCTGCCGGCCGGCGTGCGCGCCACCCATCGATCGCTTTTCGACGGCACCAACCAGGGCATCGAGCTTGCCGATGCACCTGCCTTCAGCTTCCAGGGCCACCCGGAAGCCAGCCCGGGCCCGCACGATGCGGCTGGCCTGTTCGACCGATTCGTCGACATGATGTCGGCGGCCAAGTAACCCAAGGGAGAAACCATGACCAACTTCTTGCGCAACGCCGCTTTTGCCGTATCGCTCGCCTTGGGGACGTGTGCCGTGCAGGCACAGTCCGTGCCGGTGGGCGACTTCTTCAAGGACCCCGAGTTCAGCAACGTCTCGCTTTCGCCGACCGGTGAGTACATCACCGTGTCCGTGCCGCAGGCCGACCGCACCGTGCTGGCGGCGTTCCGGGTCTCGGACATGAAGCTGGTGGCCAAGTGGGACTACGGCGAGAAGCGCCACATCGACCGGGTCCGCTGGGTCAACGACGATCGCTTCCTGCTGTACGTCACGCGCAAGCTGGGCCGCTTCGACGCCCGCGTCGGCACCGCCGACGTCTACGCCAGCAACGTCGACGGCACCAAGCGCGCGGACATCCCCAACGGTGGTTTCTACGGCATCGTCGACCTGAGCTGGGACGACCCGCGCACCGTCCTGGTGGCCCGGTCGATCGATTCCGCCTTCCTGTCCAAGCTCGACGTGTACACCGGCGAAGTGCGCACGGTGGCCTCCGCGCCGCTGCGCGCGGGCACCTTCCTGGTCGACCATGAAGGCGAGGTCCGCTATGCGATGGGCCAGGAGGAAGACCTGGACTTCGTGACCCTGCGCCGCAACGGCGAATCCTGGGCTACCGTCCACACCGCCGAGATGGGCGGTTCGGTGCAGCGGCCGGTGGTCTTCTCCGCCGACAACAAGCGCGTGGTGTTCGAAGTCAGCGACAAGGGTGAACCCGCCCGGCTGGTGATGATGGACCCGGAAGCCAACACCTCCACGCCGCTGGTGGGCAATGCCAACGTCGAAAGCGTGGACTATCTGTTCAGCAGCGACGAACGCGACCTGCTGGCGGTCGGCTACATGGACGGCCTGCCCAACTACGAGTTCGTCAACAAGGACCACGTCGAGTCCAAGACCTACGCCGGTCTGATCAACGCATTCCCGGACCACGCGGTCAGCTTCGGCGGCATCAGCCGGGACGGCCGCTTCGTGCTGTTCCGCGCGTACAGCGACGTTGACCCGGGTTCGTACTACATGTTCGACCGCAAGACCGGCCAGGCCAAGTTCCTGCTGGCCGCGATGGACTGGATCAAGCCCGAGCAGATGTCGACGATGCAGGCCATTTCCTTCGTGGCCCGCGACGGCACCAAGGTGCACGGCTACCTGACCCTGCCGCGCAACGGCAGCGGCAAGAACCTGCCGCTGATCCTGCATCCGCATGGTGGCCCGCACGGCCCGCGCGACATGTGGGGCTTCAACCCGGAAGTGCAGTTCCTGGCCAATCGCGGCTATGCCGTGCTGCAGGTCAATTTCCGCGGTTCGGGTGGTTACGGCAACGCCTTCGAGCGCATGGGCTACCGCAACTGGGGCACCACGATGATCGACGACATGACGGACGCCGTTGACTACGTCGTGCGCCAGGGCATCGCCGACCAGTCCCGCGTGTGCACCTACGGCGCCTCCTACGGCGGCTACGCCGCGCTGCAGACCGTGGTGCGCGAGCCCACGAAGTACAAGTGCACCATCGGCTACGTCGGCGTCTACAGCCTGCCGCTGATGTTCAAGGACGGCGACATCCCCGAGACCGAGACCGGCCGGAACTTCCTCAACCGCGTGATGCCCGAGACGCTGGCCGAACAGCAGTCGCAGTCGCCGGCCTTCAACGTCGACAAGATCCGCATCCCCGTGATGCTGGTGCAGGGCGCCAAGGACCAGCGCGTGCCGATCAGCCAGTACAACCTGCTGCGCGAGCGGCTGGAGGCGGCGGGCCGTGCACCCGAGGTCACCATCGTCGAGGACAAGGAAGGCCACGGCTTCTACGACTACCAGAACCAGGTGGACCTCTACACCGCGATGGAAGCCTTCCTGGGCAAGCACATCGGCGGCAGCAAGCCGTCCACCGCACCGTAACGCCCCGCGGCCCTCCTTCCGTGTTCCCCGAGTAGACCCATGCCCAAGCGTACCGACCTGAAGTCCATCCTCATCATCGGCGCCGGCCCGATCGTCATCGGCCAGGCCTGCGAGTTCGACTACTCCGGCGCGCAGGCGTGCAAGGCGCTGCGCGACGAGGGTTACCGGGTGGTCCTGGTGAACTCCAACCCGGCCACGATCATGACCGACCCGGACATGGCCGACGCGGTGTACATCGAGCCGATCAACCCGGCCACGGTCGAGCGCATCATCGCCAAGGAAAAACCCGACGCGCTGCTGCCGACCATGGGCGGCCAGACCGCGCTCAACTGCGCCCTGGACCTGGCCGATGCCGGCGTGCTGGAGAAGTACGGCGTGGAGCTGATCGGGGCCTCGCGCGAAGCCATCCGCATGGCCGAGGACCGCGAACTGTTCCGCGTGGCGATGAAGGAAATCGGCCTGGACTGCCCCAAGGCCGAGGTGGCGCGTTCGCTGGACGAAGCCATCCGCATCCAGGCCACGGTGGGCTACCCGACCATCATCCGTCCCTCGTTCACCCTGGGCGGCAGCGGCGGCGGCATCGCCTACAACCGCGAGGAACTGCTGGAGATATGCACCCGTGGCCTCGAGCTTTCGCCCACCGGCGAAGTGCTGGTGGAAGAGTCGGTGCTGGGCTGGAAGGAGTTCGAGATGGAGGTGGTGCGCGACACCGCCGACAACTGCATCATCGTCTGCTCGATCGAAAACCTCGACCCGATGGGCGTGCACACCGGCGACAGCATCACCGTGGCGCCGGCCCAGACCCTCACCGACAAGGAATACCAGCGCCTGCGCGACGCCTCCATCGCCGTGCTGCGCAAGATCGGCGTGGACACCGGCGGTTCGAACGTGCAGTTCGGCATCAACGCCCAGGACGGCCGGGTGGTGGTGATCGAGATGAACCCGCGCGTGTCGCGTTCTTCGGCGCTGGCGTCAAAGGCCACCGGTTTCCCGATCGCCAAGATCGCCGCCAAGCTGGCCGTGGGCTATACGCTGGACGAACTTCGCAACGACATCACCAGTGGCGCCACGCCGGCCTCGTTCGAGCCGGCGATCGACTACGTGGTCACCAAGATCCCGCGCTTCGCCTTCGAGAAGTTCCCCACCGCCGACGCCCGCCTCACCACCCAGATGAAGTCGGTGGGCGAGGTGATGGCCATCGGCCGCACGTTCCAGGAGTCCATGCACAAAGCGCTGCGCGGGCTGGAAACCGGCAAGGTCGGCTTCGACCCCACCGGCGCCGCCGCCGACGGCGAGGAAGGCCTGCTGCGCATCAAGCGCGAGCTCAAGGAGCCGGGCCCGGAGCGGCTGTTCCAGGTGGCCGAGGCCTTCCGCGCCGGCCTGAGCGTCGAGGACGTGTATGGCCTGAGCTTCATCGATCCCTGGTTCCTGGACCAGATCGAGGAAATCGTCTCGACCGAGAAGGACGTGGCCGCCGCCGGCCTGCCGGCGCTGGACGCCGCGCGCCTGCGCGAACTCAAGCGCATGGGCTTCGCCGACGCGCGCCTGGCCCAGTTGGCCGGCACGGATGAATCGGCGGTGCGCGCGCTGCGCCGCGCCTTCGGCGTGCGCCCGGTGTACAAGCGCGTGGACAGCTGCGCGGCCGAGTTCGCCACGGCCACCGCCTACCTGTATTCGACCTACGAGGACGAATGCGAGGCGCTGCCCAGCAGCCGCGACAAGATCATGGTGCTCGGCGGCGGCCCCAACCGCATCGGCCAGGGCATCGAGTTCGACTACTGCTGCGTGCACGCGTCGCTGGCGCTGCGCGAGGACGGCTATGAAACCATCATGGTCAACTGCAACCCCGAAACCGTTTCCACCGACTACGACACCTCCGACCGCCTGTACTTCGAGCCGGTGACGCTGGAGGACGTGCTGGAGATCGTCGAGGTCGAGAAGCCCAAGGGCGTGATCGTGCAGTACGGCGGCCAGACCCCGCTCAAGCTGTCGCGTGCGCTGGAAGCGGCGGGCGTGCCCATCATCGGCACCAGCCCCGACAGCATCGACCTGGCCGAGGACCGCGAGCGGTTCCAGAAGCTGGTCGAGGAACTGGGCCTGCGGCAGCCGCCCAACCGCACGGCACGCAACGCCGAACAGGCCATTACCCTGGCCAACCAGATCGGCTACCCGCTGGTGGTGCGCCCGAGCTACGTGCTGGGCGGCCGCGCCATGGAAGTGGTCTATTCCGACGCCGACCTGTCGCGCTACATCCGCGAAGCGGTGCAGGTGTCGAACGACTCACCCGTGCTGCTCGACAGCTTCCTGGACAACGCCGTGGAAGTGGACGTCGACGTGATCGCCGACGCCCAGGGCAACGTGCTGATCGGCGGCATCATGGAGCACATCGAGGAAGCCGGCGTGCACTCGGGCGACTCCTCGTGCTCGCTGCCGCCGTACACGCTTTCCGCCGCCACCCAGGACAAGCTGCGTGTGCAGGTGACCCAGCTGGCGCGTGCGCTCAAGGTGATCGGCCTGATGAACACCCAGTTCGCCATCCAGACCGATGGCGAAGGCGTTGAAACCATCTTCCTGCTCGAAGTGAACCCGCGCGCGTCACGCACGGTGCCGTTCGTGTCCAAGGCCATCGGCGTCCCGCTGGCCAAGATCGCCGCGCGCTGCATGGCCGGCAAGAGCCTGGCCGAGCAGGGCGCCACCAGGGAAATCGTGCCCGGCTATTTCTCGGTGAAGGAAGCCATCTTCCCGTTCGCCAAGTTCCAGGGCGTCGACCCGATCCTGGGGCCGGAAATGCGCTCCACCGGCGAGGTCATGGGCGTGGGCCGCACCTTCGCCGAGGCCTTCGGCCGCGCCGAGGAGGCCGCGAACATCAAGTCGCCGTCGCCGGGCAAGGCCTTCGTGTCGGTGCGCGACCCGGACAAGAAGCGGCTGCTGCCGGTGGCCCATGACCTGATCGAGCGCGGCTACACGCTGGTGGCCACCGAAGGCACGGCCAACTTCCTCAACGGCGAGGGCATCACCTGCGAGCGCGTCAACAAGGTGATCGAGGGCCGCCCGCACATCGTCGACCTGATCAAGAACGGCGAGATCTGCTACATCATCAACACCACCGAGGGCAAGCAGGCCATCGCCGACTCGTTCTCGATCCGGCGTGAAGCGCTGCAGCACCGCGTCACGTATTCCACCACCATCCCGGGCGCACGCGCCCTGATCCGCGCCACCGACACCCGCGGCAACCCGCGCGTGTGGTCGCTGCAGGAACTGCACAAGGAATTGCACGGATGACCGCGATTGCACCGCTTACCCTGAAGGGCGCCCAGCGCCTGCGTGACGAGCTCGAACAGCTCAAGACGGTCAAGCGTCCGGCGGTGATCGCGGCGATTGCCGAGGCCCGCGCGCACGGCGACCTGAAGGAAAACGCCGAGTACCACGCCGCCCGCGAACAGCAGGGCTTCATCGAAGGCCGCATCCAGGAGCTGGAGTTCGTGCTGTCGCACTGCCAGCTGATCGACGTGGCCAGCCTCAACGCCGGCACCCGCGTGGTGTTCGGCGCCACGGTGGAGCTGGCCGACTGCGACTCGGGCGACGAGGTCACCTACCAGATCGTTGGCGACCTGGAGTCGGACATCAAGAAGGGCCTGATCTCGATTTCGTCGCCGCTGTCGCGCGCGCTGATCGGCAAGCACGAAGGCGACACCGTCACCATCCAGGCGCCGGCCGGAGATCGCGACTTCGACATCATCGCCGTGCGCTACGACGGCTGATCCCGAACGATGGCTGCTGACGTCGCCGCCGCGCCGCCCGCCCTGTGCGTGCTGCTGCCCGAGCGCCGGCGCTTCGCAGGGCAGCCGGTAAGCAGGGAAACCGGCGGTTTCCTGGCGCGTGCCGATCGTCTGGCCGACGGCGAGGGCGGCGAGCGCACCCAGCTCCTGCGTCATTTCGACCTGCTGCCGCGCGGCTGGCCGATGGCCGCGATCACGCGCCAGCGCGACGCCGGCGACGCGGTCCTGCACCAGTGGCTGCGCGCCGACCCCTGCCACGTTCGTCCCGACATGAACGGTGCGCGGGTGCTGGCCATCGGCGAACTTGGCCTCGGCCACGACGAGGCCCAGGCGCTGCTGGCGCCACTGCGGCCGCTGTTCGGCGACGTCGGCTTCCAACTGTCCGCCCCGGTGCCTTCGCGCTGGTACGTTGCGCTGCCGATCGGCTCGAAGCTGCCGCTTTTCTCGCCCCCGGAACAGGTGCTGGGCGATGACCTGTTCGAGCACCTTCCCGACGGGCCGGAGGGTCGCCGCTGGCGCGCGCTGCTCAACGAGGCGCAGATGATCCTGCACAACCACCCGGTGAACGAGCTCCGCGCGAAAGCCGGCCTGCCCGTCGTCAACAGCCTGTGCTTCTGGGGCGCGGGCCAGTTGCCCGACCACGTGCGCAGCGTGTTCACCGCCGTGGCGAGCCAGGAACCCGAACTGCTGTCGCTGGCGCAGTTGGCGGGCCTGCGCGGCACCGACGACGGCCCGCAGCTGCTGGACCTGCGCCAGGTCCGCGACTGGTCGGCGGTGGAACAGCGCCTCTTGCCCGGCCTGCGCGAAATGGGGCGCGACGAGCTGCAGCTGGATTTCGCCGACGGCGCGCGTTTTTCACTTCGCGCCGGCCAGCGCTGGCGCTTCTGGCGACGCCCGCTGGCCAGGTTGGCGTGAGGGCGGCACCGGTCCGCATCCTGCGGCGCGAGGTTCCCCCGCACGGCCCCTGGCCCGACGGCGTGCCGCCGGCGCTGCAGCGCATCTACGCCGCGCGCGGCGTGTGCACCCCGGCCGAAGGCGAGCTCAAGCTGGCGCGCCTGCTGCCGCCCGACGCATTGGGCCAGCTGCCGGAGGCGGCGGAGCTGCTGGCCGCGGCCATCGCCGGCCAAAAGCACATCGTGGTGGTCGGCGATTTCGACTGCGACGGCGCCACCGGCACGGCGGTGGCCGTGCGCGGCCTGCGGCTGCTGGGCGCCACGCGCGTGAGCTACCAGGTGCCGCATCGCGTGACCCATGGCTACGGCCTGTCGCCGGCGCTGGTGGAACACCTGGAGGCCTTCGCGCCCGACGTGGTGCTGACCGTAGACAGCGGTATCGCCTGCCACGCAGGCATTGCCGCGGCCAAGGCGCGCGGCTGGCAGGTGCTGGTCACCGACCACCACCTGCCCGGTGAAATGCTTCCCGCGGCCGACGTCATCGTCAATCCCAACCTGGGCGGCGACGCTTTCCCCAGCAAGGCGCTTGCGGGCGTGGGCGTGGTGTTCTACCTGCTGCTGGCGCTGCGCCGCCACCTGCGCGACGGCGGTGCCTTCGCCCATGGCGAACCGGACCTGTCGTCGCTGCTGGATCTGGTGGCCGTCGGCACCGTGGCCGACCTGGTGGCGCTGGACTACAACAACCGCCTGCTGGTGTCGGCCGGCCTGCGCCGCCTGCGCCAAGGCCAGTGCCAGCCCGGGCTGCAGGCGCTGGCCGAGCTGGCGGGCAAGGACCTTTCGCAGCTGACCGCCAGCGACATCGGCTTTGGCATCGCGCCGCGCCTCAACGCGGCCGGTCGGCTGGAGGACATGGCGCTGGGCATCGAATGCCTGCTGTGCGACGAACCCACGCGTGCCCGCGAGCTGGCCAGCGTGCTTGACCGCATCAATGGCGAGCGCAAGGGCATCCAGCAGCAGATGGTGGATGCCGCGGAAGCCCTGGTGGCCGCCGTGCCCCTGGATGGCGAAGCGCTGCCGCCCGTGCTGTGCCTGCGCGACGACACCTGGCACCCGGGCGTGGTGGGACTGGTGGCATCGCGCCTGAAGGACCGGATGCACCGGCCCGTCTTCGCCTTCGCGCCGTCCGAGCCGGGCAGTCCGATGCTCAAGGGCTCGGCGCGCTCCATCCCCGGCCTGCACATCCGCGACGCGCTGGCCGCCGTGGACGCGCTCAACCCCGGCCTGGTGGAACGCTTCGGCGGCCATGCGATGGCGGCCGGGCTGAGCCTGCCGGCCGCGAACTTCGAACGTTTCCGCACCGCGCTCGAAGCGCAGGTGGCCACGATGCTCACGCCCGAGCAGCTGCGCTCGGAGCTGCTCAGCGACGGCGAGCTCAGCGCCGCCGAGCTCGGCCGCCCGCTCGCCGAACAGCTTCGCCTGGCCGGCCCCTGGGGCCAGGGATTCGCCGAACCGCTCTTCGACGGCGTGTTCAAGGTGCTGCAGTGGCGCCAGATCGGCGAGCGCCACCTCAAGCTCAGCCTGGTGCCCGAGCAGGGCGGGGCACCGCTGTCGGCGATCCAGTTCGGCGGCTGGACCGACGCGCCGCCGCCCGTACGCATCCACGCCGCCTACCAGCTCGAGCTTGACGACTGGGGCGGCCGGCGCAGCGTGCAGCTGCTGGTGCGCCACTGGCTGCCGGCCGACTGAGCGCGCCGCCAACCGCGGCGCGTGCGGTATCATTGGCGACCGATCCAAGCCACTGCGGAAGACCCATGGAACTCAGTCCCATCCGCCAGCGAATCGCCGACCTCAAGGGCCGGCTGGATTCGCTCAGGGGGTATCTTTGACTTCGACATCAAGGTCGAGCGTCTCGAAGAAGTAAACCGGGAGCTGGAAAGCCCCGATGTCTGGAACAACCCCGAGCACGCCCAGACCCTGGGCCGCGAGCGCTCGTCGCTCGAGAAAGTCGTGAACGGCATCCGTTCGCTCACCGACAACCTGGTCGGTGGCAACGAACTGATCGACCTGGCCGAGATGGAGGACGACGCCGACACCGTGGCGGCCGTGGTCGAGGACGTCGAGAAGACCGCCAAGGAAGTCGAGCAGCTTGAGTTCCGCCGCATGTTCTCGGGCAAGATGGACTCCAAAAACGCCTTCGTGGACATCCAGGCCGGCGCAGGCGGCACCGAGGCCCAGGACTGGGCCGAGATCCTGCTGCGCATGTACCTGCGCTGGTGCGAAACCCGCGGCTGGAAGACCGAGCTGATGGAAGTCAGCGGTGGCGACGTCGCCGGCATCAAGTCGGCCACCTTCCGCGTGGAGGGCGAATACGCCTACGGCTGGCTCAAGACCGAGACCGGCGTGCACCGCCTGGTGCGCAAGTCGCCGTTCGACTCCGACAACCGCCGCCACACCAGCTTCACCTCGCTGTTCGTGTCGCCGGAAGTGGACGACAACATCGACATCGTCATCAACCCCGCCGACCTGCGCACCGACGTCTACCGATCGTCTGGCGCCGGCGGCCAGCACGTCAACAAAACCGAGTCGGCGGTGCGCATCACCCACATCCCGACCAACACCGTGGTGGCCTGCCAGACCGGCCGCAGCCAGCACCAGAACCGCGACACCGCGATGAAGATGCTGGCCGCGCGCCTGTACGAGCTCGAGATCCAGAAGCGCAACGCCGAGAAGGACGCGGTGGAAGCCACCAAGTCCGACATCGGCTGGGGCAGCCAGATCCGCAACTACGTGCTCGACCAGAGCCGCATCAAGGACCTGCGCACCGGCATCGAGCGCTCGGACACCGAGAAGGTGCTCAACGGCGACCTGGACGAGTTCATCGAGGCGAGCCTGAAGGCCGGCCTGGCGGTGGGCGCGAAACGCTCCGACGCCTGAGGCCCTGGAAGCCAGCGCCTCCTTGCCCTCGACTCGTTCCTTTCCACTACTTCCCGGCCCAGCCACGACATGACCCAGCCCACGCC
>QBLY01000038.1 GCA_003241895.1 Lysobacteraceae bacterium
ACTCACCAGCAGAAGTAGCCGAAGCCCATGAGCAACGAGGACCCGCGAGCCAGCCGAAGTAACTCAGAACGCCAGGGCCTAACACCTGAATTAAGCCGACTTGCGAAGCAAGTTCGGCTTGAATGAATTGTTAGGCGGCAGACCCACTACTTGCCGTCCACTAGTTTAGTCTCAGAAACAAGAGCGGCTATGTCAGTTACCGACAGCAGTTTGAGATCCTGAAACGCCGGCTCAGTAGCCGCCTTGTCTCCAGTCCCTTCTCCGTAGAGCTCTACGTCGTCGGTGCCAGGTACCAGAATGAAGTAGAACTCGAAGGCCGGGTTGTCTGGCTTTGCAACAACTACTACCGAACGGTTGTCGGAGCAGCTATACAACAGCCAATCATTCTTCCCGTAGCTCTTTGTCACGGGCCCTACGTGACAGTCGAGCTGGGGCCTCTCGGCCGCCGTGGACGTGCCGGAGGATGCGAGTGCCAGCAGTACAGGGATAACAGTTGCCATCATGTTTTCTCTGCCGCCTAACCACTAGTAGTAGTTGATATCAGCATCTAGCCACATCCTACCAATCTGCGCCACGGTTGCCATCGGACTAATTCTGACCCTGGATCAACGCGTTGGCCGACTGCCGCCCTCGGCCGCCTTCGTTAGCCTCTTCGGATATGGAAGGCAAACCACCAGATAGTGCGAAAGCGGCTGCGGATGCCGGTGTATTCGCTGCGGAGGGGGAGGTGCGGCCGCGCGGGCTGTTGGAGGCTGTTCGCGGCAGGCTGCGCGCCAATCACTACAGCATTCGAACCGAGACGGCTTATGTCGGGTGGATTTGGCGGTTTATCCGGGCCAATCGGATGCGGCATCCGCGGGAGCTGGGCGGGGCGGAAGTCGAGATGTTCCTCACCCATCTGGCGGTCCGGGGGAAGGTGGCGGCCAGCACCCAGAACCAGGCGCTGTCGGCGCTGCTGTTCCTTTACCGGCAGGTGCTGCGGGTGGACCTGCCGTGGATGGAAAACGTGGTGCGGGCGAAGCGGCCGCAGCGCTTGCCTACCGTGCTGACAGCACCCGAGGTTCGGGCCTTGCTGGAGCTGATGCCGGCGCGCCCTCGGATGCTGGCGGCGCTGCTTTACGGCACGGGCATGCGGCTGATGGAGGGACTGCGGCTGCGGGTGAAGGACGTGGACTTCGCGCGCCGCGAGATCCTGGTGCGCGACGGCAAGGGCGGCAAGGACCGGCGCACCATGCTGCCCGCCAGCCTTGAGCCGGTGCTTCGCGAAGCCTTGGCCCATGCGCTCCGGCTGCATGCGGCCGACCTGGCCGATGGCCACGGGCGGGTCTGGCTGCCGCACGCGCTGGCCCGCAAGTATCCCAATGCCGCCGCTGAGCCGCCTTGGCAATACCTGTTCCCGGCCGACGCCCTGTCGCGCGACCCCCGCGACGGCGCCGTGCGCCGGCACCACATCGGCGACGAGGCGCTGTCGCGGCACCTCAAGCAGGCGGCGCTGCGGCTGCGCCTGGGCAAGCCGGTCAGTGCGCACACGCTGCGCCACAGCTTCGCAACCCATCTGCTGGAGTCGGGCTACGACATCCGCACGGTGCAGGCCCTGCTGGGTCACAAGGACGTCGCCACCACGCAGATCTACACGCACGTGCTGGGCCGGGGCGCCAGCGCGGTGCGCAGTCCGCTGGACGTGGTTCCCTGAGGCGGGCTGCACCCGCTGCCGCGGGGAACGGGTTCGTCACCGCTTCGCGCGCCGCCGCCGGCCCGTGCGCTGCGCACCGCTATACTCAGCCACCACCCGCCACCGACCGCCCAGGACCCCTGACATGGCCGACGAAAAGATCGAATGGACCGGCACGCCCTCGCAGATGCAGAACCTGGGCTGGTTCATCGCCTGCGTGCTGTTGGTGCCGATCCCGTGGGCGATCTGGCGCTGGATCGTGACCCGCAACACCGTCTACACCCTGACCGACCAGCGGCTGAGCATTCGCCGTGGCGTCTTCACCCGTGTCACCGAAGACCTGGAGCTTTACCGGGTGCGCGACACGCGTCTGGAACAAACCTTTTTCGAAAGGATGTTCGGCCTCGGCGAAGTGATCCTTTTCACGTCGGACGCGTCCACGCCGGAGATCCACCTGCCTTGGCTGAAAAACGCGGAGAGCCTGCGCGAGTCAGTGCGCCGCCTGTCGGAAGCACGGCGCGACGCCAAGCGCGTGCGCACGCTGGAGTCTGGCAACGGTGGCTTTGACGACGCCGGCGGCCACGACGCCCTGGACTGAGCGCCTACCGCGCCGGACCGCTTTCCAACACTTCCTGCAGCACCCAACGCCGCGACGACGCGTCGGCGGGTGGGTTGGCCACCGGCACTTCGCGCACGCGGATCACGTATTCAGTGCCCGACTGCCAGTTGAAACCTTCGATGTCGCCGTAGTGCAGCGTCCACGCCGCGCCGGGCTGGGTGCGCACCTGCAGGCACAGCGTCGGCGCCACGCCGGTGCAGGGCGCGCGCTGGCCAGCGACGTTGACGATGATCTCGCGGGCTTCGCCCTGCAAGGGCGCGACCCCCTGCGGCTGGCTGCCGGCCTGGGGCGTCACCACGGTGGATGGGGTGCTGGCGCAACCCGTCGCGCCCAGGGCCAGAACTGTGGCGGCGGCAATCGAGAGGCGGTGCAGGGACATGGCTTACTCCAGCGTGGCAAAGCCCGAGTCTAGCGGCACCTGCGGCATGCGGCATGAGGGGCGCGGTTTGCCGCCCTCAACTACCGCGCCAGCGCCGCGCAAAAGCGCCAGCGGGCAACCGGCCACCGCTCAACGCCGGCGCGTGGGAATCCGGTCGGCCGGGAAACTCGCCAGGTCGCCGCCACCGTCGCGGCGCGGCGCACCCGGCGCAGGCCCCCACGCCTGGGCGGTAATCACTTCCCACGTGCTGGGCAGCACGCCATCACTGCGCAAGGGTTCGTACGCAGCGGTGACGCGCTGCAGACGCGCGCGTCCACCCAGGCCGCGCCGTCGCCCGCTGCGCGCGTCGCCGGCGCCGATCGCGCGCAGCTCGTGCATCAGCGCGCGCAAGTCCGGATACGTCAGCGTGAAGCGATCGCGCTCCAATACCGGGTCCTTGAAGCCGGCGGCCAGCATCGCGTCGCCCACCTGCTGGATGGCCGCGAACGGCGACAGCGGCGGCGTTTCGCCAGCGGCCAGGTAGGCGTCGCGCAGCTCAAGCAGGGTGTCGGGCCCGAAGGTGGTGAACAGCAGCAGGCCATCGGGCCGCAGCACGCGGCGAAACTCCGCCAGCACCGCCGGCAGGTTGTCGAGCCACTGCAGGCACAGGCTGGAAAAGATGACGTCGGTGCACTGGTCGGCCAAGGGCAGCTGCGACACGTCGGCGCACACGCGCTTCACCGGGCGCCAGAAGCGGGTGCTCTTGGGCACTTCGCGCAGCATCGGCAGCGCGGCGTCCAGCGCAATCACCTCGGCGCGCGGCCAGCGCTTCTTCATGGCGCCGGCGGCGCGGCCCGGGCCGCTGCCCAGGTCGAGCACGCGCAGCGGCACGCGGTCTTCCATGTATTCGAGCTGTTCCAGCAGCCTCGCTTCCACTTCGCGCTGCAGGGCGGCCACCGCCGCATAGTTTGGCGCGGCGCGGCCAAAGGAACGGCGCAGCTGGCGTCGGTCGAACAGGCCGCTCACGGCGGGCAGGTGCTGGCGAAGCCGAACACCGCGCCGGCCACTTCGTCGGCGTGGGTGAGGAAGGGCGCGTGGCCGCCGCTCTGGACGCAGTGGAAGGACGCGCCGGGCGCCATCGCGGCGGCGGCCTGCATGGCGTCGGGCGACACCAGCCGGTCGCGGTGGCCAGCCAGCCACAGGCTGGGCATGGCCAGTGTGGGCAGGGCGCCGCGCAGGTCGCTGTTTTCCAGCAGGCCCAGGCCATCACACAGCACGTCGGCGGCAGGTTCGCCGTGCGCGAACACTTCGGCGCGCAGCAGCCGCAGCTCTTCGCGCACCCGATCCGACCCCTGCGCCTCGAGCATCAGGAAGCGATCTAGCGTACCCGGGTAGTCATTGCCCAGCGCCTGGGCGAAATCCCGGAACACCGACGCCTGCATGCCCTGGGGCCAGTCGTCGCCGCGCACGAAGCGCGGGCTGGCGGCCAGCATCACCAGGCCGCGCACCTGCGCCCGACGCGTGGCGGCGGCCTGCAGCGCCACCAGCCCGCCCAGCGACCAGCCCAGCCACAGCGCGCGTTCGGGCACCATCGCCGACGCCTGCGCCGCCGCATTCTCCAGCGTCAGCGGCAAACCGGCGCCGGCGCTGCGCCCATGGCCGGGAAGGTCAAGCAGGTGCACGGTGAAATCCGAAGCCAAGCGATCCACCAGCGGCGCGAAGATGCCCGAGTGCATGGCCCAGCCGTGCAGCAGCACCAGGGCCGGACCCTGGCCGCGCACTTCATGGAACAAGCTCATGCCGGGATGGGCTCGGGCGAGGCCTTGAGCGCGTCGGCCAACGCGGCCAGCAGCCCGTCCACGTCGCGTTCGCCGTGGTCCACGCTCAGCGTGATGCGCAGACGCGCCTGGTCGGCGGGCACGGTGGGTGGGCGGATGGCGGTCACCAGGTAGCCGGCCGCTTCAAGCGATTGCGACACGGCCAGCGCGCGGGCGTTGTCGCCCAGCACCATCGGCTGGATCGGCGTGAACGATTCATGCAGCGGCAGGCCCAGCGCCGACGCGCCGCGGCGGAACCGCGCCACCAGGGAGGCCAGCTTCGCGCGCCGCCACGATTCGGCGCGGATCAGGCGCAGGCTGGCGCGCATCGCGGCCGCCATCGCCGGCGCCGGCGCGGTCGAGAACAAATAGGGGCGCGCGGTTTCAGCCACGTGGCCGACCACGCTGTCGCTGCCCAGCAGCATGGCGCCCTGGCCGCCGAAGGCCTTGCCCAGCGGCACCAGCAGCAGCGGCACTTCGCGCGCGCCCAGGCCGGCCACGGCCAGGCTGCCGCGGCCTTCCGGGCCCAGCACGCCGATGCCGTGCGCGTCGTCCACGAACAGCATCGCGTCCTGCGTGCGCGCCACCAGGGCCAGGTCGGCCAGCGGGGCTTGGTCGCCGTCCATGCTGAAGACGCCGTCGGTAGCGAGGATGGCCGCGCCTTCGCGGCGCGACATCAGCTGGCGCAGCGCGGCTTCCACGTCGCGGTGCGGGTAGCGCTTGAGCTCGCAGCCCGACAGCCGGGCGCCGTCGATCAGGCAGGCGTGGTTGAGTTTGTCCTGCACGCAGGTGTCGCCTTCGCCCAGCAGCGACTGCATCACCGCCAGGTTGGCCAGGTAGCCGCTGCCGAACAGCAGTCCGCGCTCGTAGCCCAGCCACTGCGCCATTTCGTTTTCCAGCGCGGCGTGCTCGGCATGGTGGCCGCTGACGCCGGCCGATCCGGTACTGCCCACGCCGTGCCAGGCGGCGGCTTCCTGCAGGGCCGCGACCACGTCCAGGTGCTGGCTCAGGCCCAGGTAGTCGTTGCCGCAGAAGCTGGTGAGCTGGCGTCCGTCCACCAGCACCTGCGCGCCCTCGCGCGCTTCTATCTCGCGCCGGACCCGTGTGGCCGCCGCCGCCTGGCGCTCGGCGCGGGCGGCGGCAAGGCGATCGGCGAGGCGGGTGCGCGCCACGTCAGGCGGCGCAGGAGTTGGCGGGCACGACGATGTCGGCGTGCACGGTGTTGGTATCGTGTTTGTGCACCAGCGGCATCGGCACCAGCCCGAGGCGCTTGAACAGCGCCTGGTCCGCTTCCACGTCGGGGTTGCCGGTGGTCAGCAGCTTTTCGCCATAGAAAATGGAGTTGGCGCCGGCCAGGAAACACAGGGCCTGCAGTTCGTCGTTCATCTCGGCGCGGCCGGCCGACAGCCGCACCATCGCGGCCGGCATCAGCAGCCGGGCCACGGCGATGGTGCGCACGAATTCGAAGGAGTCCAGCAGCGCGGTGCCCTGCAGCGGCGTGCCCTCCACCTGCACCAGCCGGTTGATCGGCACCGAATCGGGGTGCGCCGGCAGGTTGGCCAGCGCCTGCAGCAGGCCGGCGCGCTGGCTGCGCGATTCGCCCATGCCGACGATGCCGCCGCAACAGGTTTTCATGCCGACGTCGCGCACGTGTTCCAGGGTGTCCAGGCGGTCCTGGTAGTCGCGGGTCTTGATCACGTCGCCGTAGAACTCGGGCGCGGTGTCGAGGTTGTGGTTGTAGTAGTCCAGGCCGGCGTCGCGCAGCGCCTGCGCCTGGCTGCCCTTGAGCATGCCCAGGGTGGCGCAGGTTTCCAGGCCCAGGGCCTTCACCTCGCGGATCATCGCGGCCACTTTGGGGATGTCGCGGTCCTTGGGGCTGCGCCAGGCGGCGCCCATGCAAAAACGCGACGCGCCGGCGGCCTTGGCGGCGCGGGCCTTGTCCACCACTTCTTCCAGGCCCATCAGCTTCTGGGCCTGCACGCCGGTGTCGTAGCGCGCGGCCTGCGGGCAGTAGGCGCAGTCCTCGGGGCAGCCGCCGGTCTTCACCGAAAGCAGGGTGGACACCTGCACTTGGCTCGGGTCGAAACGCTCGCGATGGGTCGCGCCTGCCCTGGCCATCAGCTCGGGGAAGGACAAGTCGAACAGGACGAGGACTTCGTCGCGCGTCCAGTCGTGGCGGATGACAGCAGGCATGGTCGAACCCTGACGGCGGAAGGCAATGGAATCAAGGAGTCTGGTGAGCATGCCAACACCTGTCAACCAAGCGCCCGGCCCGAAGGTTGACGCCCTGCACCATTGCGCGGCCTCGCGGTGAGCCGGCTCGCCGCTTTCGGCCAGCGCCTCGGGCTGGCCCTGCTGCCCGCGCGCTGCCTGGTCTGCGGGGAACCCGGAAGCCGCGGCCAGGACCTGTGCGGGGCCTGCCGCACCGACCTGCCGTTCAACCGCGTGGCCTGCGCGCGCTGTGCGCTGCCGCTGCCGGTGGCCGGCATCTGCGGGGCCTGCCTGCGCCAGCCGCCGCCGTTCACGGCCAGCCGGGCAGTGCTCATCTATCGCTTCCCGGCCGACCAGCTGCTGCCGCGCTTCAAGTTCCATGGCAACCTGGCCGCCGGGCGCCTGCTGTCGCAGCTGATGGCCGAGGAACTGGCCGACGCGCCGCGGCCGCAGGCGCTGGTGCCGCTGCCGCTGCATCCCAGCCGCCTGCGCCAGCGCGGCTACGACCAGGCGCTGGAGCTGGCGCGGCCGCTGGCGCGCGCGCTCGGCCTGCCGCTGCGCACCGACGTGCTGCGGCGCGTGCGCGCCACCTCGCCCCAGTCCGAACTCGACGCCGCCTCGCGCCGGCACAACGTGCGCAGCGCCTTCGCCGCCCGCACCGGCGAACTGCCCGGCCACGTCGCCCTGGTGGACGACGTGATGACCACCGGCGCCACGCTGGCCGAAGCCAGCCGCGCCCTGCAGCGCGCCGGCGTCGCCCGGGTGGACCTTTGGGTGGCGGCGCGGGCGCCCTAGCGCAGCGCGAAGTCGGCGGCGATGCCGGCGAACACCGCCAGGCCCACCCACTGGTTGGCGCGGAACGCGGTGAAGCAGGCCTCACGCCCGCGGCCGCGGCCAATCCAGAACTGCGCCAGCACCACCAGCAGCGCCACGCCCAGCGCGGCTTGGTACAGCACGCCCAGTTCGGTCCGCGCGCCCACCAGCCACATCGCCCAGAAGAAGCCGGCGTAAATCACCCCCAGCGCCATCAGGTCGGACTCGCCGAACAGGATGGCGGTGGACTTGGCGCCCACCCGCAGGTCGTCCTCACGGTCCACCATGGCGTACCAGGTGTCGTAGCCGGTGGTCCACAGCAGGTTGCCCAGGAACAGCAGCCAGGCCAGCGGCGGCACCGTGCCCTGCACCGCCGCGAAGGCCATCGGGATGCCCCAGCCGAAGGCCACGCCCAGGTACACCTGCGGCAGGTAGGTGTAGCGCTTGAGCAGCGGATAGGTACTTGCCAGCACCACGGCCACCCCGCTCAGCGCCACGGTCAGCCAGTTGGTCAGCAGCACCAGCCCGAACGCCACCAGCATCAGCAGCGCGAACAGCGCCAGCGCCTCGCGCGGCGACACGGCGCCGGTGGCCAGCGGGCGGTTCCTGGTGCGCTCGACGTGCGGGTCCAGCCAGCGGTCGTTGTAGTCGTTGATGACGCAGCCGGCCGAGCGCGTCAGCCACACGCCGGCCATGAAGATCAGCAGCGTGCCCAGCGGCGGCACGCCGCCCGCGGCCAGCCACAGCGCCCACCCGGTGGGCCACAGCAGCAGCAGCGTGCCCACCTGTCGGTCGCCGCGCACCAGCTGCCAGTAATGCGGCAGCTGGCTGCGCCAGGACTTGGGCCCGCGCTCGGGGACCGGTTCGGAATAGCGTTCGTACGACATCGGCAAAGCCTAGCAGAGCGCCCCGGGCTTGAACCTGGCGGCGCTACGCCCCATCTTCTGGGTTCAATCCCCGTACCAAGGAAGCCAGAACGATGAGCTCGAACCAGGGTTCCACCGGCAACGTCATTGCCGCGATCTGCAGCTTTTTCATCCCGGGCCTGGGCCAGCTGGTGCAGGGCCGCCTGATCTGGGCCCTCACCTGGTTCGCATTGGCCTGCGTGGCGTTCGCCGTCACCTGGCTGATTACGCTGTCGCTGCTGCCGTTTGGCTGGTTCATCATCAGCGTGATGTCTTGCATCCACGCCGCGGTGTACTCGCCGCGCCGCTGAGCCGGTTCAGTCGGCCTGCGCCCGCAGCCAGGCCTCCAGCTCCGGCGGCGGCAGCGGGCGGGTGAACAGGTAGCCCTGGGCCTCGTCGCAGCCCTGCGCGCGCAGCATCTGCAGCTGCGCCTCGGTTTCCACGCCCTCGGCCACCACGGCCAGGCCCAGCGCATGCCCCAGTTGCACCACCGCGTGCGTCAGCTCGGGCATGTTGGCCTGGGTCTGGAGCTGGCTGACGAAGCTGCGGTCTATCTTCAGGCTGCGCAGCGGGATGCGGTGCAGGTAGCCCAGGTTCGAAAAGCCGGTGCCGAAATCGTCGATCGACAGCGAGATGCCCTGGGCGCGGAAAAGCTCGAAGGCGCGCCGCAGCGTGTCGCTGTCGGCCATCAGGGTCGACTCGGTGAGCTCAAGCACCAGGCGTTCGGTCGGCCAGCCGCAGCGCCGGGCGATCGCGACCACTTCAGCGGCGAACTCGGGGCGGCGCAGCTGCACCGCCGACACGTTCACCGCCATGCGGCCGAAGGCCAGGCCTTGAGCGTGCCAGGCCACCGCCTGCCGGCAGGCCTGTTCCAGCACCCACTGGCCGATGGCGACGATTTCGCCGGTTTCCTCGGCAATGGGAATGAACTCGGCGGGCGAACGCAGCTCGCCGTCGGCCGGGCGCCAGCGCAGCAGCGCTTCCACGCCCGTCACGCTGCCGTCGGCCGACTTCACCGTGGGCTGGTACACCAGGCTCAATTCGCCGCGGGCCAGGGCGCCGCGCAGCTCCTGTTCCAGGGTGACGCGGCGGCGCACCTTGTCGTAGAAGCTGTCGCTGTAGAACTGGTAGGTGTTGCGGCCGGCGTCCTTGGCCGCGTACATCGCGGTGTCGGCGGCGCGCAGCAGGCTGTCGAGGGTGGCTTCGTTCTCGCCCAGCAGCGCGATGCCGATGCTGCAGCCCACCTTGGCCTCCACGCCGCCTATTTCCACCGGCTCACCGATGGCGGCGATGATCTTGCGCGCCACGATGGCCGCGTCCTCGGGCCGCGCCACTTCGCGCAGCAGCACCAGGAATTCGTCGCCGCCCAGGCGGCCCACCGTGTCGCTGGCGCGCACGCAGGCGCGCAGGCGCCCGGCCACTTCCTGCAGCAGCCGGTCGCCCGCCTCGTGGCCCTGGGTGTCGTTGACGAACTTGAAGCGGTCCAGGTCCAGGAACAGCAGCGCCAAGGGCTTGCCGTCCCGGCGCGCGGCGGTGATGGCTTCATTGGCGCGCTGTCGGAACAGGAAGCGGTTGGGCAGGCCGGTCAGCGTGTCGTAGTGCGCCAACTGCTCGATGCGTTCGCCCGCCTCGTGTTCCTCGGTGATGTCCTGGGTGAGCCCGGTGATGCGGTAGGGCACGCCGTCGCGCAGCTCCAGCCGGCCGGTGATGCGCAGCCAGATGCGGCGATCGTCGCTGGTGAAATAGCAGCCGTCGATGGTCCGCTCGGGCTGGCGTTCGGCCACCATGCGCTTGAACGTGTCCATTATCAGGTCGCGCGACTCGGGACTGTAACCAGGCAGCGTCTCGTGCAGCGTCAGCGGCGTTCCGGGCGTGATGCCGTGGATACGGTAGTTCTCGTCGGTCCAATGCAGCACCTGGCTTTCCACGTAAAGCTCGAAGCCGCCGATGCGGCCCATGGCCGCGATCCGGTTGAGCATGTCGTTGCGCCAGTTCGAAGTCTCTTCGGCGCGGCGCTGCTCGGTGATGTCGTTCAACACGCCGACCAGCCGCGTGATCCTGCCGTCGTCCGCCTGCAGGCCTTGGCCGCGCGCCTGCACCAGGCGCTGTTCGCCGTCGGGGCGAAGGATGGTCAGCTCCATCGAATACGGCGTGCCGTCGGCCAACACCACCTTGGACGCATTGCGCAGGCGCTCGTACGACTCGGCGGTGAACAGGTGCCGCTGGTGCCGGAAGCTCGGCGCCTGCTGCTGCGGCGACAGCCCGGCGATGCGGTACAGCTCGTCCGACCACCACACCACGTCGGTTTCGGTGTTCCAGCTCCAGCTGCCCAACCGGGCCACGTGTTGGGCCTGGTTGAGGATCAGCTCGCGCTCGCGCAGCTGGGTCTCGATGCCCTTGTAATCGTTGATGTCGGTATGGGTACCGATCACCCGGCACGGGCGGCCGGCGGTGTCCCAGCTGATGGCGCGGCCGCGGTCGAGGATCCAGCGCCAGCGGCCGTTGGCGTCTTTCACGCGGTAGTCCACCTGGTAATTGGGCGTCTCGCCGGCCAGGTGCGCCGCCAGCGCCACTTTCACCCGCAGCATGTCGTCGGCGTGGGTGAGGTCGCGCCAAGCCACGAACGTGTCGTCGAACGCGTCCCGCGAGTAGCCCAGCATCGTGAAGCAGCGGCTGGAGCGATACACGCGGCCCGAATCGGCGTCCCAGTCCCAGAGGCCGTCTTCGGCGCTTTCCAGGGCGTAGCGCCAGCGTGCGCGGTCGGGCGACTCGGCCAGGCCGGGGGCCTCCTCGCGCGGGAACAGGCTCACGGTGTAGCCAAGCAGCCGACCCCGGCGATCGCTGACGTCGCGCAGCAGGCAGTCCAGCACCAGCTCGCCGTCGGTGTGGCGGTGCTGCATCTGCCGGCCCGGATGCGTGGCCAGCTGGGCCACGGCCTGCGCCAGCACCACGCGCAGCTCGCTCTCCAGCGCCGGAGTCACCAGTTCGCGGGCGCGCTCGTTGCCAAACAGCACCTTGCCCACGGCATCGAGCACCAGCAGCGCGCGGCGCGACGGATGCTGGAACAGGCTCGCGATGAACGCGGGGTCCAGGGTCGGGGGAATATCGATGGCGGTGGCGTCCGGCATATCCCCGCCAGCATTCCATTCCCGGGCGACGCCATCCGTGCTGGCTGGCACAGTTCGCGAAACGGCCGGACTGCGGTTCATGTTCCCGGCGTGGCATAATCCTGGCTCGGGCGCCCGTAGCTCAGCTGGATAGAGTACTGCCCTCCGAAGGCAGGGGTCACAGGTTCG
>QBLY01000039.1 GCA_003241895.1 Lysobacteraceae bacterium
CTGCTCCTAGTACGAGAGGACCGGAGTGGACGACCCCCTGGTGTTCCGGTTGTCATGCCAATGGCATTGCCGGGTAGCTATGGTCGGAAACGATAACCGCTGAAAGCATCTAAGCGGGAAGCGTGCCTCAAGATGAGATCTCCCGGGACTTCAAGTCCCCTAAAGGAACCATCAAGACTAGGTGGTTGATAGGTCAGGTGTGTAAGCACAGCAATGTGTTGAGCTAACTGATACTAATGATCCGTGAGGCTTGATCATATAACCTCAAGACGCCTTATCCTCGACAACACGTGAGTGATGACACATCAAAAAATGTTCGCTACGTCCCCCCTTTGAGAGCGTGAGCGCATAACTGCGTCCGTTGTTTGGACACAGCCACTGCGACCCTCCACCCTCTCCCTGGCGACCATAGCGCTGTGGCACCACCCGATCCCATCCCGAACTCGGAAGTGAAACGCAGCTGCGCCAATGGTAGTGTGGCCTAAGCCATGCAAGAGTAGGTCATCGCCAGGGTTTTTATCCCAAAACGCCGCCCCTAAAGGGCGGCGTTTTTCTTTGCGGCAAAGCCGCGTCCCGCAACAGGTCATCGCCAGGGTTCATCCCAGAACGACGCTCCCGAAAGGGCGGCGTTCTTCTTTGGCTAGAAACCCGCCAATACCGTTGCCTGGCGGGCATCGCGAACGGTTTCAGCGGATGTGGCGCCAATGACCCGCCCATTGCCGAGGTTGAGGATGCCGCCGAAGCTCAGGGGCGGTGCGTCCTCGACCTCCATTTGGTTGTTTTCGATCAAGAGGCCATCGACCTTGACGCTGCCGAAGTTGAGGATGCCGCCCGAAACCGCAACGGTGGGCTGGCGGCCGAGTGCAAGGTTGTCGTGGATACGCGAACCTTGCAGCTCGATCTGGCCATAGTTGAGGACCGTGCCCGAATCGCGGCGCGTGGCCAGCAGCAGGTTGTAGGCGATCTCGCTGTCCCTGGCTTCAAGGTGCCCGTGGTTGAGCACGATGGCCGGCATCTTTGCCACCGAGCTGTCGACGATGGCCACCCGATCCAGGCGAAGGTTGCCGTAGTTCCTGACGGCACCATCCGTGCCTTCGGCCAGCAACAGGTCCTGGATTCGCACGTGCGCGTCCTGCCCTACTTCCAGCAGGGCCGCAGGTTCCGGGGAATAGCCACGGAGCTCGGCATGATTGCCTTCAATGGTTAGTTCGCCGTCTATGGTCGGCAGCAGCAGTCCGGGCTGCGCCTCGGCGTTGAGGATGTAAAGGCCGTTGCGCGCCAAACGCAGGGTGTCGTGGCCGGGCCTGGCATTGGCTTGGCGGATGGCCTCGACCAGAGCGGCAGTATCGTTGTTCGGGATTTCGATCTCCAGGCCCCGGGAACAGGCGGCCAACGTGCTCAGGCCGGTCATAAGCAGTAACGCAGCAACAGGGCGCATGGTCAGGACTCCGTGGGAGACGCCTGCACCATCACAGACACGGCTAGAGCATCGGCTCGGTGACTTTGCCTGCAGATTCGGTGGAGCCTCATGGCGTTCGTGGCGACGGCACTGCTATACCTGCCGGCGCCGCTGGAAGCCGAGCGTTGCTTCGCGTTTCCAAGCGTTTCTCACGCCGCGTCGACAAGCCCGAAAGGGCGTGTTATCTAATTGTCACAGTCGAAGATGTGAAGGCCGGGCCGCCGTGGTGCCGGCGCCGTCCCGACCGGGACGCGGCCACGGGCCGCCCAGGGACCGCGTGTGGCACTGTCCGGCGCAAAGGCGCGTAAATCGTGAGCGTCGCCCAAGGCCCGTTGGCCACGCTGGCCCAGTCGTTGGCGCACGCCGCTCGTCTGCTGGAGCGATCACCGGCACTGGCGATGGCGCAGACCGAGGAAATCCTCCGGGTGGTCGGTCCACAGCCGCAGGCACTGCTTCTGAACGCGCAAGCCACCGAAGCCTGCGGCCGCCGGGACGTCGCCACGGTGGCATTGGAAGCGCTGGTGCAGCAGGTCCCGGGATGGGGCGCGCCGCAGGTGGAGCTTGGGCTGATGCTCGGCCGGGCGGGTCGCGGCGACGCCGCCCTGCGCTGGCTGCAGCCAGGGCTCGCACTATCACCCGAGCATCCGCACGCGTGGCGACATCTCGGCGATCACCTGAGTGCAGTTGGCGACGAGGCTGGAGCCGAGCGGGCCTACGCCACGCATATCCGCCATGCCGCCGGCGATCCGCAGCTGATGGCCGCCGCCGATGCCCTGGCGGCCAATCGCATTCCCGAGGCGGAGCGGCTGCTTCGGGCACAGCTGCATGATTCCCCGACCGACGTCGCTGCCATCCGGATGCTCGCCGAGGTCGCCGCCCGGCTGGGCCGATTGGCCGACGCCGAAACCCTGCTCAGCCGCTGCCTTGAACTGGCACCGGACTTCCATGCCGCCCGCCAGAACTACGCCATGGTGCTGCACCGGGCCAACAAGCCCGAGTTGGCGCTGGCACAGATCGAACGCCTGCTGGCCAACGAACCCGGCAATCCCGGCGCCCGCAACCTCAAGGCCGTGGTGCTGTGCCGGATCGGCGACTACCTGCCGGCGATCGATCTCTACGACGGCATCCTGGCCGAGTACCCCGACCACGGCCGCATCTGGCTCAGCCAGGGCCATGCGCTCAAGACGGCCGGCCTTCGCCAGCGCGCCGTCGCCGCGTACCGCCGGTCCATTGCGCTCGACCCCGGCTTTGGCGAGGCATTCTGGAGCCTGGCCAACCTCAAGACCTTTCGCTTCGAGCCAGAAGACATCGACGTCATGCTCGGGCAACTGACGCGCGAAGACCTGGATACCGAACAGCGCAGCCAGTTCGAATTCGCGCTGGGCAAGGGCTACGAGGATGTCGGCGACTACGCAGCGTCGTTTGCCCATTACCGCCGCGGCAACGACATCCGCCGGCAGGCGCTGCCCTACCGCGCCCAAGACGCCACGATGCGCGTGCGCCGGTCGGGTGAGCTGTTCACGCCGGAATTCCTGGCCTCGCGTCGCGGCTCGGGCAGCGCCGCGGCCGATCCCATTTTCATCGTCGGCCTGCCGCGCTCGGGCTCCACGCTGGTCGAACAGATCCTGTCCAGCCACCCGGCCGTGGAAGGCACGATGGAGCTACCCGAAGTCATCGCGCTCACCCACGACCTGCGGCGCCAGGGCAGCGACGCCCGCGGCGGCTCCTACCACGACGTGCTGGCCACGCTGGATGCCAGCGAGCTGCGCGAACTGGGCGAACGCTACCTCGAACGCACCCGGGTGCAGCGCAAGACCAACGCGCCGCACTTCATCGACAAGATGCCCAACAACTTCTTCCACGTGGGCTTGATCCACCTGATGTTGCCCAACGCCCGCATCGTGGACGTGCGCCGGCACCCGATGGCCTGCTGTTTCTCTGGCTACAAGCAGTACTTCGCCCGCGGCCAGAACTTCAGCTACGGCCTGGCCGACATCGGCCGCTACTACCGCGACTACCTCTCGCTGATGGCGCATTTCCAGCAGGTGCTGCCGGGCCGCGTGCATCGCGTGGTCTACGAAGATCTCGTCGAGGATACGCAAGCACAGGTCCGTTCACTGCTGCAGTACTGCGGCCTGCCGTTCGACCCGGCCTGCCTGCGCTTCTTCGAGAACGACCGGCCCGTGCGCACCGCCAGCTCCGAACAGGTGCGCCAGCCCATCTATCGCGAAGGCCTGGACCAGTGGCGCCACTACCGGCCTTGGCTGGGTGAGCTGGAAGCCACGCTGGGTCCGGCCCTAGAAACCTACCCGGAGCCGCCGCCTGAACCGGCGACGGCCCCGCATGCCGTCCAATGACACACCAGGGGGAGAACGAAATGAAAGGAAGAACCATGCCTCGCAGCGGCAAACGGTTGGCGCGGGGAGCGCTGGCCACGGCGATCGTCTTCGCCATCAGCACCAGCGCCTGGGCCCAGCAGTCGGGCAGCGAAGAGGCGCCGGTGCTTGAAGCGGTGACCGTAACCGCGCAGAAGCGCAGCGAGAACCTGCAGAAGGTTCCCATCAGCATCCAGGTGCTGGGCACCGAGCAGCTCGACGAGCTGCACGTCAGCGACTTCCAGGACATCGCCAGCCAGTTCCCCAGCGTGTCGTTCCAGCGCCTGGGCGAAGTGCCGAGCAACTTCCAGGTCTACATGCGAGGCGTGGCCAGCGGCGGCGACGGCAACCATTCCGGCCCGCTGCCCACCGTGGGCGTGTACGTGGACGAACAGCCGGTAACCACCATCCGCGGCGCCATCGACCTGCATCCCTACGACATCCAGCGCGTCGAGGCCTTGGCCGGACCGCAGGGCACGCTGTACGGCGCCAGCTCGCAGGCGGGCACGATCCGCATCATCACCAACAAGCCCGACGCCTCCGGCTTCGCGGCCGGCTACGGCCTGGAGTTGAACTCGATCAGCGACGGCGGCACCGGCCACGTCGCCGAGGGCTTCATCAACCTGCCGATCAGCGAAAACGCCGCCATCCGGCTGGTTGGCTGGGACCGCGACGATGCCGGCTACATCGACAACGTGTTCGGCGAACGCACGTTCCCGACCTCCGGCATCACCATCGACAATGCCGACCGGGCACAGGACGACTTCAACTACAGCAACACCACCGGCGCCCGCGCCGCGCTGCAGATAGACCTCAACGACAACTGGACCATTACGCCCAGCGTCATCACCCAGCGCCAGGACATCAACGGAAGCTTCGGCGTGGATCCGAACGTGGGTGACCTCGCGACCACCCAGTTCTACCCGCAGACCGCCGAGGACCGCTGGACCCAGTCGGCGCTGACCGTGCAGGGCCGCATCGGCAACTTCGACGTTACCTACGCCTACGCCCACCTCGACCGCGACCTCGACACCGAGTCCGACTACAGCGACTACGCGTACTGGTACGACACCCTGTTCGGCTATGGCACGTACTTCTACGACGACAACGGCGACCTGATCAATCCGTCGCAGTACATCCAGTCCAAGAACGGCTACAAGAAGCAGAGCCACGAGCTGCGCATCGCTTCGCCGGCCGAGAACCGCCTGCGCTTCGTCGCGGGCGTGTTCTGGCAGGACCAGGACAACGACATCCAGGAACGCTACCGCGTCGACGGCCTGGCCGACTCGCTGTCGGTCACCGGCTGGGAAGACACCATCTGGCTCACCCGCCAGCAGCGCCAGGACAAGGACCAGGCCTTCTTCGGCGAGGTGTCGTTCGACTTCACCGATCGCCTGACCGCCACCGCCGGCATGCGCTTCTTCGAGGTCGACAACAGCCTGCGCGGCTACTTCGGCTTCAACGACGGCTACGTGTCCAACCCGACCTACGGCGAAGGCGCCTGCAACACCCAGAACCTGCCGCCGTACCCGAACGCACCCTGCGAAGTCTTCAACAAGTCTGTGAAGGAGAACGACTCGATCGGTAAGTTCAACCTCAGCTACCAGGTGAACGACGACGTGATGGTCTACGGCACGTGGTCGGAAGGCTATCGCCCGGGCGGCATCAACCGCCGCGGCACGCTGGCCCCGTACGTGTCCGACTACCTCACCAACTGGGAACTGGGCTGGAAGACGCGCTGGGCCGATGGTCGCGTGTCGTTCAACGGCGCGGTGTTCGAGCAGTCGTGGGACGACTTCCAGTTCGCGATCCTCGGCCAGAACGGACTCACCGAAATCAAGAACGCCAACCAGGCCAGGATCCGCGGCATCGAGGCCGACCTCGCGTGGGCGGCCACCTACAACCTGCGCCTGTCGGGCGGCATCGCGCTTTACGACGCACAGTTGAGCGCGAACTACTGCGGTTTCACCGACGCCAACGGAAAGCCTGAAACCAACTGCGCCGCGCCGCTGGCACCGGAAGGCACCCGCCTGCCGATCACGGCCGACTTCAAGGGCAACCTGACGGCGCGCTACACCTTCGACGTGGCTTCCTACGAGGCACACGTGCAGGGCCAGGTGACGCACGAAGGCAAGCGCAGCACCGACCTGCGCACGGCCGAGCGCGCCATCCTGGGAGACCTGGGCGCGTACACGCTGTTCGACCTCACGGCCGGTTTCGGCCGCGGCAACTGGGACGTCGACTTCTACATCAAGAACGTCTTCGACGAGCGCGCCGAACTGTCGCGCTTCACCCAGTGCGCCGAAGCGGTCTGCGGCGACCAGGCCTATACCGTCGTGGCCAGGCCGCGAACGTTCGGGGTGCGGTTCTCTCAGGACTTCTGATCGTCCCACCAGTGGAAATGAAGCCGGCGCCCTCGGGCGCCGGCTTTTTCATGCCCGGGCCGTGGCCCGCGGGCGCTCAGCGCAGGGCGTAGCCGAACTGCTGGCGGAACTGCTCGGCGAACTCTTCGAAGTCGAATCGCTGGTTCTGCGGACCCAGGTGCTCGATCTTCAGCGCGCCCATCAGCGAGGCGATGCGGCCGGTGGTGGCCATGTCCATGCCGTTCATCAGGCCGTAGATCAGGCCCGCGCGGTAGGCGTCGCCGCAGCCGGTGGGGTCCACCACCCGCATCGCGTTGGCCGAGGGGATGTGCATTTCGCCCGCCCGCGTGTGCGCCTCGGAACCCTTCGGGCCGCGGGTGATGATGTAGGCCTTCACCCGCTCGGCGATGTCCTTCTCGCTCAGGCCGGTCTTGTCCTGCAGCAGGCTCGACTCGTAGTCGTTCACGGTCACGTAGGTGGCCTGCTCGATCATCGTGGTCAGTTCCTTGCCGCTGAACAAAGGCATGGCCTGGCCAGGGTCGAAGATGAAGGGGATCTCAAGTTCGGCGAACTCCTTCGAATTCTGCAGCATCGCCTCGTAACCGTCGGGCCCGACGATGCCGAAGCCCACGTCCTGTACGTCCCGGACGTGGTTCTCGTAGGAGCGCATCATGGCGCCCGGGTGGAAGGCCGTGATCTGGTTGTCGTCCAGGTCGGTGGTGATGAAGGCCTGGGCGGTGAACAGGTCGCCCAGCTCCTTGACATGGTCGAGGCGGATGTCACACGCCTCGAAGTGCTCGCGGTAGGGACCGAAGTCCTGGCCCACCGTCGCCATCGGGATCGGCTGTCCGCCCAGCAGCTTGAGGTTGTAGGCGATGTTGCCGGCGCAGCCGCCGAACTCGCGGCGCATGCGCGGCACCAGGAACGACACGTTCAGGATGTGGACCTTGTCGGGAAGGATGTGGTTCTTGAACTGGTCCTGGAACACCATGATGGTGTCGTACGCCAGGGAACCGCAGATCAGGGCAGAAGGCATCGTCAAACCTCGAAGGTGGGGCAGCCGGGGGCGTCCCGGGAAGGGTCACATGTTAGCTTTTCGTAGCGCACATGGCACGGAAAACCGCTGCTTTTCCTTGCCGGGACCGAGGGTGGTTGGTAACCTAGTCAATCCCCGAAAACCTCATTTCCCAAGGCTTCCCCCTGATGTTCAAGAAGCTCCGCGGCCTGTTTTCGAACGACCTGTCGATCGATCTGGGCACCGCCAACACCCTCATTTTCGTCCGCGGCCAGGGCATCGTCCTGAATGAACCGTCGGTGGTGGCCGTGCGGCACACACAGGGCGGCCGCGAAGTGGCCGCGGTAGGCACCGAGGCCAAGAAGATGCTCGGCCGCACGCCCGGCAACATCACTACGCACCGGCCGATGAAGGACGGCGTCATCGCCGACTTCACCCACACCGAGGAAATGCTCAAGCAGTTCATCAAGAAGGTGCACAAGTCGCGTTTCCTGCGGCCCAGCCCGCGCGTGCTGATCTGCGTGCCCTGCGGTTCGACCCAGGTCGAGCGCCGCGCCATCAAGGAATCGGCCGAAGAGGCCGGCGCCCGCGAGGTCTACCTGATCGAAGAGCCCATGGCCGCCGCGATCGGCGCCGGCATCCCGGTGGACGAAGCGCGCGGCTCGATGGTGATCGACATCGGCGGCGGCACTTCGGAAGTCGCCGTGATCTCGCTCAACGGCATCGTCTACTCGCAGTCGGTGCGCATTGGCGGCGACCGCTTCGATGACGCCATCATCAACTACGTGCGCCGCAACCACGGCACCCTGATCGGCGAAACCACCGCCGAGCGCATCAAGCTGCAGATCGGCTGCGCGTTCCCGCAGTCCGAGGTCAAGGAGATGGAAGTTTCCGGTCGCAACCTCGCCGAGGGCGTGCCGCGCATGATCGTCATCAACTCCAACGAAGTCCTCGAAGCCCTGCACGAGCCGCTCAGCGGCATCGTCAGCGCGGTCAAGCAGGCGCTGGAACAGACGCCTCCGGAGCTGTGCGCCGACGTCGCCGAGCGCGGCATCGTGCTTACCGGCGGCGGCGCCCTGCTGCGCGACCTCGACAAGCTGATCTCCGAGGAAACCGGCCTGCACGTGCACGTTGCCGACGACCCGCTCACCTGCGTTGCGCGCGGCGGTGGCCGTGCGCTCGAGATGATCGACATGCACGGCAACGAGTTCTTCTCGCCGGAGTAACCCAAGGCCGCTTCCGGAAAACCACGTGGCTTATCCCGGCTCGACCGCGTCCCGCCTGAGTGAAAGTGCCGGTGGCACCCTGCCGCTGCTGGCTTACCTTGCGCTGGCGATCACGCTGATGGTCGCCGACCAGCGCGGCGGCTTTGCCAGCCAGGCCCGGCAGGCGTTCTCGGTCCTGGCCGAGCCGGTGTGGTGGCTGGCGGCCGCGCCCGGCCGCCTGGCGGAAGGCGCGAGCCGGCTGGCCAGTTCGCGCAGCGACCTGGAATCCGAAAACACCCGCCTCACCCGCGAACTGCAGGTCAGCGCCAGCCGCCTGCACCGCCTGGTGGCGGTGGGCGAAGAGAACCAGCGCCTGCGCGAACTGCTTGGCGGCACCCGCGGCTACCGCCTTTCGGCGCAGCTGGTGGGCATCATCGACCTTGACCTCGATCCCTCCCGCCAGCGCATCGTGCTCGACGCCGGCAGCAATGAAGGCGTCGTGGTCGGCCAAGCCATGATCGACGCCGGCGGCGTGCTGGGGCAGGTGATTGAAGTCACGCCGCGCCGCGCCATCGCGCTGCTGCTGACCGATCCCGACCACGCCATTCCCGTGCAGGTGACGCGCTCGGGCCTGCGCACGATCGCCTTCGGCACCGGGCACACCGACCGGCTGCGCCTGCCCAACATCCCGCAAAGCGCCGACATCCGCGTCGGCGACCGCCTGGTCACGTCGGGCATTGGCGGTCGCTTCCCGGCCGGGTTCCCGGTGGGCGTAGTGGAGTCGCTGCATCCGGACGACACGCGCCTGTTCGTCGTGGCCGAGGCCCGCCCCGCGGCGCGCCTGGACCGCGGGCTGGAAGTGCTGCTGGTGAGCAATGCCGTGGATGAAACCCGCGCCGGCCCCGACGTGACCAGGCGGTCGCCGACGCGGAT
>QBLY01000003.1:0-1475 GCA_003241895.1 Lysobacteraceae bacterium
ACGCCGAGAAAGCCACCGACGACCCGCGCGATCCGACCCTGAGCGAGGCCGGCGTCGCGCGCGCCCAGGCGCTGGCCCGGCGCCTGCACGGCACCGGACTGGACGCGGCCTACGCCACCCAGTACCGGCGCACGCGGTTGACCGCCGCGCCCGCCGCCGCTGCCGTGGGCATCGAGGTTCAGGTGCGTCCGGCCGAGGCGGCCAACGCTACCACCTACGGCGCGGACCTGGCGCGCGACCTGCGCGCACTGCCTGCCGGCAGCACCGCGCTGGTGGTGGGCCACAGCAACACCGTGCCGGGCATCGTGGCGGCCATCAGCGGCCAGCCTGCGGAACAGATGCTGGAAACCGAGTACGACCGATACACCGTCATCGTGATCGATGCCGATGGCAGGGCGCGCGTGTTCATCTCGACCTACTGAGCACAGCCCTGCGTTGCGGCTGCGCACACAGCCGGCACACCTGGATTCAGAAGCGTCCGGCCTGGAAATCCTCGAAGGCCCGGCGGATCTCGGCCTGTGTGTTCATCACGAACGGACCATGGCGCGCAACGGGCTCGTTCAACGGCCGTCCGGCCACCAGGATCAGCCGCGTGCCGTCCTGCACGCCTTCCATGGCGATGCGCTCGCCGGGGCCGAACACCAGCAGTTCGCCCTTCGCACCCGGGGTTGCCGCGGCGCCTTCGCCGAAGCGGGCCGAGCCCTCGAACACGTAGGCGAAGGCCGAATGGCCTTCGGGCACGGCGTGTTCAAAGCGCGCGCCGGCCTGCAGGCCCACGTCGAGGTAGATCGGATCGGTGGCAGGCTGGACGATCGCGCCGTGCAGGCCCGCCACCTGCCCGGCGATCACCTTCACCCGCACGCCGGGGGAAACCCCGGTCTCGGGAAAATGCTCCGGCCCGTATTCCTGGTAACGCGGCGCGGTCATCTTCTCGCTGGCGGGCAGGTTCACCCACAGCTGGAACCCGCGCATGCGGCCCTGCTCCTGTTCGGGCATTTCCGAATGCACGATGCCGCGGCCGGCGGTCATCCACTGCACGCTGCCGGGCACCAGCACGCCCTCGTTGCCGTGGTTGTCCTTGTGGCGCATGCGGCCGTCGAGCATGTAGGTCACGGTCTCGAAGCCACGGTGCGGGTGCGACGGAAAGCCCGCCAGGTAGTCCTCGGGCCGGTCGGTGCCGAACTCGTCGAGCATCAGGAAAGGATCCAGGTCGGGCAGTTGGGGCGTGCCGATGACGCGCACCAGCTTCACGCCGGCGCCATCGGAGGCAGGCATGCCGCGGAGTTTGCGAAGCACGGGGCGAAGGCTGGACATGGCGCACTCCTGAAAAGATGCAATGCAGACAATCTATGGCCGACAGGCGCCCATCACAGCGTCCGGCCCGCAACGCAGGGTTGCATGTCCAACGGCCGCCCGTGGCCGGTGGCGTCCGCGATAGCGCCCGAAACGCGTTCGACCCTGTAATCCCCCCGTGA
>QBLY01000003.1:1485-29619 GCA_003241895.1 Lysobacteraceae bacterium
CCCCTGCCCGTCCCGACCACCGAGCGCCGACACCGGCTCCCGTGGCGGCCGACGCCAGCCGACTGCCGACCCTGCTGGCGCCACGCCTGCAGCTTCGCTGGATGGACGGGCGCGACCTGGAGGACCTGTACGCCGTTTATTCCGATCCCGAGGTCGTGCGCTATTGGAGCCACACCGCCTGGCCCCACCGCGACGAAGCCAAGATTTACCTGGAGGCCATCGAGAACGGGTTCCAGGAAGGCCATCTCTACCAATGGGGCATCGCCCTGCGCGGCGACAACCGGGTGGTTGGCACGACCACGCTTTACGCCATCGACCACAGCCAGGGCCGCGCGGAAATCGGCTTTGCGCTGGCGCGCGCCCACTGGGGTCATCGCTACGCGGCCGAAGCGTTGACGGTCCTGTTCAAGCACGCCTTCGGCGAAATAGGGCTCAGGCGCATCGAGGCGGACGTGGATCCGCGCAACCACGCTTCGCTGCACACGCTCGAAGCGCTGGGTTTCCGGCGCGAAGGCTACCTGCGCCAGCGCTGGCAGGTGGCGGGTGAAGTGCAGGACAGCATCTTGATGGGCCTGCTGGCCAGCGACTGGCAGCAGCGGTGCTGAGGCCGCGCGGTGCGCCGGCACCGCGTTGACAGCACTGTGCGGCGCGCCGAACATGGTCTTTTAGCCGCCACGGAGCCACCCATGACCCTGCGCCTGAGCCTGATCGCCTCCGCCCTGCTGCTCGCCGCCTGCAGCGGTTCTCCCGAACCCACGCAAACCGGCACCGCACCCGCGCAGCCGGCCGCCAAGGGAAGCGGCGACCAAGTGGTCTACGTCTTCAACTGGTCGGACTACGTCGCCGAGGACACCCTGGCCAACTTCGAGGCCGAAACCGGCATCAAGGTGGTCTATGACACCTACGACGGCAACGAGATGCTCGAGACCAAGCTGCTGGCCGGATCCTCGGGCTACGACGTGGTGTTCCCGTCCGCGCGGCCGTTCGCGCAGCGCCATATCCAGGCCGGTGTGTACGCCACCATCGACAAGTCGGCGCTGAAGAATTACGGCAACCTCGACCCGGCGCTGCTGGCCGGCCTGCAGGACGTGGACGCGGACAACGCCCACACGGTGCCCTACATGTGGGGCACCACCGGGCTGGGCATCAACGTGGCCAAGGTGCGCGCAGCGCTGGGGCCGGACGTGCCGCTGGACTCGTGGGCGCTGCTGTTCGACCCGGCCAACGCCGCCAAGCTCGCCGACTGCGGCATCAGCGTGCTCGATGACGAACAGGAAGCCTTCGGCGCCGCGCTGCTCTTCCGCGGCCGCGACCCCAATGCCAGCACCGGCGACGAAGCTCAGCTGGTCAAGGACACCTATGCCGCCGTGCGGCCGAACATCCGCTACTTCCATTCGTCCAAGTACATCGACGACCTGGCCAACGGCGACCTGTGCCTGGCCATGGGCTATTCGGGCGACGTGTTCCAGGCCGGCGACCGGGCCGAGGAGGCGCAGAACGGGGTGGAGATCCAGTACATCATCCCCAGGGAAGGCGCCCTGCGCTGGTTCGACCTGATCGCGATCCCCGCCGACGCGCCGCACAAGGCCAACGCGCACGCCTTCATCGACTATCTGCTCAAGCCCGAGGTGGCGGCCGGCATCAGCAACTACGTGGCCTACGCCACGCCCAACATCGCCGCGATGCCGCTGCTCGACCCGGAGATCGCCGGTGACCCGGCGATCTATCCGCCGGCCGACGTGCTGGCCAAGCTGGTGGACCCCAAGACATTCGCTCCGGAAGTGACGCGCGAACGCGTCCGCGCCTGGACCACCATCAAGACCGGCCGCTGATTCGAGCCGCGGGGGCCTTAGGGCCCCTTGAACCGGAAATTGATCGTCGGGCGCAATGCCCGACGATCAGCGCATCGAGCGCGGCGCGATGGCGCGCGAAACGCGGCGCGAGTAAACATAAACGGTTGCCGGCGGCACGTTCCACCAGGTGAAACTGCCGCGCCGGGCGTTGAGGTCCAGCGCTTCAATGACTTCCTTGGCCACCGGGTTGGCCGGGCCATAGGTGAACTGGACGAATCGCCCCTGCGGCTGCATGCAGTCGAAGGCGGCGCCCAGGATGGCCTGCTGGGTGGCCTTGGGCATCGACAACAGGCCCAGGCCCGAGATCACGGCGTCGGCCGGGGATTCGGGGCCGAAACCTCGCGCCAGCGCCAGCTCCGCCAGGTCGCGGGCGTCGGCGCAGGCCACCTGCACCTGCGGGAAATGCCGCTGCAGGTGCTGGTGCAGTTCTTCGTTGAGTTCAAGCACCAGCAGGTCGACCGGTGCAATGCCGTGGTCGAGCAGGGCCTGGGTGAACACGCCGGTGCCGCCGCCCAGCTCGATCACGCGGCTGGCGCCGCGCGGAAGCTCGGACATCATCTGCCTCGCCAGCTGCGGGCTTGAGGGAGAGATGGCCGCCATGCCCAGCGGATTCTTCAGCCATTGGCGGAAGAACGTCCAAGCTTGGGGGGTGGTGGGTCCGTTTCGACTCATTGCCACAGCATAATGCGCCGGACGATGTTTCGGGCAGGTTAAATGCGCAGTGCCCCCAGCGACCCGCTGCCCCGGGCGATCACACCCGGCGCAGTTCCCAGCAGCGGTGGATGCGCGGGTTGCGCTCGAAATCCGGGTCGATCGTCCGCGGACTGATCTCGGTGCAGGTTGCGAACTCGGCGATGGCCGCTTCGTCGAGCTTGAACCGGCGGAAGTTGTTCGAGAACAGCAGCAGCCCGTCCGGCGCCAGGCGCGAGCAGCAGGCCCGCAGCAGGCGCACGTGGTCGGCCTGGGTGTCGAAGTCCTGCGCGCGTGCCGAATTGGAGAAGGTCGGCGGGTCGCAGAAGATCAGGTCGTACTGGCCGCGGTCGGCGGCCAGCCAGGCCATCACGTCGGCCTGCACCAGCTGGTGGCTGCTGCCGCCCGCCGCATTGAGCGCAAGGTTCTTGGCGGCCCACTCCAGGTAGGTGCCCGAAAGATCAACGCTGGTGGTGGACCTTGCGCCGCCCACGGCCGCCTGCACGCTGGCGGCACCGGTGTAGGCGAACAGGTTGAGCATGCGCTTGCCGCGGGCCTCGCGCCCGATGCGCAGGCGCACCGGGCGGTGGTCCAGGAACAGGCCGGTGTCGAGGTAGTCGTAGAGGTTCACCAGCAGCCGGGCCTGGCCTTCGCGCACCGGCACCAGCTCACCGCGTTTGTCCATCTGGCCGTACTTGCTGCCGCCCTTGCCGCGCGCACGTGTCTTGATGGACACCTGTTCGGTGGGCACGGAGAAAACCTCACGCACGGCATCGAGCAGCTCGCCGAAGCGGCGGCGGCTGTCGGCTTCGGGAATGGTCGCCGGCGCCTCGTATTCCTGCACGTGCACGAAGGTGCGGGCTTCCCCGCCGTCTTCGATGTAGACGTCCACCGCCGCCGAATACTCCGGCAGGTCGGCGTCGTAGGCGCGCCAGGCGAACACGCCTTCGCGCTCGCGCCACGACTTCAAATGCTTGAGGTTCTTGCGCAGGCGGTTGGCGACCATCTGTGCGCCTTCCGACAGTGGCTTGGCCTCGCGCGGCGGGCGCGCCGGCGGCTGCACCGGGTCGCACACCACCAGCGCGCACTCCAGCGCGCCGTTGAAGAAGGCGTAGCGCTTGGCCGCGCGCAGGCCGCTGGCCTGCGCCAGTTCGTCCGAGCCGCACAGCAGCACGGCGCGCCAGTCCGGCACGGCGCTGCGCAGGGCGTCGCCCAGTTCGCGGTACAGCGCCGCGTCGGCCGCCAGGCGTGCGTTGTAGGGCGGGTTGCACACCACCAGGCCGCGCGCCGCACCCGGGGCCTTGAGCGCGGACACCGGCGCACGATCGAAGCGGATCAGCTCGGCGATGCCCGCGCGATCGGCGTTGGCCACCGCCGAATGCAGCGACGCCGGGTCGACGTCGGCACCAAAGAACACCGGCTGCAGCGCGGCCAGGCCGGTCTCGGCGCGCTGGCGCGCCTGGGCCTCGATGCCGCTCCACAGGTCTTCGTCGAACTGTTTCCAGCGCGTGGGCAGCGTGCCCTTGAGGCGATGCAGGCCCGGCGCGACGTCGGCGGCCATCAGCGCGCCCTCGATCAGCAGCGTGCCGCTGCCGCACATCGGGTCGAGCAGCGCGCCGCCTTCGGCGTAAATCTTCTGCCAACCGCCGCGTACCAACATCGCCGCGGCGAGGTTTTCCTTCAGCGGCGCCTCGCCCTGGGACTGGCGCCAGCCGCGGCGGTGCAGCGAGCCGCCGCCGATGTCGATCGAAACGATGGCCCGGCCCTTGCGTACCACCAGGCTGATGCGCAGGTCGGGCGCTTCGGTGTCCACCGACGGGCGGGTGCCGTTCGCCGCCCGCATGCGGTCGACGATGGCGTCCTTGGTGCGCTGTGCCGCGTAGCGCTCGTGCGTCAGCGCGGGGCCCGATACGTGCGCGTCCACCGAAAGCGTGCCCTCCGGCGCCAGGTGCTCGTTCCAGTCGATGGCGTGCACGCCCTGGTAGAGGTCGTTCTCGTTGGCACAGTCGAACTCGGCCAGCGGCCACAGCACGCGGCTGGCCAGGCGCGAATACATCACCGCGCGGTAGGCGGCCCCGGGCTCGCCTTCGGCGTTGGCGCCGGCCAGCGCCGCGGTGGACTTCTCGGCACCCAGGGCCACCAGCTCGTCGGCGAGCAGGTATTCCAGGCCCTTGGCGCAGGCGACGAAAAACTTCATGAGTCCAGCATCTGCAGGAAGCGACCGAACTCTTCGGCGCAGAACTCGACGTGTGCGGCCAGGCGGTGGCTGTCGGGCACCAGCACCAGCGTGTCCTGGCGGCGCTGCGCCCAGCGCACGACGTCCAGCGCGGGAATCAGCTCATCCTCCCAGCCGTGGATGATGCGCGTGGGCACCATCGCCGCCTTGAGATAGCGCGGCTCGGCGTCGAGCGCGATCGGCGGCGCCATCAGGAACAGACCCTCCACCGGCAGTTCGCGCGAAACGTGGGCCGAGATGTAGGCGCCCATGCTCGATCCGGCCAGCACCAGTGGCCGACGCTCGCAAAGATGCGCACGTGCGCCAAGGCGAAGGATACGGCCCGGCAAGTCGCCCAGCGGTCCCAGCACGTCGAGGTCGCGGTAGTCGGGGCGCTCGTGGGTCCAGCCCAACTGGCCGGCCACGCGCGCCAGCGCGGCGGCCTTGACGGCGTCCGGGCCGCTTTCCAGCCCGTGCGAAATGATCACGTGGCCTCTCATGGCGCGTCGTCCGCCAGCGCCACCAGTTCGTCACCCACGGCAATCACGCCGTCCTGGACCACGCGGGCGCACAGCCCGCCGTGGCCGCGCATCGCGTTGTAGCCGCCGGGACCCAGCGCGTCTTCCATGCGCGAACACGGGTCGCAGGGCTGGGTGCCCTCGAACACGGCCGCGCCGATGCGGAAGCGGCGGCCCTTGAGCGCCATCAGCGGTATGCCAGACACAACCACGTTGCGGCGAAGCAGGGCCGGCAGGACTTCGCCATGGCCGCTGAGCGCGGCGATGGCCGCCAGGTGCTCGGCCTGGATAAGGGTGATGCCGCGCTTGCCGGTTCCGCTGCGGTAGCGGTCGCCGACCAGCCCCTTGCCGGCTACGACCTGGGCCTGGCGGACTTCGACCATGGGCACGTCGCGGGCGGAGCGCAGGCCGATCCACTGGACCTTGCCGGCGCGCGGCAAGGTGGCCATCAGGGCGCCAAGCGCGGAGTCGGCGGGAAAGGGCATGTTTCGGGCTCCGGAAACGACGCGATGTTAGCATGCGGCCATGATCGCCGACCTTCCCCCGGAACCCGCGATGCACGCTTGGCCGCTGCCCTACGAGGAGCGCCTGGAGGCGCGCCCGACCGCGCGCATCGACCTGGTGGTGATCCACTGCACCGAGCTGCCCGACCTGGCCGTGGCGCGCGAATACGGCGAGCGCGTGGTCCACGCCAGCGGCACCGGCAACAGCGGCCACTTCTACATCGACCGCGACGGCAGCGTCCACGTGTTCGTGCAGCCCGGGCGCACGGCGCACCACACCCGCGGCTACAACGAGCGCTCCATCGGCATCGAACTGGTGAACACCGGCCGCTACCCCGACTGGCTCGACACCCGCCGCCAGGCCATGGACGAGCCCTACACCGACGCCCAGCTGCAGGCGCTGGTGGCCCTGCTCAAGGCGATGCAGCGCGACATCCCGACGCTGGCGTTCATCGCCGGCCACGAGGACCTGGACCGCGACACGGTGCCGTCGAGCGACGACCCTGGCCGGCAGGTGTCGCGCAAGCGTGACCCGGGGCCACACTTTCCGTGGCCGCAGGTGCTCGACCACTCATCGCTGGTCCGCATCCGCCCCTGACGGTTCGCGGCCGGGCTGGCCCGCTCGGCGGTCTATAATCCGGGGCTGAACCCCGGAGTTGCCATGACCGCTTCCGTCGCCGCCGAACTGGTGGACCTGCTGACCCTCGAGCGCCTCGAGGAAAACCTGTTCCGCGGCCAGAGCCGCGACATCGGCACCAAGTACGTCTTCGGCGGCCAGGTGCTGGGCCAGGCGCTGTCGGCGGCGCAGCAGACTGTTGACGCGGCGCGCCACGTGCACTCCATCCACGCCTATTTCCTGCGCGCCGGTGACGTCGAGCACCCGATCGTCTACGACGTCGACCGCTCGCGCGACGGCAACAGCTTCTCGGTTCGGCGCGTCACGGCGATCCAGCACGGCAAGCCGATCTTCGTCTTCGCCGCTTCGTTCCAGGACGACGAGCCGGGCCACGAGCACCAGCTGTCCATGCCCGAAGTGCCGCGCCCGGAGGACATCGAACCGATGGCCGCGCCCTCGGCCGAGCAGCTGGCGCAGCTGCCGCCCAAGGCACAGCGCTGGCTTTCGCGCATGGGGCCGTTCGAGATCAGGCCGGTATACCCGCGCGACGAGTTGAAGCCGCCCAAGCGCCCGCCGTTCCAGCAGGTGTGGTTCAAGCTCAACGGCCACGTCGGCGACTCGCCGGTGCTGCACCAGGCGCTGCTGGCCTACGCCTCGGACTTCCACCTGCTGGGCACGGCGACCTTCCCGCACGGCATCAGCTACTACCAGGCGAACGTGCAGATGGCCTCGCTCGACCATGCGATGTGGTTCCACCGTCCGTTCCGCGCCGACGACTGGCTGCTCTATTCCATCGACAGCCCCAGCGCGCAGGGCGCGCGCGGCCTGTCGCGCGGCCAGATATTCACCCGCGAGGGCCGGCTGGTCGCGTCCACGGCGCAGGAAGGCCTGATCCGCGTCCTCCCCGAAGACAAGGCCAACCACTGATGCGGCAGGTATTCACTTCGGTGCGGCTGGAGAACGTCGAGCAGGTCGAGAAGATGCTCAACGACGCCGGCATCGCCACCAAGGTCAACCAGGGCCGCAGCTGGAAGGGCGTGAGCCGCCGCGAGTTCAGCTACAGCGACAAGAACCACGACCCCGGCCAGCAGCCGTCGCTGTGGGTGATCAAGCCAGAGGACTTCAAGCAGGCCCGCGAGATACTCCACGACGCTGGATTGCTCGAAGCCACGCGCGACGCTTCCTACCTGCCCGAGCACCTGCAGTTCGACGCGTCCCGCAAGGCCGACCCGCTGACCAAGGTGTCGCGCCTGCGCATGGCGCTGCTATTCATCGTGGCGCTGGTGGCCGCAGGCCTGATCCTGCGCTCTGCGCTGGGCTGACGGGTCCCGCTGGCGCGCGACGCCGCGCGCGCCGGCTTCGCCGTGACAAACGTGAACGGCGGAGCGGCTTTCCGGGCGCCGCTTGGTTGAGGCGAGCCGGATCGCATGACAGTATCGGGCGATAGAAACCCTTGAGCATGCACCGATGCTTCCGATCCCGATGCTTCGTTCCGCCCTGGTCTTGTTGGCCTGCGCCGGACTCGCGCCCGCCATCGCCGCCACCGGCGTGGCGAAGCCTCCCGCTCCGGTCACGCTGCTGAAACTTGAACCCGAGGTGCAGCGCGACGGTCGGCTGCGCATGCACGCGACCACCGTGCAGGCACCGTCACTGCGGGCGGCTGCGGAGCCCGGCGGGCTTCTGGTGTTGCCCGATCCCGACGGCGGGCAGCTGAGCTACGACTACGTTTCCCATTCCGAGCACGCCAGCGGCGACCTCACCTGGGTTGGCCGCGCCGAGGGCGCCGCCCTGGGCCAGGAAGCGGTGGTCACGATCGGGCCCGACGCGGTGTTCGGCCGCCTGCCCCGGCCCGACGGCAGCGTGATGCTGCTCGAGACCGTCGGCGGCCGCGCCGTGCTGATGGTGGACGAAGGCGCCGCGCTGGGCGAACCGTCCGACGTGCAGGTGGACGATGCCCTGGCGCCGCCGCTGGACCGGCTGCAGGCTGCCGCCAAGTCACTCACTGCAGCCTCGCTGGCGCCGGCCACGCCGCAGGCGGACCCGAACCAGCTGGACGTGATGCTGGCCTACAACGGCGAGCTGGCCAGCTTCATCGGCAGCGATGCCGGCGTGCGAACGCTGCTGCAAAACCGCATCGACGTGGGCAATACGGCGCTGGCCAACGGCGGCGTCGTCGGCCGCTTCCGCCTGGTGGCCACGCCGCGCGTGGATTTCCCCAACACCGGCACCAACAGCGAAGCACTCAGCCAGATCACCTACTGGCGCCGCAGTTCGGCGCCGGCCGTGGCGTTCCAACTGGCCACCCTGCGCCACCGCCACGGCGCCGACATCGTCGGCTTGGTGCGCCGCTTCGACAAAGCCGAAGCGGTGAGCTGCGGCAATGGCTGGGTCGGTGGTTACAACGGCAGCAACATCGCGGGTTCGTTCGACTTCGGGTATTTCACCGCCAGCCACGGTACCAGCGGCGGCTCGTTCTGCTCCGAGCGCACCATCGGCCACGAGATAGGCCACAACCTGGGCCAGAACCACGACATCACCACCAACGACAACGCACGCGATGGCGCCCACAGCTACTCCCACGGTTTCCGAACCACGCCGCCGGGCAGCAGCGGCTTTTACACCGTCATGGCCTATCGCGACGGCAGCCAGGCGCCAGCGCTGACCTTCTCCAACCCCAACGTCACCCGCGCCGACTGCTCCAGCCAGGCCTGCGGCGCGGCCGATGCCGACGTTGCGCGCAGCATCAATCTCACGCTGCCCGGCGCCGCCGCCTGGTTCCGTCCGGCCGACGAAGCGGTGCGCGACATCGCCACCACCAACGGCCACTTCGAAGTCACGCTGTCGGGCCTGCCGGCGCTTACCGACGCGCGTTGGCGCGTCGAGTACGCGGGCAGCGGCCGAATGTTCGCCACCGGCCCCACCACCGCCGCTGCCGGCGCCACGCTCACGGCCAGGGTCACTTGGAACGCGCTGCCGGGCCTGCCGACAACACCGCTGGCGGCCCGCCTGGTGGTGGAATCGTCCCCGGGCGTGGTTGCCGCCACGCGCGACCTGCAGCTGCTGCGTCGCGAGTGGGTGCCGGCCGCGCGCGCGCTGGCCGACGGCGTGGCCACCGCCGTCGCGGTGCCGGCCTGGAACCGCAACGTCGAAGAAAGCCGCCTGTACTTCCCGGTGCCGCCGCATGCGCGCAGCGTGCGCATCCAGGTGGCGGCCGCGGTGGACGTGGACCTCTACGCGACCCTCATCCCGGACGACCAGGTGGTCTATCCGCAGTTCGGCGCCGGCAACGCGCGTACGGCGCCCAGCGCCTTCGACACGGGCGCTTCGCTGACCAAGGTGGTCGACATACCCACGCCCACCGAAGGCGGCCCGTCACGCATCCTGGTGACGCTGGCGCGACCCAGCGCGGGTTCGCTCAACTACGTCAACGCCACGCTGACGGCGCGCGTGCAGACGCACGTGGCAGCGCCGGACTTCCGCAGCGGGCAGTATTTCAATCCCGAACGACCGGGCCACGGTGTCTTCGTCGACTTCGCGGGCGACCAGTGGGTGGCCGTCTGGTACACCTACCTCGAGGACGGCACCCCCACCTGGTATTACTCGCAGGCCGCCGCACCCGCGGCCGGCGGCAGCGGCGGCTGGAGCGCCCCGCTGTTCCGCGTCGGCTGGAACGGCGCCGCCACCACGGCCACCGAGATCGGCCAGATGATGGTGGCCCCGACCGGCGCCGGCTCGATGGTGTTCTCCTACAACCTCGACGGCGACAGCGGCAGCGAGAAAATGCTGCGGCTGGGCGGCGGCAGCGGCTGCCCGACGCTGCAGGGCGCGCCGCTGGACGCCACCGGCCACTGGTTCTCGCCCAGCCGCAGCGGCTTCGGCTACAGCGCCCAGTACGAACCCGACCAGGAAATCTATGCCGCCTACCTGTATGACGCCTACGGCGTCCCGCGCTGGCTGATCGGTGCCAAGCCGTTCAATGCCGCCGTCAACCAGGTGCCCCTGGAACAACTGCGGGGCAGTTGCCCCAGCTGCGGCTTCGCCAGCACCGCGTCTACGCTCACCGGCACGCTGACCCGCACCCTGGGCACCACTGCCGACGGAAAGCCCGGGCTCACGCAAATCAGCGTGAACGCCCCGCTGCTGTCGCCGCTGGCCGGAAATTGGAGCCAGTCGCGGGCCACCGCGCTGCTCGCGGCGCGCAAGGACTGCCTCTGAACCCTGTGCCGCCGGCCCGACGGGTGGCGCAGCGTCGGTCACATCCGGCGCACCCGGCCGTCTTCGTGGACAACATCCCACGGAGAACGCCATGAGCACGCAGGTCCTCGAATCCCTGATCCATGCCCACTACCCGGCCGCGGCGCGCGGTGACCGGGATGCCTATGGCCGCATCGTCGTGGGCTGCCAGAGCACCGTCACCAGCATTGCGCTGGCCATCGTGCGCGACGTGGCCACCAGCGAAGACATCGCCCAGGAAGCGTTCCTCTCGGCCTGGCAGAACCTGCGCAAGCTCAACAACCCGGCCAGTTTCCTGCCCTGGCTGCGCCAGATCACCCGCAACCTGGCCCGCGACCACCTGCGCGGCCAGGTGCAGCGCCGTTCAACCACCGGCGACATCGAGGCAGCGCTGGCCGCCGTGGCCGACCCGCACCCGGGTCCGCCCGACCGGCTGGCGCTGGCCCAGGAAGAAGCCGCGGCAGCCGACGTGATCGACCGGTTGCCCGAAGAGTCGCGCGAGGTGCTGCTGCTTTATTACCGCGAAGGACAAAGCTCGCGCCAGGTCGCCAGCCTGCTGGGGCTTCAGGACGCGGCCGTGCGCAAACGGCTGTCGCGCGCTCGCCTGCTGGTCCGCGATGAGCTGCTGCGGCGGCTGGGCGAATTCGCCAAGGCCTCGGCACCCGGTGCCGGCTTCACCGCGGCCGTGGCCACCCTGCTGATGACCAGCGCGCCGCCCGCCGCGGCGGCGGCCACGCTGGGCATGGGTGCGCTGGGCGCGGCCAACGGCGTGGCCAAGCTGGGCATCGGGGCGCTGGGCGGTGCGGTGGCCGGCTTGGCCGGCGGCCTGCTGGGCGTCTGGTTCGGCGTCCGCAAGCTGCTGGCCGAGCCGTTCGACGAGCGTGAGCGGCGCGGCGTTATCGCCTACGGGCTGTTCACCAGTGCGCTCACCATCGCCTTTTGCGTCGGCATCACCCTGCTGGCGAAGGTGCCCGGCTGGATCCCGCACCTGGCCACGTCCGTGGGCTTCGCGCTGGGCATGTTGTTCGCCTGCAGCTGGTGGCTGCCACGCATCATTGCGCGCCGGCGCGCCCATGAACTGCGCGTGGATCCGGTGGGCGCGGCGCGGCTCCAGCGTCGCGAGCGGATCATGGGCTGGATCGGCACCAGCGCCGGGCTGGGCTTCGCCACGGCCGGCGTGGTGCTGGGCCTGTACCTGAGCGGGCGCATGGGGTGAGGACCGCGCTGGCCCGCACGCTGTCCATCCTCGGCCACCCGCTGCTGGCGCTGCCTGCCACCGCACTGTTCGTGGCGGCGGGCACCGGCATGGGCCCAAGGCAATGGCTGTTTGCCGCCGTTACGCTGGCGCTGATGGCGTTGCTCATCCAAGGCTGGTCATGGTGGCAAGTCAGGCGCGGGCGATGGCAACACGTCGACGCCAGCCAGCGTCATGAACGGCAGGGGCTGAATCGTTTCCTGTTGGTGCTGCTGGCCGGCGCCACCGCCTTCTTCGCCCTGGTGTCGCCCCAACCGGCGCTTTGCCTGGGCCTTGCCTGCGCCGCCGCGATGATCGCAACCGGCCTGCTGCTGGCGCCGTGGCTGAAGCTGTCCCTGCACGCCGCATTCGCCATGTTCTCGGCGACGCTGCTTTGGGCGCTGGGACCGTGGCCGCTCGCAGCGGGGCTGGCGTTCACCGCGGCGGTGGCCTGGTCGCGCTGGGTGCTCGGAAGGCACAGCAAGATCGAACTCATGGCCGGCGCGGCAGCGGGCGCCATCGTGGGCCTGGCGTTCTGGGCATGGTTGCCGCGCGTCACCTGAGCCCGGGCCGGGGTGGCATCACATGGTGTGCGTGGGCTTGTCCGCTTCCAGCGTGCCCGCGAGCATGGCTTCGATCTTGCCCTTCACCTGGTCGGCTTCCGCGGTTTCGGCGAACTGCACGCCGATGCCCGCCACGCGGTTGCCCTGGGCACCGGCGGGCGTGATCCACACGACCTTGCCGGCCACGGGCAGGCGGTCCTTCTCTTCCATCAGCGACAGCAGGATGAACACCTCGTCGCCCAGCGCGTAGCGCTTGGCCGTGGGCACGAAGATGCCACCGCCCTTGATGAAGGGCATGTACGCGTTGTACAGCGCCGCCTTGTCCTTGATTGCCAGGGAAAGGATGCCCTGCCTTGCGCCTGCACCACCCGTCATCGCCTTGCTCCCTGGATTGCGGTTGCCTTTGACATGCTACGCCATTCAAGCAGCAGACCGGCCAATGCCAGGTCGTGCCGCAGGGCCGGGACCGACAGCTGTTCCCGGGCCCGGTTGATGCCGTCGAACCATGCGCAAAGCCTCTGGAAATCAGCCCCGACGGTCAAGCCCGTGGCGCCGCCTGCCCCCAGTTGCTCGGCCGCCGCGTCCAGCGCCAGCTCGGCGGCGAAACGCAGGCGCAGCGCCGTGTGTTCATCGCCCAGCCACTGCTGGGCCAATTCAATGGGCGACTGGCGCGACTGCGACAGCGCGTTGAGTTCGGCCAGCACCTGCCGGCGAAGCTCGAGCCCGCCGCTGGCCAGCCAGTCCGACGCCAGCCCGGGATGGCCGCGCGCGGCATGCAGCGCCGGGGCCAGCGTGGCTTCGCCGTGGCCCTGCGCACGCAGCCAGCCCATTGCCTCGGCCCTGCCCGGCGGCCGGAACTCAAGCCTCTGGCAGCGGCTGCGGATGGTTGCGGGCAGGCGGCCGGGACGATCGGTGACCAGCAGCAGGTAGCGGTCGCGGGAGGGTTCCTCCAGCGTCTTGAGCAGGGCGTTGGACGCGTTGATGTTCATCGCGTGGGCCGGCGTGATCATCGCCACCTGGGCCGCACCCATCTGCGGCGTCAGCGAGAACCAGTGGCCCAGTTCGCGCATCTGGTCGACGATCAGCTCGCTGCGCAGCTTGTCGCCCTTGTCGTTGGGGATGTAGCTGGTGAACTTGAAGTCCGGATGCGTGCCGGCGGCAAACAGCCGGCAAGCGCGGCAGCGACCGCAGGCCAGCCCGTCGGCGCCCGGGCTCGGGCAAAGCAGGCGCTGGGAAAGCCGCATCGCCACTTCCTGCTTGCCCATTTTCGCCGCCCCGGAGAACAGCAGCGCGTGACCCAGCCGCCCCTCGGCCAGCGAAGCCAGCGCACCGTCCAGCACGCGCTGCTGCCAAGGCGCGAAGCCGCTCATCGCGACGCCTCGATCCAGCCCGCCAGGGCGGCCAGTACGCTGCGGCGCACGTCATCCGCCGGCTGGCCGGCGTCTATCAGCCGGAAACGATCCGGCTCGGCCGCTGCGCGCAGCAGGTAGGTGGCGCGCACCCGTTCGAAGAAATCACCGCGCTCGCGCTCGATGCGGTCCGGCTCGCCGCCGCGCGAACGCGCGCGGGCCAGGCCCTCGGCGACGCCGACGTCCAGCAGGAAGGTGAGGTCTGGCTTGATGCCGGCCGCCCAGCGCTCGAGCTCGGCGATCCGGGCCATGTCCAGGCCACGGCCGCCGCCCTGGTAGGCGAAGCTGGCGTCGGTGAAACGATCGGTCAGCACCGCTGCGCCGCGCGCCAGCGCCGGCAGCACGCACTGGCGCACCAGCTGCGCACGCGAGGCGAACATCAGCAGCAGTTCGGTTTCGGGCAACAGGTGGTTGCCCGGGTCCAGCAGCAGTGCGCGGATGGCTTCGCCCTCGGGCGTGCCGCCGGGTTCGCGGGTAAGCACCACCTCGTGGCCGCGCGCGACCAGGGCTTCGCTGAGCGCGGCCATCACGGTGGACTTGCCCGCGCCCTCGCCGCCTTCGATGCTGATGAACAGGCCGCGCGCGCTCATCGGCAGCGCCGCAGCTGGTGGCAGGCAACGGCGCGGTTGTGCTCGGCCAGCGTGGCCGAGAACACATGGCTGCCGTCGCCGCGGGAGACGAAATAAAGCGTCTTGCCCGGCGCCGGGTTGGCCGCGGCCAACAGCGCCTCGCGCCCCGGCATGGCGATGGGCGTGGGCGGCAGGCCGGCGCGCGTGTAGGTGTTGTAGGGCGTGTCGGTGGTGAGGTCGCTGCGGCGGATGTTGCCGTCGTATTGGCTGCCCATGCCGTAGATCACGGTCGGGTCGGTCTGCAGGCGCATGCCCAGCTTGAGGCGACGCGCGAACACGCCGGCGATCTCCGGACGTTCCGACGCCTTGCCGGTTTCCTTCTCGATGATCGAGGCCAGGGTGAGCAGCTGCTCCGGGGACTCGATAGGGATGCCCACGGCACGCGCTTCCCAGGCATCGGCCACGGCCTTGTCCATCGCCAGCGCGGCGCGACGCAGCAGGTCCAGGTCGGTCATGCCGCGGGGGTAGTGGTAGGTCTCGGGCAGGAACCGGCCCTCGGGATGCTGGCCGGGACGCTCCAGCGCGGCCATCAGCGCGCGATCGTCCAGCCCGGGTGTCTTCTTCACCAGCACGTCGTCCTTGGCAAGCGCCGCGCGCAGTTCGCGCACGTTCCAGCCTTCGACGATGGTGAAGCGATACTGGATCACCTTGCCGCTCTCGAGCTTGGCCAGAAGTTCACGCGGGGTGATGCCGTGGCGGATGGTGTAGTCGCCCACCTGCAGGCGCGACACCACATGCATTTCCTGCGCCAGCACTTTCCACTCCAGGTCGTGGCCTTCGTCGACGCCCGCCGCACGCAGCTTGTCCAGGATGTCCTGGAACCCGTCGCCACGCTCCACCGAGACGATGCGCTCGCTGCCGGCCAGCGCGATGGGCGTGTCGGCGAAACCGCTGTAGCGCTGCCAGGCCCAGCCGCCAAACGCGACCACGGCCAACAGCGTCAGCGCAACCAGCGCCTTGAGCACGCGATGCGAGGATGTCTTCGCCAAAACCTAGCTCCCGGGGTCAAACGCCGGTTCGGACCGGCCCAGTCGCCGCTGCAGTAACGCCAGCGCCGGATGCGGCGCCCAGCTTCGATCGCCGAGTCGCCCGACCGGCAGGATACCCCGCACGGCATTGCACAGGAAAAGCGCATCGGCCGTCGCCACGTCCGTGGCTGACAGCTCGGCTTGCGCGGCGCCGGGCTCATTGGCCAGTACCCAGGCACGCGCCACGCCGGCAACACCGCGCCGATGCACCGGTGGCGTCAGCCAACGGCCATCGCGCAGTGCGAAGACGTTGGCGGCCGTGGCGCAGCCCAGTTGGCCGTCGGTGTCCAGCATCAGGCCTTCATGGATCGCCGGGTCGCGCCATTCGCTGCGGGCCAGCACCTGTTCCAGGCGATTGAGGTGCTTGAGGCCCGCCAGCGCCGGCTGGATCGCCAGCCGTGTGTCGCACCAGCGCAGCACCAGCGGCGTGGTCCAGGGCGCGGGCGCGGCATGCAGCGACAGCACCAGCGTCGGCTCGACCGCTTCCGGCGGCGCGTAGCCGCGCCCACCCACGCCGCGGGTAAGGATGAGCTTGAGCACGGCGCGCGCAGGCGCCTGGGCGACGAAGGTGGCGACCTGCGAGGCCAGCCACGCTACATCGGGCATGGGTATCCGAAGGCGCGCCGCGCCCTCCGACAGCCGCGCCAGGTGTGCCGGCCACCAGACCACCAGGCCGTCGTGAACCAGCGCGGTTTCAAACAGGCCATCACCGTAGGCCAGGCCCCGGTCACCGGCATCGAGCGCCATCACGCGCTGCTTGCCTTGGAACACCAGTGACGCCAGCAGGCTCATCCGGCGGCTCCCAGCGCACGCAGCAGGCCGCGGGCCTTGGCGCGCGTTTCATCCAGCTCGCGCGCCGCGTCCGAGTCCACCACGATGCCGGCGCCGGTGCGGAACTGCAGCTCGCGGCCGGCCAGCCAGGCGCTGCGGATGAGGATGTTGAGGTCCAGGTCGCCGTCGCGGCCCAGGTAGCCCAGCGCACCGGTGTAGGCGCCGCGCCCCTGGGCTTCAAGCTCGGCGATGATCTGCATGCAGCGCACCTTCGGCGCGCCGGTGATGGTGCCGCCCGGGAAGACGGCGCGGATCACCTCGCCCGGCGTCGTTCCCGGACGCAGCTCGCCACCGACGTTGCTGACGATGTGGTGCACGTGCGCGTAACTCTCCACGGTCATCAGTTCGTCCACGCGTACGCTGCCCGGCACGCAGACGCGGCCCAGGTCGTTGCGCTCCAGGTCGATCAGCATCACGTGCTCGGCGCGCTCCTTGGGGTTGCCCACCAGGTCGCGAATGCGCGCGGCTTCGTCGTCGCCCGGGAAGCGCGGCCGCGTGCCGGCGATGGGCCGGGTTTCGACGCGCGAACCGCGCACCGACACCAGCCGCTCGGGCGACGAACTCAGCAGCGCCGCACCGTCCAGCCGCAGCAGGCCGGCGAAGGGCGCGGGATTGGCCAGTCGCAGCTGGGCGTACACGGCCGCCGGGTCGGGCGCCTGGTCGAAGTGGGCGTGCCAGCTGCGCGACAGGTTCACCTGGAAAACATCACCGGCGCGCAGGTAGTCGTGGATGCGCGCAACGCCGTCCAGGAAGCGCTGAGGCTCGTCCTCGCCCAGCGTGGGCGGGTCGAAGCGCGGCCAGTCGCCGCAGGCCGGCAGCGGAGCGATGGCCTCGAGCAGCGACGCGGCGCCGTCTTCGGCCACCGCCAGGCAACGACCGCTGCTGCGGTCGCGCAGCACGGCGGCCGGGCATCGCAGCGCCACGGCCACCGGCAGCGGGCCCGGCGCCGGCGGCAGCCGCAGGCTGGGTTCGATCTGGGCCGCAAGCTCGTAGGCCAGGAACAGCGCCCAGCCGCCCTGGAAAGGCAGCGCGGCTTCGTCGTGCGGGGTTTGCAGCGCACGCCAGTGAACGTCCAGCGCCGCCAGGAAATCACCTTCCACCGCGCCGCCATCGAGGCGACGGGTCTGGCCGTCGGCCTCCAGCCGCAGGCCGCCGCCGTCGGTCGCCAGCAGCAGGTCCCAGCGCGAAAGCGCATTGCCGCCCGCCACGCTTTCCAGCAGCAGCGGGTAGCGCGACGGATCGGATGACTGCAGGCGCAGCAGGTCGGTGCCGGCAGCCAGCTCGCGGGTCAGCATGGCGGCGCGACCAGGGTGGGGATCAGAGGTTCCGGAACACCAGCGTGCCGTTGGTGCCGCCAAAGCCGAAGCCGTTGGACACCGCCACGTCGATCTCCGCCCGGCGCGCCACGTTCGGCACGTAGTCCAGGTCGCAGCCTTCGCCCGGCTGGTCGAGGTTGATGGTGGGCGGGATGACGCCGGTGTGCAGCGCCATCACCGTGAAGATGGCCTCGACGCCGCCGGCGGCTCCCAGCAGGTGGCCGGTCATGGACTTGGTGGAGCTGACCATCGTGTCGTAGGCGTGGTCGCCCAGGGCGCGCTTCACCGCCAGCGTCTCGGCCAGGTCGCCCAGCGGCGTGGACGTGCCGTGGGCGTTGAGGTAACCGACCTGGTCGGCATTCACGCCGGCGTCCTTGAGCGCCATGCGCATGCAGCGGGCCGGGCCGTCGCCGTTCTCGCTGGGCGCGGTCATGTGGTACGCGTCGGAGCTGGCGCCGAAGCCGGCAAGCTCGCAGTAGATGCGCGCGCCGCGCGCCTTGGCGTGCTCGTATTCCTCGAGGATCAGGATGCCGGCGCCGTCGCCAAGCACGAAGCCGTCGCGGTCCCTGTCCCAGGGGCGCGAGGCGCGCTGGGGCTCGTCGTTGCGGGTGGACATGGCCTTCATGGCGCAGAAGCCGGCGACCGAGGTGGGCGTGGCGCCATGCTCGGCGCCACCGGCGACCATCACGTCGGCGTCGCCGTACTGGATCATGCGCATCGCCATGCCGATGGAATGGTTGGACGTGGCGCAGGCCGACACGGCCGAAAAATTCGGCCCCTTGAGGCCCTTCATGATCGTCAGCTGGCCCGGCAGCATGTTGATGATGGTGCTGGGCACGTAGAACGGCGAGACCTTGCGCGGACCGCCCTCGTGCAGCGCGATGGCCGTTTCCTCGATGCCGCGCACGCCGCCGATGCCGGCGCCGATGATGGCGCCGATGCGCTCGGCATTTTCTTCAGTCACTTCCAGGCCGGCGTCGTCCATCGCCTGGAAACTGGCCGCCAAGCCGTAGTGGATGAAGGTGTCCATCTTCTTGACGTCCTTGGCCGGCAGGAAGGACTTGGGATCGAAGTCACGCACTTCACCGGCGATGCGGGTCGCATAGGCGGAGGCGTCGAAATGGGTGATGGGGCCGATGCCGCAGCGGCCCGCCTGGATGCTGTCCCAGGCCGCGGCCAGGGTGTTGCCGATGGGCGAGACGATGCCCATTCCTGTGACGACGACGCGGCGATGGCTCATGGCGGACTCCGGGTTCCAGGACGTGCGGGGCGTGGCGGTGGTGCATGCGCACGCGTATCGTGCGGGCGCTTGAAACGCGCGGGGCCGCGCAAGCGCGGCCCCGGCGTGACGACGTCAGGCGATCAGGCCTTGACGTGGGCCTTGATGTAATCAATGGCCTGCTGGACCGAGGTGATCTTCTCGGCCTCTTCGTCCGGGATCTCGCACTCGAACTCTTCCTCGAGGGCCATGACCAGCTCGACGGTGTCCAGCGAGTCGGCGCCGAGGTCGTCCACGAACGAAGCGTTCACGGTGACTTCGTCTTCCTTGACGCCCAGTTGCTCGATGACGATTTTCTTGACGCGTTCTTCGATGCTGCTCATGGATCTTCTCCTCCCGGAGCGTTTTGTTTTCGGACGCATTGTAATCAATCGAAAGCCGCGGCGGGCGCCGGACGCGCCGCGGCCTGTATGGGGTGCTTGGATTCTAGCGCAAATCCAGCCAATGCAAGGGCTTAGGGCATGTACATGCCGCCGTTGACGTGCAGCGTCTCGCCGGTGATGTAGGTCGCCGACGGGCCGGCCAGGAAGGCCACGGCGCGGGCGATGTCGGCCGGCTCGCCGAGCCGCCCCAGCGCTATCTGGCCCACCAGGGCCTCGCGGGTGGCCTCGGGCAGGTCCTTGGTCATGTCGGTCTGGATGAACCCGGGCGCGACCACGTTGACCGTGACTCCGCGGCTGCCGATCTCCTTGGCCAGCGACTTGCTGAAGGCGATGATGCCGGCCTTGGCAGCCGCGTAGTTGGCCTGCCCGGCGTTGCCGGTGACGCCGACCACCGAGGCGATGTTGATGATGCGCCCCTTGCGCGCCTTCATCATGCCGCGCATCACCGCCTTGGACGTGCGGAACACCGAACTGAGGTTGGTGTCGAGGATGGCCTGCCAGTCCTCTTCCTTCATGCGCATCAGCAGGTTGTCGCGGGTGATGCCGGCGTTGTTGACCAGCACCGACACTGGGCCGAATTGCTTGGCGATGCCGTCCACCAGCGCCTCGACCGAGGCCGCGTCGGTGACGTTGAGCACGCGCCCTGCCCCGCCGCTGGCGGCCAGCCGGTCGTTGATCGCCTGCGCGCCCGACTCGGTGGTGGCTGTGCCGACGACGAGCGCGCCGAGCGAAGCCAGTTCGTCGGCGATCGCGGCGCCGATGCCGCGGCTGGCGCCGGTGACCAGCGCGATTTCACCTTTCAAGACGTCGTTCATGGGGATTTCCATTCGGTTTTTTTAGCCACGGATCAGGGCGGATTACAGCGGATGAAGCCAAAGAGATAGTTGTTTGCCGTGCCGGTGAAAACTGTCGGATGATTACTCGGATCTTGGTCTTTTCTTCGCACTTCATCCGCGTTTATCCGCGAAAATCCGTGGCAAAAAATCAGCTCCAGGCTTCCAGCGCCGCCTCGAACTCAACGGCGCTGCCGAGCGAGCGCGCCTCGACGGATTTGTCGATGCGCCTGGCCAGGCCCGACAGCACCTTGCCGGGGCCGCATTCGCCGATGACGTTGGCGCCGCGCGCGACCAGGGTCTGCATGCACTGCGTCCAAAGCACCGGCAGGTAGAGCTGGCGCACCAGCGCGGCGCGCACGTCGCCGGCGCTGGCATGGATGCGCCCGTCGACGTTCTGCACCACCGGGATGGACGCGTCCTGCCAGCGCATGGCGGCCATCACTTCGCCGAGCCGATCGGCGGCGTCGCGCATCAGCGGCGTGTGCGAGGGCACCGACACGGCAAGCTTCACGGCCTTGCGCACGCCGCGCGCAGCAAGCTCGGCCAGCGCGCGATCCACCGCGGCGGCGTCGCCACCGATGACGATCTGGCCGGGCGAGTTGTAATTGGCCGGCACCACCACGCCGTCGCCGGAAACGCTGGCGCACACCTCCTCCACCAGCGCGTCCTCGGCGCCGAGCACGGCGGCCATGGCGCCGGTGCCGGCCGGCACGGCGAGCTGCATCAGGCGGCCGCGCTCGCGCACGAGGCGCGCGCCATCGGCCAGGCTGATCGACCCCGCCGCCACCAGCGCGGCGTACTCGCCCAGGCTGTGGCCCGCCAGCACCGCCGGACAGGCGCCGCCCTGGGACAGCCACGTGCGCCACACGGCGACGCCGGCGGCCAGCAGCGCGGGCTGCGTGAACTCGGTCTGGTTGAGCTGGTCCCCGGGACCTTGCTGGGACAGCGCCCAGAGGTCGATGCCGGCACCTTCGGAGGCCTCGGCGAAGGTTTCGCGCACGAGCGGCTGTGCCGCGGCCAGGTCGGCCAGCATGCCCAGGGACTGGGAGCCCTGGCCGGGGAATACGAAGGCAAGCATCTGGCTCATCGGTGATCCGCTGGAGTCGGTCCGCGAATCATAAGCGACACGCGCGCCAAGTCGTCTGTACCGGCGCGTAGGGTGGAGCGCGCGCGGCACCTTGGCGCCGCGCGGCGGCTCAGTAGCGGATCAGCGCCGAACCCCAGGTGAAGCCACCACCGAAGGCTTCCAGCAGCAGCAGTTGGCCACGCTGCACCTTGCCCGTGCGCACCGCTTCGTCCAGCGCCAGCGGCACCGAGCCGGCCGACGTGTTGCCGTGCTTGTGCACCGTGACGATCACCTGGTCCATCGACATGTCCAGCCGCTTGGCGGTGGCTTCGATGATGCGCAGGTTGGCCTGGTGCGGGATCAGCCAGTCGAGGTCGGCCTTGGTCAGGCCATTGGCCTCAAGCGCCTCGTCCACCACCGAATCGAGCGCCTTGACGGCGTGCTTGAAGACTTCGTTGCCGCTCATCAGCACGCGCACGCCGGCGTTCTTTTCCTCGGGCTTGAAGCCCACGGAAACGCCAACCGGGTTGTAGAGCAGCTCTTTCTTGCCGCCGTCGGCATGCAGGTGGGTGGACAGGATTCCGGCTTCACTGTCGGCCTTGAGCACCACCGCACCAGCGCCGTCGCCGAACAGCACGCAGGTGTTGCGGTCGGACCAGTCCAGCATGCGCGTGAGCGTTTCGGCGCCCACCACCAGCACGGTCTTGGCGTTGCCGGCGCGGATGAAATTGTCGGCCACGCTGAGCGCGAAGATGAAGCCCGAGCAGGCGGCGTTGACGTCGAACGCCGCGCAGCCGTTGGCACCGATGCGGTGCTGCAGCAGGCAGGCGGTGGACGGGAAGATGAGGTCGGGCGTGGTGGTGCCGACGATGATCAGGTCGAGTTCGGAAGCGGTGACGCCCGCGGCCTGCAGCGCGGCGATGGCGGCGCGCTCGGCCAGGTCGCAGGTGGTCTCACCCTCGACCACGACGTGGCGCTGGCGGATGCCGGTGCGGCTGGCGATCCACTCGTCGCTGGTTTCAACGAACTGCTCGAGGTCCTTGTTGGTCAGGATCTTGTCCGGCAGGCAGGAGCCCGTGCCGGCGATTCGCGAGAAAACGGCCATCCTCATCCCCTTGCCTGGAGCCTGCCGCTGGCCGCGGCGGCGGTTGCCGACGAGACGCGACAGTCAGAAACGCGCGCGGCGGGACCAGGCCCGCCGCGTTGAGCATAAGACGGAATCGCCCGGGGGCGAACCGCAGGAGCCAGGCCTGCACTGGGGCAGGCGATGGACTCAGTCTTCGGACGCCGCCGAGGACTTCACGTCGATGACCTTCTTGCCACGGTAGTAGCCGTCCTTGGTCACGTGGTGGCGGATGTGCGTCTCACCCGAGGTCGGGTCTGTGGACAGCTGCTTCGCGGTGAGGGCATCGTGCGAGCGGCGCTGGCCGCGGCGGGACGGGGTGACGCGGGACTTCTGGACGGCCATGGTCTATCTCCAACTACTTCTTGTGTGCCTTCATCGCGGCGAGCGCGGCGAAAGGGTTCGGTTTTTCTTCTACCTCGACGTCGGCGGGCCATTCGGCCGTGACCTCCGTCGAGCGCGGATCTATGGGTACCACCGGGATGGCGAGGATCAGTTCGTCCTCGACCAGCTCGGCCGGATGCAGCTCACCGCCGACATCGACCAGGAACGGCTCCATGTCCTCGGGCAGCGCCGATTCCTGCGCTTCGTCGGTGATCAGGCCGAGGCGTTGGAACAGCGAAACCGGATGCAGGAAACGTTCCAGCGTCCTCTGGCACAGCAGCGGCAACGCGGCATCGATGCGGAGTTCGACGTACGGCAGGTTCAGCACGCCGTCACGCCCGAATTCCATCTCGAATCGGCAGTCACCTTCGGCGTCCACGAGGGCAGCGGCCAGGCGGGTCATCCCCGACAAAGGCAACACACCCTCGAACCGCCGCTTGGCCGCAACCATGCGCCAGGCATCGAGCACAGGAGGCAGGGACGCGGACATAAGCCCGAAATAATAGGCGGCGAACGCCCCTGTGTCAAACCTAACTCGTTGCACCCGCAAGGGTTTGCCGGCCTCGCCGGGGCTGGTGCAGACTGCCGCCTGACCCTGCGGACCTGTAATCCATGCCCGAATTCATTGTACTGGCTGGCGCCGTTGCCCTGGCGCTTGCCCTGCCCCTGCTGTGGTGGCTGGTCCGGAGCCGGCGCCGCGAGCGCGCTCTGGTGCGCCTGCTCGACCTCGCCGACGCGGTCCAGGACCTGCTCGACCGCAGCCAGCAGCGCATGCACGCCATGCAGGCGGTGGTGGGAAGGGTCCCCTCCGACATCGCCGCCGTGGCCCACGCCTCGCTCGACAGCACCCAATCGATCCGCGACGCCAAGCGGGACGTGCTCCAGCACCGCCTGTGGATCCAGAAGCACGGCGACACCGCGCGCCAGTCCGAGCTCCATGAGGCCTGCGCCGCCCTGGACCGGGCCCGCGCCAGGCTGTCCACGCAGTTGGAAGAGCTTGAGCGCGCCGGCGCCGAACTCGCCCATGCCACCGAAGCCAGCGCGCAGGCGGCCCGGCGCGAGCCGGCGACGCTGCGCCGCGACCCGGACGCACCGTGATCGCGCTGGTGCTGGCGTCCACGTCGCGCTACCGGCGCGAGCTGCTGGCCCGGCTGGGCCTGCCATTCGACGTGGACCGGCCGGACGTGGACGAATCGCCGCTGTCGGGGGAGTCACCCGCCGAAACGGCCGCTCGCCTGGCGCAAGCCAAGGCCCGGACCGTAGCGGCCCGTCACCCGGGGGCCTGGGTGATCGGCTCGGACCAGGTTGCCGACCTGGACGGCCTGGCCCTGGGCAAGGCCGGCGCACGCGACCAGGCCCTGGCCCAGCTACAGGCCTGCTCCGGAAAGCGCGTCGTGTTCCAGACAGCCGTTTGCCTGCTGCGCGATGGCGAACCGCCGCTGGCCGCACTCGACCGGACGCAGGTGGTGTTCCGGACGCTGGGCCGCGAAGAGATCCTGCGCTACCTCGACGCCGAACAGCCCTACGACTGCGCCGGCAGCTTCAAGTGCGAAGGCCTGGGCATCGCCCTGTTCGACGCGATCCACAGCCAGGACCCGACGGCGCTGGTGGGCCTGCCCTTGATTGCACTGTCGCGCGCCCTGCGCGAGGTGGGCTATCGCCTGCCCTGAGCGTGGATGCTCAGCCGCTGCTCCGGCCACGCTTCCACGCTGCCGTCCCGCCCGTACACCACCAGGCCCAGCCAGGCGTCGCCGCCGGGATGACCCGACAGGTCGATGAGCGCACTGAAGCCCGCACCATCGGCGCCATCGGCGACTCCCCAGTAATCGATGACGTCGGGTCGCAAGTCGCCAAGCTTGGCTTCGCCCACCGCCCGGCCGTCCAACGTGACCTGCACGCGATCCACGCCGACGACTTCCTTGAGCGCCCAGCCTGCCACTTCGACGCTGCCGCCAACCGCGGCGCGCGGCGCCGGCGTTTCCAGCCACGCCAGCGCCGGCGTCGAGCAGGTCGCGTTGGGCGACGGCAGCCGGAACAGCAGGAAGCGCTTGCGGCCGTGGTCCACGTTGAGCACCTGCGGCGGCGGCAGGCCGCCGGTGCGCCGGCACAGTTCCCGGTAGGCATCCAGGCGCCGCTTCATCGGGCGCGAGGTGTCCTCCACCATCAACAGCACCGGTGCATCACCCCAGGACTCGCGTCCGGACTCAAGCAGCCCCCAGTTGGAAAGCTGCACCGCACGACCGTGCTTGTCGTTGAGCGGGTGCGGCAGCACGGCGACATCGCCGCGGTCCAGTGCGAACGCCAGCTGGGCACCGAGCATGAAATTGTCGGCCACCAGCTGCGTTCCCGCCGGCATCTGCGCCAGCTCCCTGCGCGCGGCATCGGCCGCGACATCCCAGCCCGAGAAGTTGTCGGCATACGCCGGCCCGGCGGCCAGCCACTGGCGGCCCGCAGGCTGCGCAACCGCCGCCAGGTAGGCCATCACCGCCAGCAGGCCGACGCATGACACAACGTGCACCGCGGCGCGCGCCCATCGCGGCCACGACGCCAGCACCACCGGCGCCGCGCAGGCCAACGCCAGCCAGCCCGGCAACGGCCAATGGAAGCTGACGCGTTCGCTGTCGGACACGAACGCCATCGCAAACAATCCCAGCACCGACACCCCGGCCACGCCCAGCAGCAGCGGCCACTGGACCTCGACGGCCGAAAGGCGCATTCGCCATGCGCGCCACAGCGTCGCCAGCAGCAGCACGAAGAGCGCCGGCGTCACGATGACCGCCTGCACCAGCGGCCACCAGGCGCCTTCGGCCTGCAGCCGCCACGGATGACGGTCGACGAACTGGAAGGCGACGCCGGCGCCGGCATGGCCGAGGTTCCAAGCCACCAGCGGCAGCCACGCGGCCGCACCCAGCGCCAACACCAGCCACAAGCCCGGTTCGCGCAGCAGCGCACGGCCCCGGGCCGTGCACAGCAGCCCCGCCGCACCGGCCAGCACCACCAGGGCGAAGCGATAATGGGAGAACGCTCCCAGCGCCAGCCCCAACGCCAACTGCAGCGCCGCCGCGGCACCAAATCGCTGCAGCATCGCCGCGAACGCGTCCAGGCACAGCAGCGCCGCCAGCAGCATCGGTGCGTCGGGCAGCGCCAGCACACCCGACAGCCCCGACAGCGGCATCAGCAGCGCCAGCATCCCGGCCTGCCAGCCCGCCTGCGCGCCAAACCAACGCCGTGCGATGCGCACCACCAGCCACGGCACCATCGCGCCGATCAACACGAACGGAGCGCGGATCGCCAGCACATGCTGGCCGCCCAACTCGGTGCCGAGGCGGATCAGCCACGCCGTCATGCCCGGCAGATCGGAATAGGCCCAGGCCAGGCGCCGGCTTTCCAGCGCGTAGAAAGCCTCGTCGCCGAACGGCAGCAGCGACGCCGCCAGCCACAGCTTCGCCAGCAGCAGCGCAGCCCAGGCCACGATGTACTTCACGCGCAGGGAACCTAGGTCCATGGCAGCATCGGCCGGTTATCCTCTTGCCCAATCATTCGCCGGATGCAAGCCATGCAAGCGCCAGCCCAGAACGCCGACATCCTACCCGACCGCACGCGACAGGCCCTGGTGGATGCCGTGGAGCAGGTGAACCAGCTGGTGCTGGGCAAGCCGCACGAAGTGCGCCTGGCCTTCACCACGCTGCTGGCGGGCGGCCACCTTTTGATCGAGGACCTGCCCGGACTGGGCAAGACCACGCTGGCACGGGCCATGGCGGCCACCCTGGGCCTGGATTTCCAGCGGATGCAGTTCACCTCCGACCTGCTGCCGTCAGACATCATCGGCGTTTCCATCTACGACCAGACGGCGCGCGAGTTCCGCTTCCATCCGGGCCCGGTGTTCACCCAGCTGCTGCTGGCCGATGAAATCAACCGCGCCCCGCCGCGCACACAGAGCGCACTGCTCGAGGCGATGGCCGAACACCAGGTCACCGTGGACGGCACCTGCCACACGCTGCCCCAGCCCTTCTTCGTGGTGGCCACGCAGAACCCGGTAGACCTGGCGGGCACCTTCCCCCTGCCCGATTCGCAGATGGACCGCTTCCTGCTGCGGCTCAAGCTGGGCTACCCGGACGCGGCCGCCGAACGCGAGATGCTGGCCGGCGAGGACCGCCGCGACCTGATCGCACAAAGCATGCCGCGCCTGAGCGGCGAAGACGTCATCGCGCTGCGCCTGGCGGCCGAACGCCTGCACGCCAGCCCGGCCCTGGTGAGCTACGTGCAGGCGCTGCTGCAGGAAAGCCGCCGCCACCCCGGCGTGCAGGTCGGCCTGTCGCCGCGCGCCGGCCTGGGGCTGCTGCGCGGAGCACGCGCCTACGCCCTGCTGGACGGCCGCAGCCACGTGCAGCCCGAGGACGTGCAGGCGCTTTTCAGCCAGGTCGCGGCGCACCGGCTGGTGCCTGAGTCCGAATCCGAGGGCCGCGACGCGCTGGCGGCGAGCATCCTCGACGCGGTGGCGGTGGACTGAGCACGGTGGCCCGGCCACGCGACCTGATCGAACGCTTCGGCGACCGCCTGGCGGGCCTGCCCATGGTTCGCCCGAAGGCGATCGAGGCACTGCCGATCGTCATTGATCGGCGTCGTGTCTACGTCCTGCCCACGGGCTTCGGCCTGTTCATGGCGGTGATGCTGCTGGCGATGCTGCTGGGCGGGCTGAACTACAACAACAACCCGGCCCTCCTGCTGGCGTTCCTGCTGATCGCGGTGGCGCACAACAGCCTGGTGCACGCGCACCTCACGCTGTCGGGCCTGCGGCTGATGGCCCTGCACGCCGAACCGGTGCCGGCCGGCAAGCCGCTGGTGCTGCGGATGGCGTTCGAAGCCAGCGGCACCCGCCAGCGCTCGGGCCTGGAGCTGCGTGCGGGCCACGAAGAAGTCTTCCTCGACCTCGCGCCGGGCGAGCGCGGGGAAATGGTGATCGCGCTGCCCACGCACCGCCGGGGCTGGCTGTCGCCGGGCCGGCTGCGCCTGTCGACCCTGCGTCCCTTCGGCTTGGCCCGGGCGTGGTCGTGGCTGCGGCCCGACACGCGGCTGCTGGTGTATCCCGCACCGGAGGCCGAGGCGGTGCCGCTGCCTGACCCCGGCGGCGACGGCCAGTCGCGGCGCACCCGCAGCCATGGCGAACAACCACACCACCTGCGCGAGTACCGCGCGGGCGACGGCCTGCGCCAGATCGCCTGGAAGTCATCGGCGCGCGCCGATCGCCTGCTGGTGCGCGAGTACGAAGCCACTGCCAACCGGGAACTGGAGCTGGACTGGTTCACGCTGGGCCAGCTTGGGTACGAGGCGCGCATCCGCCGGCTGGCGCGCTGGGTGGCGGACGCCGAGCGCCAGGGCAGCCGCTATCGGCTGCGACTTCCAGCGGCGGGGATCGGCCCGGGCA
>QBLY01000003.1:29629-30190 GCA_003241895.1 Lysobacteraceae bacterium
GAGCACCGCCACGCCTGCCTGCGCGCGCTGGCGCTGATGCCGCATGACTGAGCCGCCGACCGAACTGCTGCCGCCGCGGCTGCGGGCCTGGTGCATCGCCGCTGCCCTGGCCTGCCTGCTGCCGCTGCTGCTGCAGGTGCCGCCGCTGATGGCGATCGGGCTGGCCCTGGTCGGCGCCGTGGGCTTCGTGGTGGTAAAGCCTTGGCCGGTCATCGTGCGCCTGCTCATCCTGGGCGCGCTGTCGAGCTACGTCGCGGTGAGCTACGGCTTCAGCATCGGTCGCGATGCCGGCTGCGCGATGCTGGCGGCGCTGCTGGCGATCAAACCGCTCGAGACGCACCGCCTGCGCGACGCCCGCAGCCTGCTGGGGTTCTCGATGTTCGCGCCGTTCGCCGCGTTCCTCCAGGACCAGGGGCCGCTGGTGCTGGCCTTGGCGGTGCCGGCCGCGGCGATGCTGCTGTTGGCGCTGGCGATGCTGGCCGAGCATCGGCCGGGTGCGCAGGTGGCGCGCCCGGACCGGCGCCGCGCAGCCACCATCGGCATGGCGGTGGCGATGGTGGC
>QBLY01000003.1:30200-214052 GCA_003241895.1 Lysobacteraceae bacterium
CCGCTGCGGCCGACGGCGTTTTCCGGCAGGCCCCAGATCGGGCTCAACAGCCGCGGGAACAGCCAGAAGCCCGCCAGCGCCGCGCAGCCACCATCGGCATGGCGGTGGCGATGGCGCTGCCGCTGGCGCTGGCGGGCTTCTGGCTGTTCCCGCGGCTGTCGAGCCCGATCTGGGGCCTGCCGGAAAACGCCGTCGGCCGCAGCGGCCTGGGCGATTCGATGACGCCCGATGACTGGGTGGAATTGTTTTCCGACGACAGCCCGGCGCTGCGCGTTCGCTTCGAGGGCGCACAACCGCGGGCCCAGGACATGTATTGGCGCGGCCGCGTGCTGTGGCTGTTCGATGGCCGGCGATGGAGCGGCGGACTGGCGGCGGACCCGATGCCGGAAGCGACGGAGCAGCCCGCCTCCGCGCCCGTGCGCTACGAAATCGCCATGGAGCCGACCGACCGGCGCTACCTGGTCATGCTGGACCTGCCCATGCAGTCACCGGAATCGGGACAGCTGCAGCGCGACTACACCGTGGAGGCGAACGCGCCGGTCAGCCAGCTGATCAAGTACGGCGGGGTATCGTCGCCGGACGCCCGGGCCAATCCCGTGCTGTCGCCCGATGAGTCGCGGATGGGGCTGTCGCTGCCCGGCGGCCTCAACCCGCGCACGCGCGCCCTTGGCCAGTCCTGGCGCGCCGAAGCCGGGGGCGACGACGCCGCCGTGGTCCAGCGTGCGTTGGACTGGATAGGCGAGGAGTTCAGCTACAGCCTCGCCGTCTCGCCTGGCGGCCGCAACGCGGTGGACGAATTCCTGTTCGACACCCAGGTCGGTTTCTGCCAGCACTTCAGCTCGTCCTTCGCCAGCCTGATGCGCGCCGCCGGCATTCCCAGCCGCGTGGTGCTGGGCTATGCCGGCGGCTATCGCAACCGCTACGGCGAATACTGGGTGGTGCGCAAGATGGACGCGCACGCCTGGACCGAAGTGTGGCTGTCCGGGCAGGGCTGGGTGCGCGTGGACCCGACGGCGGCCGTGGCGCCAGAACGCGTGCTGGACACAGTGGAAGACCTGGCGCGCCGGGAATCCATCCTGCCTTCGAACTTCGGCCCGGTGATGGAACTGGGCGACTGGGCCCGGCGCAACTGGAACGACCTGGTGCTGGGCTTCAACGCCGCGCGCCAAGCCAGCCTGCTGCGTCCGCTGGGCATCGAGCAGGCCACCGGCACCCAGCTCAGCACCGCCTTCGCGGTGGGCGCCGGGCTGGCGTTGGCCTTCACGCTTTGGGTGCTGATGCGCGGCCGACCCAAGCCGCGCGATCCGCTGGAAGCCGCCTGGCTGGCCTTTACCCGGCGACTGCGCCGGTCCGGGTTGGCCAAGCGCACCTCGGAGCCGCCGCAGAGCTTCGGCGAGCGCCTGGCGGCGCTGTTGCCCGACCAAGCCGACAGCCTGCGTTCGCTCAGCCAGCGTTATGCCGACTGGCGATACGCTCCCGGCCAGATGTCGCCCGACGACAAGGTCCGCCTGATCGCCGAGCTGCGCGCTTACCGCCCCACGGCCGCCCACGCCCGATCCGGAGAATGACCATGAAGTATCTGCTCGCGCTCACCGCCAGCCTGCTGTTGGCCGGCTGCGTCACCGCGCCCAAGGCGCTGCAGGGAGAGTTCTCCGCCATCGAGCCGGGCCAGTCGGCCCGCGAGGGCCGGTTGGGCGACCGAGTGCGCTGGGGCGGCCGCATCGTCGATGTGGCACCGCAAGCCACGCGCACCTGCTTTGAGATCGTCGGCGTGCGGCTGGGCAGCGACGGCCGGCCGCTGGCCCGGGACCAGAGCTCGGGGCGATTCCTCGCCTGCCGGACCGGCTTCTACGACCCCGAGGTGTTCCTGCCCGGACGCGAGGTCACGGTCACTGGCCAGGTGGATGGCCACGAGGATCGCAAGGTCGGCGACTACGACTACCGCTATCCGCGGCTTGCCGCCGACGTGGTGTTCCTGTGGCCCGAGCGCCGCAACGTGGACGTGATCGTCGAGCGCTCGCCGTTCTTCTGGTGAGGCCGTCCGCCTAGCCCGGAGGCCACTGCATCGCGCGGCCGGCCAGCAGGTGCAGGTGGATGTGGAACACCGTCTGGCCGCCGTCGCGGTTGCAGTTCATCACCACGCGGTAGCCGTCCTGCGCGAACCCCTCGCGCTTGGCGAACGCCGCCGCGGCCATGGCCAGCCGACCCACCACGGCCTCGTCGCCGGGCACCAGGTCGTTGAGCGTGGCAACCGGCTGCTTGGGGATGAAAAGCACGTGCACCGGCGCCTGCGGATGGATGTCGCGGAAGGCCAGCACGTGCTCGTCCTCGAAGACGATATCGGCCGGGATCTCACGGGCAATGATCTTGTCAAACAGCGTGCCGGCCATCGGGCGCTCCTCAGGAAGTGATTTCAATGCGCGATCCGAAGGCGTGCGCCAGCGTGCCGCGGTCGACGTATTCGAGCTCGCCGCCCAACGGCACGCCATGGGCCAATCGGCTTGGCCGCACGCCGGCCTGGCGCGCCAGCTGCGCCAGGTAGTGCGCGGTGGCCTCGCCTTCGACGGTGGGGTTGGTGGCGATGATCAGTTCGCGCGCCTCGCCGGTGGCCAGGCGGTCGGCCAGCTTGTCCAGGCCCAGCTCGCGCGGGCCGATGCCGTCCAGCGGCGACAGCCGCCCCTGCAGCACGAAATAAAGGCCGCGAAAGCCGGTGGCCTGTTCGATCACCAGGCGGTCGGCCGGTGATTCGATCGCGCACAGCAGGCTGCGGTCGCGCGAGCTGCTGGCGCAGATCGCGCACAGCGGCGTTTCGCTGAAGTCGCGGCACGATTCACAGTGGCCCACGCGTTCCACCGCTTCGGCCAGCGCGCCGGCCAGGCGCAGGCCGCCCTCGCGGTCGCGCTCCAGCAGGTGGTAGGCCATGCGCTGCGCCGACTTCTGGCCGACGCCGGGCAGGCAGCGCAGCGCATCTATCAACTGTTCCAGCAGGGGCGCGGCGCTCATCGTGGGGGCTTCAGAACATGCCCGGGATCTTCATGCCCGGCGGGATCGGCATGCCGGCCGTGGCTGCCGACATGCGCTTGGCGCTTTCTTCGTTGGCCTTGTTGACGGCGTCGTTGAAGGCGGCCGCGATCAGGTCTTCGGCCATCTCGGCGTCGGCGTAAACCGACGGGTCGATGCGCACGCTGCGGCACTCCATCTTGCCGCTGAGCGTGACCTTGACCACGCCGCCGCCGGATTGACCCTGCACTTCGACCTGGGCCAATTCTTCCTGTGCCTTCTTCAGGTTGTCCTGCATGCGCTGCGCTTGCTGCATGAGTTGGGCGATGTTGCCTCGCATGGCGTGTTCCTCTGGGTCAGTGGTCGTCGAAGGGACGGATGGAGTCCGGCACCACGGTGGCGCCCTGTTGCACCAGGCGGCTGACCACGGGATCGGACAGGAAATCGGATTCGGCGCCGGACTGGCGCTGGTCGCGCTGGCGCTCGGTGCGCGAATGCAGGGTTTCGCCGGCATTGGCGCGCGCCGATTCGAAGCGGACCTGCGGCGTCCCGCCCAGCGCGCCACCCAGCGCCTGGGCCAATTGGCGGATAAGGCCCTCGCTGCGCAGGTGGTCGAAACTGTCGGGCAGCGACAGCTGCAGTACGCCGTCGGTGTAGCCGCAGAATGCGCTGTGGGCAGCCAGTTCGCGCACCGGCCCCTTCAGGCCGGCGCTGGAAACCAGCGACAGCCAATCCTCGGCCGTCGCAAGCGGGCCGGACACCGGCGCCGCGTTGGGCTCGATCGTGATGGCCGGTGGCGCGGCGAGCGGCGCGCGAGGCCCAGCTACCGGTGACGCATTCGGTGTTGGCGCGGGGACCGCTTCGGTGCGCCGCGGGGAGGCGGCAGCAGGCGCTGCGCTGACTGCGACCGCAGGTGCCGCAACGCGCTTGCCGGCAGACGCGCCGCCGACAGCGGTGCCGGCCGCCGAGGCGCCGGGCGCACGCGGCACCATAGCCGGACCGCCAGCCTCGCCCGCCGGCCTGAAGGCCAGCATGCGCAGCAGCGACATCTCGAAACCCGTGCGCGGGCTGGGCGCCAGGCCCAGGTCGCGGCGCCCGGTCACCGCCATCTGGTACCAAAGCTGCACCAGCTCGGGCGACAGGTTCGCGGCCAGGCCCGCAACGTCCACCGCCTCGGCGTCGCCGGCCATGCCCGGCACCATCTGCAGCAGCTGGACGCGGTGCAGCGCGGTGGCCAGATCTTCCAGCACGTGGCTGAAATCGGGCGAGAACGAGGCCAACTCCTCGATGCACGCCATCAGCGCCGCGCCGTCACCGGCCGCCAGTGCGGCCAGCACTGCGCCCACCTGCGATCGGTCCACGGTGCCGAGCATGGCGTTGACGGCGGCGGTGTCGAGATTGCCGCCGGTATAGGCGATGGCCTGGTCGAGCAGGGACAGGCCGTCGCGCAGGCTGCCGTCGGCGGCGCGGGCCAGCAGCGCGATGGCGCCGGGCTCGGCCGCGATGGCCTCGGCCTCGAGGATGCGGCCGATCTGGCCGCCGATCTGCGCTTCATCCAGCCGCCGCAGGTTGAACTGCAGGCAGCGCGAAAGCACGGTGACCGGCAGCTTCTGCGGGTCGGTGGTGGCCAGCAGGAACTTCACGTGTCCGGGCGGCTCTTCCAGCGTCTTGAGCAGCGCATTGAAGGCCGCCTTGGACAGCATGTGCACTTCGTCGATCAGGTAGACCTTGGTCTTGCCGCGCGAAGGCAGGTACTGCGCGTTGTCGATCAGGTCGCGCACGTCGTCCACGCCGGTGTTGCTGGCGGCGTCGATCTCAAGCAGGTCAACGTAGCGGCCGGCGTCGATGTCGCGGCAGGCCCCGCACTCGCCGCAGGGTTCGGCGCTGGTGCCACGTTCGCAGTTGAGCGACTTGGCGAAGATGCGGGCGATGGTGGTCTTGCCCACGCCGCGGGTGCCGGTGAACAGGAAGGCGTGGTGCACTTTCCCGGTTTCCAGCGCGTTGCTCAGCGCGCGCACGACGTGCTCCTGCCCGACCAGTTCAGCGAAGCGCCGGGGGCGCCATTTTCGGGCAAGGACCAGATAGGACATGCGGGTACTCGGACGGGAAGGGCTTGCCCGGCCATTGTGCCAACCCCCCCGGTCCCGGGCCAGCGGGAATCACCGCGCTTGTAGGCGCTCCCGCCAAGCGGTATGATTTCCGGCTTGTTTCAGGCGGTTATCTCTGCGGAGAGGTGTCCGAGTGGTTGAAGGAGCACGCCTGGAAAGTGTGTAAGCGTCTAAACCGCGCTTCGAGGGTTCGAATCCCTCTCTCTCCGCCAATTGTTCTTGCCGCAGGCGTTCCGGCCTGCGGTTGATTCCAAGACGGCGCGCCCACGGCGCGCCGTTCGCTTCAATGGTGGCCCCGTCGGCCCCCCGCGACGCTAGGTTGAAAACTCCGCCAGGGCCGGAAGGCAGCAACGGTATTGACTGACGCGGGTGCCGGGGCAAGCTGGCGGGGCTACCGCCATTTTGGCGCAGCCAAAATGGCGTCCCTAAGTTTGCTGCGCAAACCCAGGGTCCCTGTCTGCACTTCCAATCCCGGCGCCTTCGGCGCGCCCCCTTACCAAGGGGGCTTTCACTTCCGATCCCGTGCCGCTCCGACAATCAGGGTTCGGGATCGGGGTGGAGCCAGGTGGCGGGGCCTTGGGCGTAGCGTTCGCGTTTCCAGAGGGGGACGCGGGTTTTCACTTCGTCGATGATCCAGCGGCAGGCGTCGAAGGCGGGGCCGCGGTGGCCGGCGCTGACGCCGACCCAGACGGCCAGGTCGCCCAGGGCGAGTTCGCCGGTGCGGTGCACGCAGGCGGCGCCGGTGATCGCGAAGCGCTGCAGGGCCTGGTTGATGATGGCCTGGCCTTCGGTGTCGGCCAGCGCGCGGTAGGACTCGTAGAAAAGCCCCTGCACCGCCCTGCCCTCGTTGTGGTCGCGCACCCAGCCTTCGAAGCTGGCGTAGGCCCCGGCCTGGTGGCCGAGCAGCTGCTCGCGCAGTGGCGCTATTTCGAAGACGACCTCGCTGATCGCGAACCGGTTCATCCGCCCGACACCGGCGGGATGAAGGCGATCTCGCTGCCGTCGTTGACCGGGCTGTCCCAGGGCACGAACGCGCCGTCCACCGCCACCCGCAGCTTGGCGGCCGGCAATACGAAGCCGTGCCGCGCCGACAGTTCGGCATACAGGACCTGGATCGACGCGGGCAGCGGCAGCGATTCCCGGTCGCAGCCGGCGGCGTCGCGCAGGCTGGCGAAATAAAGCACCGTCACGCTCATGCCCGCGCCCTGCCCACGTCGCGCTTGCCGCCGCGCTTGGCCAGCAGCTTCGCCGGGCCGATCACCATGGCGTGCGACAGCGCCTTGCACATGTCGTACACGGTCAGCGCCGCCACCGTGGCGCCCGTCAGCGCTTCCATCTCGACGCCGGTGCGGTGGGTGGTCCTGACCGCACACTCGATGCGCAGCGTCGTTTCGTTGGCCCAGGCCACGTCGAAGCGGCAGCCGTCAATCGGCAGCGGGTGGCAGAACGGGATCAGCTCGTGCGTGCGCTTGACCGCCATCGTGCCGGCGATGATCGCCGTGTCCACCACCGCGCCCTTGGCCGTGCCCATGCCGGCCTTGCGAAGCGCCGCCGCCACCGCCAGCGGGAACTTGACCCGGCATTCGGCCACGGCCTCGCGCGCGGTGACGGCCTTGCCCGAGATATCAACCATGGCCGGGTGCCCGGCCGCATCGAGGTGGGTGAGTTTCGCCTTCGCCATGTCAGCCGCCTATGTAGAACATCTCGATCTTCTTGCGGTCGGCGGGTGCCGACGCGCGCTGTTCGCTGTAGCGGTCGGCGCGCACGCGCCACAGGCCGGCCAGGTGCTCGGCCAGGGCGTCTTCGCCGTGCCCGATGTGCTCGCGCAGCGGCTGGCCGCGGGCCGCGAACAGGCAGGTGAAAAGCTGCCCGTCCGCCGACAGCCGCGCCCGGTGGCAGTCGCCGCAGAACGGGTCGCTGACCGAGCTGACGAAGCCCACTTCGCCGGCGCCGTCCTCGTAGCCATGGCGGGTGGCCACTTCACCGCGATAGGTCGGCGTCAGCGACCGCAGGGGCCAGCGCGCGTGGATGCGGTCGCGCAGCTCGGCCGAAGGCACCACGCCCTCGCGGCGCCAGCCGTTGCAGTTGCCCACGTCCATGTACTCGATGAAGCGCGGCACGTGCGGCGTGCCGCGGAAGTGGCCGGCGATCGCCAGCACCTGGTCTTCGTTGAGCCCACGCTGGATGACGCAGTTGACCTTGATCGAGCGGAACCCCGCGGCCTCGGCGGCGGCAATCCCCGCCAGCACGTCGTCGAGGTTGCCGCGCCCACCCGACAGCGACCGGAACATCGCCGGATCCAGCGCGTCCAGGCTCACCGTCAGCCGCTGCAGGCCGGCCTGCCGCAGGGCGTGCGCCTGGCCGGCCAGCAGCGAACCATTGGTGGTCAAGGCCAGGTCTTCGATGCCCGGGACGGCGGCCAGGCGCGCGACCAGGTCGGGCAGGTGTCTGCGCAGCAGCGGCTCGCCGCCAGTGAGGCGCAGCTTGCTGACGCCCAGCCGTGCGAACGCGCGCACGGCCGTTTCAATCTCGTCGAAGCCCAGCCGGCTGGCTCGATCCAGCGCCGTTTCATCGGGCGTCAGGCCCTCGGGCATGCAGTACGGGCAGCGGTAGTTGCAGGTCTCGATGACCGAGATGCGCAGGTCGTGCAGCGGGCGACCCAGCAGGTCACGCGGCAGTGCCGGCGTCGCAGGCAGCGGATCGATCACGGCGCCCGCCCCGGGCTGGGCGCCGCCAAAGACAATGCCTCGCCGGCGCTGGCAACCCGGTGGCCGCGCTGGCGCAGCGCCTGCGCGTCCTCCAGCGACGCGTAGTGGTACAGCACGCAGCGCGCCAGCAGCTGCGCCGGATACTCGCGCTCGAGGTCGTCGATGCCGCTGTGGGACGGATTGCCGTGCAGCCCGCAGTCGTGCGCCACCCACTCACCGGCGTCGGCGTAGCGGGCCAGCATCTCGGGGATCGGGCGGGTGTCGCCAGTCCACACCACGCTGCCGGGCAGCCGCAGCCCGAAAGCCGTATCGGGAAGGTGGTGCCGCACCGGGAACACTTCATAGGCGACATCGCGGTGCCAGAAGCCGCGCGTCACCGGCACCAGTTGGAAGGCGTCCCACCAGTTGGCGCCGCCTTCGGCGACCACGCCCGGGTAGTCGGCCACGCGCGCCTGCAGGTGCGCGAGCACCGTCACCGGTACGTACAGGCGCACCTTGCCGCGCCGCTCGGGATCGAAATAAGTCGCGAAGAACAGCCGCTCCAGGCCCGCGACATGGTCCATGTGAACGTGGGTGATGAACAGCGCGTCCGGCAGCCTGCCGTAACGATGCACGAAGGCCGTCAGCGCCTCCTGCCCGCAGTCGATCATCAGCTCGGGCGCGCCGTCGCGCTCGATCACGGCCGACGCCGAGCCCAGCGTCATCGCCGCCCCTGCGTTGCCGACGCCCAGGAAGCGCAGCGCCCAACTCATGCCGGCACTCCCTTGATGGCTTCGGCATAGGCCCGCTGGAGCCGCGCAAAGCCCGTTTGCCATTGGCTGCCGCCGCGCGAAAGCTTCGCCAGCGAACGCGCCAGCCGCCGCAGGTTGCGTTCGCGCCAGGCACCGCCGGATCGACGCCGGAGGCAGCGGTCAAAATCGATCAGCCATGGCTGGCCGTTTGCGTCCACCAGGACGTTGTCGGCGTTGAGGTCGGCGTGGTCCAGGCCGGCCAAATGGAAGCGCGCAACCGTCTCGCCCACCGCCTCCCAGGGGGCCTGGTCCACGTCCGGGCCCAGCCACCGCGACAGGGCCTTGGCGCCAGCGATCCGTTCAACCAGGATGGCCGCATCGTAGCCCCAGCCGCGGCGCCAGTACCCGGCCACCAGCGGGGCCGGCACCGGCAGGCCTTCGCCATGCAGCTGCGACAGCAGGCGGAACTCGGCGAGGCTGCGCACGCGCGACTCGCCGAGCCAGGCGTAACGCCGTAATCCGACCCTGGCCGCCAGGCCGCCGCGACGATAGTGGCGCAGCACCGCGTCGCCGGCGTCGCCCCGTACGAACCAGGCGGCGCCGCGCCCCCCCTCGCCGACAGGGCTGGCGGCACTGCCGTAGTGGGCCGGATCAAGCAGCTCGGGGCCGGCTTGCCGCAGCCGCACCGGGTCGAACACAATCAGGCCCGCGCCGCGAACATCGCGGAACGGCTGGTGTCGCTCGGCGGCGGCAGCACTCACTTCCATGCCGGCCAGTCTAACCAATGCCCGTGAACATCGCGCCGCGATCGCTCTGCCTGATGCGCCTCTCGGCGCTTGGCGACGTCACCCATGCGCTGGCGCTGGTGCGTGCGCTCCAGCGGGCCATGCCGGCACTGGCGATCACATGGATCATCGGCAAGGGCGAGGCGAAGCTGCTCGAGGGCCTGGACGGCGTCGAGTTCATCGTGTTCGACAAGAAAGCCGGCCTGGCCGGATGGCGCGACCTGCGTGCCAGGCTTGCCGGCCGCCGCTTCGACGTGCTGCTGCAGCTGCAGCTGGCGCTGCGCGCGGGGCTGGCGTCCACCCTGGTGCGTGCCGACCGGCGCATCGGTTTTGATCGCGCGCGCAGCAAGGAAGGCCATTCGCTGTTCATCAATGAACGCATCGCGCCCGGTGGCCATCACGTGCTGGACGCCTTCCAGCAGTTCCTGGCGCCGCTGGGCATCAGCGCCGGCCCGGTGCAATGGCGCATGCCGGTGCCCGAGGCCGCTTATGCCTGGGCGGAGCAACACTTGCCCGGCAACCAGCCCACCCTGCTGGTTTCGCCCTGCTCAAGCCACCCGCTGCGCAATTGGCGCACCGATCGCTATGCGGCGGTCGCCGACCACGCCGCCGCCCGCGGCTGGCGCGTGGTGCTGTGCGGCGGCCGCAGCGCGCTTGAGCGCGACACCGCCGACGCCATCCTCGCCGCCATGGCCGCCCCGGCCCTGGACCTGGTGGGCAAGGACACGCTCAAGCAACTTCTGGCCCTGCTGGCCCGCGCCAGCCTGGTGCTGACCCCCGATTCGGGCCCGACCCACCTCGCCAACGCCATGGGCACGGCCGTACTCGGCCTGCATGCCTGCACCGACGCCGAGCGCTCTGGACCCTGGTCGGACACCCGCTGGTGCGTGAACCGCTACTACGATGCCGTCGAAGCTTTCCTCAAGATCCCCGCGGCAAAGGTCCGCTGGGGCCGCCGCGTCGAATTCCCGGGCGTCATGGACCTGATCACGGTGGGCGACGCGGTCGAGCGTTTCGACGCCTACGCTGCAGCCGCGGACGGGCGGGGCCGCCTGCCCGGCCAAGCCGGGCAGGACGGGCAAGATGGGCGACCGCACCGGCCGTCGGAGCAGGACCCGAAAATGTGAGCGGGATCACATTTTTTTTACCTTCACGGCGAAAACAGGCCTGCGTTGGTGTAAATGTAGGCTGAACGGTCGCTAGCGGGCGACCACCTGCCAACCGCCCCCCGGAGCCGCCCGATGCGCAGCCACGTTCTCCGACTCCTGCCGGTCGCCCTGCTTGTGTTCGGCTGTCCGCCGCTGGCGGCCCAGACCCTGCCCAACCTCACCGAGTTCACCAGCACGGCGGTGGCGGCGCACAGCGGCCTGTGCATGGAAGTGCCGGGCGCCTCCACGGCCGCCGACCTGCAGCTCACCCAGAACACCTGCAGCGGCCGACCCGAACAGGCGCTTCGCTTCGTACCCGTCAACGGGCAGCCTCAGGTCGCCAGCATTCGCACCGCCGGCGGCCTGTGCCTGGCGGCCCGCGCCGCCGGCACGGTGAACGGCACGGCGATCGTGCAGTTGGCCTGCACCAACACGGCAGACCAGCGATTCCGGCTCGAAGGCATCAGCACCACCACCACGTATCGCCTGCGCCACGTGGGGTCCGGGCGGTGCGTGGAGATAGGCGGCAGCTCCACGCGTGCGGATGCAACCGTGCGCCTGTGGGACTGCCAGCAGCCCACGTCGGGCCGCAACCAGAACTGGGCGCTGGCTGGCGCCACCGCCGGCGGTTTCGTGACCAGCCTGGCGGTACCCGCCAACCAGGCACAGGCCTCGCGCTTCCTGCAGCAGGCGACCTACGGCGCCACCAGCGCTGAAATCGCCCGCGTGGCCAGCATGGGCTACGCCGCCTGGATCGATGACCAGATCGCCCGTACGCCAACGCTGCACCTGCAGGTGCACCAGGCCATGCAGGCCGAACTGGGTCCGCACTACACCGACCAGCGCGACCGCGACTGCGAGTTCTCGTGGGGCTGCAACCTGTCCCGCCATGACGCCTGGACCCAGGTCGCCGTGACCGGCAACGACCAGCTGCGCCAGCGCGTGGCGTTCGCGCTCAGCCAGTTCTTCGTCATTTCCGACGTCAGCGACAACGTCGGCTATTCGCAGCTGGCCATCAGTGACTACTACGACTCGCTGGCGGTGAACGCGTTCGGCAGCCATCGCGCGCTGATCGAGGAGGTGGCGCTGCACCCGCTGATGGGCCGCTACCTGGGCATGCTGCAGAACGAGAAAGCCAACCCCGCCCGCAACACCGAACCCGACGAGAACTTCGCCCGGGAAGTGATGCAGCTGTTCTCGATCGGCCTGGTGGAACTCAACCTGGACGGCACGCCCAGGCGCGACGCCGGCGGCAGCACCATTCCCACCTACAACAACGAAGTGATCACCAACTTCGCCCGCGCGCTGACCGGCTGGAACTTCGGCGGCGCCGCCAGCTGGTACGTGTGGGAAGACAACGTCAAGCTGCCCGGACTGATCCGGCCGATGACCCCGTGGGCGAACTACCACGACACCAACGCCAAGACCCTGTTCCCGGGCAACACCCTGGCGGCCGGCCGCACTGCGCAGGCCGACCTCACGTCGGCACTGGACGCATTGGCCAACCACGCCAACGTCGGGCCGTTCCTGGCCAAGCACCTGATCCAGCGTCTGGTCACCAGCAATCCTTCGCCCGACTACGTCCGGCGCGTCGCCGCCACCTTCAACAACAACGGCGCTGGCGTGCGCGGCGACATGGGCGCCGTGGTCAAGGCGATCCTGCTCGACCCCGAGGCGCGCGACATGGCCATCGCCGCGCGCGACGAGTACGGCAAGGTGAAGGAGCCGGTGCTTCGGCTGACCGCCATCTGGCGGGCGTTCGCCGCCCAGGGACAGGCCGTGGCCTCGCCGGCCGGCGCCACGACGCGTGCGCTGCTGCGCAACCGCGGCGCAGGCGGGGACATGGGCCAAACCGTGATGTCGTCGCCGTCGGTGTTCAATTTCTACCGGCCCAACTACCAGCCGCCCGGGGAGTTCCGCCGCCGCGGCCTGGTTGCACCGGAGCTGCAGATCGTCAACGAAGCAACGGCCATGACCACGTTCAACCACTGGCACGGCCGCCTGTTCCAGATGGATCGGGATGACGCCACCATTCCCGCTACGGTCAGCGATGCGCGCTACTACACCGCGCGTTTCCGCCTGAACCTGTCGGCCGAGAAGGCGCTGGCGGTTTCACCCGGCGCCCTCGCCGACCGGATGAACCTGCTGCTGATGGCGGGGCGCATGAGCCCGGCGATGCGGCAGATCCTGATCGATTCGGCCTACGCCACGTCAATGAACGACGGCGGCGGCGACCGGGTGGAAGACATGGTCTTCCTGATTGCGTCTTCACCCCAGTTTGCAGTGCAGAGGTAGGCCATGAGCAGCAACGATTATTCGAAGTCGCGGCGCCGCTTCCTGGCGCAGTCCTCGCAGATCGCGCTGGGCAGCGCCGCGGCCTGGGCCACCCTGGGCCAGCTGCAGATGGTGCAGGCGTCCGAGCTGGGATTGGCCGAGGACTATCGGGCACTGGTGTGCATCTACCTGTTCGGCGGCGCCGACAGCTTCAACATGGTCATCCCGCGCACGCCGGCGGCCTTCGGCAGCTACCAGGCGGCACGCCCCGCGCTTTCCATCCCGCAGGCCAGCCTGCTGCCGATCACGCCGCTCAGCGGCGACGGCGGCGTCCAGTGGGGCCTGCATCCGGCGCTGTCCGAGATCCAGGGCTTGTTCGAGTCCGGCCGTGCCGGCCTGCTCGCCAACGTCGGTCCGCTGATCACACCCACCAGCAAGGCCGCCTACAGCGCACGCAGCGTGCCGCTGCCGCCCGAGCTGTTCTCGCACGTGGACCAGCAGGCCTACAGCATGTCCATGGGCAGCGAGACCGCCGCGCGCGCCGGCTGGGGCGGCAAGATCGCCGACCGCATGGCCGCCGCGGGTTTGCTGGTGGGCGCCGGGCTGCCGACCAGTATTTCCCTGTCGGGCACCAACATGTGGCAGGGCGGCGCCGCCGACGGCATCTACACCATGGGCGGCAGCGGCCCGACCCGCATCAATGACACCCTGCGCACGTCCAACACCTGGTCACGCGTGGTGCCGCGGCGCGACGCCTTCTACAAACTGCTCGACGCCGCCAAGCGCGACTCGTCGCTGTTCACCCGCGAACATGCGCGCATCAGCCAGCGCGCGCTCGACTTCAGCGAATTCGCCTTCAACGCGCTCAACAGCGCACCCGCCATCACCACGCCATTCCCGGTGGCCGGCCAGAATCGTTTGGCCGACACGCTCAAGACCGTGGCGCGTACCATCGCCGCGCGCGAGGCATTGGGCCAAAAGCGCCAGATCTTCTTCGTGGGTCTGGGCGGCTGGGACACGCACGACAACATGCTGCCCGACCACCAGCGGCTGCTGCGCACGCTCAGCGAAGCATCGGCGGCCTTCTACAACGCCACCGTCGAGCTGGGCGTTTCGGACAAGGTGACCTCGTTCACGATGACCGACTTCGGCCGCACGCTCAACAACAACGGCGACGGCACAGACCACGGCTGGGGTGGCCACAGCTGGATCATCGGCGGCGACGTGGTGGGCCGCCGCATTTACGGCCAGATGCCGGAAATGCGCCTGGGCAGTGACCGGGACGTCGGCCGCGGCCGCATGATCCCGACCACGGCCATCGAACAGTTGGGCAGCACGCTGTCGCGCTGGTTCGGCCTGCGCCAGGGCGACGCGATGGACATCTTCCCGAACCTGCGCAACTTCGGCACGGGCGCCGACTACCTGCCGATGCTCGCCAGCAGCAACCAGCTGCTCAACGAGATCGACTTCCGCCGCCGGCGCTGATCCCGGCGGGCGGCGCGCCCCTCAGGGACTGCCTGCGCGGTAGTCCTGGTAGGACTTCTCTTCGACGTAGGCCGAGCCCAGCGCGACGTTGATGCTTTTCTTGATGCGGGCGCGCTCGTCGTTCTCGAAGTACACGGCGCGCGCCAGGGCGATGAATTCGGGGTCGAAGGCCTGGGCCTTCTCCTTGATGCGTATGTCGTCCTCGATCACCCACAGGCGCTCATTGACGGCCTTCAGGTCCAGGCGCAGGCGGGCGATGTCGGCACGCGCGGCCGGGTGCGCCATCCACGTCGACTCGAGCGCGTTGAGCTCGTTGCGCACGTTGGCCAGCTTGGCCGGGTCGGTCATGCGCTCGGACTTGATCTGCAGGATGGAGATCTTGTCGAGCAGCTCGCCGAAGGAAACGGGGGCTTGGATTTCGGACATGATCGACGGCTCTTGGCGGGTGGGATGCAGTTTAGCGCACGCGGCAGGAACGCAAAGGGGCACGCGCGGGGAAACGACCGCAAGGCACCGGGCCGCCGGGATTCATTGCGGCCGGTTCGGCCTCGCCTCTTCCGCCTTCAGCACGTGGCCCTGGAGTTGGCTCACCTGCTCACGCAACGCCCGGATTTCGGACAGGATCAGGTCGCGCTCCTTCTGGCTTTCCTCGTCCTGTTCCTCGTGCATGCTGTTGACGATGATGGCGATGAACAGGTTCAGCACGATGAACGAGGAAACGAGCACGAAGGGAAGGAAAAACATCCATGCCAGTGGATAGACTTCCATCACCGGGCGGACGATCCCCATGGACCAGCTCTCGAGCGTCATGATCTGGAAAAGCGAATAGAGCGACTCCCCGATGGATCCAAACCACTGCGGGAATGCTTCGCCGAACAGCTTGGTAGTGATCACCGACGCAACATAGAAAGTGAGCAGCAGCAGCAGGATCACGCTTCCCATCGCTGGAACGGCTGAAATGAGCCCGGTGACCACTTGCCGCATGCGTGGAACGACCGAGAGCAGGCGCAACACCCGGAGGATGCGCAGGGCGCGCAACACGGCGAAGCCGCCACCCACCGGCAGGTAGGCCACCGATACGATCACCGTGTCAAAGAGGTTCCAGCCGTCCCTGAAAAAATCGCGGCGCTGGACGTAGAGCTTCAACGCGAGTTCGACGGTGAAGATCGCCACGGCAATCTTGTCGAACAGGTAAAGCCAGTCCCCCGCCTGGTTCCTGATGTCCCTGTCGGTTTCGAGGCCGAGCGTCACCGCGTTGATGATGATGACGGCCAGGATGAAATGGCCGAAGCGCGGATGGGCGACGATGGCCCTGGCGATCTCCCGGGGGTTTCGCTTTTCGATGTTCTGGTTCAAGTCGGAAACCGCCGTTGGACAGGGTGGGAGGCAGGATCAAAAAAAAGGGCCCAGCCCTGAGGCCAAGCCCTTTTCCAATTTGGCGGAGAGGGTGGGATTCGAACCCACGGTTGGCTCACACCAACGCCTGATTTCGAGTCAGGTACATTCGACCACTCTGCCACCTCTCCGGGACCCCGGTGCAGCGGTCGCACCACCGGGGCTGCGAATTATAGGTGGCCTTCGGCCGATCCGCCAGCCTCAGGGACCCGTCGAAGGAGCCACCCCCCGCGGCATGAAGAAGAACCCGCCACTTTCGTGGCCCGCGAACCGGATAGGGGCATATTCGGGCACCTGCGGAACCGGTGAATCCATCGCCCCCAAGGCCAGGTAGGTAGACACCTCCCGGAACACGCGCTGCGCCTCGATCAGGCGATTGTTGTCCTGCAGGACGTTCAGGAAGGCCCGGGCGAAGTAGCTGTGCTGCCCGGTGCCCGTGTCGGGAACCGGCTGCACGCCACCCGAGGTGAGCGCTGTGCGCGAGCGGCCGTCGGACATGGTCTTCACCCAGCCGGCCCACTTCTCCGGCCCCATCGTGCCGGCGTCGAAGGTGGGCGCCGAAGCGCGGGTCATGGTGCCCGAGTAGCACGAGTCCGCCACCACCAGCACGTGGCGCGCCGGGATCGTATCCAGGATCTCACTGATCGCGGCGTTGGAGATCCAGGTCCGCTCGGCGTTCGCCGCGCCGTCGCTCGGAACCCAATAGCCCTTGCCGCTGCCGTCCAGTTCGCCGTGACCGGCGTAGTAGATCAACAGGTTGTCCTCGGCCTTGAGCTTCTCGCGCATCTCGTTGAGGGCCGTCAGTATTTCCAGGCGACCGCCGTTGAGCACCAGGTTGGTCTGGTAGCCGTAGCGGGACTTGAGCATCTGCGCGACGGCATTGGCGTCGTTTGCCGCGCTCTTGAGCGCCGGATAGGCCGGGTCACGGTAGCTGTTGTTGCCGATGACCACGGCGAAGTAGCGCCCCAGCTTCACGTCGCGCGGCAGGCTGCCGTCACCGGCGGGCCCGCTGGCTGCGGCCGTCGAGGAAGCCGCCTGCGGCAGCAGGGTGAAGGCCAGCTCGGCGCGCGAGCCCTTGCGGTCCACCGCCGCCACGCTCACCTGGGCACCGCCAGCGGGCACTTCGATCTGCGCGCTGAAGCCGCCGTTGGCATTGATCGGCGCCGGCTGGCCGTTGACGGTAATGGCGCGGACCAACTGCGGGGAAGTCACCCGCCCGACCACCTGGCGCATCCCGGGACCCCCGCGATAAACGGCCGTGTTGCGGCCGCCGCGCGTGGCGACGAACACCGGGTCCAGGATTTCCATCATCGGCGCTGCGGCATAGGCGCCGCCGGCAACGCCCGCGCTACCCGCGCGCTGCTCCAGCGAGGCCAGCTGGGTGCGCTGGCTGTTGATCTGCTCTTCCTGGGCCAGCAGCTGGTTCTCGAGCAGCTTGGTCAGGTCGTCGTCCTGCTGGCGGCGGGCCTGGGCCAGCTTTTCCTGGGTGGACGAAAGCTCGCGCCGGGCGGCCTCCAGGGCGCCGCGCCGCTCCTGCAGTTCGCGCTGGAGCTTCTGCACCTGTTCGCGCAACTGGGCCGACTCCACTTCGCCTTCCTGCACCTGCTGCTGCAGGCCGGTTATTTTTTCGTCGCGCGCGCTGATCTGCACCTGCACCGCCGATGCGTAAAGCAGTTCGTCCTGGATGCCGGAAGCTTCGCGATACAGATTCAGCGCCGCCGCCTGGTCCTGCGCCACGCCCAGCCCCATCTCATACAAATAGCCCAGGTTGATCTTGGCGCGACCGTATCCCTGGTCGGCGGCCTTCTTGAACCACTGGAACGCCATGCCGTAATCGGGCTCGGTGCCCAGCCCCTTGGAATAGATCTCGCCGACATTGTTCTGCGCCTCGGCGCTGCCGCCCATGGCGCCTTCCAACCACACCTTGAGCGCGGTCTGGTAGTTGGCGCGGTCGTGCGCGACGTACTCGCCGCCGCGGATCTCGCAGTCGGCCTGGGTGGTGCGTACCGGACGGCGGGCGCTGAGGAAGGTGGCCTGGCGACCGAGCTTGCGGATCTGCCCGGGCAACAGGCAGTCCACCACCATCAGGTCTTCGGCATTTCGAACGGCGGCCTGGGCCGGCTGGGCCGGCCAACCGACGACAATTGCGAGCACGCAAGAAGAAGCTATAACGGACAGTCGGGATTGATCCGGACACGCACTGCGCAAAGTCATGACATGGCTCCTTTTGGAAGCTATGCGGCCCGCGCCAAGGCCATTGTAGCGGCGCGCCAGCCGCATATACTCGTGCCGGAGTTATAGCCGTAAACCTGGGGAAAAGCGATGGACATCATGGACACTGCGGCAAGCGGCCGACGGGCGGTTCACGCCGTGTCGAACAGGTTCGTTCAAGCAGCGGCGCTGTTGCTCCTCGCGATCATCGGCCTGGGCTGGAGCAGCCAGTCGCAGGCACAGTCCTGCAACTTCGTGCAGATCGGCGCGACGTCGGCGATCAATCTTTCGGGAACCTCGGTCAGCTTCACGCTCGCAGCCCAATCCGCCTGCTCGCCCACCATCAATGTGGCGATCGCCGTTACCGCCGACGCCACGGGCGGCGCCACGGTGCAGGCCCCCGCCAACCCCACGATCGCCATCAACACGCCCTACGTATTCACCGTCAACCTGGGCCCCACGCCCGGCGGCACCGGCACCGTCACGGCCACCTGCCTGAGCGGCGGCTGCACCGGCAACGTGCTGTCGTACACCTTCCGCACCAACAACCAGTACTCGTACACCGCGGCCACGCCGACGCTGGTGACCAACCAGATCACGCCAGTCACGCTGACCACGAATTTCCTGTTCAACGGCGCACCGGGCACGCTGGGAACCAATTTCTTCAACAACACAACGTCCACGGTGATCGGCAGCGGGACCCCCAATGCCGCCGGTAGCGCCAGTGCCACCTTCAGTTCCACCGTGGTGAACACCTATGCGATCACGGGCGGCATCAACTGCCCGGTGCTGTTCTTCCTCGAGGGCTGTCCGCCGCCGCCGGCCAACTTCACCGTGCAGGTGGAAGCGGTGTCTCTCACGGCCATCACGCCGCTCGCGCCGACGATCACTTCCGGCACGCCGCTGACGATGCGGGCCCGCTATGGCAGCTTGAGCATTCCCGCGCCAAACGGCACCAACATCACCTGGTCCATCGCCGCGCAGCCACAGGGCGGGGACGGCGCCGTGACCGGCAGTCCGGTCGCCGGCGGCGGCGGCCAAAGCACCGCGATATTCACCGCCACCGTGCCCGGCACCTACACCGTGTTCGCCAACAGCGGCTGCACCTTCTGCGCGCCGGGCAGCCGGACGTTCACCGTCACCGTCAACGCCTTCCCCTACGTGCTGTTTGCCGTCAGCCCCAATCCGCTGGCAGGTACCCCTGGCGTCGGGGTGCCTGTGACGGTGCGGCTGGAACAGGGCGGCGCGCCTGTTGCCGGAGCCACGGTGCTGTGGAGCGCCAGCGCGCCCTTCGCGCCGGCCAGCACCACAAGCATCACCGACGCGGCCGCGGGTGAAGCCTCCGCCACGTTCACCGCGTCCACCTTCGGAAACTTCACCAACGCCATCGTCGCCTCGGTGGACATCGACGGCATTCCCGCCACCGGCGACGAAGCCAGCCTCAGCTTCGACGCCAACATCGCCTTCGTTGCGAGCCTGGCCATCGCCGGCGGCAACAGCCAGAACGCACTGGTGGGCGCGGCTTTTGCCAATCCACTGCAGGTGAACGCACAGAACAGCGGCGTTCCCGGTGCCGGCATCACCATCAACTGGGCCGTCACCGCGGGCAGTGCGACGCTGTCAGCGCCCACCAGCGTCACCGACGCCGCGGGCAATGCGGCCATCGCCGCAACCGCCGGCGCCACGGCCGGTCCGGTGACCGTCACCGGCACACGCCAGGACGATCCCGCGGCCACCGTCAGCTTCACACTGGGCGTGGATGCGCTGGGAGCACTGGCCATCATCGACGGCGACGGGCAACTGCTGGTCGCCGGCTCGGCCTCCGCGCCGATGCGGGTCGAACTGACCAATGCCGCCGGTTCGCCGGTGGCGGGCGCCGTGGTGGCCTGGGCCACCACCAGCGGCACGCTCGCCAGCGCCACCAGCACCACGGATGCGACGGGCCGGGCCAGCAACACCGTCACCATCACGGCGGCCGGCGCGGTGCAGGTGACCGCCAGTTCACCGCTTGCCGCGGCGCCGGCGCAATTCGGCCTCAACGGCGCGCTGGCCGGCCTGGGCGGACTGAGTGAAACCGAGAGCGAGGTGGCGAAGGCCATCGACTCGGCCTGCCCCGCACTCGCCAACCTGCCCACGCGAACCGCTGGCCAACAGGACTTGCTGCAGCGCTGCCGGGACCTGATCGGTGCAGCGGGCATCGACCCGAACGCCACCATCCTTGCGCTGGACCAGCTGATGGCGGACGTGGCGCTGACCCAGGCGAACGCCGCCTTCAGCGCCGCTCAATCGCAGTTCATCAACCTCAAGACGCGTATCGCCGCGCTGCGAAGCGGCACCGGCGGCACCGATTTCGGCGGCCTGGCGATCAACACCTCCATGGGCCCGGTGTCGCTGGGCATGCTGGGCAGCGCGTTCAGCAACAGCGCCGCGGAAACAGGCACCGAGATCGGCACCGACTTCAGCCGCTGGGGCTTCTTCGCCGCCGGCACCATCGGCCGCGGCGAAGCCGATGCCGGCTCGGTCAACCCGGCCTACGACTACGACATCGAAGGCGTCACCGCGGGCGTGGACTATCGCAAGAGCGACAAGTGGATCATCGGCGGCTCGTTCGGCTACACCCGGCAGGACACCCAGCTGCCGGGCGACCGCGGCGGCCTGGATACCACCGGCTGGAGCCTCTCCGCCTACACCACGTTCTACCAGGCCGACAGCTGGTACATGGACGGCGTGCTGACCTACGGCCAGAACGACTACGAGCTGCTGCGCCAGATCAGCTACACGCTGCCGCTGGCCGGCGGCGGCACCACCAGCATCAACCAGCGGGCGCAGGCGGACTCCAGCGGTGACCTGCTGTCCACGGCATTCACCGTGGGCCGCGATTTCAACGTCGGCGGCTTCGGCATCGGTCCCTACGCCCGCGTGCTGTACACGCGCCTGGGTTTCGATGCCATCAGCGAGGAGCTGCTGCCTGGCATCGCCGGCAGCGGCCTGGGACTGCGTATCGAGAACCGCGACGTCACCTCGCTGGCCAGCGTGCTGGGCACGAAGTTCACCTACACCCACAGCGCCGGCTGGGGCGTGCTGATGCCGCACCTGCAGCTGGAATGGGAGCATGAGTTCAAGGACGATCCGCAGGCGATCGAGGCGCGTTTCATCAACGACCCCGCCGGCAGCGCGATGCTGGTGCGCGGCGACCCGCTGGACACCGACTACTTCCGGCTCGGCCTGGGCCTGTCGATGGTGCTCACGCGGGGCCGCTCCGGGTTCATGTACTACGAGCGCCTGGCCGGGATGAACGGCATGTCGCAGTACAACCTGGCGATCGGCTTCCGGATGGAGTTCTAAGCTGCGCGCCTGCCCGCCACCGCTCGTCGCCGCCGGCCGGCCATGCACGCGCCGACCGGTTGCGGCGCGGGCGCGGGCCCACGCATGATGTGCCCCATGGCCAAGCCCTCCCAGACGCCCCTGCCCTCCGGGCCCCGCGCATGATCGAATTCGGTCACCTCAGCCACGTCGGCCTGCGGCGCGAGCTCAACGAGGACACCTATTACGGCGACGCCGAGCTGGGACTGTGGCTGGTGGCCGACGGCATGGGCGGCCACGAGTTCGGCGAAGTCGCCAGCGCGCTGGCGCGCGACGCCGTGGTGCGCGAGGTGCGCGGCGGGCGTACGTTGGCCGAGGCCATCCGCCGCGCCGACGAGGACATCATCAAGCACAGCCGCCAGCGCGCCGAAAGCCTGCCGATGGGCACCACCATGGTGGCGCTTCGCATCATCGACAATCGCTTCGAGCTGGCCTGGGTCGGCGACAGCCGCGCCTATCTTTGGAATGGCCAGCTGCGCCAACTCTCGTCCGACCACAGCTACGTGCAGGAACTGATCGACCAGGGCGCCATCACGGCCGAACAGGCGCGCGCCCATCCGCATCGCAACGTGGTCACCCAGGCGCTGGGCGTCACCGACCCGCAAAGCCTGAAGGTGGAGGCGATATCGGGCGAACTGCGCCCTGGGCAGCAGCTGCTGCTTTGCAGCGACGGGCTGACCGAGGAAGTGGACGACGCCGGCATTGCCGCACTGCTCGCCAAACCCGACCTGTCGGCCCAGGAATGCGTGGACCACCTGGTGTCGGCGGCGCTGGACGGCGGCGGGTCCGACAACGTCACCGTCATCGTGCTGCGTCGCGCCTGATCGAACTCAGTTGGCCGCGGGCGCCGGCGGCAGCACCGGCGATCCACCGTCTTCGCCCTGGATGGCGGCGTCCTGCATCAGGCGCAGGTAGGGATCTTCGCTGTCCACCGCCATCCCCGCCCGCACGATGACGCCGCACTGCACCCAGCGCTCGGCGGCGCAGGCCTTGTAGGCGAAACCGCGATAGAAGGCCACGATGCCTGCGACGCCGGCGCGGGCGCGGGCATTCTCCGGATCCAGCGCCAGCACCCGGCGGTAGTAGCCCAGCGCGCTGTCGTCGTCGGGCATCGTGAGTTTTCGGCTCGGCTCCACTGTGGTTCCGTATTCGAACAGCTGGTCGGCGGCATTGAGCAGGCGCTCGAGTTCGCCCCGGTCCGGCGCATCCACCGGCTGGGGCAGCTCGAAGCCGGCCGGCACCGGGCCGGTATCGGCGGGATCCACGACCGCTGGGGGGATGGCTGGCGTGGTGGTGCTGGCAACCCCGCCCTCCGGCACTGCAGCGGGCGTCAGCAGCCACCAGCCGGCCAAGGCGGCTACGAACAACAGCACCGAGCCCACTACCGGCCAGAACCACACCGGCCGGCCCTTGCGGCGCTGCATGCTGATGCGCGTGCGCTGCTGCGTGGCGGCCCCCGACGCGATGCGCGAGCCGCTGCCCGGCTTGCGGGTGTTGGTTTCCTGCAGCACGGCCCCCTGCGGCGCGGTTGCCAGCAGTTGGTGCAGCGCGTCCACGAAGGCGGCGCCGGTCTTGTAGCGCTGATCGGCCTGTTTGGCCATCAGCCCAGACACCAGCGGCTGCAGCCACACGTAGGGCTCGGGCAACTCGGGCACCGGATGGGTGACGTGCATCAGCGCCACCGTGAACGGGTCGCCCGCCTGGTAGGGCGGCACACCCACCAGCAGTTCGTACAGCACCGTCCCCAGGCTGTAGAGGTCGGATCGACCGTCCACCGGTTCACCGCGCGCCTGTTCCGGGCTCATGTAGTCGGGCGTGCCGATGGAGGCACCGGCCACCGTGGAGCTGTTGCTGCCGTCCATGGCCTTGGCGATGCCGAAGTCGGCCAGCACCACCCGGCCGTCGGCGCGGAACAGCACGTTGCCTGGCTTCACGTCGCGATGCACGAAGCCCTTGGAATGGGCGAAATCCAGGCCCTGGGCGATGTCGGTGGCGATGTCGAGGATCTGGGCGACGCTCAAGCCGCCGTCCGTGACTTTTTCCTTGAGCGTGCCGCCGGGGATGTACTCCGCGGCAAGGTAATACACGCCCTTGTGGCTGCCGATGTCGTACACCGTCACCAGGTTGGGGTGCTGGAGCTTGGCGGTGATCTTGCCCTCGACCACGAACCGGCTGGCGAACTCGGCGTTGGCCGCCAGCACCGGCGACATCACCTTCAGGGCGACCTCGCGGTCCAGCGACTCCTGCACCGCCAGGAACACCGAGGCCATGCCGCCCTCGCCGATGGGCCGCAGGATGCGGTAGCCGGGGATGTTGATGTCGACCGAGGTGAGCAGGACGGTGGCGTTCAATGCAACCTCGTTGCCGATGACCGGGACCGATTATCCACAAACGCCGCTCACCGTGTGGGTTCTGGCCAGAGGCGCTTGCCGGACTTGGACGCCATCTTGGCGATCCGCGCCTCGTGCGCCGCCAGCTCGGCGTCGCTGGCGCGCAGCACGCGGCGCGCACCGGCCAGCGACACCGGCAAGTCGACGGACGCGGCCTTGCCCGGCTCGGCCGACGGCGACAGGCCCAGGTCGCCCTGGCCCGCGGTCAGCCCCAGGTAAACCTCGGCCAGCAGTTCGGCGTCCAGCAGCGCGCCGTGAAGCTTGCGGTGGCCGTTGTCCACGCCCAGCCGCTTGCAAAGGGCGTCGAGCGAATTGCGCTGGCCGGGGAAGCGCTCGCGCGCCATCTTCAGGGTGTCGAGCACGCTGGAATGATGCTCCAGCCGCCCGTAGTGCGTGCCGGCCAGCGACAGCTCGTGGTTGAGGAAGCCGACGTCGAAGCTGGCGTTGTGGATGATCAGCTCGGCGCCGCGGATGAAGTCCAGCAGTTCGTCGAGCACGGCCTCGAAGCGCGGCTTATCGAGCAGGAAGTCCAGGCTCAGGCCGGTGACTTCCTGCGCGCCGGGCTCCATCTCGCGGCCCGGATTGAAGTAGCGCTGGAACCGGCGCCCGGTGGGACGGCGCTCGATCAGTTCGATGCAGCCCACTTCAACGATGCGGTTGCCTTTTTCCCAGGAAAGCCCGGTGGTTTCGGTGTCGAGTACGATCTGGCGCATGTGCGGGCTCAGCTCCTGAATTTTTCGGCTTCGGCGCGGGCCAGCTTGTCCACGCGCTCGTTCTCGACGTGGCCGGCATGGCCTTTCACCCACTTCCACTTGACCGCGTGCGGCGCGGCGGCCAGCTGCAGCCGTTCCCACAGGTCCTTGTTTTTCACCGGGTCGCCACCGGCGGTCTTCCAGCCGCGGCGGATCCAGTTGGGCAACCATTCGCCGATGCCCTTCTGCACGTACTGCGAGTCGGTGGACAGGACCACCTCGCAGGGCGAGTTCAAGGCCTCCAGCGCCATGATCGCGGCCAACAGCTCCATGCGGTTGTTGGTGGTCTGGGCCTCGCCGCCCGCCAGCTCGCGCTCGCGGCCGTCGTGCATCAGCAGGGCGGCCCAGCCGCCCGGGCCGGGATTGCCCAGGCAGGCGCCATCGGTGTGGATATCAACAGCTTTCATCGTCGCTTCCATGCAAGTGGACGTTACCCGGCGCTCATGCCGGGGCGGAACATCACGGCCGGTGCGCTGGCGCGCAGCGGGGTCACACCCGGATCGCGGCGGCGGGCCACCACCAGGCTGGCCATGCGCAGCCTTGCGGCCAGGCCGCCGCCGGACGGCGGATCCAGGTCGGTGTCCTTCGCGGCCGACCAGATCGGCCCGAGGTAGCGCCGGCGCTGTACTTCCAGCCCGGACCCACGCACCTGGCCCGCGAACAGCTCCGGGTCGAATCCCCGAAGGCCCTTGAACGCCCAGCGCAGCCGCGACGGCGCCCAGGGGTTGAGCGTGAGCAGCAGGGCCGTGCCTTCGGGCTTGAGCACCCTCGCCACTTCCGCCATCAGCGCCTGCGGGTCGGGCGAACTCTCGAAAACGAACAGCGCGTAGACCAGCGCCAGGCTGCTGCTGGCAAACGGCAGCCGGGCGTCTTCGCAGGCCAGGGCGCCGGTGAATGCACCGCCCTGCCGCTGCAGGCTGACGACGCCCGCCAGCAGGTTGCCCGGCAGCCCCGGATCCAGCGCCGCGGCCGGCCGCAGGTACAGGCCGCTGTGGCCGAATACGCGGCCCAGTTCGGGCGCGGCCTGGCGCTGGACCTCGCGCACCAGGCGCAGGGCCACTTCGCGGCCGAACCAGGCGTCGGGGTCGGGATCAGGTTGACGTCGGGCGTGAGCCGGGGGCATGGTCGCGATTCTGCGTCAAAAGCGCGCCCCAGGTCATCCCGTGCTGCGTGCCATACCCCTGCCCGCGTTGAACGACAACTACATCTGGCTGCTCGCCGCTCCAAGCGGCGAGGCCCTGGTGGTGGACCCCGGCGAGCCCGGCCCCGTGCTGCAGGCAGCGGCCGAAGGCCTGAGGCCGGCGGCGATCGTGCTGACCCACCACCATCCCGACCATGTCGCCGGCGCGGCGGCGCTGGCGCAACAGTTCGGCATCCCCTGCCATGCCCCGCACGACGAGCGCATCACCGCGGCCACCGCACGCGTCGCCCACGGCGACCAGGTGCGGGTGGACGCGCTGGACCTGACGCTGGACGTTATCGGCGTACCGGGCCATACGCTCAGCCACGTCGCCTTCCACGGGGCAGGACACCTGTTCTGCGGCGACACGCTGTTCAGCCTGGGCTGCGGGCGCATGTTCGAAGGCCAGCCGGCACAGTTCCTGGCGTCGCTGGAGCGGCTGGCGGCGCTGCCGGCCACCACCGCCGTGTGCTGTGGCCATGAATACACCGAGGCCAACGGTCGTTTCGCGCGTGCCGTGGAGCCCGACAACCCCACGCGCGACCTGCGCCTGGCCGAGGTGCGCGCCCTGCGTGCCCGCGGCCTGCCCAGCCTGCCCAGCACGCTGGGCAGCGAACTCGACTGCAACCCATTCCTGCGCATCGACCAGCCCGGCCTGCAGGCCAGCTTGGCCCGGCACCTGGGCAGGCCGCCACAGGATCGCAACGAGGCGTTCGGAGCGCTTCGCCTCTGGAAGGACACGTTCAAACAATGACCTCATCCCCTACCCGACGCATTGGCCTGCTGGCCCTGGCGCTGGCGCTTGCCGCCTGCCAGCCGCAGGTCAAGCCCGACCTCCACGACCCACGCGAGCCGGCGACGCAAGTGCGGCTCAGGCCGGCCCCACCGGTCGTGAGACCGCCTGAACCCGTGGCGCCCGAGGTGGTCGCGCCCGACCCGATCGACACCGGCGCCGAGGTATTCGACCGGATGACCGCACGCTTCTCGGCCCCCATCTGCGTCAAGGGCCAGCACAACCGCCATTGGCGCAAGCGCTATGCGGGCTACCCCGAAAGCTTTTCCCGCCAGATTCAGCAAATCCTTCCGCTGATGGGCTACGTGGTCGAGGAAGTCGAGCGCAAGGGCCTGCCCGGCGAGTTCGCGCTGCTGCCGATAGTGGAGAGCTGGTACCGGCCCGACGCCATGGGCCCCGGCGGGCCGGCCGGCATGTGGCAGATGATCGCCAGCACCGCGCGCAACCACGGCATCCTGATCAAGCCCGGCTATGACGGCCGGCTGTCTCCCATCGAGTCCACCGATGCCGCGCTGTCCTACCTGGTGGCGCTGGACCAGATGTTCGACGGCGAGTGGCGGGCCATGGCCATGGGCTACAACGCCGGCGAATACCGCATCGTGCGCGCGTTCCGCAGCAGCGGCGAGCGCCGCGTGTCGGGCGAAAGCCACCTGCCGCGCGGGCTGTCGCGCACCACCTACGACTACGTGGCGAAGCTGCATGCCCTTGCCTGCCTGTTCGAAAAGCCCGAACGCCACGGCCTGTCGCTGCCGCGCGATGCGCGTTTCGTGCCGCTGGTGCGCATGACCCTGCCCGAAGGCGTGCAAAGCCTGGACCAGGCCGCCGTTCGCATGGGCACCGATGCCTCGCGCCTGCGTGCGCTCAACCCCGGCTTCCGCCAAGGCCGCGTGGTTGCCGGGGCGCCGCGCAGCGTGCTGGCGCCAGCCACCGCGCTGGCCACCCTGATGTCGGCGGCGGCCACGCCGGAAACCGCGGCCCCGCTGGAATTGCCGGGTGCGGTGCGTACCTACGTCGTTCGTCGCGGCGACACCCTGTCCCGGATAGCAGCGAGCGAAGGCGTGCCGCTGGCCAGGCTTTTCTCGATCAACGGACTCAATGCGAAGTCCATCCTGCGGCCCGGCCAGGTGCTGCGCGTCGCTCCCTGAGGCCAGGCCAGCCACCATGCTTGGCGGTATGGCCCACCGCGGTTCAAACTAGGCCACTTTGCGCCGCCGGCTCGGCGGCATCGGGAGGAACAGATGGGATTCTTGACCGGCAAGCGCGCCCTCGTCGTGGGTGTCGCCAGCCAACGCTCGATCGCCAGCGGCATCGCCGACGCGATGTTCCGCGAGGGCGCCGAACTGGCGTTCACGTACCAGAATGACAAGCTCAAGTCGCGAGTGGAAGGCGCCGCCGCCGACTGCCATTCCGACATCGTGCTGCCGCTGGACGTGGGCGACGACGACCAGATCGCCAGCGTCTTCTCCGAACTGGCCAAGCGCTGGGACGGCTTCGACATCCTGGTGCATTCGGTCGGCTACGCGCCGCGCGAGGCGATAGAGGGCGATTTCCTGGACGGATTGACCCGCGAGAACTTCCGCATCGCCCATGACATCTCCAGCTACAGCCTGGCCGCCCTGGCCAAGGCCGCGCGGCCGATGATGAAAGGGCGCCACGGCAGCATCCTCACGCTGAGCTACCTGGGCGCCGAGCGCGCGCTGGCCAACTACAACGTGATGGGCCTGGCCAAGGCCAGCCTGGAGGCGAACGTGCGCTACCTCGCGCTCAACCTCGGGCCGGAAGGCACCCGCGTCAACGCCATTTCCGCCGGCCCGATCAAGACGCTGGCCGCGGCCGGCATCGCCAACTTCCGCAAGATGCTCGGCCACGTCGAAGCGCACGCGCCGCTGCGCCGCAGCGTCACCATCGACGACGTGGGCAACGTGGCCGCGTTCCTGTGCTCGGACCTGGCCGCCGGCGTTACCGGTGAAGTCACTTACGTGGATGCCGGCTACAACATCCTGGGCATGACCGGCATCGGGGACTCCTAGGCGACCTTCGCCGCCAGCAAAAAAAGGCTCTTCTCCAAACTGCGGGGACTGGCGCCGTCGCCACCCCGGAACCGAGGGTCACTGGCTGCGAAATAAAGGCTTCACTGAGCAGGCAGTGACCCTCGCCTTCGCGGTGGGGCCGGCGCCAGTTCCCTTACTTGGGAGAAGAACCCAAAAAAAGGCCCGGGATTCCCGGGCCTTTTTTTTAATGGCGCAACGTCCTCACAGGCGTTCTTCAACCACCTTGACCGTGTACTGGCGGCGCAGGGCCTTGACGTAGTCCTGGTACTCCACCACGCCGCGCGCCTGCGAGAACTGGTCGAGCAGCGCTTCGCGGGTGGCATCGTCGAGCGTGGCCAGGTCGCCGGGGGTGATGGCGGTAACGGCCACCAGCGCGTAGCGGTCAGGCGCGATCTGCGCGATGGCGATGCTGGGCTTGCCTTCCTCGGGCTTGGACAGGCCGAAAGCCACTTCCAGGATGCGCGGCGGCAGGTTCGCACGGCGGCCGGTCGCGGCCAGCGTGGCAACCGTGCGGCCGGCCTCGGTGGCCAGCGCTTCAAGCGATTCGCCGGCCAGCGCGCGCTTGAGCATGGCGTCGGCCTGGGCCTTGGCCACCTTGGCAAGGCGATCGGCGTTGTAGTCGGCCAGCGCCCGGTCGCGCACGTCGTCGAAGGCCAGCGCGGCCTCCGGCTGGTGATCCACCACATGCAGCACAACCACGTGGTTGGGGCCGATTTCGATGGCGTCGCTGACCTGGCGCTCAGTCTTCTGGGCGTCGGCGAAAGCGGCCGCGCGAACCTGCGCCATGGCGGCGATACCGTCGGCCTGGCCCTGGGTGAACGGCTGGCTGCGGCTCACCTTCAGGCCCATGGCCTCGGCGGCCGGCGTCAGCGCGGTGGGATCCTTGTAGATGCGTTCGATCAAGCCACCGCTGAGCTCGCTGAAAACGCGCTCGCGCTCGTTGGCCACGTATTCGGCCTCGAGGTCGGCGCGCACTTCTTCGAACGTGCGCTCGCTGCCCGGCGTCAGTTCGCGCAGTTCGATGACGTGCCAGCCGGCCGGCGTACGCACCGGGTCGGTCACCTGCCCTGCTTGCGTCAACGCGAACAGCGCGGCCTCGAACTCGGGGCCGATGTCACCTTCGGCGATGGCGCCCAGGTCGCCGCCCTCGGCCTTGGATCCGAGGTCTTGCGAACTTTCGCGGGCGATCGCGGCGAAGTCGGCGCCGGGCTCGCGCGCCTTGGCCGCCAGCGCCGCGGCGCGGTCGCGCGCAGCGGCATCGGTGGCTGCGTCGGCATCGGCGGCGGCCGTCACCAGGATGTGCGAGGCCACGCGGCCAGGCGCCGTGACATAGCGGGACTTGTAAGTGTCGTACAAGCCGCGCAGCGTCGCTTCGTCGGCGGTGGCCGGCGCGTCCAGCGTGGCGCCGTCGATTTCGACGTAGTCAATGGCCACGGTCTCTTCGCTGCGATAAACCGACAGGTTGGCGTCGTACCAGGCCTTGAGCTGATCGTCGGTGGTGGACTCGGCCGGCAGCGCCGGCGTCGGCAGGTCCACCAGCGACAGGTCGCGGGTCTGCTGGCTCAGCGAAAGGAACGCCTCGAGCTCGGACTGGCTGGCCATGGCCGAGGAAACAATCTGGCTGGGAATGGTCCGGCGCGCCATGTCGGCGCGCATGGCGGCCATGAACTGGGCGTGGGTCTGGCCCTGCCCGGCCAGCGCAAGCCGGTACTGGTCGACGCTGTAGGCGCCGTTGGCCTGGAACTCGGGCATTTCCTTGAGCTGCTGGGCCACCTGGGCCTCGCCGACGGTGATGCCGTCGCGTTCTGCCACCAGGCCCAGGAGCGCCTCGTCGATCATCCCGTCGAGCACGTTGCGCTTGTTGTCCAGGGACTCGAACGCCTCGCTGCTGAACGACTCGCCCTGGCGTTCGCGCTCCTGCTGGCGAAGCAGGTCATAGCGGCGGCGGAACTGGTCCTGGGAAATCTCCTGCTCCTGCCCACCCCAGATGCCCAACTTGGCGGGGCCGGTGATCCTGGCGGCGTAGCTGTCGACGCTGGTTGAGAAGTAGGAATCGATGCCGAAGAAGGCCATGGTGATGATCACCGGGACCAGGATGGCGAAGGCGATCCACTTCTTTTCGCGAATGTTCTGGAGCATGTGGGCTATGCCGTTTGATTGATGACCCGGGCTTCCCCGGGCCGGAAAAAACGAAGGCGCCCTTGTGGGGCGCCCTCGAGGATATGGCGGAGTGGACGGGACTCGAACCCGCGACCTCCGGCGTGACAGGCCAGCATTCTAACCGACTGAACTACCACTCCGCTGTTTCAACTGCTTTGGTGGGTGCTGAGGGTTTCGAACCCCCGACCCTCGCCTTGTAAGGGCGACGCTCTACCGCTGAGCTAAGCACCCTTACAAGACGGTCAGTTTACAGCATCCTTCAGGGCTTTGCCAGCCTTGAACGCAGGATTCTTCGACGCCTTGATGTTGATGGTGTCGCCGGTCTGCGGGTTGCGGCCCTGGCGGGCGGCGCGGGTGCGGACCGAGAACGTGCCGAAGCCCACCAAAGTGATGGTCTCGTTGTTCTTGAGGGCCTGCTTGATCACGTCGATCATGGCGTCGACGGCGCGACCGGCGTCAGCCTTGGTCAGTTCGGCGCCATCGGCGACGGCACTCGTAAATTCGGCTTTGTTCATTATTGACTCCCTGAGCGAGCAGGCTCGCATTTCGAAAAACCGGGCTGGCCCGGCGTTGGCCTGGGGTAGACCCGATCCATTGTGCCACCCCGCCCGGCAACTGCCGGCGCGGAGGTTGCGTTGATTTATACCAGCCGCATTTTACCCGCGCAATACGCGAAAGCCAGATATTTCGCGGGTTTCCGTGTTAGCAGGGCCCCGCTGATCAGTGCGTCACCGACGCCCCGGCGCCCTCTTTCGATCCGGCCTCCCCCGTGCTGTCGGGCGACGGCTCGGAGCTCGACTCCGGCGCCAGCGCACGCACCAGGGCGATGTCGAGCACCTCGTCGATCCACTTCACCGGGATGATCTTCATGCCTTGGGTGACGTTCTTGGGGATGTCCGCCAGGTCCTTGCGGTTCTCTTCCGGGATGATCACCGTGCGGATGCCGCCGCGCAGCGCGGCCAGCAGCTTCTCCTTGAGTCCACCGATCGGCAGCACGCGACCGCGCAGGGTGATCTCGCCGGTCATGGCCACGTCGGAACGAATCGGCACGCCCGACAGCACCGACACCAGGGCCGTCACCATCGCGATGCCGGCGCTCGGACCGTCCTTGGGCGTGGCGCCCTCGGGCACGTGCACGTGGGTGTCGAACTTGTTGTGGAACTCGGTGTCCAGGCCCAGGCGCTCGCTGCGCGAACGCACCACGCTGTAGGCCGCTTTCGCCGACTCCTGCATCACGTCACCCAACTGCCCGGTGAGGATCAACTGGCCCTTGCCCGGCAGCAGCGAGGCCTCGATCTGCAGCAGGTCGCCGCCCACCTCGGTCCAGGCCAGGCCGGTGACCAGGCCCACTTCGCTTTCCTGCTCGGCGCGACCGAAATCAAAGCGCTGCACGCCCAGATATTTGTCGAGGTTCTTGGGCGTCACGCTGGCCGAAATGGGCTTGCCGCCCTTGCGCGGACCCGCCAGCGCGATTTCCTTGACCACCTTGCGGCAGATCTTGGAAACCTCGCGCTCGAGGTTGCGCACGCCCGACTCGCGCGTGTAATAGCGCACGATGTCGCGCACGGCGGCCTCGTTGATCTTGAGCTCGGCGTCCTTCATGCCGTTGGCCTTGAGCTGCTTGGGGATGAGGTACTTCTCGGCGATGTGCAGCTTCTCGTCCTCGGTGTAGCCGGGGATCCGGATCACTTCCATGCGGTCGAGCAGCGGGCCGGGGATGTTGAGCGAATTGGCGGTGGCGACGAACATCACCTCCGACAGGTCCAGGTCGACTTCCAGGTAGTGGTCGTTGAAGGAATGGTTCTGCTCGGGGTCGAGCACTTCCAGCAGCGCCGACGACGGGTCGCCCCGGAAATCCATGCTCATCTTGTCGAGCTCGTCGAGCATGAACAGCGGGTTCTTGGTGCCCACCTTGCTGAGGTTCTGGACGATGCGGCCGGGCATCGACCCGATGTAGGTGCGGCGATGGCCGCGGATCTCGGCCTCGTCGCGCACGCCGCCCAGCGACATGCGCACGAACTTGCGGTTGGTGGCCTTGGCGATGGACTGCCCAAGCGACGTCTTGCCCACGCCGGGCGGGCCCACCAGGCACAGGATCGCGCCCTTCATCTGCTTCACGCGCAGCTGCACCGCGAGGTATTCGAGGATGCGTTCCTTGACCTTCTCCAGCCCGTAGTGGTCGGCGTCAAGCACCTCCAGCGCGGCATTGAGGTCCTTGCGGATCTTGCTGCGCTTCTTCCACGGCACCCCAACCAGCCAGTCGATGTAGTTGCGCACCACGGTGGCTTCGGCCGACATGGGCGACATCTGCTTGAGCTTGTTGAGCTCGGCCTTGGCCTTGGCCTCCACCGGCTTGGGCATGCCGGCGGCAGCGACCTTCTTGGCCATCTCCTCGAGTTCGTTGGGCGCGTCGTCGATCTCGCCCAACTCCTTCTGGATCGCCTTCATCTGCTCGTTGAGGTAGTACTCGCGCTGGCTCTTCTCCATCTGCGACTTGACCCGGCCGCGGATGCGCTTCTCGATCTGCTGCACGTCGATCTCGCCGTCCACCAGGCCGATCAGCGTTTCCATGCGCCGACCCACTTCCAGGGTCTCGAGCAGCTGCTGCTTGTCGGACAGGCGCGCCCCCAAGTGGGCCGAGATGGTGTCGGCCAGGCGGCTGGGGTCGTCGATGCCGGCCAGCGTGGTAAGCAGTTCGGGCGGCAGCTTGCGGTTGGTCTTGACGTACTGTTCGAACAGGGTCATCAGCGAGCGCTGCGTGACCTCGATCTCTCGCTCGTCACGCTCGTGCACCGAGTCGGTTTCGATGCCGGTGGCGGTGAGCGCACCTTCGCGGTCGCCAAAGCCGTCGATCGCCACGCGCGCCGAGCCCTCCACCAGCACCTTGATGGTGCCGTCGGGCAGCTTGAGCAGCTGCAGCACCTGCGCCAGTGTGCCCACCGGGTAAAGGTCGTCCGCGCCCGGGTCGTCGGTGTCGGGGCTTTTCTGCGCGATCAGGAGGATCTGCTTGTCGCCGGCCATGGCCAGGTCCAGGGCCTTGATCGACCGGTCGCGGCCGACGAACAGCGGGATGACCATGTGCGGGTAGACCACGACGTCGCGCAGCGGCAGCACGGGCAGGTCGAGTCGATGCGGGATGGTGTTGGTGTCGTTCATGGAGGACTCCTCCGGGGCCAATGCCCCTTCCAGACTCAGGTTATGGGGTCCGCGGGGGGGGCTTGCAAGTTTTTCCGGTGCAAAAAAAACGGGCCGGAAAGACCGGCCCGTATTTCAACAACTTGCGTCGCCGCCTCAGTCGCCCGAGGCCGCCTTGGGCGCGGGCTGGGTGGTGCTGTAGATCAGGTAGGGCTCGGTGGCGTGGTTGATCACCGACTCGTCCACCACGACCTTGCTGACATTCTCCAGCGAGGGAAGTTCGTACATCGTGTCCAGAAGCACCGATTCCATGATGGTGCGCAGGCCGCGGGCACCGGTCTTGCGCTTGAGCGCACGCTTTGCGATGGCCATCAGCGCGTCCGGGCGGACCTCAAGCTCCACGCCCTCCATCTCGAACAGCTTCTTGAACTGCTTGGTGATGGCGTTCTTGGGCTCGGTGAGGATCTTGATCAGCGCCGCTTCGTCGAGTTCTTCCAGAGTGGCGACCACCGGCAGGCGACCGACGAACTCGGGGATCAGGCCGAACTTGATCAGGTCCTCGGGCTCGACTTCGGCCAGGAGCTTGCCGATCTCGATCTTGCGCTCGCTGGACTTGACCTTGGCGCCAAAGCCGATGCCGCCCGAATCGGTGCTGCGCGCCTGGATCACCTTGTCCAGGCCGGCGAACGCGCCGCCGACGATGAACAGGATGTTGCGCGTGTCCACCTGCAGGAACTCCTGCTGCGGATGCTTGCGGCCGCCCTGCGGCGGCACCGAGGCCACGGTGCCCTCGATCAGCTTGAGCAGCGCCTGCTGCACGCCCTCGCCCGACACGTCGCGGGTGATGGACGGATTCTCGGACTTGCGCGAGATCTTGTCGATCTCGTCGATGTAGACGATGCCCGACTGGGCCTTCTCGACGTCGTAGTCGCACTTCTGCAGCAGCTTCTGGATGATGTTCTCGACGTCTTCGCCGACATAGCCCGCTTCGGTCAGCGTGGTGGCGTCGGCGATGGTGAACGGCACGTTGAGCAGGCGCGCCAGCGTTTCCGCCAGCAGCGTCTTGCCCGAACCGGTCGGGCCGATCAGCAGGATGTTGGACTTCGACAGTTCGATGTCGTCGTTCTTGATCCGGCTCTCGATGCGCTTGTAGTGGTTGTAGACGGCGACCGAGAGCGTCTTCTTGGCGCGCTGCTGGCCGATCACGTACTGGTCGAGAACCTCGAGGATCTCGCGCGGCTTGGGCAGGTGGCTGCGGGCGGCGTGCGCCTTCTCCTCCAGCTCTTCGCGGATGATGTCGTTGCACAGCTCCACGCATTCATCGCAGATGAACACGCTGGGGCCCGCGATCAGCTTGCGCACCTCGTGCTGGCTCTTTCCGCAGAAGGAGCAGTAGAGGATCTTGGTGCTGTCGCCGGTTCGGCCCTGGCGGTCTTCGGTCATGCTTTCGCTGCCCTGATGGAATGGGTCTGAATCGAGAATATCACACGCCGTATCACCCCAAGCCCCGATCCGGACAAGCCGGTACGGGGCGCGAAGACGGCGTGCGCGGCGAGGATCAGGCGGCCTGCACGCTGTCGTCGGGGCGACGATCGATCACCGCGTCCACGATGCCGTAGGCCTTGGCGGCCTCGGAATCCATGAAGTTGTCGCGGTCGGTGTCCTTGGCGATGCGCTCGATCGGCTGGCCGGTGTGCTTGGCCAACGTGCTGTTCAGGCGGTCGCGCAGGGTCAGGATCTCGCGGGTGTGGATCTCGATGTCGCTGGCCTGGCCCTGGTAGCCGCCCAGGGGCTGGTGGATCATCACGCGCGCGCTAGGCAGGATGTAGCGCTTGCCCTTGGCGCCGGCGGCCAGCAGGAACGAACCCATGCTGGCGGCCTGGCCGATGCAGATGGTGCTCACGTCGGGCTTGATGAACTGCATGGTGTCGTAGATCGCCATGCCGGACGTGACGATGCCGCCCGGCGAGTTGATGTAAAGGCTGATGTCCTTCTCGGGGTTCTCGGCCTCGAGGAACAGCATCTGGGCCACGATCACGTTGGCCACGTAGTCGTCGATCGGACCGACCAGGAAGATGACGCGCTCTTTCAGGAGACGCGAATAGATGTCGTACGCCCGCTCACCGCGGCTGGTCTGTTCGACCACCATCGGCACCAGGTTCAAGCCCTTGATCGGATCCATTCGCGCGTTCCTCCGTTGGGGCCGCCTCAGGCGACCGGACGCATCAACTCGGCAAAACTCATCGCTTTCTCGGTGGCTTCGGCGCGCTCGGCGATCCAATCGATCACCTGCTCTTCCATCACCCTACCGCGAAGGCTCGACATGAGGTTGGGGTCGTTCCGGTAGAGTTCAATGACCTGGCTCGGATCTTCGTAGGTCGATGCGATCAGCTGCAGCGTCTCGTTCAGGCGGGCCGACTCGAGCTTGAGGTTGTTCTGGCGGGCCACTTCGCCCACCAGCAAGCCCGCGGCGACGCGGTTGCGAGCCGCCGGCAGGAACGGGTCGGATTCGAACTTGGCATTGGGCTGGCCCTGCTGGCGCGCCTGCTGCTCGGCGGCAGCCGCCATCTGGCGGGACTCGACCTGGATCAGGCGCGGCGGCAGTTCGACGCTGGCATGGGCGGCCACGAGCTTCTCGGCCACTTCCGCGCGCAGGCGCTGCATCAGGTTGCCCTTGAGCTCGCGCTCGAGGTTGGAACGCACTTCCTGGCGGAACTGCTCGACCTTGCCACTCTTGACGCCAAAGCTCTTGACGAAGGCTTCGTCCACGGCCGGCAGGTTCGGTGCCGACACCTTGGTGACCTTCAGGAGGACCTTGGCCGCCTGGTTGGCCAGCTCGGCCACGCGCCAGTTGGCCGGGAAGGTGATCTCGACCTCGCGCTCGTCGCCGGCGGACATGCCGGCCAGCTGGGACTCAAGCTCCGGGTACATCACGTTCGAGCCCAGCACGGTGGCGCCGCGGTCGGAGCCTTCGGCCGGGTAGCGGCCGGAAGCCGTGGTGGCGAAGGTTTCCACCGTTACCAGGTCGCCCGCCTCGGCGGCACGCTCGGCGGCGTCCCACGTGCGGCGCTGCTGGCGCAGGGTCTCGATCATGCCGTCGATGTCGGCGTCGCCGATGCTGGCCGTGGCGCGGACGATCTTGAGCTGGGCCGGATCGACCTTGCCGAAATCGGGAACCACTTCGAAGGTGGCGGTGTAGCGGATCTCGCCGCCTTCACCGGTGGCTTCGGGCTTGACCTCGGGCGTACCGGCAACGCGCAGGTTTTCCTGTGCGATCGCTTCGCCCAGGCTCTCGCGGATCAGCTCGCCGTAGGCTTCATTGCGAACCTGCGCGCCGAAGCGGTGTTCGATGATCTTGGCGGGCACCTTGCCGCGGCGGAAACCCTTGATGTTGGCAGTGCGGCCGATTTCCTGCAGCCGCTTGCCAACCACGCCCTCGAAGCGCTCGGCGGGCAGGCTGACGGTGATGCGGCGTTCCAGATTTGCGGTGTTCTCGAGCGAAACTTGCATGTCAACTCCTGCGACCGCGCCGTTTCTCGGGCGCTGAAAATGAAAAAACCCGCAGAGCCCCGAATCGTCCCCGCGCCTCCGTTGCCGGATGGTGCGAAAGGAGAGACTCGAACTCTCACGGGTTACCCCACTGGAACCTAAATCCAGCGCGTCTACCAGTTCCGCCACTTTCGCAACGTCGCGCGGTGTCGATTCAATCGGGAAGATTGGTGGGCCGTGAAGGATTCGAACCTTCGACCTATTGATTAAGAGTCAACTGCTCTACCAACTGAGCTAACGGCCCGTAATCTTCCCGCAGAAGCGGCTTGCGACGCGGCATTATGCCGCAACATTGAACCGGCTGGAACTGGGGTGGAAGACGGGACTCGAACCCGCGACCCTCGGAATCACAATCCGATGCTCTAACCGACTGAGCTACATCCACCACATTGTGAATTTGTACCGCTTTTCCTGCCTTGCCCGCCTGGCGCGCCCGGCAGGAATCGAACCTGCAACCGCCGGCTTAGAAGGCCGGTGCTCTATCCGATTGAGCTACGGGCGCCTGCCGGGATGATACCGGCCGTACCCGTCCGCTTCCATGCTGGGTAGCAGTGTAGCCCGGGTTGAGGCCAGCCTGGTCGGGGCAGAGGGATTCGAACCCACGACATCCAGCTCCCAAAGCTGGCGCTCTACCAGGCTGAGCTATACCCCGGCGGTGAAGCCCGGCGCCCTGGAAGGCGCGCCGCACGAGTTCCAAATGGACGGCGGTGGGGGAAACCGGCGTAACCCGCCGAAGTCCTTTGCCGCCGAAGAAAAAGGGTGCCGAAGCACCCTTTCTGCATTAGTGGCGCGCCCGGAGAGATTCGAACTCCCGACCACCAAGTTCGTAGCCTGGTGCTCTATCCAGCTGAGCTACGGGCGCGCAGAAGCGAAATTATGGGGGACGTTGCCTCGATCGTCAATGCCTGTGCATCAATTCAATTCAGCACGCCCCCTGCACACCTTTCCAGTCCTGGCGGAGTGAGAGGGATTCGAACCCTCGATCAGGCTTTTGACCCAATACTCCCTTAGCAGGGGAGCCCCTTCGGCCACTCGGGCATCACTCCGGAACTGGACCCGGCGAACCTCTTTCGAGTCTCGCCGGCCGCATAGGATAGCGCCTCAGTCGGCCTTGGGTAAACCTGTTTGATCGCCGCCCGCGGGCGTGGCGTCATCCTTCTGGATGCGCTGGAAGATTTCCTCGCGATGGACCGCGACATCCTTGGGTGCCGTGATGCCAATGCGCACCTGGTTGCCCTTGACGCCCAGCACGGTGACCGTGACTGAATCGCCAATCATCAGGGTCTCCCCGACCCGTCGCGTCAAAATCAGCATCGCCTTCCCTCCCGATACATCCTTGCACCGGCCCGCGCGTCCAGACGGCACGCTGCGGCTCCCCGCCGCACGATCGCGGCTGCCCCGATGGTAGTGCGCACATGGGCATGGCGCAAACGCGCCCTGCCCGGGTCAGCCAAGCCGCTGCGCTACCCAGTCCGGAATGCCCGCCAGGGCCGCCAGCAGCGCCGGGCCGTCGGGGCCGCCGCCCTGCGCCATGTCCGGACGGCCGCCGCCCTTGCCGCCGATCTGCGCGGCCACGTGGGACAGCAATTCACCCGCCTTGACCTTGCCCAGCGCCGTGCCCTGCACGCCGGCCACCAGCGAGGCCTTGCCGTCCTGCGCGGACGCCAGCACGATCACGGCATCGCCCAGGCGACCCTTGAGCTGGTCCACGGCGTCGCGCAGCGACTTCGCATCCAGCCCCTCCAGGCGTGCGGCCACGACCTTGACGCCCGCCACCTCCGGCGCCGACGCCGCCAGGTCGGCCGTGGCCCCCGCGGCGGCCTTGGCCTTGAGCGACTCCAGCTCGCGCTCGAGCTTTTTCTGGCGATCAAGCAGCTGGCGCAGTTTTTCAATCACGTCGCCGGCGTTGCCGCCCAGCAGATGCGCGGCCTCGTCGAGGCGGCGCTCTTCGCGCGCGATGTAGTCCAGCGCGCCGGCGCCGGTAACAGCCTCGATGCGGCGCACGCCCGCCGCCACGCCGCCCTCGCTGACGATCTTGAACACGCCGATGTCGCCGGTGTGGTGCACGTGGGTTCCGCCGCACAGCTCGGTGGAGAAGCCGCCCATCTTCAGCACCCGCACGTGTTCGCCGTACTTTTCACCAAACAGCGCCATGGCGCCGAAATCCAGGGCGTCCTGCATGCCCATGTGGTGCACCTGCGCCTTGGCGTTGCGGCGGATCTCGGCGTTCACCATCGCCTCGATGCGGGCAAGGTCGGCGGCGGGGATGGCCTGGAAGTGCGAAAAGTCGAAGCGCAGGCGGTCGGGCGCCACCAGCGAGCCCTTCTGCGTAACGTGTTCGCCCAGCAGGTCGCGCAGCGCGGCGTGCAGCAGGTGGGTCGCGGAATGGTTGAGCACCACCGCCTGGCGGCGATCCTCGTCCACCCGCGCCGACAGGCGGTCGCCGCGCCTGAGCGTGCCGCTGGCCAGCCGGCCCAGGTGGCCGTGGAAGGCGCCCGACAGCTTCAGCGTGTCGCGCACCTCGAACCTCACGCCCTGCACGTCCAGCAGCAGGCCGGTGTCACCCACCTGGCCACCGGATTCGGCGTAAAACGGCGTTTTGTCGAGCAGCACGAGCGCCTCTTCGCCCGCGGCGATGGCCTCAACCGGCTTGCCGTCGCGCAGCAACGCCACAATGCGGCAGCCGTCGGTTTCGAGCGATTCGTAGCCGAGGAACTCGGTGGGCTTGAGCGCGGCGATCAGGTCGGCCGGCAGCGCGGTGCCACCAGCGAACTTGCTCGATGCACGCGCGCGATCGCGCTGCTGGCCCATCAGCGTGTCGTACTCGGCCATCGCGCCGTCCGCCAGCGCCCAGCCCTTGTCGGCGTTCTCGCGCAGCAGGTCGGCGATCAGATCGGGCGGGCAGCCGTAGGTGTCGTGCAGCTGGAACAGCTGGTCGCCGCGGATGCGGTTGGCCGAGGCGGCCAGGTAGTCGTTCAGGCGCGCCATGCCGGCGTCGAGCGTCTGCCCGAAGGCGGTTTCCTCGGCCTTGAGCGCCTGTTCCACCAGGCTGCGCTTGGCCACCAGCTCCGGGTAGGCTTCGCCCATCACGTCCACCAGCGGCTGCACCATGCGCCAGAACTTGCCGTCGGCGCTCAGCCCGTCGAGCTTCCAGAAGTGGCGCACCGCACGGCGGATGATCCGGCGCAGCACGTAGCCGCGGCCTTCGTTCGACGGCAGCACGCCGTCCACGATCAGGAAGCTGCAGGCGCGGATATGGTCGGCGATGACGCGCAGCGACTTGTGCTCCAGGTCGGTGGTGGCCGTGAGCGCGGCGGCAGCCTTGACCAGATGCTGGAACAGGTCGATCTCGTAGTTGCTGTGCACGTGCTGCAGCACCGCGGCCACCCGCTCAAGGCCCATGCCGGTGTCCACGCACGGCGCCGGCAGCGGCACCAGGGAGCCGTCGGGCTGGCGGTCGTACTGCATGAAGACGTTGTTCCAGATCTCGATGAAACGATCGCCGTCCTCGTCCGGGCTGCCCGGCGGACCGCCCGCGATATGGTCGCCGTGGTCGTAGAAGATTTCAGTGCACGGGCCGCAGGGGCCGGTGTCGGCCATCTGCCAGAAATTGTCCGACGCGTACGGCGCACCCTTGTTGTCGCCAATGCGGATGATGCGATCGATCGGCAGGCCGATCTCCTTGTGCCACAGGTCGAAGGCCTCGTCGTCGGTGTGGTAGACCGTCACCAGCAATCGATCCTTGGGCAGGCCCCAAACGCCGGTCAGCAGCTCCCACGCGTAGTGAATGGCGTCGCGCTTGAAGTAGTCGCCGAAGCTGAAGTTGCCCAGCATCTCGAAGAAGGTGTGGTGGCGCGCGGTATAGCCCACCTGGTCGAGGTCGTTGTGCTTGCCGCCGGCGCGCACGCAGCGCTGCGAACTGGCGGCGCGCTTGTAGCTGCGCTTCTCGGCGCCCAGGAACACGTCCTTGAACTGCACCATGCCGGCGTTGGTGAACAGCAGGGTCGGGTCGTTGCCCGGCACCAGCGGGCTGGACGGCACCACCTCATGGCCCTTGGAGCGGAAGAACTCGAGGAAGTCCCGGCGGATGGCGTTGGTGGTCTTGGTCATGGACGGCGTTGGGCTCTGGAATCTCAGGCGGCAAGATTACCAGCCCGCAGGCCGCTCCCGGCGCGCCAACGCTCACTCGATGGCGTCGAATTCATCGTCCGGACGGGCGCGAACCGCCGCATAGGTGCAGTTGGGGTCGAATCCCCGGCGCAGCAGGAAATCGACGGCTTTACGGCGGCGGGCCGGGTCGGCCAGTTGTTCAGGGCGGAAGCGCTTGTCCACCAACGAACGGGCCGAGGCGGCCCAGTCCGTTTCACACTGGTCCAGCGCGTTCTGGACCTGGTCGCCGCTCAGACCGTGCCCCGCCAGCTCCTGCCGGATGCGAACGGGGCCGTAGCCCGAAGCCGCGCGGTCGCGGGCAAACGAGGCCCCGAACCGGTCGTCGTCCTGGTAACCCAGGCCAGCCAGCTTCTCGACGGCCGCCTCGGCCTCGGCGGGGTCGGCACCCCGCAGCCCCAGCTTTCGCTTCAGGTCCCGGCGGGAGTGCTCCCGCCTGACCAGCAGTTCCATGGCCTTCTGGGTGGGGTCGGGCGCGGCCCGCGGGGGTCGCCCGCCGTAGCTCATGCCGCGACCCAGCCCAGACGGCTCAAATCAGGCCTCGACGGCCGCGTCGGTGTTCTCTTCACCGATCACCAGGCCGGGCACGAACTTGTCGCGCAGCTTGGACTCCAGCTCCTGCGAGATGGCCGGATTGTCCTTGAGCCACTGGCGGACGTTTTCCTTGCCCTGGCCGATGCGCTCGCCGTTGTAGCTGTACCAGGCGCCGGCCTTCTCGATCAGCTTGGCGTCCACGCCCATCTCGATGATCTCGCCCTCGCGGCTTATGCCGAAGCCGTAGAGGATTTCGGTGACGATGACCTTGAACGGCGGCGCCATCTTGTTCTTGACCACCTTGATCTTGGTCTGGTTGCCGATGATTTCCTCGCCTTTCTTCACCGCGCCGATGCGGCGGATATCCAGGCGCACCGAGGCGTAGAACTTGAGCGCGTTGCCGCCGGTGGTCACTTCCGGGCTTTGGCCCGGCATCATCATGCCGATCTTCATGCGCAGCTGGTTGATGAAGATGACCATGCAGTTGCTGCGCTTGATGTTGCCGGTGAGCTTGCGCAGCGCCTGGCTCATCAGGCGGGCCTGCAGGCCCGGCAGCTGGTCGCCCATCTCGCCCTCGATCTCGGCGCGCGGGGTGAGCGCGGCCACGGAGTCGATGACGACCATGTCGACCGAGTTCGAGCGCACCAGCATGTCGGCGATTTCCAGCGCCTGTTCGCCCGTGTCGGGCTGGCTGACCAGCAGGTCGTCGATGTTCACGCCCAGCTTGACCGCGTAGGTGGGGTCGAGGGCGTGCTCGGCGTCGATGAAGGCGGCGGTGCCGCCGGCCTTCTGGCACTCGGCGATGACCTGCAGGGTGAGCGTGGTCTTGCCCGAGGATTCCGGTCCGTAGATCTCGATGACGCGACCCTTGGGCAGGCCGCCGATGCCCAGCGCGATGTCGAGCATCAGCGAACCGGTGCCGATGACTTCGGCCGGCTCGGTGCTCTTGTCGCCCATGCGCATGACCGCGCCCTTGCCGAACTGCTTCTCGATCTGGCTCAAGGCGGCGGCGAGAGCGCGCTTCTTGTTTTCGTCCATCGCGGCACTCTTCTTGTTGTCGTCCATCGTGGAACTCCTCGGGGTTACGTTTTTGGTTGCCGCCAGATTAGGGGGTGGAAGTCTCACGGACTGAGAACCCGCCCGTGGATCGGAATCTGAATCATCCGGCGCCTTCGAAGCATCGGAAGCCGCTTCGATGCGCTGTAGGGAAAGCGACTTCTTGGCCGGTGATTTCTTGTTTCCGAAGCTCATCGGTTCGGCCTCACGAGGCCGCAGTAAAGCCCCTCGATGGCGAAGTCCTGGTCGGGCTTGACCACGATCGGCGCGAAGTCGGGGTTGCGCGGCAGCAGGCGGATGCTGTCCTTGCCTATCTTGAGCAGCTTCACGGTGATTTCGTCGTCAATGCGCGCGACCACGATCTGGCCGCTGCGGGCGTCGGAGGTGCGGTGCACGCCGATGAGGTCGCCGTGCAGGATGCCTTCGTCGCGCATCGAGTCGCCCTTCACCTTGAGCAGGTAGTCGGGCAAAGGCTGGAAGAACACACGGTCGAGCAGGACCATGTCGTGGTGGCCCGCGTCGGCGCCGATGGGCAGGCCGGCTGCGACCTGGCCCAGCACCGGCAGGCGGAGAAGATCGTCCCCGACCGCCGGGACGAGGTCGGCGGCCGGGGACGATACGAGACGGATACCCCGGGCCTGGCCCGGCACGCGCCGGATGGCGCCCGCCTGCTCGAGGGCTTCGAGGTGGTATTGGGCCGCGCGCACACCCTTGAACCCGAAGGCGTGGGCGATTTCGACCTGGGAGGGCGGCATGCCGTCGGCGTCGATGCGCTCGGCGATCATGGCGAGGATGGCGTGCTGGGTGTCGGAGATATTCATTAGTAGTAATACTACTAACAACCCTCCCCCGCCTGTCAAGCCCCTAGTCGGCCAGCTTGAGCAGGCCCTGCAGGGACGCCTCGACCGTCTGCCGGCGCACCGCGTCGCGGTCGCCGTCGAAGTGGAAGAGTTCCGCCATGGGGTAGCCGCCGCGGCGCTTCCAGCCGATCCAGACGGTGCCGACCGGCTTGTCAGCCGTACCGCCGCCCGGACCGGCGATGCCGGTGACCGCCACGGCAATGCTGGCACCCGACGTCACCAGCGCGCCCGACACCATTTCCATCACGGTTTCGCGGCTCACCGCACCCTGCTCGGTCAGCGTCTCGGGCCGCACGCCCAGCAGCGCCTGCTTGGCTTCGTAGCTGTAGGCCGCGATGCCGCAGTCGAACCAGGCCGAGCAGCCCGGGATGTCGGTGATGGTTTTGGCGATCCAGCCGCCGGTGCAGCTTTCGGCGGTGGCCAGCATCAAGTGGCGGGTCTGAAGCGCCTCGGCCACCTGTTCGGCCAGGGCGTGCAGCGAGCTGTCGTCGGGGAGGGTTCGGGCGTCCATGGCCGTAGCGTAGACGGAGCGGGCGGCAGTGGCTACGAAAGCACGCCAAATGGCCGCTTGACATCGCCGTCTACAACTGTAATCTGGACTTCGGTTTACAGACGTAGACAGTCCAATGCAGATCAGCGAAGCGGAAAGCGTGGTGATGGAAGTGCTGTGGAGCGACAGCCCACGCAGTTCGGAGGACGTCATCGCCGAACTAGCCAGGGACCACGACTGGCAGGTATCGACCATCAAGACCCTGCTTGGGCGCCTGGTGAAGAAGGGCGCCGTGAGGGCGGAGAAGGACGGACGGCGCTTCAGCTACTCGCCGGTGCTGACGCGCGAAGCGTGGGTGCATGGACAGAGCGGCAGCCTTCTAAAGCGCGTGTTCGATGGCCGCCTGGCACCGCTGGTGGCGCACTTCACCGAGAAGCACAAGCTCAGCCGCAAGGACATCGAGGAAGTGAAGCGCCTGCTGGAGGAGCTCGACGATGGCCAGTGACCTGATTGCGGCGCTGTTCGAAGCCACGCTGGTGTCGGTCCTGGCACTGGTGCTGGTGCTGGCCCTGCGGCGCCCACTGCGGCGCTGGATCGGCGCCCGGCTCGCCTACGCCGCTTGGGCCCTGGTGCCGGTTTCGCTGCTGGCCGCCTGGCTGCCGGCACCGGCCGCGCCGCCGCTGGCGACGCTCCCATCGGTCGACGCGGCGCTCCCGGGGCTGCTTGCCGCCGGCGGCAGCGGCGACGCATCGCTGGTGCCGGCGTTGCTGCTGACCCTGTGGGCCGCTGGCGCGGTCGCCATGGCTATCGTGCAGATGGTCCGCCAGCGTTCCTTTGAGCGCGGGGTGCGCCGGCGAAGCGACCAGCCGTTCGACGAAACACAGGATGCTTCGCCTGCGGTCACCGGCCTGCTCAGGCCGCGCATTGCGCTACCGGTGGACTTCCACCAGCGCTACCTGCCTGACGAGCAGCAGTTGGTGATCGCTCATGAACGCATGCACGTGACGCGTCGCGACGTGCCGGCGCAAGCGCTGGCCAGCGCGCTGACCTGCGTGTTCTGGTTCAACCCGCTGATGCACGTCGCCAGCCGCCGTTTCCGCTACGACCAGGAACTGGCCTGCGATGCGGACGTGATCGGCGCATTCCCCTTGTCCCGGCGCCGATACGGCGAAGCCATGGTCAAGACCCAACTGGCCGGGTTCGGCCTTCCACTGGGCTGCCACTGGCAGTCCAGCCATCCACTGACGGAGAGACTCGCCATGCTCAAGCAACCCCTGCCCAGCGCCCTGCGCCGCCGCGTCGGACTGACACTACTGGCAACCTTCGTCGCCGGCTGCGCCGTCACCGCATGGGCCTCGCAGGCGCCGGCAAAAGAGGCCGCGTCGGTATCGCTGCCCACCTTCCGGCAAATGTCAGCGCCGCAATTCCCGGCAGCGGCCAAGGACGCCGGCATCAGCGGGCGCGTGGACGTTGATGTCAACGTGGATTCCGATGGCCGCGTCACCGCCGTTGAAGTGGTGTCCTCGGAGCCGGCGGGAGTGTTCGACGAGGCAACGCTCGCCGCCGTTCGCCAGTGGACCTTCAACCCCGGGATCGACGCCGCCACCGGCAAGCCTGCGCCGGCCCGCGTGCGGGTGCCAGTCCGTTTCGACGCCGACGTCGAGCCGGCGATTTCGGCTGACATGCCCGAGTAAGCCCGCATGCCGTCGATGAAGCGGTTCATTGCGAGCCGCCCGCTTCCGAGCATCGGCAACGCAAAGGTAACGCGTCTTTTGGAGGAGTTGAACGATGGCAAGTAGTGCGCTGGTTGAACTGATTCAGGCAACGCTCGCCCTCACCCTGGCGCTGGGATTGGTGGCGATGCTTCGGAAGCCGCTTCGGCGTTGGCTCGGCGCACAGGCGGTCTATGCCTGCTGGGCCCTGGTGCCGCTGGCGGCGGTCGCTGTTCTGCTGCCCGCACGGCGCGGCAACCCCCCGCTGACCGCGCTGGTGGGGGAAATCGAGCTCGTGCCGGCCATTGCCTCAGCGCCAGCAACCCTGCTGCTGGACGACCTGGTGTTCGGCCTGTGGTTGTGCGGCGCGCTCGCGATGGTCCTGTTGATGGTGATCCGGCAGCAGCGCTTCCACCGCGCTGTTAGCCGCCGTCCCACGCACCCGCACGATGCCTCACCTTTGGCCACGCCTGCCGTCACCGGCCTGTTGCGTCCGCGAATCGTGCTGCCGGTGGACTTTGCCGACCGCTACACCAACGAGGAGCAGCGGCTGGTCATCGCGCACGAGCAACTGCACATCGAGCGGGGAGATATTCCGGCCCAGGCCCTGGCCACGCTGCTTCGCTGCCTGTTCTGGTTCCATCCGCTGGTGCACGTGGCGGCGGCGCGCTTCCGCTTCGACCAGGAGCTGGCCTGTGACGCCGCGGTCGTGGCCCGCCACCCCGATTCGCGGCGCCGCTACGGCGAAGCGATGCTCAAGACCCAACTGGCCGAGTTCGGCCTTCCCGTGGGCTGCCACTGGCAGTCCAGCCATCCCCTGAAGGAGAGAGTCGCCATGCTCAAGCAACCCATCCCCGGCCTGGTGCGCCGCCGCGCCGGTTCGATCCTGATCGGCTCGCTGCTGGCTGCCGCGACGCTGGCGTCGTGGGCCGCGCAGCCGGCCGCACAGTCGGCTGCGCCGGTGGCCGTGCCGCACCTGCAGGCACTCACGGATGACGACGTGCTGGGCAACCCCAAATACCCCGCGCAGGCCCTCAAGGACGGTATCAGCGGCTTGGTCATGCTGGAGCTGCTGGTTGGCGTGGACGGCAAACCAAGAGAAATCAAGATCGTGGATTCCGAGCCCGCCGGTGTCTTCGACCGCTTCGCCGTCGAGGCGGCGGAGCAATGGCGCTTCAACGCCGGCCGCAACGGCGCCCGCGGCGAGAAGGTGGAGGGCTGGGTGCGCGTTCCGATCAAATTCACCGCGGACGCGCCTCCCGAGGGCACCGAAGTCGAATGACGCCAGTTTGAGACGCCGGGAGGCTGACCAGGACGGCCAGCCTCCCTCTCCCGCGCGACCGTGCCGCATGCGGCACAATGCAGCAGACTCGATGGCCCCGTGATGGCCGTCCCTCCCAGACTGCCTGCCTCCATGTCCGCCCAAGATTCGAACGTCCCGGCCCACACCCCCCTGATGAAGCAGTTCTTCGCCGCCAAGGCGGAGCACCCGGACATCCTGCTGCTGTTCCGGATGGGCGATTTCTACGAACTGTTCTACGACGACGCCCGTAAGGCGGCGCGCCTGCTCGACATCACCCTGACCCAGCGCGGCGCTTCCGCCGGCGCGCCCATCCCGATGGCCGGCGTGCCGGTGCACGCGATGGAGGGTTATCTCGCGCGGCTGGTGGCGCTGGGCGAATCGGTTGCCATCTGCGAACAGATCGGCGACCCGGCGCTGGCCAAGGGCCTGGTCGAACGCAAGGTGGTGCGCATCGTCACCCCCGGCACCGTCACCGACGAGGCGCTGCTGCAGGAGCGGCGCGACACGCTGCTGGTGGCGGTGTCGCGCGGCAAGGCCGGCTACGGCGTGGCCTGGGCCGATCTGGCCGCCGGCCGCTTCCTGGTGTCGGAAGTGGCGAACGAGGACCAACTGGCCGCTGAACTCGCGCGCCTGGACCCCGCCGAACTGCTGGCGCCCGACGAAGACGGCTGGCCCACCGCCGTCACTGCCCTGCCCCGCCTGCGCCGCCGTCCGCCCTGGGGCTTCGACGCCGACGCCTGCCGGCGCCAGCTGCTGCGCTTCTTCCAACTGCACGACCTCACCGGCTTCGGCCTCGAGGACAAACCGCTGGCAACTTCGGCGGCGGGCGCCCTGCTTGCCTACGTCGAGGAAACCCAGAAGCAGCGCCTGCCGCACCTGACCGCCATCGCCTTCGAATCGGCCGACGACGGCATCGCGCTCAACGCCGCCACCCGGCGGCACCTCGAGCTCGACAGCCGCACCGACGGCCGCATCGAACACACGCTGCTGGGCGTGCTCGACTCCAGCGTCAGCCCAATGGGCGGGCGCCTGCTGCGCCGCTGGCTCAACCGCCCGCTGCGCGATCACGGCATCCTGGGCCAGCGCCACCATGCCGTGGCCACGCTGATGGACGGCAATGCGCACGAAACCCTGCGCGAGCAATTCCGCGGCCTGGGCGACGTCGAGCGCATCCTCTCGCGCGTGGCGCTGCGCTCGGCGCGGCCGCGCGACCTGTCCACCCTGCGCGACGGCCTGGCCATGCTGCCCGACCTGCGCACGCTGATGGCGCCGCTGGACTCGCCGCGCCTGGCCGCGCTGTCGGCCGAACTGGGCGAACACGCCGCCGACGCCGCGATGCTGGCGGCGGCGATCATCCCGCAGCCTCCCGTGCTGCTTCGCGACGGCGGCGTCATCGCCGAAGGCTTCGACCCCGAACTCGACGAACTGCGCACGCTGTCCACCACCGCCGACCAGTTCCTGCTGGACCTGGAAGCGCGCGAGAAAGCCGCCACCGGCATCGCCACGCTCAAGGTCGGCTACAACCGCGTGCACGGCTACTTCATCGAGATCAGCAAGGGCCAGTCCGAGCGGGCGCCCACCCACTACACGCGCCGCCAGACGCTCACCGGCGCCGAGCGCTACATCACCGAAGAGTTGAAGAACTTCGAGGACAAGGTGCTCAGCGCCCGCGACCGTTCGCTCACGCGCGAGAAGGTGCTGTGGGAAGGCCTGCTGGACGTTCTCAACGAACGCCTGGAAGCGCTCAGGCGCTGCGCCGGTGCCCTGTCGGAGCTGGATGTGCTGGCCGCCTTCGCCGAGCGCGCGCAGGCGCTGGACTGGTCGCGCCCCGAACTCACCGACACGCCCGGCCTGCGCATCGAACGCGGCCGCCACCCGGTGGTGGAAGCCGTGCGCAGCGAGCCCTTCGAACCCAATGACCTGGCGTTGGACGAAGACCGCCGCATGCTGGTCATCACCGGCCCGAACATGGGCGGCAAGTCCACCTACATGCGCCAGAACGCGCTGATCGTGCTGCTGGCGCACATCGGCAGCTTCGTGCCGGCGTCGCGCGCGGTGATCGGCCCGATCGACCGCATCCTCACCCGCATCGGCGCCGGCGACGACCTGGCGCGCGGGCAGTCCACCTTCATGGTCGAGATGGCCGAGACCAGCTACATCCTGCACCACGCCACCGCGCATTCACTGGTGCTGATGGACGAGATCGGCCGCGGCACGTCCACCTACGACGGCCTGGCCCTGGCCGAGGCCTGCGCGCGCCACCTGGCGCACAGCAACCGCGCCTACACGCTGTTCGCCACGCACTACTTCGAACTCACCGCGCTGGCCGAACCGGGCAGCGGCATCGCCAACGTGCACCTGGATGCGATCGAGCACGGCGACAAGCTGGTCTTCATGCACGCGGTGAAGGACGGCCCGGCCAACCGCAGCTTCGGCCTTCAAGTAGCTGCGCTGGCAGGGCTGCCGCGCGTGGTGGTCGAACAGGCACGGCGCACGCTGGCCGAACTCGAGCAGCGCGGCGCCCCGCAGGCCGTGTCGCAGATGAGTCCGGCGGCCTTGGAATCACCCCAGCAGTTCGGGCTGTTCGCGCCGCAGCCGTCGCCGGCGGCGGAAGCCCTGGCCGCGATCGACCCGGACGAGCTCACGCCCAAGCAGGCGCTCGAGGCGCTTTACCGGCTCAAGCAGCTGCGCTGAGGCGAACCGCGTCGAGGGCCTGGCGCAGGTCGGCCCACAGGTCCTCGACCTGTTCGATGCCCACCGACAGGCGCAGCAGCGCAGGGCCGATGCCGTTGGCTTCGCGCGCCGCCGGATCCACCACGCGATGGGTCAGGCCGGCCGGATGCTGGATCAGGGTATCCACCGAGCCCAGGCTGACGGCTGGCGTCATCAGGCGCACCAGCGACATCACGGCGGCGGCCGCGTCATAACCCGCCACCAGCTCGAACGCGATCAGCGAACCGGGACCCGCCATCTGCGAACCCACCAGGTGCGCGTTGCGCACGGTGCCCAGGCCCGGGAAATGTACTTTCGCCACGGCCGGATGCTCGGCCAGGCGCGCAGCCAGCACGATCGCGTTGGCTTGGGCGCGCTCAACGCGCAGCGCCAGCGTCGGCAGCCCGCGGTGCAGCAGGTAGGCGCCGAACGGGTGCAGCAGCGCACCGGTCGCGGCGCGCACCACGCGCAGGCCCCGCGCCCGCGCTTCGCTGCAGCAGACGATGCCGGCCATCACGTCGCCATGGCCACCCAGGAACTTGGTGGCGCTGTGCAGCACGTAGGCCGCTCCCAGGCGCGCCGGCTGCTGCAGCACCGGCGTGGCGAAGGTCGAGTCCACCAGCACCGGCACGTCGCCGGCCGCTGCCACCACCGCAGCGATATCCACCAGGTCCAGTGTGGGATTGGCGGGCGTTTCGATGATTACCAGCGCGGTGTCGGCGCGACGGCGCGCGGCGATGTCGCCGGCCTCCACGAACTCCGCCTCCAGCCCGCACAGGCCCGAAGCCAGCAGATGGTCCGCGGTGCCGTACAGCGGACGCACCACCAGCACGTGGCCGCCGCGCGAACGCGCGTCCAGCAGCACCGCGGTCAGCGCCGCCATGCCCGAGCCGTAGGCCACGCAGGCCTCGGTGGCTTCCAGCGTCGCCATGGCCTTTTCGACCCGGCCCACGGTGGGGTTGTGCAGCCGCGCGTAGATCGGGTTGGCCGCGCTGGCGGCTCCGCCCACCAGGGCATCGAAGCTGGCCGTGCCCACGTCCAGGTCGGTCACCGGGTACGTCGTGGAAAGGTCGATCGGCGGCGCGTGCACCCCGAGCGCGATGAAGTCTTCGCGGCCGGCGTGCACGGCCAAGGTTTCGATGCGGGTCATGGCGTGCTCCGGGGCGGCAGGCGGCCACTATGGAATAGACTGGCGACCGATTCGGCCAGGCCGAATACTATTTCCGAAGAGAGGCTATCCATGCACCTTGACCGAACAGACTTCGCCCTGCTGCGCCTTCTTCGAAAGAATGCGCGGATCCCGAACAAGGACCTGGCCGAACGGGTGGGCGTCGCCCCCTCCACGGCCCTGGAGCGGGTGCGGCGGATGCGCGAGGCCGGCGTGCTGCTGGGCTACCACGCCGAGATCGCCCCCCAGGCGGTGGGCATCGGCCTGCAGGCGATGGTGGCGGTGCGGCTGGCGCGCCATTCGCGGCCGCAGGTGGAAGCCTTCCACCAGCACCTGATCGCCCTGCCGGAAGTGCTCAACCTCTACCACGTGGCCGGCGCCGATGACTTCCTGGTGCACGTGGGCGTGCGCGACAGCGACCACCTGCGCGATTTCGCGATGGCCGCCCTGACCAGCCGCGAAGAAGTGGCGCACATCCAGACCAACCTGATCTTCGCGTTCCAGCGCGCACCCGACCTGCCGATCTACGCGCCGGCGGCGGACGCCGACTGAATCAAATCGCGTCCAGGTCACCCAGCGCCTGAATCAGCCGGCGCGCCCGCTTGTCGGGCTTGCCGGCAGGCGCACGGTAGCCGGCGTTGGCGGCGCGGCGCTCGGCGGCCAGGCGCAGGCGCGTTTCGCGCGACGCGTCGGACTCGAGATAAAGCGCCTGTGCGGCGGCGGCCGGGCCGCGCTTGCCGCTCAGGGCGACCACCTGCACTTCGAACAAATCCTCGCCGCGCTTCAAGCTGAGCGTTTCGCCGGTCTTGAGCAGGCGCGAAGCCTTCGCGCCCTGCCCCTGCACGTCCACCTTGCCGCCTTCGATGGCGTGCTTGGCCAGCGCGCGCGTCTTGTAGAAGCGCGCGGCCCACAGCCAGATGTCGAGGCGCACGCCGGGGATGTCAGGAGCCGTGGTCATGCCGTGGAAGTCGTGGGGAGGGATAGGAGTTCTATGGGGTCGCGGGGCCGGAAAGCAAAACGGCCGCCCAAGGGCGGCCGTTCGCGTGGAAGCGGGCGAGGATCAGCCCTTGGCGCGGGTGGCCGCCAGGTCTTCCTTGATGCGGGCCTTCTTGCCTTCCAGGCCGCGCAGGTAATACAGCTTGCCGGCGCGGACCTTGCCGCGGCGCTTCACCGAAACCGAGTCGATGACCATGCTGTGGGTCTGGAAGACGCGCTCGACGCCGAAACCGTGCGAGATCTTGCGCACGGTGAAGGCGGAGTTCAGGCCGGCGTTCTTGATGGCGATGACCACGCCTTCATAGGCCTGCACGCGCTCGCGGGTGCCTTCCTTGACCTTGACGTTGACCACGACGGTGTCGCCGGGGCCGAAATCGGGCAGCTTGCGCTGCGACTGTTCAACTTCGAACTGCTGGAGGAAATTCATGGTTACACGCCTTTGATAGTTGTTTGATATGCGCGCCAGAGACCCGGTGAGTCCGTGCTTGGCTTAGGTGACACAGCTCGCAAGTATAGCCTGCCAAGCCTTTGAAGGGGAAGCGGTTAGCCGCCCGCCGGGGGGTCCGCCCGCCACTGGGCGATGAACTGCTCCAGCAGGGCCCGGTCGGCCTTGTCCAGGGCAGCGCGGGCCAGCAAATCCGGGCGCCGCAGCCAGGTACGTCCCAGGCTTTGCTGGCGGCGCCAGCGGCGGATGGCCGCATGGTCGCCCGACAGCAGCACCGCCGGCACCCCGGCCGTGCCCTCGGCCCCGGACCGGGTGAAGTGCGGGGTGTCGAGCAGGCCGTCCTCGAAGCTGTCCTGCACCGCCGAGTCTGCGTGGTTCAGGGCGCCCTCCTGCAGGCGCCCCACGGCGTCCACCACCACCGCGGCGGCCAGCTCGCCTCCCGACAGCACGTAGTCGCCGATGGACAACTCCTCGTCCACTTCGCGGTCGATGAAGCGCTCGTCCAGGCCTTCGTAGCGGCCGCACAGCAGGACCAGCCTGGGCATGGCGGCCAGCACGCGCACCTTGGCCTGGGTCAGGCGCGGACCCTGCGGGCTGAGGTAGATGACGCGGGCCGGGGTCGGGTCGGCGGCGCGCACGGCGGCCAGGCAGGCCGACAGCGGCTCGGCCAGCATGACCATGCCGGGGCCGCCGCCGAACGGACGCTCGTCCACGCGGCGGTAGTTGTCGGTGGCGAAATCGCGCGGGTTCCAGCCGTGCACCGACAGCAGCCGACGCTCCTGCGCACGCCCAACCACGCCCAGTGCGGCGCTGTCGCGGACGAATTCAGGAAACAGGGTGACGACGTCGATGCGCACGGCGGCTCCTGCCGAAGGGTCAGAAGTCCGGATCCCAGTCGACCACGATCAGGCCGGCGTCGAAATCCACGGATTTGACGTACTGGTCGGTCACGAACGGCACCAGCCGCTCGCGCTCGCCGGAAATAACGATGACGGGGTTGGCGCCGGTGTCGAACAGGTGCGACACGGTGCCCAGGGCCACGCCCTCGACGGTCTGCACCGCCAGGCCTTCCAGGTCCACCCAGTAATATTCGCCCGGATTGGGCGGCGGCAGCTGGCTGCGCGACACCCATATCTCGGAGCCCTTCAGAGCTTCGGCCTGTTCCCGGCTTTCAATGCCCGGGAACACCGCCACCAGCAGCTTGCCGGTGTCACGGCCGCGCACGCCGGAAACCTCCCGCTCGCTTTCGCCGGCGGTGAGGATCCAGGGCTGGTACTTGAAGATGGCGTCGCGGGGATCGGTCCAGGAAAGAAGCTTGAGCTCCCCCCGGACGCCGAAATCGCCGGCGACCCTGCCCAGCAGGATGCGGCGATCGGTGCTCATGGCATCAGGCCTCGCACGGGGCGAGGCCGGGGGCTCAGGCCGCGGCCTTGGCCGAGACTTCCTTGAACAGCACGCGGACCTTGTCGGTCAGCTGGGCGCCGTTGGAAACCCAATGCTTCACGCGCTCGGTGTCCAGCACCACGCGCGGCTCGGTCGGGGTCGCGATCGGGTTGTAGTAACCCACGCGCTCGATCGAACGGCCGTCGCGCTTGTTGCGCTGGTCGGTCACGACGATGTGATAGAAGGGACGCTTCTTGGCGCCACCGCGGGCCAGACGGATCTTGACCATTAGGAATTCACTCTTTTCTGTAGTTCTGAATCAGTTATCCCAGCCGCATTCCGGCCGGGGGAATCGCGAATTCTAACCCCTTGTCCGCCCGAAGGAAACCCCGCCGGGCCAATCGGCCGCCGGGGGCGGCACCTCAACCGCCGGGGAAACGCCCCGGAAAGCCGCCGCCCATCAGGCCCTTCATGCCCCGCAGCATGCCTTTCATGCCGCCCTTGGACAGCTTGGACATCATCTTTTCCATCTGCTGGAACTGCTTGAGCAGCTTGTTCACGTCGGCCGGGGTGGTGCCCGAGCCCCGGGCGATGCGGGCGCGGCGCGAGCCGTTCAGCAGGGCCGGGTTGCGGCGCTCCTTCTTGGTCATCGAGCCGATGATGGCGATCATGCGCGGCATTTCCTTGCCGGTGACCTGGGCCTTCACGTGGTCGGGCACCTGGCCCATGCCCGGCAGCTTGTCCATCAGGCCCGACAGGCCGCCCATGTTCTGCATCTGCTCGAACTGGTCGCGCATGTCGTTGAGGTCGAACTTCTTGCCCTTGGCGACCTTCTCGGCCAGCTTCTGGGCCTTGTCCTTGTCCACCTGCTGTTCGACCTGCTCGACCAGGCTGAGCACGTCGCCCATGTCCAGGATGCGGCTGGCGGCGCGGTCGGGGTGGAACACGTCCAGGCCGTCGGGCTTTTCACCCACGCCGATGAACTTGATGGGCTTGCCGGTGATGTAGCGCACGCTCAGCGCGGCACCGCCGCGGGCGTCACCGTCGGTCTTGGTCAGCACCACGCCGGTCAGCGGCAGCGCCTCGCTGAAGGCCTTGGCGGTGTTGGCGGCGTCCTGGCCGGTCATGGCGTCCACCACGAACAGCGTTTCCACCGGATTCACGGCCGCATGCAGGGCCTTGATCTCGGCCATCATCGCTTCGTCGATCGCCAGGCGGCCGGCCGTGTCCACGATCAGCACGTCCACGAAGCTCTTGCGGGCGTCGGAAATGGCGGCGCGGACGATGTCCTCGGGCTTTTGCGAAGCGTCGGAGGCGAAGAACAGCACGTCCACCTGCTGGGCCAGCGTGCGCAGCTGCTCGATCGCGGCCGGACGGTAGACGTCGGCCGACACCACCATCACCTTCTTCTTCTTGCGTTCCTTGAGGTACTTGGCGAGCTTGCCCACCGTGGTGGTCTTGCCCGCGCCCTGCAGGCCGGCCATCAGGATGATCGCCGGCGCCGGCACGTTGAGGTTGAGGTCGCTGGCGGCCGAGCCCATCACGGCGGCCATTTCGTCGCGCACCACCTTGATCAGGGCCTGGCCGGGCGTCAGGCTGGTCAGCACTTCCTGGCCGACGGCGCGCACCTTGATGCGCTCGATCAGGGCCGACACCACCGGCAGCGCCACGTCGGCCTCAAGCAGGGCGATGCGCACTTCGCGGGTGGCTTCGCGGATGTTTTCCTCGGTCAGGCGTCCGCGGCCGCGCAGGCGCTGGAGGGTGCCGGACAGGCGCTGGGTCAGCGACTCGAACATGGTCTGGGGTGTCTTGCGGGAGGGGCGGGAAGTATAGCGCGGGCACCCGCGATGGCCGTCTTGTCGAGAATGGTTCTCATCATTTGGCGGCTATGCCAAACTCGGACGATGCACACCCCTACCCTCGCGCTGCTGGCCGTCCTGCTGTACCTGGTGGCCTGCCGGATGCTGGCCGCGCACACGTCTGCCGGCATGGCCGGATCCCGGAACTGGCTGTGGCCTGCGGTCCCGGCCGTGCTGCTGCATGCCGCCGTGCACCTGTTGGCCTGGCGGGCGCTGGGCGGACCGCAGCTGCACTTCTACGCCGCCCTGTCGGTGGTCGGGCTGGGCATGGCGGCATTGAGTACGGCCCTGGGCCCGGTGCAGCGGATCGAGGCGCTGGGCATCATCGTCTACCCCCTGGCCGCGGCAACCCTGCTGGCCTACCACTTCCTGGGCGGCGGCTATGCCGGGGAAGACCTGGACTGGCCGCTCAAGCTGCACGCGCTGCTCGCCCTGCTGGCGTACGCCGCCCTCGCCGTCGCCACGCTGCTGGCGCTGATGCTGTGGTTCCAGGAGCGCGCGCTGCGCCAGCGCAATATCGGCGTCTGGCTGCTGGTGCTGCCGCCGCTGACCCAGCTCGAAATGCTGCTGTTCCGCAGCCTGGGCGCCAGCTTCGCGCTGCTCAGCCTCGCCCTGCTGACGGGCGTGGTGTTCGTGGACAACCTGTTCGGCCAGCACCTGGTGCACAAGACGGTGCTGTCGTTCCTGTCCTGGGTGGTGTTGGCGGTGCTGCTGTTCGGCCGCTGGCGCTGGGGCTGGCGCGGCCCGCGCGCGGTGAAGCTGACCCTGACGGCGATGGCGCTGCTGCTGCTGGCCTTCTTCGGCAGCAAGTTCGTGCTCGAGCTGGTGCTTCACCGCGGCTGATCGCGGACACCGCCGCCGCTTATTGCGAGGCGGCGTCCAGTGCCTCCGAAAGGCGCTCCACCGCGATCACTTCCATGTCCTTGAACAGGCCTTTCTTGGGCGCGTTGGCCTTGGGCACGATGGCGCGCTTGAAGCCGTGCGTCGCGGCCTCCTTCAGGCGCTCCTCGCCGTTGGGCACCGGGCGGATCTCGCCGCTCAGGCCGACCTCACCAAAGACCACGGTTTTCTCAGCCAGCGGCTTGTCGCGCAGCGAACTGAGCACCGCCAGCAGCACCGGCAGGTCGGCCGCGGTTTCCTGCACGCGAATGCCGCCGACCACGTTCACGAATACGTCCTGGTCGTAGACACCTACGCCACCGTGCCGGTGCAGCACGGCCAGCAGCATGGCCAGCCGGTTCTGCTCCAGCCCCAGCGCGACGCGGCGCGGATTGGCCAAGGGGCTTTTGTCAACCAGCGCCTGCACTTCCACCATCAGCGGCCGCGTGCCTTCGCGCGTCACCATCACCGCGCTGCCGGGCTGCGGCGTGCTGCTGCCGGACAGGAAGATGGCCGAAGGATTGGGCACTTCGCGCAGGCCCTTGTCGCCCATGGCGAACACGCCCAGTTCGTTCACCGCACCGAAGCGGTTCTTGAAAGCCCGCAGCACGCGGAAGCGGCTGCCGGATTCGCCCTCGAAATAGAGCACCGCGTCCACCATGTGCTCGAGCACGCGGGGTCCGGCGATGCCGCCTTCCTTGGTGACGTGGCCGACCAGGAACACGCTGGTGCCGGTTTCCTTGGCGAAGCGGACCAGGCGTGCGGCACTCTCGCGCACCTGGCTCACCGAGCCCGGCGCGGCGGTCAACAACTCGCTCCAGAGCGTCTGGATGGAATCGGCCACCAGCAGGCGGGGCGCGGGCTTCGCGGACGCCGCCTGGCCAAGGATCTTCTCGACACAGGTTTCGGCGAGCGCGTGCAGGTTGTCGAGCGGCAGCCCGAGTCGCTGCGCACGGCCCGCCACCTGCGCCAGGCTCTCTTCACCGGTGACGTAGAGGGCCGGCATGTTCGCCGACATCAGCGCCAGCGCCTGCAGCAGCAGGGTGGACTTGCCGATGCCCGGGTCGCCGCCCACCAGCACCACCGAGCCTTCGACCAGGCCGCCGCCCAGCACCCGATCGAGTTCGCCGATGGTGGTGGACACGCGCACCTCGGCGTCCTGGCTGACGTTCTTGAGCGCCACCACGCCGGCGGCCTCGGGGCGGCCGGCCCAGGTGCCCTGCCTCGCCACCGGCGGCGCGCCGCCGCCCTTGGAGGCGCTGGCGGGCTCGATCACGAATTCGCTCATGGTGTTCCAGGCGCCGCATTCGCCGCACTGTCCCTGCCATTTGCTGGACGAGTCGCCGCATTCGGTGCAGACGTAGGCGGTCTTGGCCTTGGCCATGGAGGGTGTTCCAGGGAATCAACAGCCGCTACTTTAACGGCAGCGCATCGCAGGAAGTGAGACCGGCTCAGGCCGGCGCGCGATCCAGCGTCATATCCACGCCGTCCGCGCGCTGGAATCCTACGCCGGGGTGGAAATCCCAGCGCTCCGCCTGTGCCCGCCCACCCGCCAAGGTCGAAAGGAAGTTGACAGAATTGGGGATGCCGCCGCGCACGCGGCTCGACACCGCCGTGCCGGCCTGCACGCACCACGCGCTGCGCCGCAGCGCCGGGAAGCGCAGCGCCAGTGGCCGCACGAACGGCAGGTGGATGTGCCCGCCCATGATCACGTCGGCGCCGGCCGCCACCCATGCCGGTACGGCCTGTTGGTGGCCGCGCAGCAGGTTGTTCTCTTCGCCACTGGCGGGAACGTCCACGGGCTGGTGGGTGACGACGACGCGCAGTTGGCCCGGGGAAGAGGCACGCAGCCGCCTGGACACGTCCGCGACCTGATCCGCCGACACTTCGCCGTGCTTGTGGCGATGGGCACGCGTGGTGTTCACGCCGATCACCAGCAGGTCGGGACGGTCGATGACGGGGGCAAGGTCGCTGCCGAAAAAGCGGCAGTAGAGGCGATAAGGTTGGAACAGGCGCGTGGCGAGGTCGAACAGCGGGATGTCGTGGTTCCCCGGAAGCACGAGGCGAGTGCCAATGCCGAGTCGCTCACACAGCCGCGCAGCGGCTGCGAACTGCGCCCGTCTGGCGCGCTGGGTGATGTCACCCGACAGCACCAGCACGTCCGGGCGCCGTTCGGCGGCCAGGGCCACCAGCGCCTCCACCACCTCCGGCCGCTCGGTGCCGAAGTGCGTATCGGATACCTGCAGCAGCAGGCTCATTCGATATCGACCCGGTCTTCCGGCGCAGGCAGCATCAGCGGCAAGGGCTCCGGGATGTCGAATACCAGGGGCGCCCGCATCCACAGGATCTCGCCGTCCAGCGCCACCTTGATGCGCCGTCCGCCGCGAGGCGCAACCTCCATTCGCCGGAAAGCGAAGCTGTGCACGTTCTCGGCTTCACCCAGCCGACCCAAGGCGCCGCGAAGCGCCAGGCCGAGCATCGCCAGGCCCGAGGTGGGCCGCACCACGATGGCCGCCAGGCGCCCCGCTTCAAGCGAGGCCTCTTGGGCAATGCCGATCTGGTCGAGTTGCAGCCGGTTGTTGCCGATAAACAGCGTCGGCGTCCTTACGCGGCGGCGCTGGCCGGCATGTTCGATGTCCAGGGTGAGCTGGCGACCTTGCCTGGCCAAGCTCCTGAGGCCCGAGTACAGCGCCACCCAGCGGCTGCGTCCAAGCTGCTGCGTGGCCACCTCGCGGTCCTCAAGCAGCTGGGGGTAAAGCCCGAGGCTGGCATTCACCAGGAATATGCGGCCATTCACCTGGCCCACCTGCACCGGTGCCGCCTGGGCACCCAGCAGCGCGCGGGTGGACAGCTCGATGTCCTGCGAGATGCCGTGGGTTCGGCCGAAGTAGTTGAACGTGCCCTGCGGCAACACGCCGTAGGCCGGGCCCCGGCCGTGCACCGCCTGCGCAACCGCACTGAGTGTGCCGTCGCCGCCGGCAGCCACCACGATGCCGCCCTGCTCCACCGCGCGGCGCACCGCCTCCTGGGCCACCTCCATGATGCGGGAGGACGCTTCCACCCGCAGGAACTCATGGCGTCGACCGCCCTCGCCAAGGATCGCGCCGATGCGCACGATGGCGTCCTCGGCGTCATTGTGGCCAGAGGCCGCGTTGATGACGACGAACAGGGGCGCATCCGGGGCGGGTTGGGCTAGGCTCATGGCCGAAGCGTAGACGCTGTGCTGTTACTGCTTCATCAAGGGTGTTATGCCGGATCGGGCGTGCGAATTGCAGGGGCAGCCGCTTGCAAGTGCGCCAAGTCTTCTTCCATGGTCAATGCAATGGCAGCTCGCTTCAACGCCAGTCGCGAGTGGTATTCAGCGGCGTCCCGCATGTCGGGGCCGCCCAGCGCTGCCAGGCAGCAGAGCGCCTTCTGCAGCCGCACGCCGACCTCGACCGAGCCTGCGCCGTCGCGGGCGATCACCGTGAAGGCATCATCGAATAATTCGCGCGTCGAAATTTCCGGGACTTCCACCCGGTCGTATTTCGGCGCGGCCTGGTCGGAAACCGGCGTGGGTTCGCTCCAGTTCTTGAACAGGCGGATAAACGTACCAATGATGACGATCGCCGTGCCGTGGTCGTTGACCGCGGGTGACAGGGCGCGGGCGGCGATCTCCGCCAGCACCACCAGTCCAAAACGCGGATCATCATCGAAAAGACGATCGTCCCCGATCTCGAACGCCTTAATGGCGCAGGTGCAATCCAGGTCGTCCGGACCACCGCTCACGTAGGCCAGCGGCCGGCCGGGCGTGGCGAACGCACCCGGCAGCGCCGACACCACCACCCGCAACTGGGCCTGCTCGGCCCAGGACTGGAGCGCGGAGAGGTCAATGCTCTGCACGTATCCGACGCCGTCGGCGAAGACGGCTCGTCCGCCCGTGTCCGCCCGGACCGGCGCCCCGCCAAGCCTGGGCGCATCCCGCCGCCGCTTCAGGGCCCCGGCCGCGGCCCGTTCGACCCGGTCGATGGTCGAGCCCATCCGGCCGAGCCGGGCGATGCGGTCGACCCAGCGCAGGAAGGTGAAGATGACAATGGCGAACACGGTCACGGTCAGCGCGAACAGGACGAACAGGCCCCCTCTCTCGAAATAATTGTTCATGACCGCCGTCAGCCCCACGACGCTGAAGATGAAAGCGCCCAAGAAGGTCGAAAGAGCGTTCTGGGACGCATCGTCGGCGACAACCAGGCTGAAGGCCCGCGGCGTGACCGTGTTGCTGGCCGAAGCGTAGGCCGAAACCATCGACCCCACCGAGAACATCGCGATCACCAGCATGCTCGAGGCCATGATCGCCAGCAGCGTCTTGATCGACTCCGCCTCGATATAAGGCACGATATCGGCCAACCCCGTGCCATCGGCCAGCTCTGCCAGCAACACCCCCGCGATCGACAGCAGGCAGACAACCAGCGGCTTGACCCAGAGCTTGTCACGAAGACTGGTGAGCAGGTGCCTGATGCGGTCCGCCGAAAAAAAACCAGCCATATTGATCTCCAGCTCCCGGCTTGACGCCGCGCTGGGCGGCCCTTGGCCTGAAGCATCGCAGAAAACGCCATCCCTTGACCGATGCCCCTGGAATCGGACTTTGCGACGCAATTAAGGTCCGGGCACAAAAAACCCGCCATCAAGGCGGGTTCAATTGCTGCCCCTCGAAACCGGCGGAGCGTTTCGGGGCAAGTATTTGGTGCCGGAAATAGGAATCGAACCTACGACCTACGCATTACGAATGCGCCGCTCTACCAACTGAGCTATTCCGGCGGAAGCCCGGAATTCTAGGGCCGCGGGTCGCCCGGGTCAATTGACCAGCGTGATGCGCAGTTCCTTGGGCAGGGCGAACACCACGTTCTCGGGCTCGCCCTCGAGGTGTTCCACCAGGCCCGCGCCCAGCTCCTGCAGGCGGTTGACCACGCCCTGCACCAGGATTTCCGGGGCCGAGGCGCCTGCCGTCACACCGACCCGGTTCACGCCGGCCACCCATTCGGGCTCGATATGGCTGGCGCCGTCGATCAGATAGGCTCGAGCGCCCTGCTTTTCGGCCAGCTCGCGCAGGCGGTTGGAGTTGGAGCTGTTCACCGAGCCCACCACCAGCACCACCTCGCAGCGGCCGGCCATGAGCCGCACGGCGTCCTGGCGGTTCTGGGTGGCGTAGCAGATGTCGTCGTGCTTGGGGCCCTGGATGGCGGGGAAGCGGGCCTGCAGGGCCTCGATGATCTCGCGGGTGTCGTCCACCGACAGCGTGGTCTGGGTGGTGAAGGCGAGCTGGTCGGGCTGGTTCACCTGCAGCGTGGCCACGCAGTTCAGGTCTTCCACCAGATAGATGCGGCCTTCGCCGAACTCGCGCTTCCACTGCCCCATCGTGCCCTCGACCTCCGGATGCCCGGCATGGCCGATCAGGATCACGTCGCGGCCGGCACGGCAGTGCCGGGCCACCTCGATGTGCACCTTGGTCACCAGCGGACAGGTGGCGTCGAACACCTTCAGGCCGCGGCGTTCGGCTTCGGCGCGCACCGCCTGGGACACGCCGTGGGCGCTGAAGATCACGGTGGCGCCGGCGGGAACCTCGTCGAGTTCTTCCACGAACACCGCGCCCCGCTGGCGCAGGTCCTCGACCACGAAGCGGTTGTGCACCACTTCGTGGCGCACGTAGATGGGCGCGCCCAGCGAGTCGATGGCGCGCTTGACGATCTCGATCGCGCGGTCGACGCCGGCGCAAAAACCACGGGGATTGGCGAGCAGTACGTCCATGGCTGGATTATCCCGCTTTCGGGGCCGGCGTGGCCGGCTTGTAGCTGAACAGAACCAGCAGCACCGCACCGACCACGATGCAGGAGTCGGCGACGTTGAAAGTGGGCCAGTGCGGCAGGTCGGTGAAGCCCAGGTACCAGTCCACGAAATCCACCACGTAGCCAAAGCGCAGGCGGTCGATCAGGTTCCCCAGGGCACCGGCGATCACCAGCGCCAGCGGCAGCGCGTTGCGCCAGTCGGCGCGCGGCGTCACCCGCAGCCACAGCGCCATGCCCACGCTGACCGCCAGGGCCAGGCCGGAGAAGAACCACTTCTGCCAGCCACCCGCGTCCGACAGGAAGCTGAAGGCGGCGCCGTAGTTGTGCACCAGCGTCCAGTTCCAGAAGCCCTCGATCACCGGCACCGGCTGCAGGTATTCAAGATGGCTGATGGCCAGCCACTTGGTGGCCTGGTCGGCGGCGATCAGCACCAGCGAAAGCCACAGCCATGCGATGGCGTTGGGGCGCGGCGGCGACCGCAGGTCGCGCAGGAACTCGGCAAGTGATTCGCGCAGGGACATCAGAACCACCGCCGCTGTTCGCCGGCGCCGCTGATGTTGTCCACGCAGCGGCCGCACAGCTCCGGGTCATCGGCATGGCTGCCGACGTCGGCGCGGTAGTGCCAGCAGCGCACGCATTTGGCGTGCCCCGTGGACACGGCATGGACCCAGGGCCCCGCGCCCGCCTCCGGCTTCCCAGCCACGGGCTTGAGGTCGAAGCGGGAAGTGATGAAGAAGAAGCGCAGCTCGTCCGCCACCGGGGCCAGCCTGGCCAGCGTCGGCTCGTCAACGTACAGGTCCACCTCGGCCTCCAGCGAAGCGCCGATGGCGCCCTCGGCGCGCATCGGCTCAAGCACCTTGCTGACGGTCTCGCGCAGGGCCAGCAGGTGCGCGAAGTCATCGGCCGAAAGCGCGGCATCGGCCGGCATCGGCGCAAGGCCGTCGTACCAGGTGGCGAACAGCACGTTGCCTTCCCGCTGACCGGGCAGGTGCTGCCACAGCTCGTCGGCGGTGAAACTGAGCACCGGCGCGACCCATCGCGTGAACGCTTCGGCGATGTGGAACATCGCGCTCTGCGCCGATCGGCGGCCGACGCTGTCCACCGGCATGGTGTACAGGCGGTCCTTGGTGACGTCCAGGTACACCGAGCCCAGGTCCCCGGTGCAGAAGTTCTGCACCTTGGCCACCACGGCGGCGAAGTCGTAGCGTTCGTAGGCCGCCTTGATCTCGCCCTGCAGCGCATGCGCACGATGCACGGCCCACTGGTCGAGCAGCAGCAGCTTCTCGTTGGGCAGCAGGTGCGTGGCCGGGTCGAAGCCGTGCAGGTTGCCGAGCAGGAAACGCGCGGTGTTGCGGATGCGGCGGTAGGCGTCGGCGGTGCGCTTGAGGATCTCGTCCGACACCGACATCTCGTTGCGGTAGTCGGTGGACGCCACCCACAGGCGCAGCACGTCGGCTCCCAGCGAGTCGTTCACCTTCTGCGGCTCCACCGTGTTGCCGATGGACTTGGACATCTTGCGGCCCTGCGCGTCCACGGCGAAGCCGTGCGTCAGCACCTGCTTGTACGGGGCCGCCCCGTCCATCGCGATGCCGGTGAGCAGCGAACTCTGGAACCAGCCGCGGTGCTGGTCGGAACCCTCGAGATAAAGATCGGCGGGCTTGCGCAGGCCATCTTCGGGGCGCGCGGCCAGCACGGCCTCGTGGGTCACGCCTGAATCGAACCAGACGTCCAGGATGTCGGTGACCTTGAAGTAGTCGGCCGCCTCGCCGCCCAGGAATTCGGCGGCGTCGAGCGAGAACCAGGCGTCGGTGCCGTGCTGCTGCACGCGGTCGGCGACCGTGCGCATGAACTCCACCGAACGCGGATGCGGCTCGCCGGTGACCTGGTTCACGAACAGCGCGATCGGCACGCCCCAGGTGCGCTGGCGGCTGATGCACCAGTCCGGGCGGCCGTCGATCATGCCGGTGATGCGGGCCTCGCCCCACTCCGGCACCCAGCCCACGCTCTTGATGGCCTCCAAAGCGTCGCGGCGCAGGTGGGCCTGCTCCATCGAGATGAACCACTGCGGCGTGGCGCGGAACGCCACCGGCGACTTGTGCCGCCAGCAGTGCGGGTAGCTGTGGGTGAGCTTGCCCGACGCCAGCAGCACGCCGCGCTCGGCCAGCAGCGCGGTGATGGTGTCGTTGGCCTTCCAGATATATTGCCCGCCGAACAGCGGCGTGCCCGGCAGGTAGACTCCGTTGCCGCCCAGCGGGTTGATCTGCGCAGGGCTGAATTTTTCCAGCAGGCCGTACTTCAGGCCCACCTGGAAGTCTTCCTGGCCGTGGCCGGGCGCCGTGTGCACCGCGCCGGTGCCGGCGTCGGTGGTGACGTGGTCGCCGAGGATGACTTCAATCGCGCGGTCGTAGAACGGATGGCGCAGCGAAATGCCTTCCAGCGCGGCGCCGGGCGCGTGGCCCAGCATCACCGGCGCGTCGATGCCGTAGCGCTTGAGCGCATCGGCGGCCAGCGCCTCGGCCAGCACCAGCAGCACGCGCTGGCCGTCGCGGGCCGGGCCTTCCAGCAGCACGTAGTCGATTTCCGCGCCCAGCGTCACCGCAACACTGGCAGGCAGCGTCCAGGGCGTGGTGGTCCAGATCGGCACGGCGACGATCGCGCCGGCCGATTCGACGCCGAACTTGGCGGCCAGCGCGGCTGGTTCGAAGGCGTCATAGGCCACGTCCACCATCGGCGAGGTTTTGTCGGCGTATTCGATCTCGGCCTCGGCCAGGGCCGATCCGCAGTCGAAGCACCAGTGCACCGGCTTCACGCCGCGCGTAAGGTGGCCGCGCTCGACGATCTTCGCCAGCGACCGCAGCATGTCGGCCTCGAATCCGAAGTCCATCGTCCGGTAAGGGTTGTCCCAGTCGCCCAGCACGCCCAGGCGCTGGAAGTCCCTGGACTGCCCGAGGATCTGTTCGCCGGCGTACTCGCGGCACTTGGCACGGAATGCGGCGGCGTCGAGCTTGTCGCCGACCTTGCCGAATTTTTTCTCCACCACCAGCTCGATCGGCAGGCCGTGGCAGTCCCAGCCGGGCACGTAGGGCGCGTCAAAGCCCGACAGCAGCTTGGACTTCACCACCATGTCCTTGAGGATCTTGTTCACCGCGTGGCCGATGTGGATCGAGCCGTTGGCATAGGGCGGACCGTCGTGCAGCACGAACAGCGGACGGCCCTTGGCCTTGGCGCGCACCTGCTGGTACAGGCCCTGCTGCTGCCAGCCGGCCAGCATCGCCGGCTCGCGCTTGGGCAGGTCGCCACGCATGGGGAAGGCCGTATCCGGCAGGCTGATGGTGTGCTTGTAGTCCTTGCCGCCGCTCTGCGTCACGCCAATGCTCCGCTGTTTTCCCTGTCGTGGCGCAGGACGCGCCGGGCTTGCTCCGAATCGTGGTCCATCTGTCGGACCAGGGCGGGCAAGTCATCGAATTTTTCCTCGTCGCGCAGCTTGGCGACGAACTCCACCTCCAGCCGGCGGCCGTAAAGGTCGCCATCGAAGTCGAACACATGCGCCTCGAGCAGTGGCTCCACGCCCTGCACCGTCGGCCGCGTGCCCAGGCTGGACACGCTGGCGTGCGGCTCGGTGCCGATGCCGTGCACCCACGTGGCGTAGATGCCCGACAGCGCGGGCCGCTTGCCGGCGAGGCGGATATTGGCCGTAGGGTAGCCGAGCTTGCGGCCCAGCTGCCTTCCACGCACCACCTTTCCGGCAATGGCGTATCGCTGGCCCAGCGCCTGGGCAGCGCCGTCCAGGTCGCCCGACGCCAGCTGCTGGCGCAGGCCGGTGCTGGAAACCCGTTCGCCCGCGGCGTGCACGGCCTCGATCGAGCCGGCGGTGAAGCCATGCCGTGCGCCCAGCGCCTGCAGCATCGCCATGTCACCGCGACGGTCGTGGCCGAACCGGAACTCCGGCCCCACCCAGACTTCGCGCGCGGCCAGCCGCCGCACCAGCACGTGTTCAACGAAGTCCTCGGCCGACATCGCCGCCATCGCCGCGTTGAAGCGCAGCAGGCCGACCACGTCCATGCCCAGCGCGCGCAGGCCCTCGAACTTGGCGCGCGGCAGCAGCAGGCGCGGCGGCGAACGCTCGCGCCCGAAGAACTCGCGCGGCAGCGGCTCGAAGCTCAGCGCCACGGCCGCCAGCCCGAGCGCACGCGCACGGTCGCGCACGTGGCCCACCAGCGCCCGATGCCCCACGTGGAGGCCGTCGAAGGCACCGATGCACACCACGCTGCCCTGCGGGCAAGGTGACTTGCCCTCGACGTCCCGGAACAGCTTGCTCATGCCCAAATTATAGCCGCTGCCGGTCACGGCCCGCGAAGTTCGCGGGGACGCCAGCCTGAAGCCAGCAGGGCCAGGCCGTAGGCGGCGGCGCCCGCCACGACCGCGGCCAGCAGCAGGGCCCAGCGCATCGAGCCGCTCCAGGCGCGCCAGTCGCCGATCAGGTGGTTGGCCAGCAGCACCGCCGCTGCCAGCGCCGCGGAAGCGAACCCGATGCGCAGCAGGTGACGGCTCCAGCCCGAAGACAGGGTGAAGTCGCTGTCGCGCTTGAGTGCGCTCCACAGCAGCCAGGCATTTGCCAGCCCGGCCAGGCCGGTGGCCAGGGCGATGCCGGCATGGGCGCCGGGCACGGCGCCCAGCCACAGCGGCGTCACCAGGGCCGCGGTCAGGGCCACGTTGATCAAGACGGTCTTGACGGCCGCGCGCATCGGCGTGCGGGTGTCCTGCCGGGCGTAGAACGCCGACAGCAGCACCTTGCTGGCCATGAAGCCTGGAATGCCCAGGCTCATCGCCACCAGGCTCAGGGCAGTCATGCGGCTGTCGGCGGCGACGAACTCGCCGCGCTCGAACATCGTGATCGACAGCGGTTCGGCCAGCAGCGCCAGCCCCAGCGCGGCCGGCACGGCCAGCAGCAGCACGGTGCGCAGGCCCCAGTCGAGCGCGGAGGCGTAGCCGGCGCCGTCGCCGTCGGCGCTGCGGCGGGACAGGTGCGGCAGGATCACGGTGGCCAGCGCCACCCCGAACAGGCCCAGCGGGAATTCGACCAGGCGGTCGGAGTAGTAGAGCCAACTCTGGCTGCCGTCCACCAGCAGCGAGGCGAACATGGTGCCGACGATGAGGTTGAGCTGGGCCACCGACGAAGAAAACAGCGTGGGCAGCATCAGCGTGCCGACGCGGCGCACGCCGGGGTGGTTGAGCTTGAGCCGCAGCCGCGGCCTCAGGCCCAGGCGGCCCATGGCCGGCCAGAGCAGCATCAGCTGGATCACGCCGGCGGCCAGCACGCCCCAGGCCAGGGCGGTGATGGGCACGTCCAGCAGCGGCGACAGCCACAGCATCGCCGCGATCACGGCCAGGTTGTGCAGCACCGGGGTGACGGCCGGCAGGGCGAAGCGCTGGAAGCTGTTGAGCACCGCGCCGGCCAGCGCCGTCATCGACACCAGCGCCAGGTAGGGGAACACGATGCGCAGCAGGTGCGCGGTGAGCTCAAACTTCTCCGGGTTGTCCAGGCTGCCGGGTGCAATGATGGCCACCACCAGCGGCGCGGCCAGCATGCCCAGGCCGCTGACCACCAGCACGGTGGCGCACAGGGCGCCGGCCACGTGGTCCAGGAAGTCCTTCAGGACCGCCGGGTCGTTGCGCTGGCGCAGCTCCGACAGCACCGGCACGAAGGCCGAGGCGAACGAGCCCTCGGCGAAGATGCGCCGCAGGTAGTTCGGGATGCGATAGGCCACCGCGAAGGCGTCGACGATGCCGCCGGCGCCGAACAGATTGGCCTGGACCATGTCCCGCACGAATCCGGCGATCCGGGACAGCAGCGTCATGGCGCTGAAAACCGCGGTGGAGCGCAGCAGGCCGCTCGGTTTCATGCCCCTGCCCCCGGGGTGTGTCGGGGCAATTGACTCAAGCTACTGAATCCCCCATAATTTCGGGTCTTTCCAGCACCACCCCAAGCTTCACCCAATATTCCCCGCCGGTTTTCACCGATCCGGCTACCAACCATCGATTCCAGGAGCCCTCCGTGGCCAACATCAAGTCCGCCAAGAAGCGCGCCAAGCAGACCGTCGTCCGCAACGCCCGCAATGCCAGCCAGCGCTCCATGCTGCGCACCGCCGTGAAGAAGGTCATCAAGGCCCTGGAAGCCAAGGACGCCGCCGGCGCCGAAGCCGCCTTCGCGACCGCCCAGCCGATCCTCGACCGCTACTCGGCCCGCGGCCTGATCCATCGCAACAAGGCCGCCCGCCACAAGAGCCGCATCAGCGCGCACATCAAGGCGCTCAAGCAGGCCTGATCCGGCGGCGCCCCAGGGCGCTTCCCGCTCAAGCGAAGAAAGGCCGGCGAAAGCCGGCCTTTTTGCTGCCTGCGATCCGCGGCCACCGGCCACGGCCGGCTGCTGCGGCACCGCGGCCACGCCGGCCCGGTCAGGCATTGCGCGTCATCTCCGCACGCGCCGCGGCGTCTTCGTCGGCTTCCGCCTGCGCGGCCTTCATGTCGTCGAAGAACTGCTGGATGCCCAGCACCACCGGCCAGGTGCCTTCGCGGCCGATGGCCGAGACCATGAACCAGGGCTCCTTCCAGTCCAGCGCCTTGATGACGGCTTGCGCGCGCTCCTGGCGCTCGTCCTCGGGGATCAGGTCGGCCTTGTTGAGCACCAGCCAGCGCGGCTTCTCGAGCATGCCCGGGTCGTACTTGCGCAGCTCGTTCTCGATCGCGCGGACCTGGGTGACCGGGTCGACGCCGTCGTCGAACGGGGCCATGTCCACCAGGTGCAGCAGCACGCGGGTGCGCTGCACGTGGCGCAGGAACAGGCTGCCCAGGCCGGCGCCGTCGGCGGCGCCCTCGATCAGGCCGGGGATGTCGGCGATCACGAAGCTGCGGTCCATTTCCACGCGGACCACGCCCAGGTTCGGGTGCAGGGTGGTGAACGGGTAGTCGGCCACTTTCGGCGTCGCCGAGGACACCGCGCGGATGAAGGTGGACTTGCCGGCATTGGGGAAGCCCAGCAGGCCGACGTCGGCCAGCAGCTTCATTTCCATGCGGATCTCGCGCTCTTCGCCCGGGGTGCCGGTGCCGGCCTTGCGCGGCGCACGGTTCACGGAGCTCTTGTAGTGCACGTTGCCCTTGCCGCCGACCCCGCCCTGGGAAACCAGCAGGCGATCGCCGTGGTCGGTCAGGTCGCCGATGATCTCGTCGGTCTCGACGTTGATCACCTCGGTGCCGATGGGTACGCGGATGGTGATGTCCTCGCCGGCTTTGCCGAAGGCCTGGCGGCCCATGCCGTTCTGGCCGCGCTGGGCGCGGAACTGGCGCTGGTGGCGGAAGTCGATCAGCGTGTTGAGGTTCTCGTCCGCCTCCAGCCACACGCTGCCGCCATTGCCGCCGTCGCCGCCATCAGGCCCGCCGAGCGGAATGAACTTCTCGCGCCGGAAGCTGATGCAGCCGTTGCCGCCGTCGCCGGCGATGACCAGGATCTGGGCTTCATCTACGAATTTCACTGGGTGCTTCCCGGGCGGCGGAACGAGCCGAACGCCTCGATTGTGGGCCGTCCGCGCCGCGCCGTGAAGGGCATGGGCCTGACCAGCCGGATTCTGAAATGAAAAGCCCCGCCGAAGCGGGGCCCTTCAGGGGGTACCGCGCGGGGTTCAGGCCGCCGGGACCACGCTCACGGTGCGACGCTTGTTCGGACCCTTGACGGCGAAGTTCACCACGCCGTTCACCAGGGCGAACAGGGTGTGGTCGCGGCCGAGGCCGACTCCCATGCCCGGATGGTACTGGGTGCCGCGCTGGCGGATGATGATGTTGCCGGCTTCGATCGCCTGGCCGCCATACATCTTCACACCAAGGTATTTCGGGTTCGAATCGCGGCCGTTGCGGGACGAGCCTACGCCTTTTTTCTGTGCCATGACGTTATCTCCTCGGGCTTAGCCGGCGATGCCGGTGATTTCGATTTCGGTGAAGTACTGACGATGGCCCATCTGCTTGCGATGGTGCTTACGACGACGGAACTTGACGATGCGGACCTTGTCGAGACGGCCGTGCGACTTGATGGTCGCGGTAACCACGGCGCCGGCGAGGTTGGGCGTACCGACGGAAACCACGTCGCCATTGCCGATCATCAGGACGCTGTCGATATTGAAGCTCTTGCCTTCTTCCAGATCGATCTTCTCGACCTTCAGGGTCTCGCCCTGCATGACGCGGTATTGCTTACCGCCGGTAACGATGATTGCGTACATGACCTGGATTCCTCTAGTAGTTATTTTGAGAACACCTGCCCGCGGTCAACGGGACAGGAGCGGAACTGTAAGCGAAAAACCCCTTCCCAGTCAAACCCTTCCAACTAAACGGGGTCAGGTTCACTTTCACCGAGCAGTGAGACAAGGCCTCGGCCGCCGAGGACACAGCGGGGTCAGGTTTACTTCCTGCCACTTGGCAGGCCGCGCCCAGACTTCAGGAATAAAGTTAACCTGACCCCTTTCTTTGGCTTTGCAAGTCATTGATCGGGGAGGGGGTTTGCGTTCGCCGGACAGGGGGTCACGGCTTGCCGACATCGGGCTGGTAGACTGCTCGGTTCCTCCCTTCGGAGCCGCCCCCAGGCGCATGGACACGATCCGCATCCGCGGTGCCCGCACCCACAATCTCAAGAACATCGACCTCGACCTGCCCCGGGACAAGCTCATCGTCATCACCGGCCTGTCGGGCTCGGGCAAGAGCTCGCTGGCGTTCGACACCATTTATGCCGAGGGCCAGCGCCGCTACGTCGAGTCGCTGTCGGCGTACGCCCGGCAGTTCCTGAGCGTGATGGAGAAGCCGGACGTCGACCATATCGAGGGCCTGAGCCCGGCGATCTCGATCGAACAGAAGTCCACCTCGCACAACCCGCGCTCCACCGTGGGCACCATCACCGAGGTCTACGACTACCTGCGCCTGCTGTTCGCCCGCGTCGGCACCCCGCGCTGCCCCGACCACCACTACCCGCTCGAGGCCCAGACCATCGGCCAGATGGTGGACCAGGTGCTGGCCATGCCCGCCGACCACCGCTACATGCTGCTGGCCCCGGTAATCCGCGACCGCAAGGGTGAGCACGCCCAGGTCTTCGACCAGCTGCGCGCCCAGGGTTTCGTTCGCGTGCGTGTGAACGGCGCGCTTTACGAGCTCGACGCCGTGCCGGCGCTGGCCCTGCGCCAAAAGCACACCATCGAAGCCGTGATCGACCGCTTCAAGCCGCGCGACGACATCAAGCAGCGCCTGGCCGAAAGTTTCGAAACCGCGCTCAAGCTCGGCGACGGCCTGGCCCATGTGCAGGACCTGGACGACGCCAGCGTCGCGCCGCTGCTGTTCTCGTCCAAGTTCAGCTGCCCGGCCTGCGACTACGCCCTGCCCGAGCTCGAGCCGCGCCTGTTCTCGTTCAACTCACCGATGGGCGCCTGCCCCAGCTGCGACGGCCTGGGCGTGAGCCAGTTCTTCGATCCCGCGCGCGTGGTGGGCCATCCGGAGCTGAGCCTGGCCGCCGGCGCCGTGCGCGGCTGGGACCGCCGCAACGCCTACTACTTCCAACTGATCGCCTCGCTGGCCAAGCACTACGGCTTCGACCCCGACACGCACTGGCAGGACCTCACCGAACAGGTGCGCCAGGCCGTGCTGTACGGCAGCGGCAACGACATCATCACCTTCACCTACCTCACCGAATCCGGCGGCCGCACCCAGCGCAAGCACAAGTTTGAAGGCATCGTTCCAAACCTCGAGCGCCGCTACCGCGAAACCGAATCCCAAGTGGTGAAGGAAGAACTGGCCAAGTACATTTCCAACCGCGCCTGCCCAGACTGCGGCGGCGCGCGCCTGAACCGCTCGGCGCGCAACGTGTTCGTGGCCGAACGCAACCTTTCCCAGCTCACCCTGCTGCCGGTGGACGAATCGCTGGCATTCTTCTCCACGCTGTCCCTGCCCGGCTGGCGCGGCGAGATCGCCACCAAGATCGTCAAGGAAATCCGCGACCGCCTGCGCTTCCTGGTGGACGTGGGCCTGGACTACCTCACCCTTGAACGCAAGGCCGACAGCCTGTCGGGCGGTGAAGCCCAGCGCATCCGCCTGGCCAGCCAGATCGGCGCCGGCCTGGTGGGCGTGATGTACGTGCTGGACGAACCGTCCATCGGCCTGCACCAGCGCGACAACGAGCGCCTGCTGGGCACCCTCACCCGCCTGCGCGACATGGGCAACACCGTCATCGTGGTTGAACACGACGAAGACGCCATCCGCCTGGCCGACCACATCGTGGACATCGGCCCCGGCGCCGGCGTGCACGGCGGCGAGGTGGTGGCCCAGGGCAGCTACGAAGACGTGCTCAAGGCCCCGCGCTCGATCACCGGCGCCTACCTGTCGGGCCGCCGCAGCATCGAGATACCCAAGAAGCGCCACAAGCCCAATCCCAAGATGCAGCTCAAGCTGCTGGGCGCCAGCGGCCACAACCTCAAGGACGTGGACCTCACCATCCCGGCCGGCCTGTTCACCTGCATCACCGGCGTGTCGGGTTCGGGCAAGTCCACGCTGATCAACGACACGCTTTACCACCTGGCCGCGAACGAGCTCAACGGCGCCTCGCATACCACCGCTGCGCACCGCGAAGTGATCGGCATGGACCTGTTCGACAAGGTGGTGGACATCGACCAGTCGCCGATCGGCCGCACCCCGCGCTCGAACCCGGCCACTTACACCGGCCTGTTCACGCCGCTGCGCGAGCTGTTCGCGCAGGTCCCCGAGGCCCGCGCCCGCGGCTATTCGCCGGGGCGCTTCAGCTTCAACGTCCGCGGCGGCCGCTGCGAGGCCTGCCAGGGCGACGGCCTGATCAAGGTCGAGATGCACTTCCTGCCCGACGTCTACGTGCCCTGCGACGTCTGCCACGGCAAGCGCTACAACCGCGAGACGCTGGAGATCCGCTACAAGGGCTACACCGTGCACGACGTGCTGAACATGACGGTGGAAGACGCGCTGAAGCTGTTCGAGCCGGTGCCCACGCTGTCCCGGAAACTGGAAACGCTGATCGACGTGGGCCTGAGCTACATCAAGCTGGGCCAGTCGGCCACCACCCTTTCGGGCGGCGAGGCGCAGCGCGTGAAGCTGTCGAAGGAGCTCAGCCGGCGCGACACCGGTCGCACGCTCTACATCCTGGACGAACCCACCACCGGCCTGCATTTCCACGACATCGAGCACCTGCTGGCCGTGCTGCACAAGCTGCGCGACGACGGCAACACCATCGTGGTGATCGAACACAACCTGGACGTGATCAAGACCGCCGACTGGGTGATCGACCTGGGTCCGGAAGGCGGCCATCGCGGCGGCCGGATCCTCGCCGAAGGTACGCCCGAGTACCTGGCCACCGTGGCCGAGTCCCACACCGGCCGGTACCTGGCCAAGATGCTGGCGCCGGCTGCACCGGCCCCGGCAAAACCCAAAGCCAAGTCCCCGGTAAAGAAGAAGCGCGCATGAATCCCATCGTCTACACCCTGGACATCGAGTCTCGCTGGCGCGACATGGACGCGTTCAACCACGTCAACAATGCCAGCTACCTGGGCTACATCGAGGAGGCGCGCGTGCGCTGGTTCAAGTCGCTGTCCACCGACTGGGCCGGCGAAACCTCGGCCCCGGTAATGGCGTCGGTGACGGTGAACTACAGGCGCCCGGCGCACTGGCCCGAGACGCTGCGCATTGAACTGGCTGCCGAACGCGTCGGCGGCAAGAGCCTCACCCTGGCCCATCGCATCGTTTCAGCGTCCGAACCGGACGTGATGTATTGCGACGGCCACACCGTGCTGGTGTGGGTGGACCGCAGCGGCCAGTCGGTGGTGTTGCCCGATGCGGTGCGCGCCGCCTGCACGGCGGCCTGAGGCCTGGCGCGATCAGGGCGCCTCGCGGCGCACCGGGAACACCGCGAACACCCGCCGGCCATCGGCCAGCACCAGGCGCACGCCGACCTCGTCACCTTCGGCCAGCGCACGCTCCGGCTTCATCAACATCAGGTGCAGCCCGCCCGGCGCGAACACCAGCGACTCGCCGGGCGCCAGCGTCAGTTCACCGACATGGCGCATGCGGCTGACGCCCTCCACCACCTCGCTGCGGTGGATCATCGGCATGCCGAAATCGCGGCTCTCCACGTCGGTCACCACCACCGCGGCACTACACGGATTGCGCAGCACTAGGTAGCCCGCGAGCGTGGTGGCGCCCGGCGGCGCCGCGCGCACCCAGGGCTTCTCAATGACCGGCGCGCAGTCGTCTGCTGCCACAACGCAAGCTGAAGCCGAGCAGGCCAGCGCGAACCCCAATACCAGGCGAAGTACGTTCATGGGCCTATGATAATCCCACGCGCCCCCAGGAGTTCATGATGAACCGCACGCTGCTCGCCGCCGCCACGGCCGCCACCCTTCTCGGCACCGCCCCCGCCTACGCCGCTTCGCCCGCCCTGACCGTTTACAGCGGTGACTACGACGCGGTGGTGCAGTCCGAGGCCGGCCCCGGCGGCTCGGGCTTCGCGCTGTTCCAGTCCACGATCGGCTTCGATCTGCGCAATGGCGACAACACCGTGCGCCTGGGCAGCCTGCCCGCGGCGCTGGACGCCAGCTCGGTCCGGCTGCGCCCGCTGGGCGAGGCCGCCGTTCGCGGCCAGCGCTTCGACTTCGCGCTGGCCGGCCAGGACGCGCTGCTGCAGCGCGCGATCGGCCAGTCCATCACGGTCGAACAGGCCGTCGGCGACAGCCGCCAGACCCATGCCGGCGTGCTGCTGGCGGCGGGCAACGGCCTGACCCTGCGGCTGCCGGACGGCCGCGTGAAAATGCTGGCCAATTATTCCAGCTTCGAACTGGCCACCCTTCCCGAAGGCATGGTGGTGGAACCGACATTGGCCTGGGACATCCGCGCCGCACGCGCCGGGCGCCAGGACTTCGAGCTGGGCTACGCCACCGCGGGCCTGGCGTGGCGCGCGGAGTACCAGGTCGACCTGTCCGGCGGCACCAAGGCCTGCCGCATGGCGCTGGAAGGCGCAGCCATGGTGGTGAACCGTTCGGGCGCCGACTTCAACGGCGTGGCGCTGACCCTGGTGGCCGGCGAGCCCAACCGCGTGGCCGCGGCCGGGCCCGAGATGATGGCCAAGGACACGATGATGCGTGTCTCTGCCGAGCCCTCCGCGCCGTCGCCCCAGACGTCCGGCGAATACCACGCCTACCGGCTGCCTGGTACCAGCGCACTGCCGCAGGGCAGCGTGCAGCGGCTGCCGCTGATTGATCGCGCGCAGGGCGTTGCCTGCGAACGCCGCTACGAAACACGCGCCGAATTCGGCGACTGGCGCCCGCCGCAGCCCATCATCGATGAAAACTTCAACCGCCCTTCCGGCGAGCAGCCGGTGATCGCCAGCCTTCTGTTCAAGAACGCCGCGCAGACCGGCCTGGGCATGCCGCTGCCGGCCGGCCGGGTGCGGGTGTTCGACGTGGGCGACCTGCTGGGTGAAGCCACCCTGGGCCACACGCCGGCCAACGCCGAGGTGTCGCTGGCGCTGGGCACGGTGTTCGACCTGACCGCCGAACGCACCCGCGAAGCCTTCAGCGTTGACCGCGCCGGGCGCCAGATGGAGGAACGCATCAGCGTGCTGGTGCGCAACGCCAAGACCGAAGCCGCCACCGTGCGCGTGCTTGAGCCGCTGCCGCGCTGGTCCGACTGGGACATTGTTTCCAGCACCGTGCCCGCCGTGCGCAAGGACGCCCAGTCGGCCGCCTTCGACCTAGCGGTGCCCGCGGGCGGTGAAGCCCGCATCACCTACACGGTGCGCTATCGTTGGGCCCCTGACGTCCCGGTCAACTGAGGCTTCTCGATGAACATCGAACTGCACCGCCACGGCGCCATCCAGGAAATCCGGCTCGCGCGGCCACCGGTGAACGCGCTCACGCCCGAGCTGCTTGTCGCCCTGCGTACCGCAGTGCAGGCGGCGCCGTCGGAAGGCGCACGCGGCATCATCCTCACCGGCGGAAACAAGGTGTTCTCGGGCGGCATGGACGTGCCGCACCTGATGGCCCTGGACCGGGCGGGCCTGAAGGCGGGCTGGTCGTCGCTGTTCGCAGCGGCACGCACCCTCGCCAACTCGCCGATCCCGGTCGTGGCCGCGATCGGTGGCCACAGCCCGGCCGGCGGCTGCGTGCTGGCGCTGTGCTGCGACTATCGCATCATGGCGCGCGGACCCTATCGCATCGGCCTGAACGAAGTGCAGGTTGGCCTGGTGGCGCCCGACGCCATCCAGCACCTGCTGCGCCGCGTGGTCGGCACCTATCGCGCCGAGCGCCTGCTGGTGGCGGGTGCGCTGGTGGAATCCGAGCAGGCGCTGGCCATTGGCCTGGTGGACGAACTCACCGACGACGTTTTCACCCGCGCGCAGAACTGGCTGGAAGAACTGCTGGCGCTGCCGCCCGCGGCGATGCAGGCCACGCGCGGCATCGCCCGCGCCGACATGGTCGAGGCGCTCACGGGCTTCGCCGACTCCGAACTCGACGGTTTCCTCGACGACTGGTACGCACCGGCCACCCAGGCCGCGCTGCAGGCGCTGGTGGCCCGATTGAAGAAGTGAGCCACCCCGCCGCCCTGCGCCACGCCACGCTGCTGCTGTTGCTGCTGGCGGTTGCCGCCTGCACGCAGCCGCTGCCGGTGGACAAGCGCGACTACATCGGCCACTGGCAGGGCGAAGGCGTTCGGCTGGTGGTCCAGGCCGATGGCCAGGCCAGCTACGAGCGGGTCAAGGACAGACGGCGCACGTCCATCAATGGACCGACGCATTCCTTCACCACCCACGGCTTCAAGATCGGCATCGGGCCGCTGAGCGCCAGCTTCAAGGTCCGATCGCCGCCGACGCAGATCGACGGCAAGTGGCGCATGACGGTGGACGGCGTGGTGCTGACCCGCAGGGACCTGGGCGAGCAGCTGCAGAAAAACCAGCCGGCGATCGACCTGTGATCAGCCGCCGCGCGCCACGGGCCGCGAGGCATCACTGACCCAGCCGCTCCACGAACCCGCATAAACGCGGGCACCGTCGAGCCCGGCATGCGCCATCGCCAGCAGGTTGTGGCAGGCGGTGACGCCCGAGCCGCACGACAGCACCACGTCGGCCGGTGCGCGCTCGCCGATCAGCGCCTGGAAGGCTGCGCGCAGTTCGCCGGGCGATCGCAGGCGGCCGCTGTCCAGGTTGGCCGCGAAGGGGCGGTTCAACGCGCCGGGAATATGCCCGGCGACGGGATCGAGCGGTTCGACGTCGCCGCGGAAGCGCTCGGGCGCGCGGGCATCGAGCAGCCAGCCCGGTGCTTCCCCCAGGCGTGCGGCCACGTCGTCCGCAGCGGCGATGGCCGACGCGTCGAAGCGACCCGCATAGTGACCGGGGCCGATCCGCGGCGCGGTGGATTCCATCGCCAGCCCCAGCCCGCGCCAGGCCGCGACGCCGCCATCGAGCACCGCCACGCGCGCATGGCCCATCAAGCGCAGCAGCCACCACAGCCGCGCCGCCGCCATCGAGCCGTCGCCGGCGTCGTAGGCCACCACCTGCGACGCCGGAGTGATACCCAGCCGCGCCAGCGTGCGGTTGAAATCGCCGGCGTCGGGCAGCGGGTGCCGGCCCTGCGACGGCGGCTTGCGATGATCGGACAGGTCGCGGTCCAGGCGGGCGTGGCCGGCACCCGGCAGGTGCGACGCGCGCCATTCGCGCTCACCGGCATCCGCATCGGCCAGCGCGTGGCGGCAATCCACCAGCGCCAGGCCGGGCTGCCCCAGCGCCGCGGCCAAGTGCTCGGGAGCGACGATCGTGGTCCAGTGCGTCATGTGGCCTGCTCCAGGCGTCGACGGAAGTTCACCAGCATCGCGGCGGTTGCGCCCCAGATGCGATGGCCCTGGTAACGGTACTCCAGCAGGCTGCGGCGGCGGCCCTGCCAGTCCACTTCAAGCTCATGCACGTTGCCCGGGTCGAGCAGGAAGCCCAGCGGCACCTCGATGGCCTCGGCCACCTCGGTGGGATCCAGGCGCGGCACGTAGTCGCGCGACACCGTCGCCACCACCGGGAAGACGTGGAAGCCGGTGATGGTGACGAAGGGATCCAGGTAGCCCAGCGGCACCGAAAGTCCACGCCCCAGGCCCACCTCCTCATCGGCTTCGCGCAGCGCCGCCGCGATCGGATCGGCGTCGCCCGGATCAATGCTGCCGCCCGGAAAGCTGATCTGGCCGGCGTGGTGGCGAAGCGCTTCGGTGCGCCGGGTGAGCAGCACGCGCGGCCCGTCGGCACGGTCTATCAGCGCCACCAGCACGGCGGCCGGGCGCAGGTCGGCCGCCTGCGGCAGCAGGTCGGCGAGTTCGGCGTGGTTCCAGCCCGGCCCGGAAGGCGCCTGGGCCAGCGGATGCAGCGCGCGCGGCAGTCGTTCGAACGGGTCGAACGGCGGGATCACACCCGGCCGGCCTCACGGACGGGAAGCACCACGTCCATGACGTGCTGGCGTTCCGCGTCGCTCATCTGCGACCAGAAGGTGATTTCCGCGGTGGTGCGATGGCAGCCTTCGCACAGGCCCTGGCCGTCAAGCGAACAGATACCGATGCAGGGACTGAGCACTGCGCGCAATGGGATGTTCATCGGGAATGACCAAAAAAAACGCCGCGCCGGGGAACCCGGCGCGGCGGCGTGACGTTGTTACTGGACGCTGACGAGCTTGATGTCGAACACCAGCGCCTGGCCCGGGCCGACCGGCGAACGCGGGTCGTTGCCGAAGGCCTTGTCGGCGGGAAGGAAGACTTCCCAGCGCGAACCGGCCGGCATCATCAGCAGGGTTTCCTGCACGCCCTTGATCGGGAACTCGCTGAGCTTGAAGGTCGCCGGGGTCGGGTTCTGCTGGGCGTAGGTGTTGGCAAACTCCTGGCCGGTGGAGACCGAACCGCGGTAGTGCATGGCCACCGTGCTGGCCATCGTGGGCTTGGCGCCGGTGCCCGGCTCGATCACGCGGTACTGCACGCCGGTGGGCAGGGTGGTGACACCCGGCTTGGCGCGGTTGGCGGCGAGGAAGGCGTCGGACTTGGCCTTGTTGTCGTTGGCCACCTTCTCGAACTCCGAGCGCGCCTTGGTCATCATGCGCTGCTGCAGGCCGGCCAGCTGGGCGTCAAGCTGCGGCTGCGGGTACTGCGCGGCACGCTTGGCAAAGCCGTCCTGCAGGGCCTTGATCACGGCGTTGAGGTCCACGTCCACGCCCTGCTGGGAAAGATCCTTGCCCAGGTCGTAACCGATGGCGTAGCTCAGCACGGGCTTGTTGGCCGCGACCGGCGCCGGCGCTTGCTGCGCCTGCGGGGCCTGGGCCGGGGCAGTCTGGGCAACGGCAACGCCGGAGCTCAGACCAAGGGCCGCCAGACTGGCAGCCAACAGACGCAAATTCATCAGGAAATCTCCAGTTGTGGATGCCGGGACGATGTGGGGTCCCAGAGGCCGCGCTAGGATAGCCCCCACACGGCTGAACCGCTACTGACACGACGTCCCGGACCCTTGCTGGACAAGGCGGACAGCCCTCCCCCCCTGCCCTTCGGAGCCGCCATGAACTTCACCCACCTGCTGGTAGAGGATCGCGGCGCGGTCCGCTGGATCACGCTCAATCGCCCGGAAAAGCTCAATGCGCTCAACCGCGCCACGCTGGGCGAGCTGCACGCCGCCTTCGAAGCCGCCGGCAGCGACGACGCCGTGCGCGTGGTGGTGCTGACCGGCGCCGGCCCCAAGGCCTTCGTGGCCGGCGCCGACATCGCCGAGATGAATGGCCTGAGCGCAATCGAAGGCCGCGATTTTTCCCGCCACGGCCAGCGCCTGATGAGCCGCATCGAACACCTGGGCAAGCCGGTGCTGGCGATGGTGAATGGATTCGCGCTGGGCGGCGGCCTGGAGCTGGCCATGGCCTGCCACCTGCGCATCGCCGCCGACACCGCCAAGGTCGGCCAGCCCGAGGTCAACCTGGGCCTGGTGCCCGGCTTCGGCGGCACCCAGCGCCTGCTGCGCCTGGCAGGACGCTCGGCCACCCTGGAGCTGTGCCTGCTGGGCCAGCCCATCGACGCCGCCCGGGCCCTGCAGCTGGGCATCCTGACCCGGGTGGTGCCGGCCGACCAACTGCAGGCCGAAACCACCCGCCTGGCCGAACAGCTGGCGCAGTCCGCGCCGCAGGCCCTGCGTGGCGTCCTGGACGCGGTGCTGGTGGGCGGCGAGACCTCGCTCGAGGCCGGCCTGGACTACGAGACGCAGGTGTTCGCACTGGCTTTTTCCACCGACGACATGAAGGAAGGCACCGACGCCTTCCTCGCGCGCCGCAAGCCAAGCTTCACCGGTCGCTGAAGCACCGGTCCGACAAATGCTCCTGAAGCACTTCCACGGCGGGCTCACGCTCGCCGGCCATAAAGGCGAGTCCACCGGGCGCGGGCTGCAGGCCTGCGCCATGCCGCCCGTGCTGCACGTGTGCCTGCTGCAGCACGCCGGCACGCCTGCGCGCGCCTGCGTGGCGGTGGGCGACGCGGTGGCCGCGGGCCAGCGCATAGGCATCGCCGAAGGTGAGGTCAGCGCGGACGTGCATTCGCCGTGCGCAGGGCGCGTGCTGGCCGTGGCGCCGCGCCCCCTGGCCCGCTTCCCCGGCCTTGAAGCCGACCACGTCACGCTGGAAACCAGCGCCGCGCCAGCGGCACATCGGCTGCCGGCGATGGACTGGCAGGCCAGCGAGCCGGCCGCGCTGCTTGAGCGCCTGCGGGCCGCGGGCCTGGTCGGCCTGGGCGGCGCCGGTTTCCCCACGGCCGGCAAGCTTGCCGTGGCGCGCGACCTGCTGGTGCTCAACGGCGCCGAGTGCGAGCCGTGGATCGCCTGCGACGACGCCCTGCTGCGCGAACACGCCGACGACGTGGTGCGCGGCGGCCGCCTGCTGGCGCGCATGGTGGGCGCCGGCCGCGTGCTGCTGGCCATCGAAGACGCGATGACCGAGGCGCTTGCAGCCGCGCGCGCCGCGGCTCAATCCCAAGGCGACGGCGCCGTGGAAGTGGTGGCCGTGCCGACGATCTATCCCCAGGGCGGCGAGCGCCAGTTGATCCAGGTGTTGACCGGGCAGGAGGTGCCGCGCGGCGGCCTGCCGCGCGACATCGGCGTGATCGTGCAGAACGTCGCCACCGCCCGCGCCGCCTGGCTGGCGGTGACGCAGGGTGAAGCGCTGGTGTCGCGCGTGGTCACCGTGACCGGACCCGGCGTGGCTCAGCCCGGCAACTTCGTGGTGCCGATCGGGACGTCGGTGGCGCACGTGGTGGCACAGGCGGGCGGCTACACCGATGCCGCGGCGCGGCTGCTGCTGGGCGGGCCGATGATGGGCCAGGCGCTGCCGCACGACGACTTCCCCCTAGGCAAGCAGGACAACTGCGTGCTGGTGCTGTCGGCCGACCAGGTCGTCGACCGCGAGCCGGAGATGCCCTGCATCCGCTGCGGCGACTGCGCCAGCGCCTGCCCGTCGCAGCTGCTGCCCCAGCAACTGCTCTGGCAAGCGCGCGCGGGCAACCTCGAGCGCGCCCAGGACCAGGGCGTGTTCGACTGCATCGAATGCGGCTGCTGCGACCTGGTGTGCCCCAGCCACATCGCGCTGACCCAACAGTTCCGGAGCACCAAGCTCGCGATCCGGCTCCGCGCCGCCGACACCGGGATAGCGCTGGCCGCGCGCGAGCGCCACGAGCACCGCCAGCAGCGGCTTGAACGTGAATCCGCCGAACGCGCCCAGCGCCACGAGGCGCGCCGCGCCGGCAGCGCACCCGCCGACGCGGTGGCGGCCGCGCTTGAGCGCGCGCGCGCGCGACAGTCGCCCGGCCACGACCCGGACCCGTCGACTTGAAGACTTTCGACGTCGCTGGCGCGCCGCACCTGCCGGCCCGGCGCAGCGTGCGCGGCGTGATGGGCCTGGTGCTGGCGGCGCTGGTGCCGGGCGTGCTGGCGCACGCGTGGTTCTTCGGGCCCGGCATCGCTATCCAGATCTCGCTGGCCACCGCGTTCGCGCTGGGCTTCGAGGCGGCCATGCTGGGTGTTCGCGGCAAGCCCATGCGGCTCTTCCTCACCGACCTCAGTGCGCCGCTGACGGCGGTGCTGTTCGCCTTGTCCATTCCGCCGCTGGCGCCGTGGTGGGTGTCGGCCATCGGCATGGCCTCGGCCATCGTGCTGGCCAAGCATCTTTTCGGCGGCCTGGGCCACAACCTGTTCAACCCGGCGATGGTGGGCGTGGCGGTGGTGCTGCTCAGCTTCCCGCGCGAGTTCACCCAGTGGCTGCCGCCCGCGGGCCTGCCGGACGGCGCCGCCATGCCGGGCCTGGGCGCCAGCCTGCGCGCCGTGTTCACCGGCGAACTGCCGGCGCCCTGGCGCTGGGACACGCTGGCGCAGGCCACGCCGCTGGACACCCTGCGCACGCTCGGCAACGCCGGCGCCACCCTGGCCGAGATCCGCGACAACCCGCTGTTCGGGGACTTCGGCGGGCGCGGCTGGGAATGGGTGGCGAACTTCTTCGCGCTGGGCGGCATCTTCCTGCTTTGGAAGAAGATCATCCCGTGGCAGGTGCCGGTGGGGGTGCTGGGCACGGTGGTGCTGGTAACGCTGCCGTTCTGGCTGTCCGACCCGGACCTGCATCCGTTCCCGCTGCAGCACGTGTTCTCGGGTGCGCTGGTGCTGGGCGCGTTCTTCATCGCCACCGACCCGGTCAGCGGCTGCACCACGCCGCGCGGCCGGCTGCTGTTCGGCGTCGGCGTCGCGCTGCTCACCCTGGCCATCCGGCGCTGGGGCGCCTTCCCCGACGGCGTGGCGTTCGCGGTGCTGCTGATGAACTGCGTGGCGCCCTGGCTGGACCTCAACACGCGCCCCCGCATCCTGGGCGAAGGCCGGGCGCCATGAAGGAAGGGCTGCGTGAGTCGCTGCGCTCGGGCGCGCAGCTGGCCCTGGCCGCGCTGCTGGCCACGGGACTGCTGGCCGGCACGTTCGCGTTGACGCGCGCGCGCATCGCGGATGCCGAACATCGCCTGCAGATGGATGCGCTGGCGATCGTCATTCCCGCCGACCGCTACGACAACGACCTGGTGGCTGATAGCGTCACCGTGTCGGCACAACCCTGGCTCGGCCAACCGCTAGCCACCGTGCATCGCGCGCGAATGCGCGGCCAGGACGCCGCCCTGGTGTTGTCGGTGGTGGCGCCCGACGGTTATTCGGGCGACATCGGGCTGCTGGTGGCCGTTGACCGCGACGGTCGGGTGCTGGGCGTGCGCGTTGACCGCCATCGCGAAACGCCCGGCCTGGGCGACGACATTGAAGCCGGGCGCAGCGACTGGATCACGCGCTTCACCGGCCGCGCCCTCGGCGACCCCGATCCCGCCCGCTGGGCGGTGCGCAAGGACGGCGGCGACTTCGACCAGTTCGCCGGCGCCACCGTCACGCCGCGCGCGGTGGTGTTGGCGGTGAAGCGCAGCCTGGAGTTCGTGGCGCTGCACGGGCAAGCCCTGTACGCCGCACCGCCCGGCGCTACACTGCGCATCGACTCCGCGCCCGACGACTACCGCCCGCAGTGACCGCCGCCACGCCCCGCGCGATCCTCGAATACGGCCTGGCCAGCGGCAACGTCGGCCTGGTGCAGCTGCTGGGGCTGTGCCCGCTGCTGGCGGTCAGCAACAACGCGGTGAACGCACTGGGCCTGGGCTTGGCGACGATGCTCGCACTTATCCTCACCAACACCGCCGTCGCCGGCATTCGCCGGCTCACGCGCCGCGACGTGCGCATCCCGGCCTTCGTGATGATCATCGCCGCCGTGGTCACGTCCATCGAACTGGCCATCCGCGCCTGGCTGCCCGAGCTGCACGCGGTGTTGGGCATTTTCATTCCGCTGATCGTCACCAACTGCGCGCTGATGGGGCGCGCCGAGGCCTTCGCTTCGCGCAACCGCCCGGACCTCGCGGCGCTGGACGGTTTCGCGATCGGGCTGGGCTTCGCCTGGGTGCTGCTGCTGATCGGCGCGGTGCGCGAACTCATCGGCTCCGGCAGCCTGTTCGCCGGCGCCGGCCGGCTGCTCAAGCTGCCCGGGCTGGAGCTGGCGGCGGACGGCTACCCGGGCTTCGTTTTGGCGGTGCTGCCGATCGGGGCCTTCCTGGTGCTGGCCGGCCTGATCGCGACCAGGCAGGGCTGGCGCCTGCGGCAGGCCAGGCAGGCGGCATGAAGGCCGACCAGCGTCGCGAGATGTTCGCCCGCCTGGCCGAACTCAACCCCAGGCCCACCACCGAACTCGAATACTCCAGCCCCTATGAACTGCTGGTGGCGGTGGCGCTGTCGGCCCAGTCCACCGACGTGGGCGTGAACAAGGCCACCCGGAAACTCTTTCCCGTCGCCAATACCCCGCAGGCGATGCTGGCGCTGGGCGAAGCCGGGCTGAAGCGCTACATCGCCACCATCGGCCTGTTCAATACCAAGGCGGCCAACGTGATGGCCGCGGCGCGGAGGCTGGTGGACCAGCACGGCGGCGAAGTGCCGCGCGACCGCGCTGCGCTGGAGGCGCTGCCGGGCGTGGGGCGCAAGACCGCCAACGTGGTGCTCAACACCGCCTTCGGCGAACCCACCATCGCGGTGGACACGCACATCTTCCGGGTTGCCAACCGGACCGGACTGGCGCCCGGCAAGACCGTGCGCGCAGTCGAGGACAAACTGATCAAGGCCGTGCCGCTGGAATACCGCCTGGACGCCCACCACTGGCTGATCCTGCACGGCCGCTACGTCTGCAAGGCGCGCAAGCCGGACTGCCCGCAGTGCGTAATCCGCGACCTGTGCCGCTTCCGGGACAAGACCCCCGCCACCTAGTGAACCCGGTCGAAAAATACCCCGGGCCTTTCGGCCCGGGGCGGGGTCACGCCAGCGCGGCGGTCAGAAGTTGAACTGCGTGCGGACCGCGTACTGCGCAGTCTCGTCGCCGGTGACTTCGTTGTCGCCCTGGGTGTAGTTGAACATCAGGCGCAGGTTGGAGTTGATGTAGTAGTTCACGCCCAGGATCAACGACTCAGCCTCGCGATTGGCGAGGTCGGAGTTATCGATGTGGTCGTAGCGGGCGGTCAGTTCCCACAGGCCGACCTCGGCGACTTTGGGCGAACCGAACACGCCGGTGCCGGCCTTGTAGACCTTCCGTCCACCGTTGAGCATCCAGCTGCCCTGCACGTAGTAGGTCTGGACGTCTTGGTCGGAGCCCAGCGGCTGGTTGAACGTGGCATTGACGAACTCGGACTGCAGGAACAGCGGGCCGTACTGGCCAGCCAGCTCCAGGCCATAGGCATTGACCTGGTCGCCACTGGCGCCGGTGGTCGTGGCGATGGACTGGGACGGGCCGCGGCGGCCGGCATAGTTGGCAGCGGCGGTCAGGTTCGCCGAACCCTCATTGGCGTTCTCGTGGCTCACCCAGCCGCCCAGATGCAGCGTCTGGGCGCCGGTCATGATCGGTGCCCAGGTGGCGCGGGCCGAGGCGCCCATGCCCTCTGTGCGCGAGCTGGCGGCGCTGCGAAGGTTGAATGCCGTCGCGCCAATGGAATAGTTCAGGCCCGACACCTGGTAGCCCACGCCCTGCTGGAACTGGCGGCCATTGAACAGACCAGTGGCCGAAGCGAACGGCCGCTCCATCATCAGCACCTCGTTGGAGCTGGTCAGCTCTTCCATCGAGCGATAGGGCTTGAATTGACCGATCGTCAGCTTGCCCAGGCCAAACTTCTTGGCGATGTAGAGATCGCGCAGGCCATCGAGGTTGCTGCCGGCGGCGAAATCCTGCTCCATCTTGTATTCCCAGCCCCAGGCCTTGCCGCCCAGGCTCAGGCGGGCTCGACGGAATTCGGTGGTGCCGGTGGTGTTGACCTGGTCTTCGTCGAATGCGTAGCCGTCGAAGTGGATGCGACCACCCACCGTCATTTCGAAAGCTCCGTCCGACGACGTCACTTTCAGGCCGCCCTTGGTTTCAACCTTGGGCTGGGTCATCGTCTGCGCCTTAAGCGCTTCCGCCGTGTCGATGTTGATGCCGCTCTGCGCTTCGTCACGGGCTTCGAGATCGTCGATGCGGGCGATCAGGGCGCTGACCTGGGCACGAAGCTCGGCGATTTCCTGATCGCTGGCGGGCGCGGCGCTCTGGGCGAAGGCGATGGTGGGGCTGAGGCCAGTGATGGCGAGGGCGACGGCGGCGGCCAAGGTGGTCAGACGCATGTGGGTAACTCCTGGTAGGTAAAGATGCGGTCCGGTTGCAGCGCCGTGATCGACGGCCACCGCCCCGGCCCGGTGCGGGCGTTTCAACGTGCACAGGCTGCTCTCTCTTTATTACCGTCCATTGAGGCTTCCATGACATTTTCGTGACGCCTTGCGGAGGCGTCCGGCGCCACTGTCATGCCCTTGTCATGTTCGAGCAACACGATTGTCACCCAAGCGATCTGTAATGGCCGCCATCGGAGACCCCCTCCGACGCAATCCATATCACCCTGAGGAGTCGCAACGTGCTCAAGAATCTCAAACGCACCCTGGCCACCCTGGCCTTCGCCGCCAGCCTGACCACCGCGGCCCAGGCCGCCGAGATCACCGGCGCCGGCGCGTCCTTCGTGTTCCCGGTGATGTCCAAGTGGTCGGCCGACTACAACCAAGCCACGACCCACCGCGTGAACTACCAGTCCATCGGCTCGGGCGGCGGCATCGCCCAGATCAAGGCGGCCACGGTGGACTTCGGTTCTTCCGACGCCCCGCTCACCCCCCAGGACCTGGCCGCCAGCGCGCTGCTCCAGTTCCCGTCGGTGTCCGGCGGTATCGTGCCCGTGGTGAACATCCCGGGCCTCGAGCTGGGCAAGATCCGCTTCACGGGCCCGATCCTGGCCGACATCTACCTGGGCAAGCTCACCAACTGGAACGACCCGGTCATCGCTGCGGTCAACCCGGGCGTGACCCTGCCGGACCTGCGCATCACCGTGGTGCACCGTTCCGACGGCTCGGGCACGACCTTCAACTTTGTCAACTACCTCGCCAAGGTCAGCGTGGCCTGGCGTGACCAGGTGGGCGTGGGTACCGCGGTTCGCTGGCCGGTGGGCGTGGGCGGCAAGGGCAATGAAGGCGTGGCCGCCTACACCAAGCAGATCAAGGGCGCCATCGGCTACGTCGAGCTGTCCTACGCGCTGGTGAACAAGCTCAACTACGCCGCGGTGCGCAACCGCACCGGCAACTTCATCGTCCCGAGCAACGAGTCCATCGCCGCCGCAGCCGCCAGCGCCGACTGGGCCTCGTCCAAGGACTTCTCGCTGGTGATTACCGACGCCCCGGGCGCCGATGCCTACCCGATCTCGGCCACCAACTTCATCCTGATGCAGAAGAACCCGAAGAATCCCGCCAATGCCAAGCAGGCGATCGACTTCTTCACCTGGGTCTATGCCAACGGTGACGACGCGGCCACCAAGCTGGGCTACGTGCCGCTGCCCGATGCCCTGGTCACCCAGATCGAGGCCTACTGGGCCCAGAACGTCAAGTAAACTAGCGTGGTCTTCCGCCGCGCGCGCCCCAGGGCGCGCGCGGCTGTTTCCGGGCCGGGCCCGGCGTCAATCCAGCGAGTAAGCACGCAATGCACGCTCCCGCCACAAACACCCCCGCCGCGCCACGATGGCTCGACAACATCGGCGACTGGCTGTTCCGAAACATCGTTGCGGTGGCCGGCTGGTTCGTGCTCATCACCCTGGCAATGGCGGCGTTCTCGATGTACTGGGGCGGTCGTGAAGCCTTTTCGGAGTTCGGCTGGGGCTTCCTGGTGTCCACCGAATGGGATCCAGTGCGCGAGCGCTACGGCGCGCTGGTCGCCATTTACGGCACCCTGGTCACAACGACCATCGCCATGATCATCGCCGTCCCCGTCAGCTTCGGCATCGCCCTGTTCCTCACTGAAGTGGCCCCCACCTGGATCCGCGGGCCGCTGGGCGCGGCGATCGAGCTGCTGGCCGGCATTCCTTCCATCATCTACGGCATGTGGGGCCTGTTTGTCCTGGCGCCGCTGCTGGCCAACAACGTCTACCCCTGGGTGGACGAACACATCGGTCCTTGGCCGATCATCGGCGCGCTGTTCCGCGGCCCGCCGCTGGGCATCGGCATGCTCACCGCCGGCATCGTGCTGGCCATCATGGTCATCCCGTTCATTTCCTCGGTGATGCGCGAAGTCTTCCTCACCGTACCCACGCGCCTTAAGGAGTCGGCCTACGCGTTGGGTTCCACCACCACCGAAGTGGTGTGGGACATCGTGCTGCCCTACACCCGGTCGGCGGTTATCGGCGGCATCTTCCTGGGCATGGGTCGCGCGCTCGGTGAAACCATGGCCGTCACCTTCGTGCTGGGCAATGCACACCGCATCAGCGCGTCCCTCCTTGCGCCCGGCAACTCCATCGCCGCCAGCATCGCCAACGAGTTCGCCGAGGCCACCACGCCGATGTACCAGTCGGCACTGCTGGCGCTGGGCTTCCTGCTGTTCGCGGTGACCTTCGTCGTGCTGGCCATCGCCAAGCTGATGCTGATGCAGCTCAAGAAGCGGGAGGGCAACTGATGGCCACCGTCGCCGAACGCCTGTTCATCCGCCGCCGCATCGTCAACGGCCTGTCGCTGGTGCTTTCCGGGCTGGCCGCGCTGTTCGGCCTGTTCTGGCTGGTGTGGATCCTATGGACCACGTTCACCAAGGGCGTGGACGCGATGAGCCTGTCACTCTTCACCGAGATGACACCACCCCCGGGCCAGGACACCGGCGGCCTGCTCAACGCCATGGCCGGCAGCCTGATGATCAGCGGCCTGGCCGTACTGATGGGCGCGCCCATCGGCGTGGCCGCCGGCACCTACCTGGCCGAGTACGTCAACCACCGCAAGCTGGGCGAGGTGATCCGCTTCGTCAACGACATCCTGCTGTCGGCGCCTTCGATCGTACTGGGCCTGTTCGTCTACACGGTGGTGGTGCGCACCACGGGCGGTTTCTCAGGCTACGCCGGCGCCATTGCCCTGGCCTTCATCGTGCTGCCGGTGGTGGTGCGAACCACCGACGAGATGCTGCGGCTGGTGCCGATCCAGATGCGCGAGGCAGCCCTTTCGCTGGGCGTGCCGCAGTGGAAGGTCACCACCCAGATACTCTACCGGGCCGCCGCGCCGGGCATCATCACCGGCGTGCTGCTGGCGCTGGCGCGCATCAGCGGCGAAACCGCGCCGCTGCTGTTCACCGCCTTCAACAACCAGTACTGGAGCACCGACATGACCGGTGCGGTGGCCAACCTGCCCGTCACCATCTTCCAGTTCGCGCTCAGCCCGTTCGAATACTGGAACAAGCTGGCCTGGGCCGGCGCCTTCATCATCACGGTGTTCGTGCTGCTGGTCAGCGTCACCGCCCGCTATATCCTGCTGCGCAAGAAGATGAGCCATGACTAAAGCCACGATTGCCTTCACCACGGCCGTTCCAACGGCGACCGAGCTGGCGCCCCGCGCCGCCAAGCTCTCGGCACGCAACCTCGCCTTCCACTACGGCGATTTCTGCGCGCTCAAGGACATCAACCTGGACGTGCCCGAGAAGCGGGTCACCTCCCTGATCGGTCCGTCGGGCTGCGGCAAGTCCACGCTGCTGCGCATCTTCAACCGGATCTACTCGATCTATCCCGGCCAGCGCGCCAGCGGCGAGGTGATCCTGGATGGCGAGAACATCCTCGACCCCAGCTACCCGCTCAACAAGCTGCGCAGCAAGATCGGCATGGTGTTCCAGAAGCCGGTGCCGTTCCCGATGTCCATCCACGACAACATCGCCTACGGCATCGGCCACTACGAGAAGCTGTCGCGGGCCGACATGGCCGTGCGCGTGGAAGGCGCGCTGCGCCAGGCCGCGCTTTGGGACGAGGTCAAGGACAAGCTCAAGCAGAACGCCCTGGGATTGTCTGGCGGCCAGCAGCAGCGTCTTTGCATCGCCCGCGCGGTGGCGCTCAAGCCCGAGGTGATCCTGTTCGACGAGCCGACCTCGGCGCTCGACCCGATCGCCACCGGCAAGATCGAGCAGCTGATCGCCGAGCTCAAGCAGCATTTCACCATCCTGATCGTCACCCACAACATGCAGCAGGCGGCGCGCTGCTCGGACTACACTGCCTTCATGTACCTGGGCGAGCTGGTCGAGCAGGGCGTCACCGGCACCATCTTCACCAAGCCGACCAAGCAGCAAACCGAAGACTACATCACCGGCCGGTTCGGCTGATCACAGGATGACGCCCCCGATGAACGACCACATCGTCAAGAGCTACGACAACGAGCTCAAGCGCCTCGACGGCGAGATCCAGCGCATGGGCGAACTGGCCATCAGCCAGCTCGACGCCGCCATCGACGTGCTGCAGCGCCGCGACAGCGCCGCCGCCATGCGCGTGGTGGCCAACGACGACGCGATCGACGCGCTCGAGCACACGGTCAGCCACGACGTGCTGCGCCTGCTGGCGCTGCGCCAGCCGATGGCGCGCGACCTGCGCGAGGTTTACGCCTCGCTGCGCATCTCTTCGGACATCGAGCGCATCGGCGACTACGCCGCCAACGTCGCCAAGCGTTCGATGGTGCTCAACCAGACGGCGCCGGTGTCGGCCGCCCATGGCCTGCCGGCGCTGGCCAAGCTGGCCAATTCGCTGGTGCGCGACGCGCTGCAGGCCTATCGCGACCGCGACGCCGACCGCGCCATGGCCGTGCGCAGCCGCGACGCCGAGCTCGACGCGGAGTACACGGGCCTGTTTCGCGAGTTCCTGACCTACATGGCCGAGGACCCGCGCCAGATCACGCCCTGCACCCACCTGCTGTTCATCGCCAAGAACATCGAGCGCATCGGCGACCACGCCACCAACATCGCCGAGAACACCTGGTTCCTGGTCCACGGCGAACAGCCCGCCGAAGAGCGCGAAAAGCGCGACACCACCACCGAATAAGCCGCCAGCGGCCCGCCAAGCGGGCCTGGCCGGGAACGACCCCGGCAGCGCGCGGCCTTCACGCCCCGCACGCTGCCGCCGCCCCCGGCCTTGGGGTAAACTTGCCGAGCTCAATGCGTGGTGCGGGAGAGACTGGCCCAGGCCAGCGCCGAAGGCGTAACGCCCGTAATCGCTCAGGAACCCGGAACCGTACCGCGCGAGCGACTCTGGAGAGACCGGAACCAACCGGCGCCGAAGGGGCATGGGACGCAGGAAGCGACCCAAAACTCTCAGGCAAAAGGACAGAGGGGCACCCCGCGCATCCGTGCGCGGCCCTCCCCTTTGCCTGGACCGCCCATGAATCGCGAAAGCCTGAGTCAGCTCGAGCAGCACGACGCCTTCCTCGAACGCCACATCGGCCCCAACGACGCCGAGATCGCCCACATGCTGGGCGTGGTCGGCCAGGCCTCGCTGGACGCCCTCACCGACGCCATCGTGCCGGCCAGCATCAAGTCGCCCGGGCCTCTCGCCCTGCCCGAGCCGATTACCGAGGTCGAGGCCATCGCCAAGATCCGCCTGATCGCCAACAAGAACCAAGTCTTCCGCAGCTTCATCGGCCAGGGCTACTACGGCACCCACACGCCCAATGTCATCCTGCGCAACATCCTCGAGAACCCCGCCTGGTACACCGCCTACACGCCCTACCAGGCCGAGATTTCCCAGGGCCGGATGGAAGCGCTGATCAACTTCCAGACCCTTTGCGCGGACCTCACCGGCATGGAGATCGCCAACGCGTCCCTGCTGGACGAAGCCACCGCCTGCGCCGAAGCCATGACCCTGGCCAAGCGCTCGTGCAAGTCAAAGTCCAACCAGTTCTTTGTTTCGCGCGGCGTGCATCCGCAGACGCTTGAAGTGCTCAAGACCCGCGCCGAGCCGCTGGGCATCGAACTGGTGGTGGCCGACGACGCCGACGCCGCGGCCATGGACGTGTTCGGCGCCCTGCTGCAGTACCCCGACACCTTCGGCCAGGCGCATGACTACCAGGCGCTGGCCGACGCCGTGCACGCGCGCGGCGGCCTGGTAGCCGTGGCCACCGATCTGCTGGCCCTCACCCTGCTCAAGTCTCCGGGCGAATGGGGCGCCGACATCGTGGTCGGCAACTCCCAGCGCTTCGGCGTGCCGTTCGGCTTCGGTGGCCCGCATGCCGCCTTCATGGCCTGCAAGGACGCGTTCAAGCGCTCAATGCCGGGCCGCCTGATCGGCGTGTCCATTGATGCCCAGGGCCAGCCGGCCTACCGCCTTACGCTGCAGACGCGCGAACAGCACATCCGCCGCGAGAAGGCCACGTCCAACATCTGCACCGCGCAGGTGCTGCTGGCGGTAATGGCGTCGATGTATGCCGTCTACCACGGCCCGGAAGGCCTGACCCGCATCGCCCGCCGCACCCACCGCCTGGCGACCATTCTGGCCACCGCGCTGCGTGGCGTCGGCGCCACCGTGGGCACCGATTTCTTCGACACCCTGCACGTGGTGGGCGTGGACGCGGAGGCGCTGCACGCCAAGGCCGAAGCGGCGCGCGTGAACCTGCGCCGCATCGATGCCACCAGCCTGGCCATCAGCCTGGACGAAACCAGCACCCGCGAGGAAATCGTGGCGCTGGCGGCGCTGTTCGGTGCCCAGGCCGACATCGAGACGCTGGACGCCTCGGCCGCCGACGCCCTGCCCGCCGGCCTGGTGCGCACGTCGAAGTTCCTGCAGCACCCGGTGTTCAACACCCACCACAGCGAGCACGAGCTGCTGCGCTACATGCGCGCGCTGTCGGACAAGGACCTGGCGATGGACCGCACCATGATCCCGCTGGGCAGCTGCACCATGAAGCTCAACGCCACCGCCGAGATGATCCCGGTGACGTGGCCCGAGTTCGGCAACATCCATCCGCTGGCGCCGGCCGCGCAGACCCAAGGCTACGTGCAGCTGATCGAAGAGCTCGAAGCCATGCTGGTCGAGTGCACCGGCTACGACGCCGTCAGCCTGCAGCCCAACTCCGGCGCCCAGGGCGAGTACTCGGGCCTGCTGGCCATCCGCGCTTACCATCGCTCGCGCGGCGACCACCAGCGCGACATCTGCCTGATCCCCGAATCAGCCCACGGCACCAACCCGGCCTCGGCGATGATGTGCGGCATGACCGTGGTGGTGACCAAGTGCGACGCCCACGGCAACGTCGACATCGACGACATCCGCCACCACGCCGCGAAGTACGGCGACCGCCTGGCGGCGCTGATGGTGACCTATCCGTCCACCCACGGCGTGTTCGAGGAAGCCATCGTCGAGATCTGCGAGGTCATCCACGCCCACGGCGGCCAGGTGTACACCGACGGCGCCAACATGAACGCCATCGTCGGCGTGGCCAAGCCCGGCAAGTGGGGTTCGGACGTGTCGCACCTCAACCTGCACAAGACCTTCTGCATTCCGCACGGCGGCGGCGGCCCGGGCGTGGGCCCGTGCGCGGTGAAGGCGCACCTGGCGCCGTTCCTGCCCAAGACCCTGGGCGGCGAAGGCGAAGTCGGCATGGTGAGCGGCGCCAGCTACGGCTCGGCTTCCATCCTGCCGATCAGCTGGATGTACGTGACCATGATGGGCGCCTACGGCCTGCGCCGCGCCACCCAGGTGGCCCTGCTCAACGCCAACTACGTGGCCACGAAGCTGGCGCCGCACTACAAGACGCTCTACACCGGCCGCAACGGCCTGATCGCGCACGAGTGCATCCTGGACCTGCGCCCGCTCAAGGACGCCACCGGCATCGGCGCCGAAGACGTGGCCAAGCGCCTGGTGGACTTCGGCTTCCACGCCCCGACCCTGAGCTTCCCGGTCGCCGGCACGCTGATGGTGGAGCCGACCGAAAGCGAATCGCAGCACGAACTCAACCGGTTCATCGACGCCATGATCCAGATCCGCAGCGAAATCCGCGCCGTGGAAGAAGGCACCCTCGACCGCGAGGACAACCCGCTCAAGCACGCCCCGCATACCGCCACCGCGGTGTCGGGCAGCGAGTGGACCCACGCCTACCCGCGCGAGCTGGCCGCCTTCCCGCTGGCCAGCCTGCGCCAGTCCAAGTACTGGCCCCCGGTGGCGCGCGTGGACAACGTCTACGGCGACAAGAACATCATGTGCGCCTGCATCCCGGTGGATGCGTACAAGGATGAAGCCGAGGCCTGAGCAGGACTCACAGGACCATGGCCACCAGGCTGCTGATCGCCCTCGTCCTGGTTCCGGTGCTGGCGTACGTCGGGCTTTGCGGCCTGATGTACGCCAAGCAGCGCGACCTGACCTACTTCCCGCAATTCACCCGCGTTGATGCCGCACGGACCAACTTCGAGCTGCGCCGTGGCGACGTGGTCCTGCGAGGCTGGAGTATGAATCCCGGCCAGCGCCATGCGTTGATCTACTTTGGCGGCAATGCCGAATCGATTCAAAACATGCGCGAGAACCTGGCGGCCTGGTTTCCTGAGCATAGCCACTACCTGCTGGCGTATCGCGGCTACGGCGCCAGCGACGGGCGGCCAGAAGAAGCGCTGCTGTTCGCAGATGCCCTTGCACTGTTCGACCACGTCAAGAACCAAACGGGCACCGAGGTTGTCTCGGTCATGGGCCGCAGCCTGGGAAGCGGCGTGGCCAGCTACATAGCGTCGCAGCGTCCGGTGCACAGATTGGTTCTGATCACGCCCTTCGACAGCCTGGCAGGCGTGGCCGGCCATCACTATCCTTGGCTTCCCGTTGATCTGCTTATCCGCGACCGCTTCGATTCGGCGCGCCATCTCGCCGACTTCCGCGGCCCGGTTCTGATCGTAAGCGCGGGTCGCGACCAGGTGATTCCCGCGCAGAGCACCGATCGGCTGGCTGCGTCGCTTCCCGTGCCACCCGAAGTCCTCATGTTGCCTTTGGCAAACCATGACACGGCCTTGGCTGAATCGACCGAATGGCAGCCGGTAGCCGAGTACCTGAGGCGCTGAGGCATTGGCAAAGGGTCAGTAACGCCAGACGCATCTGCCTATGCGAACCAACTCCTACAGCGCGATCAATCCGTCTGCACCGGTTCGCTCCCGGTGTATCGACAAGTAGGCGGCCTGTGCGCCAGAAAAATCCGAACTGATGACTGGTTTCGATATCGACCAGAGCCGAAGGACTTCCGGGTCCAGATTCTTGCTGAGCAGTATTTGTCCGGAATCCGAAAAGGTCATGAGCTCCTGGTCGAAAAGGGCATCGACGTGCGGCGAGAGCATCAGACCGTTTGCACCATCGAGTCGCTCAAAGTTGTCGCATTCCCGCCAAGGCTTGATGTGGCTCGCCCTCAGCAGCCTCTTTTCAGCGACTCCGGTGACTCGACATTGAGCCCCCATGAGCAATGCGCGTTTGCGAAAGAGCCCCTGGCCAATCCTTGATGCGACAAGCTGCCTTTTCTGCGTTTCGGGAATGTCCGCCATCGCTTGGACGACCTCGATATCCTCGATGACTGGCGCGCTGGTGTCGCCTATGGCGGGAAGCAGCTCCCTGACCGCCTTGCCTGCCCCGATCAGCCCGATCAACAAGGCACCAAGGTCGTCCGAGATTCCCGCCAGATAGGCGCCCTGATTGCCGTGCCCACTCGGCCTTATGGGTGAGTAGACCGCAGGCAACAAAGGGGCGATTTGGTCGATGAAGGCAACCGTGGGAATGGGGACAGGCGCTTCTTGAAATGCCACTTCCAGAAGCCAGCCCTCGTTTCCCCAGTAGTGACCCGTGTTTCCGAATTCCGTGGGCTTGGGCGCAGCGTATGCTTCGGCTTGAACAATGCCCCATGCACCAATACGACCGTCGGCAAACGAGAACACCATGTCGCCGGGCGATGCCCTGACCATGTTGTCGTAGAACTCATTGCGCGCACCGTCGGCACGCGTCTTGGGCGACCAAAGGTAATCACCCTTGACCTCGTGCTGACGGGTCTGTCTGTGGTTGACCCACCAGTAGCGCACTTGCGTCCCCCGGTTTTCACCAGGCTATCAGCTCGCACTTGAGGGTGATCTTTCCGATTGAAAGACAAACGTCATATATTTCTATTATTCTGGAACTATGGATACAGACGCCGCCGTCCCCGCCCTCGCCGCCCTCGCCCAGCCACACCGCCTGGCTGTCTTCCGCCGGCTGGTCGAACTGGGCCCCGACGGCGCCTTCGCCGGCGACCTGGCCGCGCACCTGGCCATCCCCGCCAACACCCTGTCCTTCCACCTCAAGACCCTCCAGCACGCCGGCCTGATCCGGCCCGAGCCGATGGGCCGGCATATCCGCTACCGGGCGGACTTCGAGGCCATGCGCGGGTTGGTGGGCTTCCTGACGGAAAACTGCTGCGGCGGCGACGACACCCTGTGCCTGCCCGCCGACGCCCCGGCCAAAGCCGCCGGCTGCTGCTGACTCCCCTCGCCTCGCACGGACCCACCCCATGACCCTCAAGATCGGCATCAACGGCTTCGGCCGCATCGGACGCCTGGCCCTGCGCGCGGCCTGGGACTGGCCCGATGTGCGCTTCGTGCAGATCAACGACCCGGGCGGCGACGCGGCCACCCTCGCCCACCTGCTCAACTTCGACTCGGTGCACGGCCGCTGGGCGCACGACGCCAGCCACGACGGCGACGCGATCACGGTCGGCGGCCAGCGCATCACCACCACGCGCAACAAAGCCGTCAGCGACACCGACTGGTCGGGCTGCGACGTGGTGATCGAGGCCTCAGGCAAGGTCAAGACCACCGCCGCGCTGCAGGCCTACCTCGACCAGGGCGTGAAGCGCGTGGTGGTCACCGCTCCGGTGAAAGAGCCCGGCGTGTTGAACATGGTGATGGGCGTGAACGATCACCTGTTCGACCCGGCCAAGCACCGCATCGTCACCGCCGCCAGTTGCACCACCAACTGCCTGGCGCCGATCGTAAAGGTGGTGCACGAAAGCCTGGGCATCCGCCACGGCAGCATCACCACCGTGCACGACCTCACCAACACCCAATCCATCCTTGACCAGCCGCACAAGGACCTGCGCCGCGCCCGCGCCTGCGGCATGAGCCTGATCCCCACCACCACCGGCTCGGCCGACGCCATCACCGAAATCTTCCCCGAGCTCAAGGGCCGCCTGAACGGCCACGCCGTGCGCGTGCCGGTGGCCAACGCTTCGCTTACCGATGCGGTGTTCGAGCTCGAGCGCGCCACCACCGTCGACGAGGTCAACGCGCTGTTCAAGGCCGCCGCCGAAGGCCCACTCAAGGGCATCCTCGGCTACGAAACCCGCCCGCTGGTCTCCATTGATTACCGCACCGACCCGCGCTCGGGCATCGTCGATGGCCCGTTCACGATGGTGGTCAACGGCACGCAGCTCAAAGTGTTCGCCTGGTACGACAACGAATGGGGCTACGCCAACCGCACGGTGGAGCTGGCGCGCAAGGTGGGCCTGGCGTGACAGCCGCTTCGCCGGCGGTGCGGCAGTACCTGCTGGTCACCGGCAACTACTGGGCGTTCACGCTTACCGACGGCGCGCTGCGCATGCTGGTGGTGCTGCACTTCCACCAGCTGGGCTATTCGCCGCTGCAGGTGGCGATGCTGTTCGTGTTCTACGAAGTGTTCGGCGTGGTCACCAACCTGGTGGGCGGCTGGCTGGGCGCGCGGCTGGGTTTGAACCGCACGATGAACCTCGGCCTGGCGCTGCAGGTCGGCGCGCTGGCGATGCTGGCGGTGCCGGCGGCGATGCTGACGGTGCCCTGGGTGATGGCGGCACAGGCGCTGAGCGGCATCGCCAAGGACCTCAACAAGATGAGCGCCAAGGGCAGCCTCAAGACGCTCGTGCCGGGCGACCAGCCGGCGAAGCTCTATCGCTGGGTCGCGCTGCTTACCGGTTCGAAGAACGCGCTCAAGGGCGTGGGCTTCTTCCTGGGCGCGGTGCTGCTGGCCACCCTGGGCTTCGACGGCGCGGTGTTGACCATGGCGGGCGCACTGGCGCTGGTATGGGTTGGCAGCGTGGTTTTCCTGAAGACCGACCTGGGCAGGGCCAGCACGAAGCCGAAGTTCCGCGAGCTGCTGTCCAAGAGCCCGGCCATCAACCGGCTGTCCGCCGCGCGGCTGTTCCTGTTCGGGGCGCGCGACGTGTGGTTCGTGGTGGCGCTGCCGGTGTACCTGGCCACGCAGCTGGGCTGGAGCGCGCCGCAAATCGGCGGCTTCCTGGCGCTGTGGATCATTGGCTACGGCGCGGTGCAGGCGCTGGCGCCCGCCATCACCAGCCTGCGCAGCCGCGCCGTGCCGGACGGCCGCGCGGCCTTCGGCTGGGCGCTGCCGCTGACGCTGCTGCCGGCGGGCATCGCGCTTGCCCTCGCTACGGGCTGGCCGCCCGGGCCCGTGCTGGTGGCCGGGCTGATGGCTTTCGGCGTGGTGTTCGCGCTCAACTCGGCCCTGCACAGCTACCTGATCCTCAGCTATGCCCGCGAAGACGGCGTGTCGCTGGACGTGGGCTTCTACTACATGGCCAACGCCGCGGGCCGGCTTCTGGGCACGGTGCTGTCGGGCTGGGTTTACCAGGTGGCGGGGCTGCAGGCCTGCCTGTGGCTGTCGTCGGCCTTCGTCACAGTGGCGGCGCTGGTGTCGCTGGCCCTGCCCCGACGCGCCGCGGCGCCCTGACCGCGCCCATTTTTTCCTGAACGCGGGCTGACTGCAGCCGGCCGGTCGGCGAACCGCTTCTTACCGTGGCAGGCTCTTCAGAGTCATGACAGCAGGATCATTCCGGTCCATGCTGACCCCGGAGACGCCACCGCACCCATGAACAGCCTGACCTGGACCAGCGACCTTGAAGCCGCCCGCGCCGGCGACCGCCCGGCGCTGGAACGCGTGCTGACCCACTCGCGCCAGGACCTGCGCCGCTACGCCGAGCACCACTGCGTGATCAACGACGCCGAGGACGCCGTGCAGGAGGCCCTGTTCACCGCCTCGCGTCGCATGGCCGACCTGCGCTCGCTGGAATGCTTCACTTCCTGGCTGTTCCGCATCGTCAAGCGCGAGTGCAACCGGCTCAAGCGCGGCGTGCGTGGCTTCATGCACCAGCCCATTACCGACGACATCGCCGACACCTGCCACGTCGAAAGCCGCGGCCTGGCCCGCGACCTGGCGGCGGCGATGGAATCGCTGCCGGCCCACTACCGCGAGATCGTGCTGCTGCGCGACCTTGAGGGCATGACCCTCAACGAGCTGTCCCAGACGCTGGGCCTGACGATCGAAGCCACCAAGGCCCGCCTGCACCGCGCGCGTTCATTGGCCCGCGAGTATCTTTCCCGCTGAACCTCCCGAATCCACCCCGCGGGCCTGCCCGCATCCTCCAAAGAGAGCAAAGACCATGTCCAACAAATCGATCAAACCCTTCGTCCTGGCTGCCGGCGCGCTGATGCTGGGCTCAATGGCGCTGTCGAGCTCCGCGTTCGCGATGAACAGCTTGGCCCAGGGCTACCAGGTTGCCGGCGCCGAAGCGAAGGCCGAAGAAGGCAAGTGCGGCGAAGGCAAGTGCGGCGACAAGGCCACAGAAGAAGGCAAGTGCGGCGGCGACAAGGCGGGCATGGAAGGCAAGTGCGGTGAAGGCAAGTGCGGCGCCGGCATGGAAGGCAAGGACGGCGAAGGCCATTGCGGCGCCGCCAAGGGCGAGCACGAAGGCAAGTGCGGCGGCGACATGGCCGCTGAAGAAGCCGGCGACAAGGCCGGCATGGAAGGCAAGTGCGGCGAAGGCAAGTGCGGCGAAGACAAGCAGTAATCCGCCGATGACGGCCATCGCTTGCCTTTCCCCGATGGCCGCCGGCCTCGGCCTGCGGCGGGCCCTGATGGGTCCGCTGCAGGCCGCAGCGCCGGGTGATTTCGATTTCCTTGAATGTGCGCCCGACAACTGGATCGGCGTGGGCGGGCGCTTCGGCGAAGGCCTGCGCGAACTCAGCGCGAAACATCCGCTGGTCTGCCACGGGCTGTCGCTGTCGCTGGGCGCGGTGGAACCGTTCGACCAGACCTATCTGCTCAAGCTGCGCCGCTTCCTGGATGAGCACGCCGTGCCGGTTTTCAGCGAGCATCTGTCCTACTGCAGCGACGACGGCCAGCTTTACGATTTGATGCCCATCCCGTTCACCGACGAGGCCGTGCACCACGTCGCCGGCCGCATCCGCCAGGTGCAGGACGCGCTGGGCCGCCGCATCGCGGTGGAGAATATTTCCTACTACGCGGCGCCCTACCAGGGCATGCCCGAGATCGACTTCCTGCGCGCGGTGCTGGCCGAGGCCGACTGCGACCTGCTGCTGGACGTCAACAACATCCACGTCAACGCGATCAACCATCGCTACGACGCCCATGAATTCCTGCGCGCCATCCCGGGCGAACGCATCGCCTATTTCCATGTTGCCGGCCACTACGATGAAGCCGACGACCTGAAGGTGGACACCCACGCCGCGCCCGTCATCCCGGACGTATGGGCACTGCTGGACGAAGCCTGCCGCGTGTTCGGCCCGCGCCCGGCCCTGCTTGAGCGCGACTTCAATTTCCCGCCGTTCGCCGAACTGGTGGCGGAAGTGGCCACCGTGCGCGAAATCCTGCTGCGCCACGCCACTCCGGAGCTGCGCCATGCCCGCGGCTGAGTCGCTGCGCGACCAGCAGTTCCAGCTGGCCTCGCACATCCGCGACCCGGACAATGCGCCGCCGCCCCCGGGCATCGAGGAGCGCCGGCTGGCGATCTACCGCGACCTGTTCTACAGCAGCCTGCAGGGCCTGCTGGCCGGCAACTTCCCGGTCATCCGCAAGCTGCTGGGCGACGACGGCTGGCACGCGCTGGTGCGCGACTTCTACCGCGAGCACCGCTGCACCACGCCGCTGTTCCCCGAGTTGCCGCGCGAATTCATCCAGTACGTGCAGGCACGCGCCGAGGCCGGACGCGGCGACAAGCCCTGGCTGCTCGAACTGGCCCACTACGAATGGGTGGAACTGGCGCTGGACCTGAGTGAAGCCAACCCCGCCGACGTGCTGCACGACGCCGAAGGCGACCTGCTGGCCGGCGAACCGCTGCTGTCGCCGCTGGCCTGGCCGCTGGCCTACGCCTGGCCGGTGCAGCGATTGTCGGTGGAATTCCAGCCCGAACTTGCGCCCGACGCCGCCACCTTCCTGCTGGTGCAGCGCGACGCCAACTACAAAGTCCGCTTCAACGAACTCAGCCCGCTCAGCTTCCGGCTGCTGCAGCGGCTGGCGGACGAACCCGGCCTCACCGGCCGCGAACAGCTGCTGGCCTTGGCCGGCGAAGCCCTGTCGCCCGACCCGGACGCCTTCCTCACCCTCGGCCACGACATGCTGCGGCAGTTCCTTGCCAGCGGCGTGATCCTGGGCACACGCATTCCCTGACGGAGTTACCCATGCCAAACACCCTTAGCGAGCGCTGGACGGCGCTCACCGAACGGCTGGACGGCGCCGGCGCTTGGCTGGCCCCGCTGGGCCTGCGCCTGATCCTGGCGTGGGAGTTCTGGGAGGCAGGCATCGGGAAGCTGCGCGGCGAGAACTGGTTCGCCGGCATCCAGTCCGATTTTCCTTTTCCCTTCCACCTCGCCCCGCCCAGCCTGAGTTGGGGGATGGCAACGTGGTTCGAGATCATCGGCGCGTTGGCGCTGCTGCTGGGCCTGGGCACGCGCTTCTTCGCTTTCACGCTTTTGGTGCTGACCGTAGTGGCCACCGCGTCGGTGCACTGGCCGGACGACTGGCAGACGCTGGCCGAACTGGCCAAGGGCTATGCGATCAGCGACAAAGGGTTTGGCAACTTCAAGCTGCCGCTGATCTTCGCCGTGATGCTGCTGCCGCTGATCTTCCGGGGCGCGGGCCGGTTCAGCCTGGACGCGCTGCTGTCCCGCCTGGCCGGCAACCACGCCCCGCGCCGCATCCAGGACGTGTCCGCCTGGGGCTTGGCCTGCCTGGTGATCGGCGCACCGCTGGCGCTGCTGATGCCGACGCTGGGACTGGCCGTGGCCGCCGCAGGCGTGCTGTTGCTGGGGACGCATCGCCTGCTGCTCACCTGACCCTCTGCTATCCTGCCGGGCATGGAATCAAACTCCCTGCCGCGCATGTCGCAGCGCTTCCGCGGCTTCCTTCCCGTGGTGGTGGACGTGGAAACCGGCGGCTTCGACTGCACGCGCCACGCCCTGCTCGAGATCGCCGCGGTGCCGATCGAACTCGACGGCGACGGTTTCTACGTGCTGGGCGAAACGGTCACCACCCACGTCGAGCCGTTCGCGGGTTCGGAGATCGACCCCAAGTCGCTGGAGATCACCGGCATCCGGCTCGACTCGCCGCTGCGTGGCGCCATCGACGAGCGCGCGGCGCTGGACCACATCTTCGCGCCCGTGCGGGCGGCGGCCAAACGCAACGGCTGCCAGCGCTGCATCCTGGTGGGGCACAACGCCCACTTCGACCTGGGCTTCCTCAACGCCGCCGTGGCGCGCGTGGGCCACAAGCGCAATCCGTTCCATCCCTTCAGCACCTTCGACACCGTCACCCTGGCCGGCATGGCGTACGGCCAGACCGTGCTCAGCCGCGCCGTGCAGGCCGCCGGCATGCCGTGGGACGGCGACCAGGCCCATTCAGCCGTTTATGACACCGAGCGCACCGCGCAGCTGTTCTGCGCGGTGCTCAACCGTTGGCGCCAGTTCTCCGAGAACGACCTCGCGGCCGCGCACGAGGATTGATCGCCGTTCCCCCTACCGTTGAGGGCACGCCATGATCCACGACAGCATCCTGGGCACGGTCGGCGAAACGCCGATCGTCCGCATCAACCGCCTGGCGCCGCCGGGCGTGACGATGTACGCCAAGCTTGAGTACTTCAACCCGATGTCGTCGGTGAAGGACCGGCTGGCGCTGGCCATCATCCTGGACGGCGAGCAGCGCGGCACGCTGGCGCCCGGCCAGATGGTGGTCGAAGCCACGTCAGGCAACACCGGCATCGCGCTGGCCATGGTGTGCGCGGCGCGCGGCTACCCGTTCGTGGCCTTCATGACCGAAACATTCTCGGTGGAGCGCCGCAAGCTGATGCGCGCGCTGGGCGCCAAGGTCATCCTGACGCCTGCGGCCGAGCGTGGTACCGGCATGGTGAAGCGGGCGCAGGAGTTCGCCGCCAGGCACGGCGCCTTCCTGTCGCGGCAGTTCGAGAACGAGGCCAACCCGGCCTACCACCGCAACACGACGGGGCCGGAAATCCTGCGCGATTTCGCCATGAAACGGCTGGACTGGTTCGTGGCGGGCTACGGCACCGGCGGCACCATCACCGGCGCGGGCGAAATGCTCAAGCTGGCGCGGCCCGACATCAAGATCGCCGTGACCGAGCCCGACGGCGCGGCGCTGCTTTCGGGCAAGCCGTGGGCGCCGCACAAGATCCAGGGCTGGTCGCCCGATTTCATCCCGGACGTGCTCAACCGAGACGTCTACGACCTGATCGTTCCGGTCACCGACGTGCTGGCGCGCGACACGGCGCGCGAACTGGCGATGAAGGAAGGCATCTTCTGCGGCATTTCCGGCGGCGGCAGCTTCGCAGCGGCGCTGGAAGTGGCCAAGAACCTCGAGCCCGGCAGCGTGGTGCTGGCGATGATCGCCGACACCGGCGAGCGCTACCTGAGCACCTTCCTGTTCGAGGGCATCAACGAGGGCAGCGACGACGACTGGGCCGCGGCCCTGCCAGGCGCGTGAACCCTCAAGGCGCCGGCGGCGCCTTGCGGTTGCGGAAGCTGGCGGCGCGGGACTTGATGCCGCGCCACATGCCGTAAAGGCTGATCGCGATCCACGCGAACTGCATGATGGTGACGGAAATGACGTCGCGGAAATCCGGAGACGGGCCGAAGATCGACACCAGGAAGAAGATCGCGCCGAACAGGTTGGCCAACTGGTAGCCGATGGCGTCGCTGGCCAGCTTGCCGGCCTGCAGCAGATAGAAAGCGCCCAGCACGAAGGCGACACCGGCCAGCCCCACGAAATCGAACCACTGCAGGCTCATGTTTTTGCTCCCCGTTGGCGAACCACTTCGAACAGCGCCACTCCCGTGGCCACCGACACGTTCAAGCTTTCCATCTCCCCGGGCATCGGGATCTTGACCAGGCCGTCGCAGTGCTCGCGGGTGAGGCGACGCATGCCCTCGCCTTCGCCGCCCATCACGATGGCGACGTTGCCGGTGAAGTCGATGCCGTGGATGGCTTGGGTGGCGGTGCCGTCCAGGCCGTAGATCCACACGCCCATTTCCTGCAGCGCGCGCAGGGTGCGCGCCAGGTTGGTGACGCTGACCACCGGGATGCGGTCGGCGGCGCCGGCCGAGGTCTTGCGCACGGTGGCGTTGATCGGCGCGGCCTTGTCCTTGGGAATCACCACGGCGGTGACGCCGGCGGCGGCCGCGCTGCGCAGGCAGGCGCCCAGGTTGTGCGGGTCCTGCACGCCGTCCAGCACCAGCACCAAGGCCTTGCCTTCGGCCGCTTCCACCAGGCCGGGCAGGTCTTTCTCGTCGGTCGGCTTGGCGGCTTCGTAGCGCGCGATCACGCCCTGGTGGCGCATTGCCCCGACGATGCCCTCGAGCGACTGCAGAGGGATGCGCCGCACGGAAATGTCGCGACGGCGCGCGGTTTCCTCGATCTCGGTCAGGCGCGCGTTCTTGCCGCCGGCCTCGATCAGCACCTCGCGCACGTGTTCAACGTCGTGTTCAAGCGCCGACGCCACCGCGTTGATGCCGGCAATCCAGTTGTCTTTCTTGCTCATGGTGCGGGTCCCTGCCTGCTCAGGCTTTTTTCTTCTTCTTCGGCGCGCCGTCCGGCACCACCAGCTTGAAATCAATGCGCTTGTCCTCGACGCTGGCCTTGAGCACCAGCACCCGCACCGGGTCGCCCAGGCGGAACTTCAGGCCCTGGCGTTCGCCGGCCAGGGACCGGCGCAGCGGGTCGAAGTGGTAGAAGTCGTGCGGCAGCTGGGTCACGTGCACCAGGCCGTTGACCTTGGAGCCCGACAGCTCGACGAACAGGCCGAAGTTGGTGACGCCGCTGATGACGCCGTCGAACTCGTCGCCGACGTGCTTTTCCATCCACGCGCCGCGATAGCGCTCGTCCACCTCGCGCTCGACTTCGTCGGCACGCCGCTCCATGGTGGAACAGTGCAGGGCCAGCGCCGACATTTCCTTGAGCGTGTAGCGATAGCCATCCGGGTCACCCGACAGCAGCGCGTGCTTGATGGATCGGTGCAGCAGCAGGTCGGGGTAGCGGCGGATCGGCGAGGTGAAGTGGCCGTAGGCCTCCAGCGCCAGGCCAAAGTGGCCCAGGTTCTCGGTTTGGTACACCGCCAGGCTCTGCGAGCGCAGCATCACCGTCTCGAGCAGCGGCGCGTCGGGGCGCAGGCGGATCTTGCGAAGCAGGTTGGTGAAGTCCTTGGGCTGGACCTTGCTCCACGGCGGCAGGCTCAGGCCGAACTCGGACAGGTATTCCAGCAGGTCGGCGTACTTGGCTTCCGGCGGCCGCGGGTGCACGCGGAACGGCGCCGGCACCTGCCGCTCGGTGACGAACTTCGCCGCCTCGACGTTGGCCGCGATCATGCATTCTTCGATCAGCTTGTGGGCGTCGTTGCGCTCCATCATGCCGGCCTGGATGACCTCGCCATTGTTGTCGAGCACGAAGCGCACTTCGCTGGATTCAAATTCGATCGCGCCGCGGCGGGTGCGGGCCTTGGCCAGCACCTTGTACAGCTGGTGCAGGCGCTGGACCTGGGGCATCAGCGAACCGACCTGGGCGACGGCTTCGGCGCCGGCCTCGGTGTCGGCTTCGCCCACGGCCTTCCACACCTGGGTGTAGGTGAGGCGCGCGTGCGAGTTCATAACCGCTTCGTAGAAGCGCGACGCGGTGACGTTGCCTTCGAAGTCCACCTGCATCTCGCAGGCGAAGCACATGCGTTCGACCTTGGGCATCAGCGAGCAGATGCCGTTGGACAGGCTTTCGGGCAGCATCGGCACCACGAAACCCGGGAAGTAGACCGAGGTGGCGCGCTTGATCGCCTCGTCGTCCAGGGCCGTGCCCGGGCGCACGTAGTGCGAGACGTCGGCGATGGCCACGATCAGTCGGAAGCCGCCCTTGTTGGGTTCGCACCAGACGGCGTCGTCGAAGTCCTTGGCGTCTTCGCCGTCGATGGTCACCAGCGGCAGTTTGCGCAGGTCCACGCGGTCGACGATCTCGGCGGCGGGGATGTCCACCGGCACCATGGCGGCCTCGGCCAGCGCCTCGCGCGGGAACACGTGCGGAAGGTCGTGGCCGTGGATGGCGGCTTCCACCACCAGCGAAGGCGTCAGCTTGTCGCCCAGCACCAGCAGGATGCGGCCGATCGGCGGGCGGCCGTTCTCGGGCGGTGCGGTGACTTCCACCACCACCAACTGGCCTTCGCGGGCCTCGTTGCGGTCTTCGGGCGGGATCAGCACTTCGGTGAGCACGCGGCGGTCGTCGGGAACCACCATGCCGATGCGCGAGCGTTCGCTGTAGCGGCCGGTGAGGCGCGTGAGGCGGTGTTCAAGTACTTCGACGATGGCGCCTTCGCGGCGGCCGCGGCGGTCGATGTTGGTGACGCTGGCCAGCACGCGGTCGCCGTGCAGCGCCTTGCGCATTTCGGCCGGCGGCAGGAACAGGTCTTCGCCGCCGTCCTCGGCCTTCAGGAAGCCGAAGCCATCGGGGTTGGCGATGACGGTGCCGGCGATCAGGTCGAGCTTCTTGGCGGTGGCGTAGCCGCCGCGACGGTTCATCAGCAGTTGGCCGTCGCGCACCATCGCCGCCAGGCGGCGGGTGAGCGCTTCGAAGCGGTCGGGCGCGGTGAGCTCGAGCGCCTTGGCGATTTCCTCGGCGGTCAGCGGGCCCTTGCTGTCGCTGATGAAGTCGCTGATGGCTTCGCGGCTGGTGATGGGCTGTTCATATTTGCGGGCCTCGCGGGCCGCGTGCGGGTCGGCGTGGCCGGTACCCGGGCGCGCGCCGCGCGGCGGCTTGCCGGGACGACCCGGGCCGGCGAAGGGCGGCCTGCCGCCGCCCTTGGGGCCGGACTTGGCGCCGGGCTTGGGGCCTGATTTGGCGCCAGCCTTGGCACCGGCCTTGGCCTTGGACTTGGAGGCGCCAGCGGGCTTGGCCGCGCTGGCGGTTTGTGCGCTTTCCGGCATCCAGGGCGGCAGTTTGCCGCCGGTGCCACGCTTCTTGGGAGGTTGTGTCATGTGCGCCATGGTACACCCGCGGCCGCGTCCGGCCGCCCGATGCGGGGTCGGGCGTTGACAATCCGGTCGGCCAGCATTAACTTAAGCGGCTTCACGGCGTTCGCGTCGGGAGCACTTGCCCTGGTGGCGGAATTGGTAGACGCACTAGTTTCAGGTACTAGCGGGTAAAACCGTGGAGGTTCGAGTCCTCTCCTGGGCACCAAGATCAACGAAACCCCGCCTCGGCGGGGTTTTTCGTTTCTGGCGTCTCCGCCCTTTGGTCCGCGCCAGCGGTGGACTTCACGTCCCACCGCGCCTAAGGTCGTTGGATGTCGAACAGGCCCTTCATCCAAGGCTGCCTGGCTGTCCTGGGCCTGCTGCTGGGCCTGGGGCCGGCAGCGGCACGCGCCTGCGAAGGGACTACCGACCCCTGCCTGGACCTGGGTGGCGCCATCCGTTTCAACGTGGGTTGGCGGGACTACGGCAACCCGGCCGGCAACGGCGACCTCGACCTTGAACTGCTGCGCGTGGACGCCAAAGGCTCGCGCGGACCGCTGTTTTTTTCGCTGCAGTATCGCTGGTACGACGGCTTCGACGCCGTGCAGCACGCCTGGGCCGGCTGGCGGCTGGACGAGCGCCGCGAACTGAAGCTGGGGATCCAGCAGGTACCCTTCGGCCTGCTGCCCTACGCCTCGAACAGTTTCTGGTTCGGCTCCGGCTATTACCTGGGCCTGGAGGACGATCACGACATCGGGCTGGTCTACAGGCACGACACCGGCCGCGACCAGCTCCATGCCGGCGTTTTCCTGGCCGACGAGTATGGCGACGGCGCACGGTTCGACCGCTACTCCTTCGACCTGGCCGACGACGGCAGCCTGCGCTACCGGGAACGAGAGCGGCTAAACCTGCGCTGGGCGCGTCGGGCCGGGGGCGATGCCGGGACGACCGAGTGGGGCGCCTCGGCCTTCGCCGGACGCGTGCAGGACCAGGCCAGCCGCCAACGCTTCGGCCACCACGGCGCCGCGCTTCACGTGCAGCAAGCGCGCGGCAGCTGGACACTGCAAGGCCAGTGGGCGTGGTACCGCTACCAGGTGCCCGGGAGCCAGGTGGCGCTTTCGGCCTTCCAATTCCCCTTCGAAATCGCCGCCGAGGCCCATGTGCTGACGGCCAATGCAGCGTGGGCCCTGCCGCACAGCGGCTGGTTCGACGCCATCACCTGCTACAACAACCTCAGCACCACGCGGGGCCACGGTGCGGGAAGCGGCGACTCCTGGCAGAACGTCACGGGCTGCAGCTTCGCCAAGGGAAAATCCTTCTCCTACGTGGATTGGATCACCGGTCGGAACATGTGGTTCATCGGCGGCCCGGGCATCGGCTTGGCACCTGCGGGCACGGATCCATGGCGTTCGCGCCTCAATATCAACATCGGCTTTTATTTCTAGGCATACGCGTCGCCAACCAGGAAGGGGCAAGTGATGGCAAAGGCCACGAAGGGAACGGCATCGCGCCGGATCGTGATGAACGCTCCGGTATTCATCAGCTCGGGGGCCATCGTGATCCTGTTCGTTGCTTTTGCGGCGATTTGGCCCGAGTTGGCAGAGCAGCGGTTCGCCAGCATCCAGGCATGGGTGATCGGCCAGGCCGGCTGGTTCTACGTGCTGGCGGTCGCCGGCTTCCTCATCTTCGTGGTCATCGTGGCGGTATCGGACTACGGCCGCATCCGGCTGGGCCCCGACCATAGTCGACCCGATTACAGCTACCGCTCCTGGTTCGCGATGCTTTTCTCGGCGGGCATGGGCATCGGGCTGATGTTCTTCGGCGTCGCCGAGCCGGTGATGCATTTCACCAATCCTCCGGTGGGCGACCCCGGCACGGCGGAAGCAGCGCGCCAAGCCATGCGCATCACCCTGTTCCATTGGGGCATACATGCGTGGGCCATCTATGCGGTGGTGGGCCTGTCGCTGGCCTACTTCGCCTACCGCCAGGGCTTGCCGCTGACCATCCGGTCCGCGCTGTATCCCCTGATCGGCGAACGCATCCACGGCGTGGCCGGCCATGCCGTCGACACTTTCGCGGTGTTGGGCACCATCTTCGGCGTCGCCACTTCGCTGGGGTTTGGCGTGATGCAGGTGAACGCGGGGCTCAACCACCTGTTCGGCGTACCGGTGGGGATCGGCATACAGATGCTGCTGATCGCGGTGATCACGGGATTGGCGACCATTTCGGTGGGGCTGGGACTGGACGGCGGCATCCGTCGCGTGTCGGAACTGAACATGGCCTTGGCGATCATCCTGCTGGTGTTCGTGCTGGTGGCGGGACCCACCGTGTTCCTGCTGCAGACACTGGTGCAGAACACCGGCATGTATGTGTCGGAACTGTTCTCCATGACCTTCAACCTCTATGCCTATGAACCCAGCGGCTGGATCGGCGGGTGGACGCTGTTCTACTGGGGCTGGTGGATCGCCTGGTCGCCGTTCGTAGGCATGTTCATCGCGCGGGTGTCGCGTGGACGCACCATCCGTGAGTTCGTGGTCGGCGTCCTGCTGGTGCCGCTGGGCTTCACCTTCATGTGGATGACCTTCTTCGGTGACACGGCCATCCACATGGTGATGATCCAGGGCATCACGTCGCTGTCGGATGCCGTGGCCGCGGACACCACCGTGGCGCTGTTCGAATTCTTCAGCCACTTGCCGCTGTCCTCCATCACCTCGCTGCTGGCGACCTTGCTGGTGGTGACCTTCTTCGTCACCTCATCCGACTCGGGCGCACTGGTGGTGGACATGCTGACCACCGGCGGTGTCGAGGATTCGCCGACCTGGCAGCGCATCTTCTGGTCGGTGCTGATGGGCGTCGTGGCGGCGGTACTGCTGCTGGCGGGCGGCCTCAGCGCGCTGCAGACCGCCTCCATCGCCAGCGCCCTGCCCTTCACCGTGGTGTTGGTGTTCGTCTGCTGGGGACTGCTGCGGGCCCTGCGCACCGATGCCGCCAAGCGCGATAGCCTGCAGTTCGCCCGCACCCATTCCGCCGCGGATGGCCAGACCTGGCAACAGCGCATCCGGACCCTGGTGCACCAGCCCGACCGTTCCGAGGTCGACCGCTTCATGGAAGAGACTGCGCGGCCCGCGCTGCGCCAAGTGGCGGAGGAATTGCGTGGCCGAGGTGTCCAGGCCGCCGTGGTGGACGGCGAAGACGGCCGCACCGCCCTGGACGTCCTCCACGGCCAGGAGCGGGACTTCCGTTACGTGGTGCGCCCGCGCCCCTTTGAGCCGCCCAGCTTCGTGCTGGGCGACACCCGGGCGCGACGTGCGCAGGAACTGCGCTACTTCCGCGCCGAGGTGCACCTGGGCGAAGGCGGCCAGGACTACGACGTCATGGGCTGGTCCCATGACGCCCTGATCCACGACGTACTGGACCAGTACGAGCGGCATCTTCACTTCCTGGCCGGCCAGCGCGGCTGACCCGCTCTGCGTACCCGGGATCCAAAGGCCTGCCCCGGGCGGACCGGACCAGCGGATCGCGTGCCGGAGCGCTTGCCGCGATGGCGTGGGGTCGCTAGCCTGTGCGACCCGACGCTGCGCGAACCGGGAATCAGGGCCGTCGGCCCCCACGGACACCCACGATGCCCTCCGATCCAAATCGCATCGACCATGCCCTGGCGCTGGTCGAAGAAGGCAAGCCCGGCGAAGCCGACACCCTGCTTGAACACCTGGCAGTCAGGGACAAGGATCCCACCGCGGCCTGGCACCTGGCCTGGCTGCGGCTGCGCGCGGGCAATACCGAGGGCGCCTTGGCCGCGCTGTGCGAATTCCCGGCCGACCCGGTCTGCAGCGAGCGGGCGCGCGAGATGCTGGTCGGCGAGCGCCGCAACGCCGAGGCCCTGGCCTTGGTGCGCCAAACCAGCCACAGCCCCGGCGATCCGCGAGCACGGGTGTCTTCGGCCGTGGAAAAACACCTCGCCGGCGACTACCCCGGAGCCGCCGAGGACTGCCGCGAAGCGCTGGCGCTGGCGCCGGCCCACGCCCCGGCCCACAACCACCTGGCGCGTGCGCTGCACAACATGGGCCAGTTGGGCGCTGCACAGGTCGAGTTTGAACGCGCCGTGCATGCCGATCCGCGCTACCCGGAGGCCTGGCACAACCTGGGCCATTCGCTGCGGGCGGGGAACCAGCTCGAGCGCGCCTGCGAGGCGCTGGAGCATGCGCTGGCGATCTCGCCCGGCTACCGCTCGGCGCGCCTGAACCTGGGCATCACGCTTTACACGCTGGGACAGCCGGTGCGCGCGCTGGAGTGCTTCGAGGTCCTGCTGTCGCGCAACCGTGACGATGTCGAGGCGATGGTGAACGCCGGGCTTTGCCTGCAGCAGACCGGCAAGTACGGCCAGGCGCGCCAACGGCTGGAGCGCGCGCTCGAGCTGGTTCCCGAACACCAGTGGGTGCAGTACTACCTGGGCGTGTTGATGCACCAGCAGGGCGACCTGGTCGGCGCGCGCGCGTCGCTGGAACAGGCGCTGCGCGTGCGTGCCGACGACGCCGACGCGTCGGCGGCGCTTTGCGCCGTGCTCGCCGACGCCGGCGACGAGGCCGCGGCGCAATCGGTGCTGGCCCAGGGCCTGGCGATCTCGCCCCAGCACCCCGGCCTGAACGTCGAGGCAGCCCGGCGCGAGCGCCACCGCGGCGACGGACTGGGCGCCGAAGCCCGGCTGCGCCGCATCGACGCCGCCACGCTGGCGCCGCAGCTGCGCGAACGCTACTTCCACGAGTTGGGGCGCGTACTGGACCGCAACGCCCGCCACGACGCCGCCTTCGAGGCCTTCGTGCAGGGCAATGCGCTGGCCGCCGAAGCCAGCCGCTGGCGCGGCAGCCAGCCGGAAACCATTTTCGCCGACCTGAACGACATCGACGCCTGGCTCGACGCCGGTGCGCCGGGGCTGGACGGCGTGGATGACGGCGACGGCGACCAGGGTGCCGACCTGTGCTTCGTGGTTGGCTTCCCGCGCTCGGAGCACCCGCAGTTCGAACGGCTGATGGCGGCGCATCCGGGGGTGTCGCTGCTGCGCGGTCGCAACACGCTGGAAATGCTGGTGTCCACGCTCAAGGGACTGCCCGGCGGCTATCCGTCGTCGATCGCGCGGCTGGACCGCGGCGACCGCCTGGCGCTGCGCCGCATGTACCGGCTGGCACTGGGCCGCGAGGGCGCGGTGGCCGGAACGGCCGTGATCGAGCAGGCGCCGCTGCGGCTGGTGCACGCCGGCCTGGTGCAGGCGCTGTTCCCCAAGGCAAAACTGCTGCTGCTGCTGCGCCATCCCTGCGACGCGGTGCTGGACAGCTTCATGCACGCGGCGCCGGGCGACGCCGCAGCCAACTTCCACACCCTGGCGGGCACCGTGCGCCTGTACGACGCCGCGCTGGCGCTCTGGGGCAAGCTGCTGCCGCGCCTGACGCTGTCGGTGGCCGAACTGCGGCGCGAAGACGTCGCCGCGTCACCCGCGACGGCGCTGGCGCAGGCCTGCCGCTTCATCGGCATAGACGCGGACCCCGCGCTGTCCGATGCCACCCCGTCCGATGTGCCCGCCAATGCCACGCTGCGTGGCCCGTCCTTCGCGGCGCGCCGCACGGTGGCCAACTGGGAGCGCTACCGCACACCGCTGCAGCCGTTCCTGCCCACGCTGGGCAACCATGCGATCCGCCTGGGGTACGACATCACCTAGGCCCGGATTGACGCTGCACGGCCACGGCACCTACGATGCCGGCTCACTTCGCTCCGGACGTCACCATGGCTTCGCGTCATTCCAGGATTCGCCTGCTCGCCCTCGCCCTCGCGGTCCTCAGCTGCACGGCCCAGGCCAAGCGAGAGGAAGCGGCGCGCCTGGACCTTCCGGCCAACGCCACCCCCACGCATCTGGCCGAACAGCGCGAACAGATCGAGGTCGCCATCAAGGACGCCGATTCCTATGGCGAGCTGCGTGCCTCGGACCGCAAGCAGATGCGCGCTTCGCTGGACGGCATCGCCGGCCAGATCGAAGCCGCGGGTTCGCTGGCCGCGCTTGCGGACAGCGACCGCAAGACGCTGCTGGCCCGGCAGGATGAAGTGAATTCGGTACTCGAGACCGCCTACGGCGACAGCCGGGTGGTCTGCAAGCGCGAGAAGGAAATCGGCAGCAACTTCCGCCGCTCGGTCTGCATGAGCGTCGCGCAGCGCCGCCGCATGTCCGAGCAGGCGCAGCAGTTCGGCGCGCCGCAGTCCTGACGACCCCACCCTGTTGCGCATGCCCAACCGGGCATGCGCGCGCAGTTCAGGCGAACGGGTCCTGCAGCACCATGGTCGCCTCGCGGCCCGGGCCCGTGGACACGATGGCCAGCGGACAGCCCACCAGTTCTTCCAGCGCGCGCAGGTAGGCGCGCGCCGCAGGCGGCAGCTTGTCCCATTCGGTGATGCCGGCGGTGGTTTCTTCCCAACCCGGGAACTCCAGGTACACCGGCTCGCACTCGTCCCAGCCGGCGGCGTCCAGCGGCGCGTACTCGGTGCGCTTGCCGCGGTACTGGTAGGCGATGCACATCTTCAGGCTGGGCATGCCGTCGAGGATGTCGAGCTTGGTGATGCACAGGCCAGAGATGCCGTTGATGGCCACCGCGCGCTTGAGCGCAACGATGTCGATCCAGCCGCAGCGGCGCGGGCGGCCGGTGGTGGCGCCGAACTCGGCGCCCTTCTGGCGGATCAGTTCGCCCATTTCATCCTTGAGCTCGGTCGGGAACGGACCGCCGCCCACGCGCGTGGCGTAGGCCTTGGCGATGCCCAGCACGTAGTCGATGGCATCGGCGCCCACGCCGGTGCCGGCCATGGCACCGCCGATGGTGGTATTGGACGAGGTGACGTACGGGTAGGTGCCGTGGTCGATGTCGAGCAGCGAGCCCTGCGCACCCTCGAACATCACCCGCTTACCCTGCTTGCGCAGCTCGTGCAGGATGCCGGCCACGTCGGCCTTCATCGGCTCGACGTAACTGCCGAATTCCAGCGCCTCGTCCAGGGTCTTCTGGAAATCCACCGCTTCCACGCCCAGGTACTTGGTCAGCACGAAGTTGTGGTAATCCATGGTGGTGCGCAGCTTCTCGGCCAGTTCCTTCGGGTAGCTCAGGTCGGCCACGCGGATGCCGCGACGCGCCACCTTGTCTTCGTAGGCCGGGCCGATGCCGCGCCCGGTGGTGCCGATGGCGGCGCCGCCCGCGGCCTTCTCGCGCGCCTGATCCAGGGCGATGTGGTAGGGCATGATCAGCGGCGTGGCCGGGCTGATCTTCAGGCGCGAACGCACTTCGACGCCGTTGGCTTCGAGCTCGGCGATTTCCTTCTTCAGGGCCGCCGGGCTGAGCACCACGCCGTTGCCGATCAGGCACAGCGCGTCCGCGCGCAGGATGCCCGACGGGATCAGGTGCAGCACGGTCTTCTTGCCGTTGATCACCAGCGTGTGGCCGGCGTTGTGGCCCCCCTGGAAGCGCACGACGGCGCCGATTTCCTCGGTGAGCAGGTCGACGATCTTGCCTTTGCCCTCGTCGCCCCACTGCGCGCCCAGCACCACTACCGACTGACCCATGACCTGACTCCGGAAGAATATGGATTGACGGGGCGACGGGCGCCTGGCCCTTTCCGGGGCCCAGACATGCAAAAAGCCGGAGGTCGCCCCGGCTTTTCGAAATTATCCTCGGTTTGTCCGGCCGGGGCTAGCCCGGAACCGGCCCCCGCGGGGGCCGGCCTGCCGGATCAGCGCGGCTCGTTGCCGAAATACCGCAGGAACTCGGAGTCCGGGTCCAGCACCAGCGTGGTGCGGCCGTCGGCCATCGAGTTCCGGTAGGCCTCCAGGCTGCGGTAGAAGGAGTAGAACTCGGCGTCCTGGCCATAGGCCACGGCCGCCAGCTCGGCCGCCTTGGCGTCACCGGTACCGCGCAGTCGCTGGGCGTCGCGCTCGGCTTCGGCCAGGATCACCTGGCGTTCGCGTTCGGCTTCCGAGCGGATCTCGTCCGAACCCTCGGTGCCCTCGGCGCGCAGCTGGTTGGCCACCCGCGTTCGCTCGGCGCGCATGCGCTCGAACACCGAGCTGAGGATGTTGCCGTCCTCGGGCAGGTTGATGCGCTTGATCCGGATGTCCACGATCGAGATACCCAGGGTGGCTGCGCCTACCTTGGTGGCCGTGAGCAGGCGGGCCGTGAGGTCCACGCGGGCGCCGGAGACGACGTCCTGCAGGCTCAGCCCGTTGATCTCGTTGCGCAGCGCGTCCTTGATGATGGGCGTGAGGCGCAGCTTCGCCGCCTCCTCGTTGCCACCGCTGGCGGCGCGGTAGAAGGTGGAAACGTCATCGATGCGCCACTTCACGAAGAAGTCGACGCTGACGTCCTTCTTCTCGGACGTGAGGTAGCGCTCGGGCGCGTCGTCAAGGGTGAGGATGCGACGATCGAACTTGCGCACCTCTTCGACCAGCGGCCACTTGAAGTGCAGCCCGGGCTCGATGCCGCTGCGCACCACCTTGCCCAGGTTGAGCACGATGGCGGTCTGGCTTTCGTTGACGACGTAGACCGAGCCCATGGCGCCCAGCAGGGCGGCCACGGCAAGGACGATGATGAGTGGGTAACCGCGCAGCATGTCAGCGTCCTCCCGGTCGGGCGTCGGCGCGCGGGCGCGCGCCGTTGGGGGTTTCAGGGTTGGCGGCCTGGGTGACGGGCAACCGGATGGCCGGCGCTTCGGCCGGGACGCCGGCGCTGGCCGGCGAGCCGCCCAGCGGCAGGTAAAGGATGTTGTCGTTGCTGGACATCACCTTCTGGTTGGCCGAAAGCACGGTCTGCATGGTTTCCAGGTAAAGCCGCTTGCGCGTGACCTCGGGCGCCTTGCGGTACTCGTCGGCCAGCAGGCGGAAGCGCTCGGTGTCACCCTCGGCGCGGGCAATCACCGAAACGCGGTAACCGTCGGCCTGGGTGCGCACCACGGCCGCGGTACCGCGGGCTTCGGGAACGATCTTGCTGGCGTAGGCCTTGGCTTCGTTCTCGATGCGGTTCTTGTCCTCGCGGGCGCTGATGGCGTCATCGAAGGCCGGCTTCACTTCTTCCGGCGGACGCGCATCGGGCAGGTTGAACTCGGTGAGCACCAGGCCCGTCTGGTAGTCGTTGAGCGACGCCTGCAGGCGCTGGCGCGCCATCACCACCAGCTCGGCGCGCTGGAACAGCACCGTGTCCATCGTGCTCTGGCCCACGGCCTCGCGCACGGCGCCTTCGGCCGCCTGCTGCAGGGTCTGTTCCGGGTCGCGCGAACCAAACAGAAACAGGCGCGGGTCGGACTTGGTGTACTGGGCGTTGAACTTGATGTCGACGATGTTCTCGTCCTTGGTCAGCACGCGCACCTGGTCGCTCAGCGTCAGCACCTGGGTGGCGTCGACCACGGTGACCGTCTCGATCGGCCAGGGCCACTTGAAGTTGGGGCCCGGCGTCATGATGCGATTGAACTCGCCGAAGCGAAGCACCACGCCGCGCTCGCGTTCGTCCATCAGCTTGAAGCTGTTGAACACCAGCCAGATGGCCACCAGGCCCAGTATCCAGGGCAAGGGGTTGAAGTCCCCCGCGGCCCGGCCGCCGCGGCCGCCGGTGCCGTTGCCGCCACCGAACATTCCCTTGAGGCGATTCACGAAGGCTTCCACCTCGTTGCCGGGGTCTTTCCCCTTCCAGGGATCTTGATTGCCTTTTCCAGGCTGATTCCAGGCCATGCTTGCTCCGTTGCGCACTCCGGCCCGGCGTTCTGGCGGGAGCCAGGGCCGGACGGACCGCATTTAGTCAGTGTCTTGATTGTAGGTAGGGGCGCCGGGGGCCACAAGCAAGAGCGCGTGAAGCAAATGGCCCCCCGGTTCGTCCGCCAGGCGCTCGGCGGCGGCCAGCGGAAGATCCAATTGAAGCACCCAGCCTGTCTCGTCCGTGTGTTCGTCCGTGATGGCGGCCAGTTCATGCAGGCGCGCCCGCAGGCGGCCCTGGTCGGGCCCCAGCCTCAATTCGGCCTTGAGCCGGCGTTCCACGAAGCGATTGGCCAGCAGGGTGCGCAGCAGGTCCACGCCCTGCCCGTCCTTGGCCGAGAGCCAGATCCGCTCGCGACCCTCGATTTCCGGGTCGTGGCGCGGCTGCGCACCCTCGATCCGATCGATTTTGTTGAACACCAGTACCTGGGGGATGTCGCCGGCGCCGATTTCCTCCAGCACCTTGTCCACCTGGCCGATGCGCTCGCTGCGCAGTTCGTCGGCGGCGTCGATCACGTGCAGCAGCAGGTCGGCCTCCCGCGCTTCGGCCAGGGTGGACCGGAATGCGGCCACCAGCTCATGCGGCAGGTCGCGCACGAAGCCCACGGTGTCCGACAGCACCAGCGGCGCCACCCCGTCCACCCGACGCACGGTCGGATCGAGCGTGGCGAACAGGCGGTCGTCGGCGTAAACGCCCGAACCGGTGAGCGCATTGAACAGCGTGGACTTGCCGGCGTTGGTGTAGCCCACCAGGGCCACGCGCGGCACTTCGTTGCGGATCCGGGCGCGGCGCATCTGGGTGCGCTGCACTTCCACTTTCTCCAGCCGCGCCTGCAGTGATTCCAGGCGCTTTTGCAGCATGCGCTTGTCCAGCTCGAGCTGGGTTTCGCCCGGGCCACGCAGGCCGATCGAGCCGCCGCGCTGGCGCTCAAGGTGGGTCCAGCCGCGCACCAGGCGCGTGGCCCAGTGCTTGAGCTGGGCCAGTTCGACCTGCAGCTTGCCTTCGTGCGTGGCCGCGCGCTGGGCGAAGATGTCCAGGATCAGCCCGGTGCGGTCGACCACGCGGCGCTTGAGCACCTTTTCCAGGTTGCGTTCCTGGCCGGGCGTCAGCAGGTGGTTGACCAGGACCAGGTCGGCGCCGGTGGCTTCACAGGCCGACTGCGCCTCCTCCAGCTTGCCGGTGCCGATGTAGTAGGCGGCATTGGGCTTCTCGATGCGCGCCGTCAGGGTACCGACCACGGTGGCACCGGCCGAGCGGGCCAGTTCGGAGAATTCCTCCAGCAGCGCCGGGTCCTGCTGGCCCGGCGCGTACGGCTGGATCAGCAGGGCGCGTTCACCCTTGCGGGCGCGCTCAAACATCGCGGGACCTCAGCACTGAACGGTCAATCGTCCTGGCCCGCCTCGTCGTCGTCGCCCGAGGCGGCGCCGCCCGGGCCGACGCGGACATTGCGCGCCGGCACCACGGTGGAAATGGCGTGCTTGTAGACCATCTGGCTGACGGTGTTGCGCAGCAGGACGACGAACTGGTCGAAGCTCTCGATGGTGCCCTGCAGCTTGATGCCGTTGACCAGGTAGATCGAGACGGGGATGCGTTCACGACGCAGTGCGTTCAGGAAGGGATCCTGGAGGGATTGGCCTTTGGACATATGGACTCCGTTTTTCTTCTTGTGGCGCGCCAGCTGGCGCGATTTGCGGCCAAAAGGGTCCGTGGCCGCGAATGGGCGGAGTCTACCAGCCCCGCCTGTCAGCGGCGGGTCACGAACTGCCGCAGGGTGTGCGCGAGTTCAGCCTGGTCCCGCGCGGGGTCGAACCAGCGGGCATCGGCCTGCGCCCTGAGCCAGGTGACCTGGCGCTTGGCCAACTGGCGGGTGGCGGCGATGGCCTGGTCGCGGAAGGTGTCGGCGTCGGTGTCGCCGTCGAGGAAATGCCAGGCCTGGCGGTAGCCCACGGCGCGCATCGAAGGCAGGTCCGGGTGCAGGCGCGGGTCGGCGCGCAGGCGCTTCATCTCGTCCAGGAAGCCGTCGGCCAGCATCTGGTCGAAGCGGCGGGCGATGCGCTCGTGCAGCACCGCGCGGTCGGCCGGCGCCAGCACCAGCCGCAGCACGCGGAACGGGAACGTGCGGCGCACGCCTTCGCGCTGCCACTGGCTGATCGGGCGGCCGGTGGCCCGGTAGACCTCCAGCGCGCGGGTAATGCGCTGCGGGTCCTGCGGCTTGATGCGCAGGCCCGCCGCCGGGTCCACCGCCGCCAGTTCGGCGTGCAGGGCCAGCCAGCCGCGCTCGGCGGCCTGCGCGGCGATCTCGGCGCGCAGCGCCGGGTCGGCCGCGGGCATGTCCGACAGGCCGTTGAGCAGCGCGCTGAAATACAGCCCGGTGCCGCCCACCAGCAGCGGCACCCGGCCGCGCGCGGCCAGGGCCTGCATGGGCGGCAGCGCTTCGCGGGCGAAGTCGGCAGCGGAAAACACCTCGTGCGGATCGCGCACGTCCACCAGGTGGTGCGGCGCCAGCGCCAGCGTGGCCGCGTCGGGCTTGGCGGCGCCGATGTCCAGGCCGCGGTACACCAGCGCCGAATCCACGCTGATCACCTGCGTGTCCAACTGCTGCGCCCAGTCCACCGCCAGCGCGGTCTTGCCCGAAGCCGTCGGGCCCATCAGGGCGATGGCGAGCGGGCGCTGGTCGTGCACGGGTCAGGCACCGCCGACACAAAGTGCGCCCGGCAGGCAGTGCCAGGCCGCGAAACCAATGCCCGTCATGCCCGCGATGTAGATCGCGAAGCTGATGTGCAGCGGGGACAGCTGGTTCATGGTGGCTCGTCGGCTGGCTGGGGCCGGGCAAGCTTACCGCGCGTCGCGATAGTGATTGAAAGCCATGCATCTGCCGGGCTAACCTTTCCCGGGCTTCGACGCCCCCGCTCCGCCCTCTTCCAAAGGCCTACCGCATGAAGCTGCACCCCCTCGGCCTCGGCCTGTTCGCGCTGACCGCGCTTTCCATCAATCCTGCCGCCGCCTGCACCGTCATAGCTTCCATCCCGGCGGTGCTGACCCAGCCGGGCACCTACTGCCTGGCATCGGACCACACGTTTGCTGCGGCTGCAGGCAACGCGATCACGATCGCCAGCGACGACGTTTCGATTGATTGCCGCCAGCAGCTGATCACCGGCACCGCCGGCACGGCCACCTTGGCTGTAGGCGTCGCGGCCATGAACCGCAGCAACATCACCGTCAGGAACTGCAAGATCGGGGGATTCCATTCCGGGATCAGGGTCAACGAGGACGGTACGCTGCCCAGGCGCCCCAGCGGCACGGTGGTCGAGTCGAACCAGCTGATCCGAAACACACAGCTGGGGATATTGGTGGCGACCAATGGGAGTATCGTCCGCGACAACCTGGTCTTTGCCACCGGCGGCAACACCCTTGGCCTGTCAACCGCCGGCATCCGGGTTCGCGGCAGCGTGGATGTTGCGCGCAATGACGTGCAATCCCCATTTGGCCCCGCCTCCGGGCCAGCTGACACCTTCGGCATCTTCGCCACCCATGGCAACGGTGGCGTCATCGAGAATAATCGCGTCCGCTCCATAGCCTCGAGCCGGGCGCAATACGGCATCGCCGTTTTTGCACCGGGCGGAGCCATCCTCAGGAACAACACCTTGCACAACCGATATTATTCAGCCACGAATTATGAGGTTGCCTACGCGTGCATTGGCAGCCGCACGGTGATCGAGGGCAATACCAGCTACGGCTTCGCAAATGGGCAAGTTAACTGCGAACAGCTGGCAGGCAACACGTTTATCTTGGGAGATACTTTCACGCCCGAGAGTGCCAACGACCAAGGGGCGTCCAAGTGAGCCGCGTCGCCCGCGCCATCGCAGTGGTCGCGCTGGTGCTGCCGGCCGTCGGGACGGCCCAGCAGTGCACCCCGATACCGAGTTTGCCCGCAGTGATCAGTCAATCCGGCAGCTACTGCCTTGGCCGCAGCCACGTGGTTGCCATCGGTAACGGCGCCAACGTCGCCGCCATCCAGATCGACGCCAACGACGTCACGCTGGATTGCCGCGGAAACACCATCGACGGGAGGCTGCCGGAAAATGCTGTGTCCCGGAGCAGCGGAATCAGCGCCACCAGCCGTAAGAACATCATCGTTAGAAACTGCTCCGTCCGCGGGTTCCGTAACGGGGTCAGCTTCACCCAGAACCAGCTAATCGCGTTCACCAACACCGGGCTGGTGGTCGAGGACAACCGCTTCGATGGCAGCCAGGTGCTCGGAATCGGCGTTAGCGGCGACAACAGCGTGGTCAGGCGCAACATCGTTACCAACATAGGCGGCAGCGGCCAACAGTTCGCCGGCGGCATCGCCACGGGGCACCAAACGGACGTGGTCGACAACCTGATTGATGGCGTGACGAGCAGCGGCGATTATGTGTTCGGTATCAACCAAGCTGGAGCATCGGGCTCGGTCGTGTCCGGTAACCACGTGCGCAACTTGGCCAGCGCAGGCAGTGCGTATGGCATCGCCGTCTACTACAGTGAATACCGCACGTCGTTGGAGATCCGCGACAACGTCATCTCAAATCTCGCTCCCGGACCGGACTCAACGGCCATCGTCTGCGGAAGTAACGGGTCGCACATCGCCATTGGCAACCTGGCGACCGGCTATGCCAGGGTCATCGGCGACTACTGCGTCGACGGTGGCGGCAACCGGGGCGGCACGGACTGAATCGGGACTACCCGGGGCCCGGCAAGGCCCCGGGAAGAACCGGCGCCCAAGTCAAGGGGCCGGCTGTCCACACAGCCTGTGGACAAGTACGGTGGAACCCCTGTGGATGGATCGCCACGCGGCCCGCGCAGCGCGGCTGTCAAGCGGATTGGCCAAGGATTGACCAGGCTGTAATCAATCGTCGTCGGGCCACTTGGGCGCAGCCGGTTTGGCGGGTTTTGCCACCGGCCCGGGCAGCGCGGCGACGGCCGCCCACACCTTCATGGCGTCCACCGTTGCAGCAACGTCGTGAACGCGGATCAGGCGCGCGCCGTACTCGGCGGACAGAACCGCGGCGGCCACCGAGGCATGCACGCGCTCGTCCACCGCGCGGCCGGTCAAGTCGCCCAGGCTGCGTTTGCGCGACAGCCCCGCCAGCACGGGCACGCCCAGGTCGCTGAAGCGACCCAACTGCCGCAGCAGCAGCAGGTTGTGCTGCAGGGTCTTGCCGAAGCCGAAGCCCGGGTCGACCACCAGGTTCTTCTTGGCAATGCCCGCCATTTCGCAGGCGAACAGGCGCTCGGCCAGGAATCGGTGCACGTCGGCCACCACGTCGCCATAGCGCGGGTCGTCCTGCATTGCGCCCGGCTCGCCCAGCATGTGCATCAGCACCACCGGCACGCCGGCGGCGGCGGCGGCATCAAGTGCGCCTTCGCGGCGCAGCGCGTAAACGTCGTTGATCAGGCCGGCGCCGGCGGCGACGGCGGCGCGCATCACTTCCGGTTTCGAAGTATCTACCGAGACAACCACCGTGGTCTCGCGCGCCAACCGCTCGATCACGGGAATCACGCGCGCCAGCTCTTCGTCGAGGCTGATCGCCTCGGCGCCGGGCCGGGTCGATTCACCGCCCACGTCCAGCACGTCGGCGCCTTCGTCGGCCAGTCGCCTTCCATGCGCCACCGCCGCCTCCAGACTGCCGTGCTGGCCACCGTCGGAAAACGAATCGGGCGTGACGTTGACGATGCCCACCACGTTCGGACGGTCGAGCCTAAGCACGCGGCCGGCGCAATCGAGCTGCGGGACGGTATCGAACATGACGGCACCTGCAAGGCGGGAATGGACGGCATGGTAGCCGGTGCGGGCCCGCTTACGGCAATACGTCGATCACGGGCCAGCCCAGGTCGCGGTTGACGGGCGATTCGCCGCTGCCGATGAACTCGAACAGTTCGCTCAGCGGCACCAGGCCGACGCGATGCAGTGTGAGTCGAATGCGCACCTGGCTCTGGTCGGGGCTCATCCACTGAACATCGGTGATCGGGGCTCCAGCGCCCTGCAGCGCCGCGGCGCCCGAGCGAACGCGCAGCCCGCCCAGCTGGCGGCCGGCCAGCGTGAACGTGCGCTCCTCGCCCATGCGCGCGCCCTCGCTGGATTCGGCCTGCCGGGGGTTGAGGAAGCCGTGGCTGGCGATCACATGCAGCGTAGCCTTTTCGTCACTGCGCCCGATTCCGAACAGCGGCGATCGCTGCATCACCAACGTATAGGCGCCCGGCTGTTCTATCGCGGGCAGTCGCACCGACACGAAGGCACCACCCGCCGCCGGTACGCAGTGCGCGGAGGGTGGGATGCCGTTACCCCCGACCGACAGCAGCCTACCGCCCGTGACCACCGCACCGTCGGCCGACACGGCGCTTGCTGACACCACGAACTCCAAGCCTTCGCCACGCACGCCCACCACGCATGGCACTCCGGCGTAACAAACTTCTGGCGCACGTCGGCCGGGACGCGGCTCCAAGTCGGGGCACAGACGCTGCGACTGCACGGCCGCAGTCGCGGATGCCGCGGTGAGCGCCGATACGGCGGCCAGTGCGTGCAGCGTGGCCCTGGGCAGAACACTGCTCACGACGCCGGCTCGCCAGGGCACACAACGTACCGTCCGCGACCTGCAGGCCCGTCCAAGCGCGATCCGATCAAGGCTGCACTTCGATGCGCGGCCAGCCAAAATCGTTGTTGATGGCGGGCGTGACAACGATACCCGGCGACGGCGGAACAAACTCGAAATAGTCTTCCAGATTGACGGTGCCGGCACGCAGCACGTTCACCCGGATCCGCACGCTGTCGAAACGCGCGGAGACGATTTCGAACGGCTTCGGGTCGAAAGTAATCTGCTGTGCGTTGACCGGCAGCGTGGCTGCCGTCCCATTCCCCACGCGCGCGGCCATACGCCCTGCCAGCGTGCCCGATCCAGGCGCTGGCGCAGCGCCCGGCGATGGGCTGCTGACTGCTGCCGGAAACGGCTGGCGCACGCCCGCCTTCACGCGCAGCTGTTGCAAGCCGCGCCCAGCGATGTCCAGCTCTCGCACTTGGCCGGCGGGCGCCGTGAAGGGCTGGCGACCCGAGGCCGATAGATTGAGGAAGTTGCCGCCGTTGCGGATTTCCAGCGGGATGGAGTCGCTGTGGCGGTTTAACCCGATATTGCCGATGCGCTTGACTTCAAGAATGTGGTTCCCAGGCGTAACGATGTCCTCGAGGCGTATCGCCACGTAGCCCTGTCGGGTCTTGCTGGCAGGAGGGACGCACTGTTCGCGCGCACGGATGTCGGCACCGGTCTCGGCGATGGAGACACGGGTTTTTGCACCGGGATAGACGGGGCCGTCAGTGTGGAGCAGCACAGTGTCGGTCAGGTCGAGCCAATGGCCGCGAAGGCCGGCGATGCAGTCGAAGCCGGTGTAGCAGACGTCGGGAATCGTTCGGCCCGCTTCGATCTGCACGCTGTTGCCCAATCGGGGGCAGACGTTGTAATCATTCAGTCCGGCAAAGGCTGGAGTTCCCATCAATAGACTGGCACACAACGCCAACGCCAGACGGGGCGTGGTCGGCATCAAGGTTGTCATCGGATTCACTCCTTCAGACGCCGCGTGGTCTCATGCACCACCACGGCAAGGGGGTAACGCTACCGAACCCCGCCCGTACGCGAGGCCCGGCAGCGGGGGGGCTATTCGCAGATCTTGAGAGACGGGCGGGCGATGTTTTCCCACGGGTAGGCACCCCGCGAGCGGCTGCTGCAGCAGTGCTGGGTGTCGTTGCTATGCACGCCGGAGCCGCGGTTTGCGCAATATTTCGAGCGCACCACGTCGCCGGTGTTATTGACGAGGTTGGTTTCTATCATCCGGGTCCACTGGTAACCCCAGATCGCGCGGTCGACGGACTTGGTCCAGGCCAGGGTGCATGACGTGGAACTTTCGTTGCCGCCGCACATTTTTCCGTTAGGATTGTCCGCGCAGCAGGGATCGTGCGACAGGCTGCCGCCACTGACTTTGCACAGGCCGAACCCGGCGAAATGTACGCAGAACGCGACACGCGGCATTTGACCAATCGTCCAATTGCCGCAACCCTGCCCGGATGCGCCGAAGCAGAATTCCGGCCCTGCGGCGCGCGCCTGAGACACCGGCGCCATCGTGGCGGAAACAATCACAAGCAGGGCCAGCGCCAAGGCGCGCAGGCCGGAGTTCTTGATCAGGGAAGTCATCATCGTCTCCTTCAGCGGGTGCGACGGACGGTGGAGCCGTCCGAGGCGGTCAGGGTGTTGTCATCCACCATCGCAAAGCTCAAGCGCGTCATCGCGGTTTCCTTGCTTTCCTCCGGATCACCAGGGGCGCGCTCCAGCACGAGGGTGAACACCTTTCCATCGCCCTCCACCACCGCATAACGGCCGCTGGCCAGGGGCTGCTTTTCCTGGTCCTTGAACACCGAACTGCGAACGCGCGTTCCGTAGCTGCCGTCGGCGCGGAACTCGATCAGGGTGGTCACCGTCTCATTGGTTTCCTTATCGCCCTGGCGCTCGATGCCCCAAGTGCCGAAGAGACGCTTGGCCATGTCGCCAGGCTTGGCCTGCGTCGCGCCGGATAGGGAACGCAGTTCCGGCGCTGCCTTGCCAATTTCCTGAGCAAAAGCGCCGGACGTGACGAAGCAAACGGACAGCAGAACGCCGCAAAGCGGTCGGGTGGATCGACGGTTCATGGGGTGCCTCCTTGGGTACGGTGGGTTACAGCGGGAACGCCGGCGCCGTCACGCGCGCTGGCGAGGAAGGTCTGCATCAGCTGGGGATCGGACAGGCCGCGAACGCGCACGTCGCCAACGGTTGCGCGCGAGAAGAAGCGTCTGCCGGCCACGCGCTCGGTGAGCGCGTCCAGGCCATGCCCGGGTTCGACCAGCGACTCCCACAGCTGCAGCAGGCGCTGCGTGGGTTCACCCCGCCGATTGCCGGTGGCGAAGCCCACGGGCGGCGACGGCGTGACCAGGATGATCACGGAGCGCTGCCGGCGCTGGTCGGTCTTGCGGTTGAACAGCAGGTCGAGCCCCGGCACGTCGCCGAGCACGGGGACACCCGATTCGCTGCGGTCGTTGACCGATTCCGACAGGCCGCTGAGCACGAGGGTCTCGCCGAAACGAACGTCGGCCGTAGCGGCGACGTTTTGGCGGAAAGTCGCCAGCTGCTGCGAGAAACTGCCCACGCCCTGGTCGCTGAAGAAACTCCGGTCTGCCTCGACGCGGAATCGGGCACCGTCGCTACGGATTTCCGACGGAGTGATCTTCAGGCCCACGCCCACGTCGATGCGCTCAAGCTGGGCGAAGTTGACGCCGGCCACCGCCACGTTGAGCTGCTCGCCGACGAAGAACGTGGACTGCTCGCCGAGGAACGCACTCAAGCTCGGTCGCGCGATCACTTCGTACTGGCGGCGGGCGCGATTGAGGATGTTGAGGTTGTAGGTGATATCCGGGATGCGGATCAGGCGCGTGATCGATGTGGTCTCGGCGCTGCCGGACACGTCAGTGACGGTCTGCCGGTTGTGCTGGCGGCCGAACTGCAGCTGCAGCGATTCGAGCAGGTTCACGCCATAGCCCGTGGAGTTGCGCATGTCGCCCAGAATCAGGGTCACGTCCACGGTGAGCTGCTGCGGCGCGACCGCCGGCTCGCTGCTGGTGAAATCGGTGGGCGCCGGCGCGCCGTCGTCCACCACCGAGGTACGCATCAGGGCCGCGGAGCGCGCGGCCACCCAAGCGCGGTCGTCGGCGGTCAGCGCCGCCGGCGGCATTGCCAACAATTTGTCGACGGCGCCCGGGTCGTTGCCGCCCGCCGCCGACAGCACGGCCGTGCGCCAGGCGCCGGTGGACTGCGGGTCAAGCCGTCGGGCCTGTTCGGCGGCGGCGTAAGCCAGCGGCAGGTCGCCCGAAAGATAAGCTGCAGCGGCCAATCCCTCGTAAGCCCAGCCGGCGTTCGGATCCGCCATCACCGCAAGCGCGAACGCATCGGCCGCTGCCGCGGGCCGCTGCTGGCGCATCAGGTTCACGCCGGTGAGGTAGTGGGGCCAGGGCCCGGTGTCGCCCAGTCGATTGGCGGCCTCGAAGCCCGAGCCGGCCACCTCGGCCTGCGCCGGGTCGTCCTTCAGTTGGTGCGCGGCGCCAAGATAAAGATGGGCCTTCGGCGCGCGCATGTCCTGGGCCAGCCACTGCTCGGCGGCGATTCGGGCCCGGTTGGCGTCGTTTTTCTGCAGTGACTGCAGGATGGTGGCCTCCAGCGTGCCACGATCGGCCAGGGCCGGCGCCTCGCCCCGCGGCGCCCTCGGCGTCGTGGCACAGCCCGCCAGCACCACGGCGACCGCCAAGACCCCCGCCAGCGCGATGCCCTGCCGCGACTTCATTGCCATTGCCGCCGCTGTAGACTCATTACCCATCTCGCCACCTCCGCTGTCTGTGAGGCACCGAAGATCGCGCCAACTGCGGCATGGGTCGTGACGGAATCCCTACTTTTTCGCTACCTTTCGCACTTCAACTAATTTCCCTGAGGAATCAGTCGCATGGAGTCGTCTGGACACCCCGTTACGCCGCGTCGCGAACTGCGATTCCTGTTCGGGGACTGCCAACTCGACGGCCGCAGCCTGGTGCTCAGCGTCCGCGGCAGCGTGGTCAAGCTCGAACGCAAGCCGCTGGAGATGCTTCTGCACCTGCTCCAGCACGCCGGTGAAGTGGTGACCAAGCAGGAGTTGCTGGACGAGGTCTGGGCCGGCCGCATCCTCAGCGACGCCGTGCTGACCAAGACCATGGCCAGGCTGCGCCAAGCCTTGGGCGACGAGTCCCAGGTAGTGATCCGCACCGTGCACGGCTACGGCTACCGGCTGGTGGCCGCGGTGACCGTGGAGGCCAGCGGAGTTGCCCTGTCGCCGACCCTGCCAGAGCTGGCCGTGGGCGACGCTCCGCCGCTGCGTCCGCTTTGGCGCCTGGAGCGTCGGCTGGGCAGCGGCAGCGCCGGCGATGCCTGGCTGGGTCGGCACACCAAGACCGGCGAGTCGCGCGTCTTCAAGTTCGCGCTCGACGCCGCGGGCCTGACCTCGCTCAAGCGAGAGATCACCCTCTACCGAGTGATGCAGGACAGCCTGAGCGCCCGCGACGACGTCTTGCGCCTGCTGGACTGGAACCTCGAGGAGGCCCCGCTCTACCTCGAGTCCGAATTCGCCGAACACGGCTCGCTTCTCGACTGGAGCGCGGCCCGCGGCGGGCTGGCCGCCCAGCCCCTGGCACTGCGACTGGAACTGATGGCGCAGGTGGCCGAAGCCCTGGCCGCCGCGCATTCGGTCGGCGTGCTGCACAAGGACCTCAAGCCCGGCAACGTGCTGGTGGCCGGCGACGGCGATTCGCCACATATCAAGCTGGGCGATTTCGGCAGTGGCCGACTGGTCGACTTGGCAAGGCTGGAGGCGCTGGAAATAACGCGCCTGGGCTTCACGGCGGCGCAGGCCGAGGGTGACTCGGGCGGCACGCCGCTCTACGTCGCACCCGAACTGCTGGCCGGACAGTCGCCCACCGCGCGTTCGGACATCTACGCCCTGGGCGTGATGCTCTACCACTGCGTAACCGGCGATACCCGCCGGCCCCTGGCGCCGGGCTGGGAAAGCGACATCGATGACCCCCTGCTGCGCGAAGACATCGCGGCCGCTGCCGCCGGCGATCCAGCGGCGCGCCTGGGCGATGCGGGCAGCCTGGCCAAGCGGCTGCGCACGCTGGATGCCCGCCGCGCGGAGCGCGCCGCTGAACTCACCGCCCGCGAAGAGGCCGGACGCCTGCACGAGGCCCTTGCCGTATCGCGGATCCGCCGCCGGCGCTGGGGCATCGCCTCGGCAACGCTGGCCACGGGCCTGTGCGTGGTGACCGTGCTGCTGCTGCAGGTGAGCGACGCCCAGAAGCAGGCGCGCGTGGAGGCCGACATGGCCGCCGCGGTGAACCAGTTCCTCACCGAAGACCTGTTGGCCCAGGCCAACCCACTTATTTCCGGCCGAAGCGACGTACAGGTGCGCGACTTGCTCGATTCAGCGGCGCAACAGGTCGGGAACCGTTTCAACGATCGTCCGGCCACCGAGGCTTCGGTGCGCATGGCGCTGGGCAACGCCTACCTCAACCTGGGCGAATTCGCGAAGGCACAGCGCGAACTTGAACGGGCCCTGCAGCTCGCGCAGGGCCAGACCGACAGCGACGCGATCGTGGTGAACGCCCGCTCGGACCTGGCAAAACTGCAGGCTCGATCAGGCGACGCGGTGCGGTCGCAGGAAACCCTTGCGCCGCTGCTGACGCACCCGGACACCGCAACGCGGCTGCGGGCCGGCATCGACACCGCGTTCGCACAGTTGAGCCAGGGCGACGCCGCGGCCTCGCTTGCGCGCCTGGACGCCATCGCGCCTGAAATCGCCGCGCACTTCCAGGCAGGCAGCAGTGAAGCCATAACAACCACCGCCTACCAGGCCAATGCCCTGCGTGAACTGGGCCGCTACGACGAGGCGATCGCCAAGTACCGGGAAAGCCTGGCCGGGCGCCAGGCGCTGCACGGCGCCGGCCATATCGCCACGCTCGAGCCACTGCGCGGGCTTGGTGGCGCACTCACGCTGGCAGGTCGCCACGACGAGGCGTTGGTACCCCTGGAGGCTGCGATGACGTTGGCGCGCGACGTCTATGGCGAACGCCACGACCATACGCTGGCGATCGCCTCCGACCTGGCGCTGGTGCTGCAAAACGTCAAGCAGTTCCCACGCGCCGAGGCGCTGATGCTGTCCACGCTGGCTGCCCGCGCCGAGAGCTATGGCAAGGACTCGCCCGACTACCGCTCGCTGCTCAACAACCTGGGCGTGCTTTACGGCGAAAAGGGCGACTTCCCCCGCCAACATGAGTATCTGGCGCAAAGCTGCGCGGCCGAACACACCGCGTCCGGCGAAGATCATCCGCAAACGCTGATTTGCGACCACAACCTGGCGCGCGCCCTGGTGGACTTCGGTCGGCTGGCCGAAGCCGAATCCCTGGAGCGGCGCACGATGGAGCGGGCGCTGCCGGTGTTCGGCCCGGAGCATGCGTTCATCGGCATCGTCGGCTACACCTACGCCAGCATCGAAGGCCAATTGGGCCGCAAGGACGCCGCAGAGCGCGGCTTCGAGGAAGCCATCACCCTGCTGGACAAGGCGTTGGGGCCTGGCAACGAACGCAGCGCCAAAGCCGTGGCGATGCGCGAGGCCATGCGCTCAGGCAAGCAAGTCCCGCCCCCGGCACCTTGAGCCGGGTTACGTTGCCGCTGGCATGGGTGGGAATGCCGGCCAAATGAAAAAGGCCGGGCAAGCCCGGCCTTTTCCGTTGCCAGCTTCGCTGGACTCAGGTCTGCGGCATGGGGCCGCCGATCGGGCCAGCGGCCGGGCCGGTGCCCGGGTCGTCCTTGGAAATGCGGCCCGACTTGGCCCAGTCCGACGGCGGGCCCGGGCGACGGCCTTCCATGATGGCGTCGATCTGGATCGCGTCGATGGTTTCGTAGGTCAGCAGCGCCTCGGCCATGATGTGCAGCTTGTCGAGGTTTGCGCTCAGGATTTCCTTGGTGCGGGCGTACGCGCGGTCCAGGATGGTGCGTACCACCTCGTCGATCTTGCGCGCCGTGTCGTCGGAAACGCTCTTGTGCTGGGTGACGGAGCGGCCAAGGAACACTTCCTCGTCGTCCTCGCCGTAGGCGATCGGACCCAACTCGTCGCTCAGGCCCCACTTGGTGACCATGTTGCGGGCCATCTTGGTGGCGCGTTCGATGTCGTTGGAGGCACCGGTGGTGACCTTGTCGGCGCCGAAGATCAGCTCCTCGGCCACGCGGCCACCGTACAGCGAGCACAGCATCGATTCGATGTGCACGCGGTTGTAGCTGTACTTGTCGCCCTCGGGCAGGTACATGGTGACGCCCAGCGCACGGCCGCGCGGGATGATGGTGACCTTGTACACCGGGTCGTGCTCGGGCACGGCGCGGCCGACGATGGCGTGACCGGCCTCGTGGTAGGCGGTGAGCTTCTTCTCATCCTCACTCATGATCAGCGAGCGGCGCTCGGTGCCCATGATGATCTTGTCGCGCGCCCGGTCGAAATGCTCCTGGCGAACCGACTTGGCATTTTCGCGCGCGGCGAACAGCGCCGCCTCGTTGACCAGGTTGGCCAGGTCGGCGCCGGAGAAGCCGGGCGTGCCGCGGGCGATGGTCATCGGCTCCACGTCGGCGTCCAGCGGCACCTTGCGCATGTGCACCTGAAGGATCTGCTCGCGGCCGCGTACGTCGGGCAGGCCGACGGTGACCTGGCGGTCGAAGCGACCCGGGCGCAGCAGCGCCGGGTCGAGCACGTCGGGCCGGTTGGTGGCGGCGATCACGATCACGCCCTCGCCCCCCTCGAAGCCGTCCATCTCGACCAGCAGCTGGTTGAGGGTCTGCTCGCGCTCGTCGTGGCCGCCGCCCAGGCCGGCGCCGCGATGGCGGCCGACGGCGTCGATCTCATCAATGAAGATGATGCAGGGCGCGTGCTTCTTGGCCTGTTCAAACATGTCGCGCACGCGGCTGGCGCCGACGCCCACGAACATCTCCACGAAGTCCGAGCCGGAGATCGAGAAGAACGGCACCTTGGCCTCGCCGGCGATGGCGCGCGCCAGCAGGGTCTTGCCGGTGCCCGGCGGGCCGACCATCAGTACGCCGCGCGGGATCTTGCCGCCCAGCTTCTGGAAGCGGCCCGGGTCGCGCAGGAATTCCACCAGCTCGCCCACTTCTTCCTTGGCTTCCTCGCAGCCGGCCACGTCGGCCAGGGTGACCTTGACCTCGTTTTCACCCTGCAGCTTGGCGCGGGACTTGCCGAAGCTCATGGCGCCCTTGCCGCCGCCCTGCTGCATCTGCCGGGTCATGTAGAAGAAGAAGCCGATGATCAGCAGTACCGGCAGGAAGTTGAACAGGATGGCGGCCACCCACGACCGGCCCTCGGGCTTGGCCTGGGTGGTGGTGACTTCATTCTCAAGCAGGGTGTCGAGCAGGCGCGGGTCGCTGGGATTGGCGGTGGTGAACTTGGTGCCGTCCTTGCGCTGGCCGACGATGCTGATCTTGTCGGCATCGATGGTGACGTTGGCCACCCGGTCGGCTTTGATTTCCTGGATGAACTGGTTGTAGGTCAGGTCGCCTGCCGGCGCGCCGACGGGTGCCGAAAAGCTCTTGAACAGCGCCATCAGTACGACGGCGCCGATCAGCCAGAGCACGAGGGTCTTTGCCAGGTCATTCATCAGTTCTTTCCTCGGCGCTTGCCCAATGCCAGCGCGTAAACTTCATTCGAACGGCGGCGGGAGGCCGCCGGCTTGCGGATCACCAACTTTTCGTAGCGGGTCCTGAGATCCTTGACGTAGGCATCGAAGCCTTCGCCCTGGAACAGCTTGATCAGGAAGTTGCCGCCTACCTTCAGGTGGCTTTCCGCAAAATCGCGGGCCAGTTCGGACAAATACATCGCCCGGGCCTGGTCCACGGTATCCACGCCAGTCATATTGGGGGCCATGTCGGAAAGGACAAGGTCCACCGGCTTGCCGGCCAGCAGGGATTCCAGTTGCGACAATGGCCCGTCCTCTCTGAAATCGCCGTGAATGAATTCCACCCCGGCGATCGGCGGCATCTCCAGGATGTCCAGGGCCACCACCCGGCCGTGGTCGCCCATGTCCCGGCGCACCACCTGGGACCAGCCGCCCGGGGCGGCGCCCAGGTCCACCACCACCATGCCGGGCTTGAGCAGGCGGTCGCGCTCGATCAGCTCCTCGAGCTTGTAGGCCGCGCGCGACCGCATGCCTTCGGCCTGGGCCTTCTTCACGAAGGGGTCGTCGAAGTGTTCCTTCAGCCAGCGGACGCTGCTTTTGGTGCGGGCCATGGGGGACGGGAGCCGTGAAGGCGAAAGTGGCCGACATGATACCCTACGGCCCCTCCCAGCCCTGCCCGGAACACCATGCCCGCCGCCCTCAGCAATCCCCAGAAGCGCTACCTGCGCGGCCTGGCCCACGACCTCAAGCCCGTGATCATGGTTGGCGCCAAGGGCGTCACGGAAAACGTGGTGGCCGAAACCGGCCTGGCCATCGAGCGCCACGAGCTGATCAAGGTGCGCGTGGTCGCCGGCGATCGCGGACTGCGCGACGAGTGGATCGCCGCCCTGTGCGACCGCGTCGAGGCTGCCCTGGTAGCCCGCATCGGCAACATCGCGGTGCTTTATCGCCGCAGCCAGGACAACCCGCTGATCGTGCTGCCCAAGGCCTGAGGGACCGGTCGCATGCAGCTGGCGCAGGAAAACCCCGACTTCACCTACGTGCTGCGCGGGGCCAGCGAGGCCGGCGTGCTGGTCAACCAGGAAACGCTTACCCGCAGCTTCCTGCTCACGCCCAACCGCATCGTGCAGGACTGGCGCCCCACCTCGGCCGCCGACCTGACGCCCGACGACATGCTGGCCCTGCTGGAACTCGAGCCGGCGCTGGTGCTGCTGGGCACCGGCCCGCGGCAGCGGTTCCCCTCGGCGGCCGCCATGGCCGCCCTGCTCACGCGCGGTATCGGCATTGAAGTGATGGACAGCGGCGCCGCGGCGCGCACGTTCAACGTGGTGGCCACCGAAGGCCGGAAAGTCGTCGTCGCCTTCCTGCTGCCGGGCTGAACCAGCCGGCAGCGGCTTGAAGCTCAGGGCGGCGGCAGGACCTGCAGAGGATCCACCGGCTTGCCGTTGCGACGGACCTCGAAGTGCAGCATGTCCCGGCTGGTGCCGCTGCGGCCGAGTTCGGCGATGGGCTGGCCCGCGCGCACGGCCGTGCCTTCGCTGACCAGCCGCTTGCGGCTGTGGGCATAGGCCGACAGCCATTCGTCGCTGTGCTTGACGATGATCAGCTCGCCGTAGCCCACCAGGCCCGCACCTGAGTACACCACCACGCCATCGGCGGCCGCCACCACGGCTTGGCCGGCCGTACCGGCAATGTCGATGCCCTGGCGCTTGGGATCACCGGCCACGAAGCGACCGATCAGCTGGCCCTGGGTTGGCCAGCGCCAGCCGCCGGCGCTGACGACCGCGGGCACCACCGGCGTACTGGGCACCACCACGGGCGTGCTGGTGACGGGACGCGGGCTGATGGGTGCTGCCAGCGGCACGGCTGCCGGGGGCGCGCCATTGGCGGGGGGCGGCTCCGGCGGCAGCGCCGTAACCGGCGCCGGCCCGTCGCCGTACGATGCCACCGGCGAGGCCCCCGGGCGCGACAGCGGCGTGGTTGCCGGCCTGCCGGTGACCACGCCGCGCGAGGTGTTGCGGGGCGCGGCCGCCGTGCGCGCACTGGCCAGCCGCAGGCGCTGGCCCGGGTAGATGGTGTACGGCGCGGGGATGCGGTTCCAACCGGCCACTTCGCGGTAGTCCAGGCCGTGCCGGAAGGCGATGCCGTACAGCGTGTCGCCGGCACGCACGACATAGCTGCCGTCGCGCGGCACGGACGCGGCGGAGCGCGCAGGCGCCGACGGCCTCGAGCCCTCGCGCTTCACCACGCGCGAATTGCCGCAGGCGGCCAGCAGCAGGGCGATGACCAGGACAACGATGGAACGGGCGGCGAGCGTCTTCATCCGCGCATGTTCAACCAGACGATGGCGCCAAGGATGACTGCCGCCACAACCCAGCCCACGACTTCGATGTAGCGGCGCAGGTGCGGTTCGATCCGCGGGCCGCCCCAGGCCACCAGGCCGGCGACCAGAAGGAAGCGCAGGCTGCGCCCGACCAGCGACGCCACCGTGAAGGGCAGCAGCGGCATGGCCGCGGCGCCACCGGCGATGGTGAATACCTTGAAAGGAATGGGAGTGAACGCCGCGACGAACATGATCCACACGCCATAGCGCGTGAATTGGTCCTGCACGGCCTGGTAGTGGCCCAGGTAACCCACGCGTTCGATCCAGGGCATCACGGCCTCGATGGCAAAGTAGCCCAGGGCGTAGCCGATCAGACCGCCCAGAACCGAAGTGACCGCCGCGATCAGGCCGTAGCGCAGCCAGCGCCTGGGATGCGCCAGCGCCATCGGTGCCAGCATGACGTCGGTGGGCACCGGGAAGAAGATCGATTCGATGGCGCTGATGAAGCCCAGGTACCAGGGCGCATGCGGGTGCGCGGCGAGTCGCCGGCAGCTGTCGTAAAGCGGCCCGAACAGTTTCATTCACAGGGTCCCGGGCAGCAGTGGAACAAACACGACGGCGCCGAGGTCTTCCTGCACCAGCTGGCCTTCGATGCGGCGCAGGCGCAGCAGGCGTTGGCCGTTGGCGGCGCCGATGGGCGCGACCAGGGTGCCGCCCTCGGGCAGCTGTTCGTACAGCGAAGCCTCCAGCGCAGCAGCGCCGGCGGTGACGATGATGCCGTCGAACGGCGCGTACTCCGGCCAGCCCGCGCGGCCGTCGTCGTGGCGGGTGCGCACGTTCAGGCCCAGGTTGCGGAAGCGGCGGCGCGCCACGCGAAGCAGCTCTTCAATGCGCTCCACGCTGTAGGTTTCCAGACCCAGCGTGGCCAGCACCGAGGCCTGGTAACCCGAGCCCGTGCCTACTTCCAGAACGCGCTGCGGGATGCCGTGTTCAATCAGCGCAGCGGTCATGCGCGCCACCACCCAGGGCTGTGAAATCGTCTGGCCGTTGCCGATCGGCAGCGCCGTGTCTTCGTAGGCCCGGCTGGCCAGCGCTTCGTCGATGAACAGGTGGCGGGGCACGGTGCGCATGGCCGTGAGCACGCGCTCGTCGCTGATGCCGCCTTCGGCGCGCAGGCGTTCGATCATGCGGTCGCGCGCGCGCTGCGAGGTCATGCCCTGTCCGCGCGCGGCGGGCTGGCTGTGGAATCGGGCCGTCATGCGGGGTGCTTGAGCGCTTCGCCGAGGCCACCCACCCAGCTGGCGACCTTTTCCAGCGCCTGGTAGCGCGTGAGGTCGACGTGGATCGGAGTAATCGAGATGTAGCCGGTGCGCACCGCGTGGAAGTCGGTCCCGGGGCCGGCGTCCTGCTCGGGGCCGGCCGGGCCGATCCACCACAGCGGGCGACCGCGCGGGTCCACCTGGGGTATGCAGGGCTCGGCGCGGTGGCGATGGCCCAGGCGCGTGACCTCGTAGCCGCGCAGCTCGCTCCAGGGCAGGTCGGGCACGTTGACGTTGAGGATGGTGTCGGCCGGCAGCGGGTCCACCAGCAGCCGCGCGGTGATTTCCAGCGCGGCCTTTGCGGCGGAGTCGTAGTTCCGGCCGGACGACTCGCTGGTGACCAGCGACATCGCCACCGCGGGCAGGCCCAGGAAGCGGCCTTCCATCGCCGCCGCCACGGTGCCCGAGTAAATGACGTCGTCGCCCAGGTTGGCGGCGCTGTTGATGCCCGACACCACGATGTCCGGGTCGGCGGCCAGCAGGCCGGTGAGGGCCAGGTGCACGCAGTCGGTCGGGGTGCCGCCGACGCGCCAGACGCGTTCGCTGATTTCCCGCGCGCGGATGGGCGAATCCAGGGTGAGCGAGTTGCTGGCGCCGGAGCGGTCGCGGTCGGGCGCCACCACGGTCACCTCGTGGCCGGCGGCACGCAGGCCGTCGGCCAGTACGCGGATGCCCGGGGCTTCCACGCCATCATCATTGCTGACCAGTACGCGCATCTTGGGTTCCGCGGATAAGGGGACATGATAACGGATGCACCCACCCACGCGGCCACCCCGCGCTCACGGCTGGCCGGGTTACCCTTCGCGGATGAAGCGCAAGCCGCCGGCGCCAACGCCCGAAATCACGCCCGACGACGCCGCGCTGTTCCGCGAGGCGATCGGCGAAGTGCGCGAGCTGGCGCCGCCTCCGCCGGCCCCGGAGCGCCCGCGGCCGGCCCCGGAGCCGCGCATGCAGGCCCGCGACGAAGCGCTGGCGCTGGTGCAGTCACGCACGGCCTCGTACCTGGCGGCCACCATCGACGCGGCGGAGACGCTGGCCTACCGGCGCGACGAAACGCCGGAGAAGGTGCTCAAGGCGCTCAAACGCGGCCAGTACAGCATCGGCGGCGAACTCGACCTGCACACCCTGCGCGCACACGACGCCGAGCGCTGGCTGCGCGAATTCCTGGCCCAGTCGCGCGCCGGCGGCCACGCCTGCGTGCGCATCATCCACGGCAAGGGCCCGCGCACCGTGGACGGCGGCTCGGTGCTCAAGGCACTGGTGGACCGGATGCTGCGCCAGCGCGCCGAGGTACTGGCCTTCGCCTCCGCGCCCGAAGCGATGGGTGGCACCGGCGCGGTCCTCGTGCTGCTGGCCAGGAAAAGACCCGGGGAGCGTGGACCCCCTTGAGCCTGGTCAGTCGTCGCGGCGAATGGCGCGCGGCGGATTGATCCAGTGCACGGTAACGCCGGCGTCCTGGTTGGCACGGTTGATGGCATCCACGTAGTCCCGTTCGACGGTGACGCGGGACGACGACGCCCCGGGTGCCTTCGCTGTCTCGGGGTTGCTGGCGCACGCCGCCAGCAGCAGGCTGAAAGCGATCATTGCCGCGGTCGTGCGGACGGTGTTCATGGTGACCTCCTCGAAGGCTCTAAACCGACGGCCAAGGTTACTCCGCCGGTTCGTCCGCGCAAGTGTCCGGGGCGACCGAACCGTCGACAGCCCGTGGTCCGCGGCCGGGCTCGGCCACGTCGCCCAGCGCCTCCAGCAGGCCGGTGGCGTAGGCGCCCGGCGGCAGCGTGAATTCGAGCAGAAGCTGGTCCGGCTCGGGCCACTGCCAGCGCAGGTCAGCCACCCGCACGCGCAGGGCGCGGCGCTCCTGCTTCATGCCCGCCGCCTCCAGGCCGGCGCGCAGGTCGGCGAAGGGCGCCAGCGCCGCGTCTTCGGCACTGCGCACGTCGGCCTGCGGCCGCAGCTCGCCCAAACCCCACATCGGACCGGTCGGGTGGATGTCCTGGCGGGCCGCCCGCGCCCGGATCTCGTCGGTGGCCGGCTCGGGGCCGAATACGCTCTGGGTGCCGTCGAGCATCCACACTTCGCCCTCGCCTCCGCTGGCCCAGTCCCCACGCATGACGCGGGCGGCAAGCGCGGCGTTGAACATCTGCGAACGCGCGGCCGACAGATAGATCGAACGCTGGTCGCGGTGCACCCGCTGGCCCGCGAACATGCGCCGCGCCGCCTCGACGTTGTCGCCTTCGCGGCCGAACCGCTGGTTGCCGAAGTAATTGGGGATTCCCTGTACGGCGATCGCCTCGAGGCGCGCTTCGACCGCAGCCCTGTCACCGACCACGTCGCGCAGCCGGAGCACGAAGCGGTTGCCCTTGAGCGCGCCTCGCGGCAGCTTGCGGTTGTGCCAGGTGGACGCCAGCACGCGAAGGTCGTCCGACACCAGGCCTGCCAGGTCGGGCGCCACGCGCTTGGGGAAGTGCACCGAGAAACGCTGGCGCGTCACCGCATGGCGGTCCTTCATGCCGGCGTAGCCCACGCCCATGTCCTGGATGCCGGCCCATCGGGCGATGCGCTTGGCGGCGAACGAGGTGTTCATGCCGCGCTTCTCCACGGTCAGCAGCAGGTGCTCGCCCTGCCCCGTCGGCTCGAAGCCGTCGATTTCCTCGACCTGGAAATCCTCCGGCTCCACCCGGTAGCGCGCCTGCAGCACGGCGTCGCCGTGGGCGCGCGGCAGCAGGCTCACGCGCGCACCAGCAGGGCCACGGCCATGGCCGCCAGGCCTTCGCCGCGACCGGTGAAGCCAAGCCGTTCGGACGTGGTGGCCTTCACGCTGATGTCGTCCAGCGCCACGCCCAGGTCGGCCGCGAGGTTGGCGCGCATCGCCGCGGCGTGCGGCGACACCTTCGGGCGCTCGCACACCACGGTGATGTCGGCATTGCCCAGGCGCCAGCCGCGCTCGGCCACCAGCGCCGCGCAATGGCGCAGGAACAGGCGGCTGTCGGCGTCCTGCCAGCGCGGGTCGGTCGGCGGGAAATGCACGCCGATGTCGCCCAGCGCCAGTGCGCCCAGCAGCGCATCGCACAGCGCGTGGATGACCACGTCGCCGTCCGAATGCGCCAGCACGCCGCAGTCGTGCGCGATGCGCACGCCGCCCAGCACCACGTGGTCGCCGTCGCCGAAGGCATGCACGTCATAGCCTTGGCCGATCCTCACGCTGTTGGTCATTTTTTTCCTTTTTGCCGCGGCAAAATACCAATCAATCCATATTCCCAAGAATGAACTCAGCCAGCGGCAGATCGGCTGGCGTGGTCACCTTGATGTTGTCTTCGCTGCCTTCCACCAGGCACGGGCGCAGGCCCAGGCGCTCCATGGCCATGGCTTCGTCGGTGATCTTGACGCCGGCGCGAAGCGCGGCCTGTAGCGCACGGGTCAGGCCGCCGCGCCGGAACAGCTGGGGCGTAAGTGCGCGCCACAGCCATTCGCGCGGTTCGGTGGCCTGGCTGTGGCCCAGGTGGTCGGAACGCTTGAGCGTGTCGCGCACGGGCGCCGCCAGCAGCGCACCCACGGGGTCGGCCTGGCCCACCGCCAGCAGGCGGGCCAGGTCGAGCGCACGCAGGCAGGGGCGCGCGGCGTCGTGCACCAGCACCCACTGGTCGTCGTCCACCGTGCCCGGCAGGGCCATCAGGCCAGCCAGCACCGAGTCGGCGCGCTCGGTGCCGCCGATGCAGGTGATCACGGGCTTGCCGCCGATCTCGCGCCAGCCCGGCCAATAGGCGTCGTCGTGCGACAGCGCCACCACCACGCCGTCCACGCTGTCGTGGTTGAGCACGGCGCGCAGGCTGTGTTCGATCACGCTGCGGCCCGCCAGCGGCGAATACTGCTTGGGCCGCTCACCGCCGAAGCGCATGCCGCGACCCGCCGCCGGAACCACCGCCCAGGTCACGGCTGCGGCTCCGGCGCCGGCGTGTCCAGCGCCTTTTCGACGCGCCGGGCGCCAACCTTGGCGGGCTCGACGACGCGGTAGAAGGTTTCGCCGGGCTTGATCATGCCCAGTTCGCTGCGGGCGCGGTCTTCCACCGCGGCGGCGCCCGACTTGAGGTCCTCGACTTCCGCCGACAGTGCATCGTTGCGCTGCTGCGAACGCGCGTTCTCGGCGCGCTGGGCACTGACGCGCACGTCAAGTGCGCGCGCTTCGCCCAGGCCACCCTCGCCCCACCAAAGCTTCACCTGCAGGCCCACCAGGGCCAGCAGCAGCAGGGCAAGGACCCACCAGCGGCGCAAGGGCGTGGGCTCAGCGCTTGAGGCTGACGAAGGCGTCGCGGCCGGCGTAGCGGGCCTTGGCCCCCAACGCTTCCTCGATGCGCAGCAGCTGGTTGTACTTGGCCACCCGGTCGCTGCGGCACAGCGAGCCGGTCTTGATCTGGGTGGCGGTGGTGGCCACCGCGATGTCGGCGATGGTGGTGTCCTCGGTTTCGCCCGAACGGTGCGAGACGATGGCGGCGTAGCGGTTGGCGTCGGCCATGGCGATGGACTGCAGCGTCTCGGTGAGCGTGCCGATCTGGTTGACCTTGATCAGGATGGCATTGGCCACGCCCTGGTCGATGCCTTCCTGGAATATCTTCGGGTTGGTCACGAACAGGTCGTCGCCCACCAGCTGCACCTTGGCCGTGAGCCGGTCGGTGAGCAGCTTCCACCCGGCCCAGTCGTTCTCGGCCATGCCGTCCTCGATGGTGATGATCGGGTACTGCGCGCACCAGCCGGCCATGAAGTCCACGAACTGTTCGGACGTGAGGCGCTTGCCCTCGCCCTTGAGGTTGTACTTGCCGTTGTCGAAGAACTCCGTGCTGGCCACGTCCAGGCCCAGCAGCACGTCTTCGCCGGCCTTGTAGCCGGCCTTGCCGATCGCCTCGAGGATGACTTCGATCGCTTCCTCGTTCGACCGCAGGTCGGGCGCGAAGCCGCCTTCGTCGCCCACCGACGTGCCCAGGCCCTTGGCCTTGAGCACGGATTTCAACGAATGGAAGATCTCGGCGCCGCAGCGCAGCGCCTCGGCGAAACTTTCGCAGCCCACCGGCAGCACCATGAACTCCTGCATGTCCACGTTGTTGTCGGCGTGCGCGCCGCCGTTGATGATGTTCATCATCGGCACCGGCAGCGACACCTCGCGGCCTTGCGCAAGATGCTGCCACAGTGCCAGGCCCTTCGATGCCGCGACCGCATGCGCGTTGGCCAGCGAAACGCCCAACAGAGCGTTGGCTCCCAGGCGACCCTTGTTCTCGGTGCCGTCGAGGTTGACCAGCTTGCTGTCCAGGCCGGGCTGGTCGGCGCCGTCGAAGCCCTTGATCGCGTCGGCAATGGTGGTGTTGACGTTCGCCACCGCCTTGCGCACACCCTTGCCCCCGTAGCGGCTCTTGTCACCGTCGCGCAGCTCCACGGCTTCCTTGCTGCCGGTGGACGCACCCGAAGGCACCATCGCACGGCCGAAGCTGCCGTCGGCGAGGGTGACCTCGGCTTCGAGCGTGGGGTTGCCCCGGCTGTCGAGGATTTCGCGGGCGTGGATCTTGGTGATCGTTGTCATGGGGGCTCTTGGCGAGTTTGGAGGAGGTTTTTTGCCACGGATCTACACGGATGAACGCGGATCAAAGCAAAAAAACAAGCTCAGTGAAAAAAATAGGTTCAGTGCTGTCTCTTTCTGTTCAAGCCCTTATCCGCGTTCATCCGCGTCAATCCGTGGCCAATCTTCCTATTCCTGCATCTCGAGGAAACCATTGCGCTTGGTGATGCGGTCAAGCTCCAGCAGCGTGGCCAGCAGCGCTTCCATTTTCGCCAGCGGCCAGGCATTGGGGCCGTCGCTGAGCGCCTTGGACGGGTCGGGATGGGTTTCCATGAAGATGCCGCTGATGCCCACGGCCATGGCCGCGCGCGCCAGCACCGGCACGAACTCGCGCTGGCCGCCGGACTTGCCGTCCATGCCGCCGGGCAGCTGCACCGAATGGGTGGCGTCGAACACCACCGGGCAGCCGGTGTCGCGCATCACGCTGAGCGAGCGCATGTCGCTGACCAGGTTGTTGTAGCCGAAGCTGGCGCCGCGCTCGCAGGCCATGATCTGCGTATTGCCGGTGGCCAGGGCCTTGGCGGTGACGTGCTTCATTTCCCAGGGCGAGAGGAACTGGCCCTTCTTGATATTCACCGGCTTGCCGGCGCTGGCAACCTTCTGGATGAAGTCGGTCTGCCGGCACAGGAAGGCCGGCGTCTGCAGCACGTCCACCACGGAAGTGACTTCATCGAGCGGCGTGTACTCGTGCACGTCGGTCAGCACCGGCACGCCAAGCTGGCGCTTCACTTCGGACAGCACCTTCAGGCCCGCTTCCAGGCCGGGGCCGCGGAAGCTGGTGCCCGAGGTGCGGTTGGCCTTGTCGAAGCTGGACTTGAAGATGAAGGGGATGCCGAGCTTGCCGGTGATTTCCTGCAGGCGGCCGGCCGTTTCCATCTGCAGCTCGAGGGATTCGATCACGCAGGGGCCGGCGATGAGGAAGAAGGGCTGGTCGAGGCCCGCTTTGAATCCGCACAGCTCCATCAGACAGCTCCTGCGGGAGTGGCTTCAGCCGCGACGGCCGGGGTGCCCGTCGAAGGGGATGTGGTCGGGCCTGAAGGCCCTCCGGCACCCGGGTGGGTGGCTTTGTACTCGCGGGCGGCGTGGATGAAGCCGATGAACAGGGGGTGGCCGTCGCGCGGGGTGGACAGGAATTCGGGATGCGCCTGGCAGGCGATGAACCAAGGGTGGTTCGGCAGTTCGATCACTTCCACCAGCAGGTCGTCCATCGACTTGCCGCTGATGACCAGCCCCGCTTCCTCAAGCTGAGTGCGGTAGCGGTTGTTGAACTCGTAGCGGTGGCGGTGGCGCTCGCCGACCACGTCCTTGCCATACAGTTCCCGGGCCTTGGAGCCGGGCTTCAGGCGCTGGTCCTGCAGCCCCAAGCGCATCGTGCCGCCCAGGTCGGACTGTTCGTCGCGGCGCTCGAGATCGCCCGAGGCGGTGCGCCACTCGGTGATCAGGCCAATGACGGGATGGGCGCAATTGCGGTCGTTCTCGGTGCTGTTGGCACCGGCCAGGCCCGCCACGTGGCGGGCGAAGTCCACCACCGCCGCCTGCATGCCGTAGCAGATGCCGAAGTAGGGGATGCCCGATTCGCGCGCGTACTGCGCGGTCATCACCTTGCCCTCGAAGCCGCGGTCGCCGAAGCCGCCGGGCACCAGGATGGCGTCCACGCCCTCGAGCACGCTCACGCCTTCCTTCTCGACCTGTTCGGACTCGACCCACTTCAGCGTCACCTTGGTGCGCTGGCGCAGGCCGCCGTGCTTGAGCGCTTCGGACAGCGACTTGTAGGCGTCCTGGTGGTCGATGTACTTGCCCACCACCGCCACCGTCACCGAATCCACCGGATGCTCGGCGGCGTCCACCACGGCCTGCCACTCGGACAGGTCGGCGGGCTTGGCCACGTCTTCCATGCGCAGGCATTCGATCGCAATCTGGTCGAGCTGCTGTTCGTGCAGCCACAGCGGCAGCTTGTAGATGTTGTCCACGTCCACGCAGCTGATGACCGCTTTTTCCTGCACGTTGGTGAACAGCGCGATCTTGCGGCGCTCCGAATCGGGCAGCGGCCGTTCGCTGCGGCACACCAGGATGTCGGGCTGGATGCCGATCGAGCGCAGCTCCTTCACCGAGTGCTGGGTGGGCTTGGTCTTGAGCTCGCCGGCGGCCGCGATGTAGGGCACCAGGGTGAGATGCATGAAGATGGCCTTGCCCGGGCCGCGCTCGGTGCGGATCTGGCGGATGGCCTCCAGGAACGGCAGCGACTCGATGTCGCCCACGGTGCCGCCGATCTCCACCAGCCCCACGTCGAAACCGTCGGTGGCTTCGAAGATGGCGCGCTTGATCTCGTCGGTGATGTGCGGGATCACCTGCACAGTGCCGCCCAGGTAGTCGCCGCGGCGCTCCTTGCGGATCACGTTCTCGTAGATGCGGCCGGTGGTGACGGAGTTCTTGCGGCTCAGGCGCACGCGCAGGAAGCGCTCGTAGTGGCCCAGGTCGAGGTCGGTTTCGGCGCCGTCGTCGGTGACGTACACCTCGCCGTGCTGGAACGGGCTCATGGTGCCGGGGTCGACGTTGATGTACGGGTCGAGCTTCATCATGGTCACCCGCAGGCCGCGGGCCTCCAGGATGGCCGCCAACGAAGCGGCGGCGATGCCCTTGCCTAGCGAGGACACCACGCCACCGGTAACGAAGATAAGACGAGTCATGGGATTTTGGGGCGCTGGAAAACCGCATTCTACCGGGTTGCCTGCCCAGGAACCAGAACCTTTTTCCGATCAATGGCTTGCAAAAGGGCCGCTTGACCGCTTCCGGTGCCGCGCCCATCCTTCGGCCTCGCGCCTGCATCCTGCCCTCCCGAGCCCCGCACAATGAATACCCGCTACAACGCCGCCGACATCGAAGTGCTTTCGGGCCTGGACCCGGTCAAGCGCCGCCCCGGCATGTACACCGACACCACCCGGCCCAACCACCTGGCCCAGGAAGTGATCGACAACTCGGTGGACGAGGCGCTCGGCGGCTTCGCCAAGACCGTGGACGTGACGATTTTCACCGACGGCAGCTGCGAGGTGATCGACGACGGCCGCGGCATGCCGGTGGACATCCACCCCGAGGAAAAAATCCCGGGCATCGAGCTGATCATGACCCGCCTGCACGCCGGCGGTAAGTTCAGCGGCAAGAACTACACGTTCTCGGGCGGCCTGCACGGCGTGGGCGTGAGCGTGGTGAACGCGCTGTCGAAGCGGGTCGAGGTGGTGATCCGCCGCGAAGGCCAGGAACACCGCATGGAGTTCCGCGACGGCGACCGCAGCTCGGCGCTGGAAGTGGTCGGCACCGTGGGCAAGCGCAACACCGGCACCCGGCTGCGCTTCTGGCCCGACCCCAAGTACTTCGACACGCCCAAGATCCACGCCAAGTCGCTGCGCCACCTGCTGCGCGCCAAGGCGGTGCTGTGCCCGGGCCTGACCGTCAAACTGTTCGACGAGGCCACCGGCGAGCGCAACGAGTGGTACTACGAGAATGGCCTGCGCGACTACCTGCGCGGCGAACTGGTGGGCCGCGACCTGCTGCCGGCCGAACTCTTCGTCGGCCACGTCAACAAGGACACCGAGGTGGTGGACTGGGCGGTGGCCTGGGTGCCCGACGGCGAATTGGTGCAGGAAAGCTACGTCAACCTCATCCCCACCGCCCAGGGCGGCACCCACGTGAACGGCCTGCGTTCGGGTTTCACCGACGCGCTGCGCGAGTTCTGCGATTTCCGCAACCTGCTGCCGCGCGGCGTGAAGCTGGCGCCCGAGGACGTCTGGGACCGGGTGAGCTACGTGCTCAGCATCAAGCTCACCGACCCGCAGTTCAGCGGCCAGACCAAGGAGCGCCTCAGCTCGCGCCAGGCCGCGGCCTTCGTGGAAAACGCGTCGCACGACGCGTTCTCGCTCTGGCTCAACCAGCACGTCGAAACCGGCCTGCAGATCGCCCAGCTGGCCATCGACCGCGCTTCGGCGCGCCTGAAGACCGAGAAGCAGGTCACCCGCAAGAAGATCACCCAGGGCCCCGCCCTGCCCGGCAAGCTGGCCGACTGCATCAGCCAGGACCTGGGCCGCACCGAACTGTTCCTGGTGGAAGGCGACTCCGCCGGCGGCAGCGCGCGCCAAGCCCGCGACAAGGAGTTCCAGGCCATCCTGCCGCTGCGCGGCAAGATCCTCAACACCTGGGAAGTCGAATCGTCGGGCGTGCTGGCGTCCAACGAAGTGCACGACCTGGCCGTGGCCATCGGCTGCGATCCGGGCACCGACAACATCGACGGCCTGCGCTATGGCAAGGTGATCATCCTGGCCGACGCCGACTCCGACGGCCTGCATATCGCCACCCTGCTGGCGGCGCTGTTCCTGCGTCATTTCCCGGCCCTGGTGCGCGCGGGCAACATCTTCGTGGCGATGCCGCCGCTGTTCCGGGTGGACGTGGGCAAGCAGGTGTTCTACGCGCTGGACGAAGAAGAGAAGCGCATCCTGCTCGACCGCATCGAGAAGGAAAAGATCCGCGGCCAGGTCAACGTCACCCGCTTCAAGGGCCTGGGCGAGATGAACCCGGTGCAGCTGCGTGAATCCACCATCCACCCCGACACCCGCCGGCTGGTGCAGCTGACGGTGGACGACGCCGAGCTGACCCGGGGCTTGATGGACATGCTGCTGGCCAAGAAGCGCGCCGGCGACCGCAAGGCCTGGCTCGAGGCCAAGGGCGACCTGGCGTCGCTAGAGGTCTGAGTCCGCGGGGCAAGATCCCGATCATCCGGGCCTTGCGCCTGCCGCAGGCCCTGACGGACAGGACCTGCCGTGGGGCGTCAGCACGGTCAGCTTTCGACCTCACCCGACCGCCGCCCCGCGCCGGTTGCGCCCGCCGCAGCGGCGGCCAAGTCATTGAACGCCAACGTACAAACGGGAAAGACGAGAGCCGGCCACGCTCCGCCGCCACCGGCACGATTATTGCTTGGGTTGTTCCCAATCACTCTGACGCCCACCCGGGCCGCCAAGGGCAGGTACCCATGCGACACGCCCGACGCGGCCCCACGAGAAACCCATGATGTCTCCACGCAAGGGCGGCCCCACGCAGCCCCTCATCCTCACGCTGGCCGGTCTGGCGTTCGCCGCGGCCTTGGCCGTGGGCCTGCAGGCCAGCGAGCGGGCCAGCAGCGAAGCGCGTCTTTACGGATACACCGTGCTCGCGGGCCCGGCGTCTGCGGACTGCGGATTCGACTACATCGACCTCACCCACGCCGGAGCTCCGGTCAGCCTGCAGCCTGTCCGCGCCGACGCGGCCAGTGATGACGGCGGCGCGGTGTTGGCCTTCGAGCAGCCCTTCGAGCTCTACCAGTCCCCGGTGAGCACTTGGGTGGTTTCGGGCAATGGCTACCTGGCCGCCGCGGAATCGCTGGCGGTCGAAGACGGCGCCGACTTCAGCAACGACTGCAACCTGCCGGTGCGCGCCGACAACGCGGCGGCCAGCCAAAACCGCATCTACGTCTACCACGACGACCTGCGCCAGCGCGCCGGCGGTGAAGTGCGGCAGGCCTACTTCCCCGACTGCCCGCGCAACAGCGCCAGCGGGCACCCGGAAGCCTGCACGGTGGTGGAATGGAACGGGTTCGAACGCGTTGAGCCGATTCCCAGCAGTCGCCCGCTTCGGGCGCAGGCCGTGCTCTACCACGACAGCCAGGGCATCGCGCTGCAGTATGCGTCGGTGGACGACAGCGCTGCCGCCCAGGCCACGATAGGCCTGCAGGGTTTCGACGCACGCGCCGCCACCCAGGCCGGCTGCAACCAGCGCAGCAAGGTCGCAGCGGGGCAAGCCATCTGCTTCTTCGATCCGCGCCATCGCCCGCGCGCACGCGTGGCGGCCGCGGACTGACCGAACGGGCGCCTCAGGCCAGCGCGTCGCGCAGCAAAGACCCGACCACACCCTGCAGCCGCTGCGCCCGTGACGCATCGTAGCGGCCGGTGGTTTCATCCATGTAGGTGGCCTGCGCCAGCTCGAGTTGCACCGCGTCCACGCCTTCGGCCGGCCGCCCGTAGTGGCGCGTGATGTAGCCGCCCTTGAAGCGGCCGTTGCAGACCCAGCTGTAATCCGACTGCGCCGCCAACAGGGCTTCCAGCCGCGCCTGCAGGGCCGGCGCGCAGCTGGTGCCGGCGGCCGTGCCCAGGTTGAAGTCGGGCAGCCGCCCCTCGAAAAGGAACGGCACGACGCTGCGGATGGAATGCCCTTCCCACAGCACCACCCGCCCGTGCAGGCCGTGCAGGCGCGCGAGCTCGGCGCCAAGCGCATCGTGGTATGGCTTCCAGTAGCGCTCGACGCGGTCCGCCACCTCGCCCGCAGAGGGCTCCTGCCCGGGCAGGTAGACCGGCTCGCCGGTGAAGCGCTGCACCGGGCACAGCCCGGTGGTTTTCTGGCCCGGGTAGAGCGACAGGTCGTCGGGCGGACGGTTGAGGTCGACCACGTAGCGCGAGTGGACCGGCACCAGCAGCGATGCGCCAAGCTGCCGCGCGAAATCGTACAGGCGCCCCACGAACCAGTCGGTATCGGGCACGCCCCGCGCGTGGTCCGTCATGCGCCTGGCCATGTCTTCGGGCAGTGCGGTGCCGTCGTGCGGCAGGCTCACCAGCAGCGGCGTGGTGCCGCGATGCAGGGTGAACACGTCCAACGATCAGGCCTGCGCCGTGAAGCGCGAAGGCGCGTAGGGCGCCGGATCGATCGGCGGCGCGCGGCCCTGCATCAGGTCGGCGATCACGCGGCCGGTGCCCGCGGCCATGCCCATGCCCATCATGCCGTGGCCGGTGGCCAGCCAAAGGTTGCTATGGCGCGGCGAACGGCCCAGCAGCGGCAGGTCGTCCACCACCATCGGCCGCCAGCCACACCATTCCTCGCGCTTGGCCGGGCCCACCGGTTCGTGCAGGTATTGGGCGGCGCCCCGCTCCAGCGCCGCCAGCCGCGTGCGGTTGAGGCGATCGTCGTAGCCACTGAACTCCATCGTGCTGCCCAGGCGGAAACCGTCGTCCCATGCCGTGACGCAGACGCTGCGCTCCTTCAGCACCAGCGGCCGGCGCGGCGCAACGGTGGGGCGGTCGTAGGTGATCGAGTAACCCTTGCCCGGCTGGATCGGGATGACCAGCCCCAGGCTTCGCGCGAACTGCGGTGACCACGCGCCCATCGCCATCAGCACCTTGCCGCCGGTGCGCCGGCCCTCGTTGGTCAGCACGGCGTCGATACCGCGGCGACCGCTTTCGAAGCCGGTGACGCTGACGCCCTCCTCGATCACGCCACCCGCCTCGCGCACCACCCGCGCCAGTTCGGCGGTGTAGCGTTCGGGCCGCAGCTGGGCGTCGCCGGGGAAATGGATGGCGCCTGCCATGCCGGGCCGCAGCGCTGGCTCGTCGGCGGCGAGTGCCGCGCCGTCCAGCACGCTGGCGCGGATACCCATCTCGGCCAGCAGCGGCAGGTCGCGCTGCTGCTTCTCCAGCGCCCGGGCGCTGCGGAACACGTAGTGGAAGCCGCTGGCCTGAAAGCCGCAGTCCAGGTCCTGGCCGAACACCAGGTCCTCGGTGAGCGCGCGCGACAGCTTCAACAGCGTGCCCTTGGCCAAGCCACTGGCGCGCCAGTCGCCGGCATTGCAGCGACGCGCTGCGGCCATCAGCCAACTGGCCAGCGCCGGATCCCAGCGCGGCTTGATGTAGAGCGGCGCCGAAGAGCTGAGCATCCAGCGAAGCGCCTGCCCCACCATGCCCGCGGCCGCCAGCGGCGGCGCATGGCTGGGCGTAAGCGTGCCGCAGTTGCCGTGCGACGCGCCGCCGCCCACCCGGGCCTGCTCCAGGATGCGGACCGACCGGCCTTCCGCCAGCAGGTAATGCGCGCAGGCAAGTCCGATCACGCCTCCACCAAGTATCAGGACTTCCGCGTCGTCGTTGCTCATGCCGTCATTCTACAGGGGCCGGGCCGCAGCCCGGATCAGCCGCGGCGCATGGGCGGCAGCTGCAGGTAGGTCGCTGCCCGCCACAGCCACTCCATCGGGCCAAAGCGGAAACGCGCCAGCCACGCGTGGCTGGCGATGACCTGCAGGGCGTAGAAGCCAAGCACGAACGGGACCTGCCAGGCCCGCGGCAGCTGTTCGAAGTAGCCCAGGCCATAGCCCGAGAAAATGAAGGTACAGATGACCGACTGGGCCAGGTAATTGGTCAAGGCCATGCGTCCGGCCGGCGCCAGCTGATGCAGCCGCGGGCCGACGGAGGCCGACTGCAGCCCGCGCACTATCCAGGCCAGGTATCCCAGGCACATCAGCACGCCGCCCGCCATGGACAGGGCCATGGCCAGGCTTTCGACCAGGCTCGGCATCCCCATGTCCACCGACGGCGCCAGGGCCATGGAAGCAGCCATCATCACCATGCCCAGCGGCAGCGCGATCCAGCGCAGGCGCGCGTGCAGCGCCGCGTGTTCCAGGGGCCGGGCGATCGCGCCGCTGCGCACGAACCAGCCGCCCAGCAGGAACAGGCCCAGCAGCTGCCAACCGTAGAAAACAAGGTAGGACAGCATCATCGCCAGGTCCTTGCCGCGCTGGACCACCGACTGGACGTACGTGCCAACGCCCTGAGCCTGGCGCTGCGCCTCGAGCATCGCGGCCATTTCCTGCGTTGACGCCGAGTCCATGGCGGTGAACTCCGCCGCCGACTCGGGGTTGAGCTCGGCGACCTGCATCAGCAGGCCCGACAGCAGCATCAATACCAGCGGCAACAGCATGAAGGCGATGGCCCACTTGGGCAGGCGGGACTGCGGCGTGTCGCGGAAAAACAGCAGCAGCAACAGTGCCACCAGCGCATACGTGGTCAGGATGTCGCCACTCCACACCAGCAGCGCGTGTGCAACACCGATGGCCAGCAGCGCCAGCACCCGGCGCAGATACAGGCGCACGAACGGCCGGCCAGCCTGCGCCGCGCGCTGCATCATCACGGCGAAGCCCATGCCGAACAGCAGCGAGAACAGCGGGTAGAACTTGCCCTGCACGAAGAAGTAAATCAGCGCGTCGGCCCAGCGGTCGGCACCCGTCAGCGCCGGGTCCAGCCCGGTGAGGGCACCGTTGAGCGGCCCCACCATGCCTTCGATGTTCATCAGCAGGATGCCCAGCAGCGCGAATCCGCGCAGCACATCCAGCGCGTCAATGCGCTCGCCGCCCTGCAGGGGTGAAAGCATGGTGGCGTCGGTCATGGAGCCAGGCCTCCCCGCCCAGTGAAGCCCGATCATGGTCAAGCGCGGCGGTTACCGCAACCCTTGGCGCCAAACGAGGACGGCCCGCGAAGGCGGGCCGTCCGGAGCTGACGCTGCAGAAGGTATCAGTGTTGCGCGCCGCCCTCGCCATGCACATGGCCGTGGTCGATCTCGACCTGTTGGGCGGCGCGGACATCGACGATCTCGACCTGGAACTGCAGGGTCTTGCCGGCCATCGGATGATTGAGGTCGACGTCCACCACCGTGCCGCCCACCTTCACCACCGTGACCGCGCGGGGGCCGGAAGAACTGTTGAGCACCACCTGCTGGCCGGGCTGCAGGCGGGTTTCGCGGAAGTGCTTCTTCGGGACCCGCTGCACGAGGCCTTCCTGGCGCTCGCCGTAGGCCTGGTCAGATTCCACCGTGGCTTCGAAGCTGTCGCCGGCGACGTGGTCGAGCATCGCGTTCTCGAGACCCGGGATGATGTTGCCGTGGCCGATCAGCACAGCCAGCGGCTCGCGGTCCTTCGAGGTTTCCACCGGCGGCTGGCCCGGCTCGGACACGGTGTAGTGGAAGCGGACGACGTGGTTCTTCTCGATCTTCATGGGGTTTCCGGGAAAGGGCCGGTGACGCGACCGGCGGGATCGGGCAGACTCGGCCCGTGAAAGCGAACGCGCATTATCCCGGCGGTTCACTCCCGGCGCCAGTTCCGGGCGCGTGGTGCGTGGCCCTGCTGCTGGTGTTCGCCCTGGGCGCCTGTTCGTCGGCGCCCAAGCGCGCTCCCGCCCAGGCCGGCGGCTCGAGCCTGGCCATCACCGATGTCGCGCCCGCCGATCCATTCCGCGCCAACAATGTGCTGATCCGCGCGCTGGGCCTGGTCGGCACGCCATACCGCTGGGGCGGCAACACCCCTGAGGGGGGCTTCGACTGCAGCGGTTTGGTGGGCTACGTGTTCCGGGACGCCGCCAGCCTGAGCCTGCCGCGCACCACCGGCGAGATCGCCCGCTTCGACGCCAAGAGCCCGCCGCCCAACCGACTGGCCTCCGGCGACCTGGTGCTGTTCGGAAAGGGCAAGAACGTTTTCCACGTCGGCATCTATGTCGGCGAAGGCCGCTTCGTGCATGCCCCCAGCACCGGCGGCACCGTGCGCCTGGACCGGGTGGACGGCCCCTACTGGCGCGACCACTACACCGGTGCACGCCGCGTTCTGGACTAAAGGTTTTTTGCCACGGATAAAAGCGAATGGGCGCGGATAAAACGAGTGCGAATTCTGGACCCTGTGCTTAATCCGCGTTCATTCGCTCTTATCCGTGGCAAAAGGCTTTGGCTCCGGCCTGGACCAGAGCCAGGTGCCGACGACGGCCATGATGGCGGTGCCGATGGCGGCCATCCACCAGCGCGGCGCGGTGATGAAGAAGATCACCGAACACAGCACCATCGTGCCGATGGCCCAGCGCTTCGCCGACCGGCTGACCGCACCGCCGGCCTGCCAGTCGCGGATCATCGGACCGTAAAGGCGGTGCGCCAGCATCCAGCCATGCAGTTTCTGCGAGCCGTTGGCGGCGGCGTAAGCCGCCAGCAGCACGAAGGGCGTGGTTGGCAGGCCCGGCAGGAAGATGCCGATGATGCCCAGCGCCAGCGCCGCATAAGCGAGGCCCAGCCACAGCCAGCGCTTGACGCGTCGCCCCAGGCTCATGCCTGGCGCAGGCTCGCCACGGCCTGCTCGATGTCCTTGCTCAGGGCCATCACCTTGAGCGCGTACTCGGCCAGGCGACGGTCGTCGGGATCCTCAGGGCGCCATGCCGGCACGGCCACGGGTTTGCCCTCGACGCCGTCCAGCGCCACGAACACGATGACGCAGTGCGTGCACAGGCGGTCACCACCGTCGCGCATCGGGTCGCGCCCGCGCACGTCAACGGCGAAATGCATGCTGCTGGTGCCGGTATAGACCAGCTTGGCCGTGACGGTCACAAGGTCGCTGGTGCGGATGGGCGTCACGAACCGGATACCGCCCACGGCCACCGTAACGCTGTAGCGGCCGCTCCAGCCAACGGCGGCGGCGTAGCCCACCTGGTCGATCCACTTCATCACCACACCGCCGTGCACCTTGCCGCCATAGTTCACGTCGGTGGGCTCGGCCAGGAAACGGAACGTCAACTCACGCTGTGCGCCACTCATGCGGCTACCCCGTTGCCGCGCTGCGCGGCGTCGGGGCGATTCTAGCCCTCAAGCCCGGGCACGCCGCCTCCGACCGGGGCCAGCCAGCCTGAACGCCGGCCTCACCCTGACGACGGCCGCGCTGGCTGGACGGCACGAATTCGCGTACCCTTCGCCCTGTTTGCTGCACGGCTGACCGTTTTCCCCCGGTATGCCCGCCACCCAGGTCTCGAGTCCGCTCGTCCTGCGTCTGGCCCCACTCCGCACGCCTTTCGCTGCGCAAACCCGTCAGGCCCCACTTGGGCCCTGCCGTAAAACCAGCTTCACCAGCTCGCAGCGCGGTTTCAGGGAACGCTCCGGGTTACACAACGGAGTACCACCATGTCTTTTGAAACCCTTGGGCTTGCGCCCGAGCTTAACCGTGCGCTTGCCGAACTCGGCTACGCCATCCCCACCCCGATCCAGTCCGAAGCGATCCCGCTGGTCATGGCTGGCCACGACCTGATGGGCGGCGCCCAGACCGGCACCGGCAAGACGGCCGCGTTCGCGCTGCCCCTGCTGCACCGCCTGGCCCAGGCCGGCCCGGTGTCCGGCCCGCGCAAGCCGCGCGCGCTGATCCTCACCCCCACCCGCGAGCTGGCCGTGCAGGTGCACGACAGCCTGCGCGCCTATGGCAAGCACCTGCGCCTGGCCAGCACCACCATTTACGGTGGCGCCGGCATGCAGCCGCAGATCGACGCCCTGCGCCGCGGCCTGGACATCCTGGTGGCGACCCCGGGCCGCCTGCTCGACCATCTCGAGCGTCGCAGCGTGGACCTCTCGCACGTGGAGATCCTGGTGCTGGACGAAGCCGACCGCATGCTCGACATGGGCTTCCTGCCCGCGATCAAGCGCGTGATGGCCAAGATTCCGTCGCGCCGCCAGACCCTGCTGTTCTCGGCCACCTTCGAGGACGCGATCAAGAAGCTGGCGATGGAGTTCCTGCGCGACCCGAAGGAAGTGCAGGTTTCGGTGCGCAATGCCGTGGCCACCAACGTCACCCACATCGTGCACCCGGTGGACGCGAGCCGTAAGCGCGACCTGCTGCTCGAGATCCTGTCCAAGCGCTACCAGGACCAGGTACTCGTGTTCGGCCGCACCAAGCACGGCTGCAACCGCCTGTCCGAGCAGCTCGACAACGCCGGCATCAACTCGGTGGCCATCCACGGCAACAAGAGCCAGGCCCAGCGCCTGAAGGCCCTGCGCGACTTCAAGTCGGGCAAGGCCCGCGTGCTGGTCGCCACCGACGTGGCCGCCCGCGGCCTGGACATCCCGCTGCTGCCGATGGTGATCAACTTCGACCTGCCGATGGTCGCCGAAGACTACGTGCACCGCATCGGCCGCACCGGCCGCGCCGGCGCCTCCGGCGAAGCGATTTCGCTGGTGTCGTCCGACGAGGGCGGCCTGCTGCGCGCCATCCAGCGCGTGCTCAAGGCCGACATCGAGATGGTGGTGGTGGAAGGCTACGCGCCGCAGCGCCCGATCCGCATGGGCAACGATGCGCCGTCGGGCCGCCCGGCCGGTGGCCAGCGTCCGCCGCAGCGCCACGCCCGTCGCCCGCACGTGGGCACCGGCGAACGCCACGCCCACGCCGGTCCCAAGAGCCCGCGTGACGGCGGGCGCGGCGACGGCCGCGGCCGCAGCGACGGCACCCGCACCGCGCGCTGATCCATCGCTGCAAGCCGCATGGAAAGGGCCGCCTCGCGCGGCCCTTTTCTTTGGCGCGAAAAAACCCTCAGGGGATGGTCGCGTTCGAGACGCCCATGTCTTCCGACCCCCTCCTGGTGCTGAGCCACGCCCCGGTAAGCAGCAAGGCGACGGCGACGGCCTGGGTCCAGTGCGGGCTGGCCCGGCCGAACGCCAGCAGCAGGCCGGTGGACAGCACCGGCGCGGCATAAGACAGCGTGCCCAACACGGCGATGTCGCCGCGCTTGGTGCCGATGTCCCACAGCCAGAATGCGATGCCGGTCGGGCCCAGTCCCAGCAGCACAATCAGTGCCCATTGCAGCGGCGTGGGCGGCACGGTGGTTTCCACGGCGAAGTGCATTATGCCGCCGAGCACGCCCACCACCAGGCAAGCGCCTGCCATTGCCGAACTGGGCACCGACTCGAACCGCCGGTTGAGCACCGAATAAAGCGCCCAGACCAGCGCAGCCCCCAGCGCCGCCGCGTAGCCCGGCAGGTGCGCCGGATCGATGTGCAAAGAACGGCCGCGCGTCACCAGCAGCACCGCCGCGACCAGGCCAAGCAAGGTGCCCAGCCACTGCCCGGCGCGCACGCGCGTGCCGCCGATGGCCGCCGCGAACACGACGATCAGCAGCGGCCACAGGTAGTTGATCAGGTTGGCCTCGACCGCAGGAGCCCGCTTGAGCGCGATGAAATACAGCGCGTGGTAGCCGAACAGCGCGCCGACGCAGAGCCCGCCGGCCGCCCACGGCTGGCGCAGCGATGCGAGTCCGGAGCCACCCGGCCGCAGCATCAGGGCGATGCCGGCCAGGCCGGCGATCGAGAACCCCATCGCCAGCAGTTGGAAGGGCGGGATGTCGCCGGTGGCGGTGGTCAGCAGCGCCAGCGACGACCACAGCAGCACCGCCGCGAAGCCCGCGAGCGTCGCGCGCTGGCTCGACATCATCCGCGCGACGCCTCTTCCTCGATGCCGATGTCACTGGACGCCGCGTCATAGACCGCCTGGTCGAGCAGCCCGGTTTCCTTCGCCACCAGCACCGGCACCAGTATCTGGCCGGTGACGTTGGTCATCGTGCGCATCATGTCCAGCACGCGGTCGATGGCGATCAGGTAGCCGATGCCCTCGAGCGGCAGGCCGGCGGAGCTGAGCACCACCGTCGCCATCACCACCGCCGTGCCCGGCACCCCGGCGGTGCCGAAGCTGCCCAGCACCGAGGCCAGCAGGATGATGAAGTACTGCGACGCCGACAGTTCGATGCCGAAATACTGCGCCACGAACACCGCGGTCAGCGCCGGGAAGATCGCGCCACAGCCGTCCATCTTGATGCTGGCGCCCAGCGGCACCGCGAACGCGGCGTATTCGGGCTTCACGCCCAGGTTGTGGGTGGCCGCGCGCAGCGAAGCCGGCAGTGCCGCAAAGCTGGACGAGGCCACGAACGCGATCTGCATCGCCGGGAATGCCCCCCGGAAGAACTTCAGCGGGCTGAGCCCGTGCGCCAGCAGCAGCCCGCCATAGACGAACACGATATGCAGCGCGCAGGCCAGGTAAAGCGCGAAAACGAACCCGCCCAGCGGCAGCAGCCGCTCGAAGCCATACGTGCCCACCAGCGCCGCTATCAATCCGAACGTGCCGATGGGGGTGAACTCCAGCACGAAGCGCGTGACCTGGATCATCGTCTCGCTGGCTTCGCCGGCGAGCGCGCGCAGGCGGGCGGTCTTCTCGCCCAGCTTCACCAGCGCGAAGCCCACCAGGCCGGCGAAGAAGATCACCTGCAGGATCTTGCCCTCCGCCAGCGCCGCGAACGGATTGGCCGGCACCACGTCCAGCAGCACCGCCACCGGACCCGGCACCACTCGCTCGACGTAGCCCGCCTCGGGCACCAGCGCGCCCAGTCCCAGGCCAGGCTGCAGCAGCAGCGCCACTGCCAGGCCAACGCCTACCGCCAACGCCGCCGTCACCGCGAACCAGGCGAAGGTGCGACCGCCCAGCGCGGCCACCGACTGCTGCCCGTGCAGGCTGGCCACGGCGTTGATCACCGCGAAGAACACCAGCGGCGTGGCGATCATCTTGATCAGCGTGACGTAGACCGTGCCCAGCGGCTGGAACCAGGGCCCGGCCTGCGGGCCCAGCAGCCAGCCCGCCAGGCCACCCAGCAGGAAGCCGGCCAGCACGCGCTGCCAGAAGGGGATTCGGAACCAGCGCTTGAGCAGGGACATGGGCAGGCCCGGGGAAGACGATGCCCGACGATACCCAGTCCCGGACCCGGGGTCACCCGCGCGTTCGCGAACGCATCGTTGCAGGCGATAATGCCCGACCTTCCCCGGAGCCACCCATGATCCTGATTACCTTCCTGGCCGGCCTGGCCCTGCTGATCTTCGGCGCGGACGTGCTGGTGCGCGGTGCCGCGCGGCTGTCGCTGTCGCTGGGCATCGCGCCGCTGGTGGTGGGTCTGACGGTGGTCGCCTTCGGCACCAGCGCGCCGGAGCTGGCGGTGTCGGTGAAGGGCGCGCTGGACGGCCAGACCGACATCGCCTTGGGCAACGTGGTGGGCAGCAACATCCTCAACGTGCTGTTCGTATTGGGCGTGTCGGCCCTGCTGGCGCCGCTGGTGGTGGACCGGCAGTTGATCCGGCAGGAGGTTCCGATCCTGATCGGCCTTTCCGCCCTGGTGGCGTGGATGTCGGCGGACGCCAATGTCTCGGTGCTGGATGGCGTGGTTCTGTGCTCGATCATCGTCGCCTACACCGGCCTGCTTTACTGGCAGGGAAAACGCGCGCCGGCCAGCGAAGTCAGCGACGACCTGCTGCCGGCGGCCACCGGCGCCACGTCACGCCTGCCGGTGCAAATCGCCCTGATCGTCCTTGGCTTGGCCATGCTGGTGCTGGGCTCGCAGTGGCTGGTGGACGCCGCCACCACGTTCGCGAAGATGCTGGGGGTGAGCGAGCTGATCATCGGCCTGACCATTGTTTCCTTCGGCACCTCGCTGCCGGAGGTGGCTACTTCCATCATTGCCGCGCTGCGCGGTGAGCGCGAGATCGCCGTCGGCAACGTGCTGGGCAGCTGCATCTTCAACCTGATGGCGGTGCTGGGCATCAGCGCGGTGGTGTCCGGCAGCGGCCTGCAGGTGCCGGCTGCGCTGATGGCGTTCGACATCCCGGTGATGGTGGCCGTGGCGGTGGCCTGCCTGCCCGTGCTGGCCACCGGCCACCTGATCGCGCGCTGGGAAGGCGCGCTGTTCCTGGCCTACTACGTGGCCTACGTGGCTTACCTGGTGCTGTACACGCAGGACCACGACGCCCTGGAGGAATACACCCTGGTGATGAGCACAGTGGTGATCCCACTGACGGCGCTCACGCTGGCCGTAGTGTCCTGGCGCGAGATCAAGCGCTGGCGGCGGGAACACGCCTGAGCGTCGGGACCACCCGGCAGCGGGCCAGCCCCAGCCACGGCGCCACGCCGAACATAACTTTCCCAGAGCCGACCGGAATTGGGTGCCCGCGTGCGTTCAAGGCGATAATGCACCCCCTTCCCCGGAGCCACGCATGATCCTGATCACCTTCCTCGCCGGCCTGGCCCTGCTGATCTTCGGCGCCGATCTGCTGGTGCGCGGCGCATCTCGGCTTTCGCTGTCGCTGGGCATCGCGCCGCTGGTGGTGGGACTGACGGTGGTGGCTTTCGGCACCAGTGCGCCGGAGCTGGCGGTGTCGGTGAAGGGCGCGCTGGACGGCCAGACCGACATCGCCCTGGGCAACGTGGTGGGCAGCAACATCTTCAACGTGCTGTTCATCCTGGGCGTATCGGCGCTGCTGGCGCCGCTGGTGGTCGACCGGCAACTCATCCGGCAGGAAGTGCCCATCCTCATCGGCCTGTCGGCGCTGGTGGCCTGGATGGCGCTGGACCGGAATCTGTCCTTCCTGGACGGGGCCGTACTGATTTCGCTGCTGTTGGCCTACATCGTCCTGCTGTACTGGCAGGGAACGCGCGCCGCGCCGGCCGAGGTCAGCGATCCGCTGCTTTCATCCGAGCCCGGGCTGCTGTCGCGGCTGCCGGTGCAGCTGGCGCTGATCGTGGTCGGCCTGGCCATGCTGGTGCTGGGGTCGCGTTGGCTCGTGGATGCCGCGACGGTGTTTGCGACCATGCTGGGCGTGAGCCCGCTGGTGATCGGCTTGACCATCGTCGCCGCCGGCACCTCGCTGCCCGAGGTAGCCACGTCCATCATCGCCGCGCTCCGCGGCGCCCGCGAAATCGCGGTGGGCAACGTGCTGGGCAGCGGTATCTTCAACCTCGGCGCCGTGCTGGGCATCAGCGCGATGGTGTCGGGGTCCGGCCTCGGGGTGCCGCCCGCGCTGCTCGCATTCGATATCCCCGTGATGGTGGCCGTGGCCGTGGCCTGCCTGCCGGTGCTGTTCACCGGCCACCTGATCGCACGCTGGGAAGGCGTGGTTTTCCTGGCCTACTACGTGGCTTACGTTACTTATCTCGTGCTGTACGCCCAGGAGCACGGCGCCCTGGACGAATACGCCTTCGTGATGCGCATGGTGGTGATCCCATTGACCACGCTGACCTTGGCGGTGGTGGCGTGGCGCGAGCTCAAGCGCAGGCGCCACGCGCACCCCTGACCGGTCAGAACGGCTTGGCCAGCACCAGGTAGATGATCGGCACCAGGGCCAGCAGCGGCAGTTCGTTGAACCAGCGCATGGTGGTGGGCGAAGGCAGCGCGCGGCCTGCGGCCACGCCCTTGAGCCAGCGCCCGGCAACGATGTAGTACGCCAGCAGCAGCGCCACCAGGCCCAGCTTGGCGTGCATCCACTTCATGCCGGCCACCAGGTCGGGAAAGCTGCCCGGGGCGAACTTGTAGCCCAGCCACAGCACGAAGCCCAGCACCACAGCGATGCCGAACATGGCGTGGCCAAAACCGTACAGCCGGCGCCCCATCAGCAGCAGGCGCGCCTGAACCTCGGGCTGGCCGCGGGTTTCCGCCAGGTTCACCAGGATGCGCGGCAGGTAGAACACCGCGGCCATCCAGGCGATGACGAAAAGCAGGTGGAAGGTCTTGGTCCAGAGATAGGCCATGGTCAACTCGTCGAAGGGAAAGATCAGGAGCAGTTTGGACGTCGGCCGGCGCTGCGCGCCTGCTCGTAAACGGGCATCAGCCCGGGCGCGGCGGCGGCCAGCGCGGCGATACGCTGCTGCGGATCGGGGTGGGTCGACAGGAAGGCCGGCGCCCGGGCGCCACCGGCGCGAATCATGTTCTGCCAGAGCGTGGCCGCCGCGCGCGGGTCGAAGCCGGCGCTGGCCATGTAGCGCTGGCCAAGCACGTCGGCCTCGCTTTCGTGGCGGCGCGAGAACGGCAGCACGATACCGGCCTGGGCGCCCGCGCCAAGCAGGCCCAGCAGCTGCTGTCGCTCGCCGCCGGTGGCGGAGTTCACGGCCCGCAGCGCGGCTTCGGTAGCGAACTGCTGGGACACGCGTTCGGCCGCATGGCGCGAGATCACGTGGCCCAGCTCGTGTCCGATCACGGCCGACAGTTGGTCCTGGTCGGTGGCGATCTTGAGCAGGCCGGTGTGCACGCCGACCTTCCCGCCGGGGAGGGCGAACGCGTTCGGGCTGTCGTCGGCGATCAGCGCCACCTCCCAGGACTGGCTGCGCGCCGGCTCGGGCAACTGGTCGATCAGGGCGCGGGCGACGCAGTTCACGTAGCGGGCTCGGGCCGGGTCGTCGGCCAGCCTGCCGCTGGACTTGATCTGGGCGAAGGCGGTGGCGCCCATCCGGTCCATGTCGGCGTCGCTGACCAGGATCAGCTGCTGGCGGCCCATCGGAGTCGTCGCGCAGGCGGCCAGCACGGCCAGGCCGAGGGCCAAAAACAGTTTCCCGGGCAGCAGTCGCATGGCGGGTCTCCTTGCAGAAGCGGACCCCATCATTGGCGCATCGTACGCCGACCGCAATACCGCAGCGGTTCAGTCACTTAAGAGCCGTTATGGGATACAATGTGCGCCTTCTTCGTGTCCGTGGTGTGCCGGTATGCGAAGTCTCCCCGATGAAATCGGACCCAGACCTACGGACCTCCCATGACCGCCCAGACGACCGAGGCGCCCAGCGCGCCGATGCAATTCCGCGAACTCGCCCTCAGCGAGCCCCTGATCAAGGTGCTTGGCGAGCTGGGCTACGAGACGCCCTCGCCCATCCAGGCCGCCACCATCCCGCACCTGCTGGGCGGCCGCGACGTGCTGGGCCAGGCGCAGACCGGCACCGGCAAGACCGCCGCGTTCGCGCTGCCGATCCTGTCGCAGATCGACCTCAGCCAGACCAAGCCCCAGGCCCTGGTGCTGGCCCCCACGCGCGAACTGGGCATCCAGGTCGCCGAGGCCTTCCAGCGCTACGCCACCCACATGCCGGGCTTCCACGTGCTGCCGATCTACGGCGGCCAGAGCTACGGCCCACAGCTGTCGGCCCTGCGCCGCGGCGTGCACGTGGTGGTGGGCACCCCCGGCCGGATCATTGATCATCTCGAGAAAGGTTCGCTCGACCTGTCCCTGCTCAAGAACCTGGTGCTGGACGAAGCCGACGAAATGCTGCGCATGGGCTTCATCGACGACGTCGAGGCGATCCTCAAGAAGATGCCGGCCGTGCGCCAGACGGCGCTGTTCTCGGCCACCATGCCGCACGCCATCCGCCGCATCGCCCAGACCTACCTCAGGGACCCGGTGGAAGTCACCATCGAAGCCAAGACCCGCACCGCCGACAACATCCGCCAGCGCAGCTGGGAAGTCAGCGGCATGCACAAGCTCGACGCGCTCACCCGCATCCTCGAGGCCGAACCCTTCGACGCGATGATCGTCTTCGCCCGCACCAAGCTGGCCACCGATGAACTGGCGGAGAAGCTGCAGGCAAGGGGCTTCGCGGCCGCCGCCATCAACGGCGACGTGGTGCAGGCCCAGCGCGAGCGCACGATCCAGCAGCTCAAGGACGGCAAGATCGACATCCTGGTGGCCACCGACGTGGCGGCCCGCGGCCTGGACGTGGAGCGCATCAGCCACGTGCTGAACTACGACGTGCCGCACGACACCGAAAGTTACGTGCACCGCATCGGCCGCACCGGCCGCGCCGGCCGCAGCGGCGAGGCGATCCTGTTCATCGCCCCGCGCGAGAGGAATCTGCTGCGCGCAATCGAACGCGCCACGCGCCAGCCGATCACGCCGATGGAGCTGCCCACCGTGGCCGACGTCAACGACGTGCGCAAGTCCAAGTTCAAGCAGCAGATCACCGACACCCTGGCCGCCGGCGAGCTCACCGAGTTCCGCAAGCTGATCGAGGACTACGAGCGCGAGCTGAACGTGCCGGCCATCGAGATCGCCACTGCCCTGGCCAAGATGGCCCGCGGCGACGTGCCGCTGCTGATGCAGCCGCCGAAGTTCGAGGCCAAGAAGCGCGCCTTCGACCACGACGTGGCCGCCGCCACCGACAAGTTCGCCCGTCCATCGCGCTTCGACAAGCCAGAGCGCGGCGAGCGCCCGGCCCGCGCCGAGCGCCCCGAGCGCCCGGCCTTCCCGAAGAAGCAGCGCGAGGCGCGTGCGCCTGACGAGGGCAAGGCCACGTTCCGCATCGAGGTGGGCTACGACCACGGCGTGAAGCCGGGCAACATCGTCGGCGCCATCGCCAACGAAGCCGGCCTGGACGCCAAGCACATCGGCCGCATCGAGATCTTCGAGGACCACACCCTGCTCGACCTGCCCGACGGCATGCCGGGCGACGTGATGACCCACCTCAAGACGGTCTGGTGCGCCGGCCAGCAGCTGCGCATCACCCGCGACGGTGAGACGCCCGACACCGCCGGCAAGTCGGCCGGCAAGAAGCCCTTCGCCAAGAAGGCCTTCGGCGGCGACAAGAAGGAGTTCGGCCCGCGCAAGTTCGGCGACAAGCCGCCGTTCAAGAAGCCGCACCGCAAGGGTCCGCCGACCGAGTGAGGCCGGCGCGCCTCGAATGAAGAAAGCCGGGGCTAGCCCCGGCTTTTTTGTTGGTCAGCCTGACCGCCTCTGGCCGTCAGGGTACGCCCGGCGCCAACAGCTGTGCCGCGCCCAGCGTCTGCTGCAGCAGCGGCAAATGCGGCCGCAGCAGTTCAGCGTTGTACTGCGCCGCGGCCAGCGCAGCGGGCGTGGTCGGCCCGCCCAACGGCAGGCCGGGCAAGCTGGGCAGGCCCGCTGGCGCAGGGACGTCCACCAGAAGAGGCAGCGCCAACAGCGCCTGCTTGCGCACGAACGCATACTCCTGGCGCGACAGGCCGGCCTCGTTCACTCCGGCCGACTGCGCGGCCCGCAGCCTGCTGACCAGACCGGAAATCTCCCGCGCCGCAGCGGCCAATTCGGGCAGCGACGGCGGCTGGTTGCTGGTCCGCGCGGCCTGCAGGGTGCGGGCACGCTCGGCCAATGCAGAAAGGTCGGCGCCCATGTCGCGCACCACCACGGCCTGCACCTGCACCAGGGCATCCACTTGCGCCTGCGTAAGGCGGCCATCGGCCGGCGGCGCGAACGGCGCGTCGTTGGTGATGTCCTTGCCCAGGTCCAGGGTGGTTGCCCAGTCCTTTGCGCCCGACACCATGTCGCCGCCGGCCGTCCACATCGGCCGGAGCACGAACCACCATGCCAGGCCAAGGCCCAGCACCATCACCAGCACCACGACCAGGCAACCGGTCAGTATTTTCTTCGCCGCCATATCATTCCCCTGCCCGGCCCACGCGCCGGCGACGTCGGCGCAACAGCGCCTTGATGATCCAGAACAATGCGCCGGCCAGCAGCGCGAACGGCAGCACCGCCAAGATGACGGTCACCAGCACCGCCACGCTGCTGTCGAGCACCGACAGCGAATCGCGCAGCGCCTCGCCCAGGCGAGAACTGGCCACCGTCACCTGCGACGACTCGAAGCGCAGCGTCAGCAGGTTGGTGTGGATGCGGCGCTGCTGCTGCGCGGCCTCCTGTTCGGAGGCCTGCAGTTCGGTTTCGATCTGGGCCAGCTGGTTGCTCAGCGCAATCAGGTCGTCGGCCTTGATGTCCCTGCGCGCAAGGAATTCGCTCAGCCGATCGTGCTGGGTGCGCAGGCGCTGCTGGCGCAGGCCGTTGTCGCGCACGGCGTCGGCCAGGTCCTCGGCCTGGGTGCCGCGCTGGGAAAGCTCGCCGCCCTGAGCCGCCATGGCCACCAGCGGCTCGATGGCCTTTGGCTCGGCGCGCAGCAGCAGCTGGCCGCTCGGCCATTGCCCGCTGCCCTGCTGCTCGCCCAGCACGGTGCACTGCCCGTGGCGACCGTCCATGCAGGCCGTACGCACGGCCGATACCCGGGCGGCAATGTCCGGGCCGGCCATTCGCACGGTGGCGTCGTGCGAATAGGCGAGGAAGCTGCCCTGGGCGTTGGCTTGGCCCACCAGTCCTTCGGGTGCGGCGGCGCTGTCCGCGGCAGTCGAGGAGTCCCCGGTCTTTTCCGAACAGCCACCCGCCGTCAGCAGCAGCAGGGCGAACAGGGCGACGGCAATCCGGGGCATGTGCCATCCAAAGCGGCGGGGGGTGGCGGCAGATTAGCCCATCCCATGCCTGCCGGGCGTCCGGCGCCGCTATCATTCCCGGCACATGAATCCGCCCCGCCATCGACACGGCCGCCTGCTGCCATGACCCCCTCCGCAACCACCACCGACGTGCTGGTGATCGGCGGCGGCGCGGCCGGCCTGTTCTGCGCGCTCACCGCCGGGCGCCGCGGCCGGCGCGTGCGCGTCATCGAGCACGCCAACCGCTGCGGCAAGAAGATCCTGATGTCGGGCGGCGGCCGCTGCAACTTCACCAACACCGGCACCACGCCGGCCAACTTCCTGTCGGCCAACCCGCACTTCTGCAAGTCGGCGCTGGCGCGCTACCGGCCCGAGCACTTCGTAGCGATGGTGGACGCGCACGGCATCGCCTGGCACGAGAAGGAGCTGGGACAGCTTTTCTGCGACGAGTCGTCCAAGCAGATCGTGGCCATGCTGCTGGCCGAATGCGCCGACGCCGGCGTGCAGGTGGAGGTGTCGTGCGCGGTGGCATCGGTCGCGGCGATGGACGGCGGCGGTTTTTCCGTCGCCACCGCGCAGGGCGTCGTCCACGCCGAATCGCTGGTGGTCGCCACCGGCGGCCTGTCGATACCCAGCATGGGCGCGACCGGCTTTGGCTATGACCTCGCGCGCCAGTTCGGCCACGCCGTGCTGCCCACGCGCGCGGGGCTGGTGCCACTCACGCTCAGCGGCAAGCACCAGGAACACTACGCCGAGCTGTCGGGCGTTGCCTTCCCGGTCGAAGCCCGCTGTGGCCAGGCCAGCTTCCGCAACGCGATGCTGGTCACCCACCGCGGGCTCAGCGGCCCGAGCATCCTGCAGATCTCGTCGTACTGGGAGCCTGGCAAGGAGCTGCTGCTGGACCTGATGCCCGGGCGCGACATCGAAGCCTGGTTGCTGGAGCGCCAGCGGGCCAAGCCCGCCGCCGAACTCAGGACGGTGTTGGCTGAAGCCTTCCCGCAGCGCTTCGCCCAGCGACTGTGCGAGGTCTGGTTCGAGAACAAGCCCCTGCGCCAGTACACCCACCGGCAACTGCCCGACATCGCCCGCCAGCTGGCGCACTGGCCCATCGTAGCCAGCGGTACCGAGGGCTACCGCACGGCCGAGGTGACCCTGGGCGGCGTGGACACCGAGGGCCTGTCGTCGGCCACGATGGCCTCGAAAAACACGCAAGGTCTTTATTTTATTGGCGAAGTGGTGGACGTGAGCGGCTGGCTGGGCGGCTACAACTTCCAGTGGGCCTGGGCTTCCGGCCACGCGGCGGGCCTGGCGGCCTGAGCATCATCACCCGGCCCGTACGGACCGGTATGGTAGAGTCGCGGCTTCCACACCCACCGGTCCCGCCCCATGCCCCAGTACACCGCCCCGCTGCGCGACATGCGCTTCGTGATGTTCGAACTGCTCAAGGTCCAGGACGAGCTCAAGGCGCTGCCGCCCTATGCCGAACTGGACATCGAGACCATCGAGGCGGTGCTGGAGGAAGGCGCGAAGTTCGCCAGCCAGGTCATCCAGCCGATCAACCAGGTCGGCGACAGCGAGGGCTGCACCTACCATGGCAACGGCGTGGTCAGCGCGCCGACCGGGTTCAAGGAAGCCTATGCCCAATTCGTCGAGAACGGCTGGCCGTCGCTGGCCTGCGATCCGGACTTCGGCGGCCAAGGGCTGCCGACGATCGTCAACAACCGCCTGTACGAAATGTGGAACTCGGCCAACCAGGCCTGGCTGATGTACGCCGGCCTGTCGCACAGCGCCTACGAGTGCCTGCACGCCTTCGGCACCGACGAGCAGAAGCAGGTTTATCTCACCAAGATCGTCTCGGGCCAGTGGACCGGCACCATGTGCCTGACCGAGGCTCACTGCGGCACCGACCTGGGCATGCTCAAGACCAAGGCCGAGCCCCAGGGCGACGGCAGCTTCGCGCTCAGCGGCACCAAGATCTTCATCAGCGCCGGCGAACACGACCTGGCCGAGAACATCCTGCACCTGGTGCTGGCCCGCCTGCCCGATGCGCCGGCCGGCACCAAGGGCATCTCGCTGTTCGTGGTGCCCAAGTTCATCCCCGACGCGGACGGCAACGTCGGCGCGCGCAACACCATCCAGGCCGGCTCGATCGAACACAAGATGGGCATCCACGGCAACGCCACCTGCGTGATCAACATGGACGCCGCCCGCGGCTGGCTGATCGGCGAGCCCAACAAAGGCCTGGCCGCGATGTTCGTGATGATGAATTCGGCGCGCCTGGGCGTGGGCATGCAGTCCCTGGGCCTGGCCGAAGCCGCGCACCAGAACGCCGTGGCCTACGCCAAGGACCGCACGCAGGGGCGCGCGCCGACCGGCGCCACGCAGCCTGAAAAAGCCGCTGACCCGATCATCGTGCACCCCGACGTGCGCCGCATGCTGCTCACCAGCCGCGCCTACACCGAGGGCGGCCGCGCGTTCACCACCTGGACGGCGCTGCTGATCGACCGCGAAAAGTCGCATCCCGACCCGGCCGTGCGCGAAGACGCCGACGAGCTGATGGCGCTGCTGACGCCGGTGGTCAAGGCCTTCATCACCGACAACAGCTTCGAAACCACCAACCTGTGCCTGCAGGTATACGGCGGCCACGGCTACATCAATGAATGGGGCATGGACCAGTTCGTGCGCGACGCGCGCATCAACATGATCTACGAGGGCACCAACGGCATCCAGGCACTCGACCTGCTGGGCCGCAAGGTGCTGATGGACGGCGGCAAGAAGTTCGGCCGTTTCGCCAGGCACATCGAAGCCTTCCTCAAGGAAAACGCGTCGAACCCGGCCATGACCGAGTTCACCGGCCCGCTGGGCACGCTGCTGGCCGACACCGCGGCGCTGACCGCCGAGATCGGCGCCAAGGCCAAGGCCGACCCGAACGAAGTCGGCGCGGCATCGGTGGCCTACCTGCGCATCGTCGGGCACCTGGCCTATGCGTGGCTGTGGGCGCGCATGGCGGCGCTGGCGATAGACAAGCCAGACGAGGACTTCTACGCCGCCAAGCTGGCCACCGCGCGCTTCTACTACGCGTGGCTGCTGCCCGAGACCGCGCACCAGTTCCGCGCCGCGCGTGCGGGCGCTTCCACCCTGATGTCGCTGGACGCGAAGTTGTTCTGAGTGCGCCTAGTTCTTTGTTGACCACAGTGCCGCCCAGCCGCTCGGTCCGAGTTTCTCGAGCGTCTGGATATTGGTCTCGAAGATAGCCCCTGCCTCCGGGAAGGCAGCCACGGCCTTGTCCACGCTTTCCTCGCGCAAAAGATGCAGCGTGGGGAACGGCGCACGATTGCTGAAGTTGCCCATGTCATCGGGATGGCTGTCGGCGAATTGGTACTGCGGGTGGAAGCTGGCCACCTGCAGCACGCCGCCAAGGTCGAGTTCGTCCACGGCGGCATCGGCGATGTCGAGGAAGTCGTTGTAGTCCAGGAAATCAGCGAGCACGCGCGGGTGCACCAGCAGCGTGGTCTCGATGTCGCCTGGATCGGCCGCCGCCAGCAGCTGCAGCTCGTGCAGCAGGTCATCGATCAGGGCTTCCTCGGTTTGCGCGTGGCTGACGACGTAGCGGATCTGCCGCTTCGCGTGCACGGCCTTGGCGAACGGGCACAGGTTCAGGCCGATCACGGCCTTCTCGAGCCAGTCCTGCATCGCCACCACCACGGCGTCGTCCGCCAGCGGATCGATGCCATGCATCGGATCATTGGGTTGCATGTTGGCCTCCTAGCGCCGCAGCTTCGCGGCTTTGCTCAAGTCGTTCCACCAATAGCGCGCGAATGAACGCAGCATGCCACGGCCGAGGTCTGGTTCCAGGCCATCGGCGATGCGGTCCATCTGCTGGTAGTACCAGCCCTGTGCGCCAAGCACGTTGAGCATCTTGGGCAGCAGCCATGGGCTGGCCGGCGACAGCAGGCCGCGCGGGCGCAGGTGCAGCTGGCTTTCGAACGCAGGAAGTTGGTCGATTTCCCGCGCCAGCAGCCGGCGCGCCGAATCGGGATGCGTGCAGAAGGGCCGGCCCAAGCCGATCATGTCGGTGTCACCGGTGGCCAGCGCCGCCTCCATGCCGGCGCGCGTGCGGAAGCCGCCCGTCACCATCATCGGCATGGTCGCCACCTTGCGGATGGCGGCGGCGTAGTCCAGGAAATAGGCCTCGCGCACCTTGGTGCTGGCGCGCACCTGCACGGCGTCGTCGTCACGTCCTGACATGCCCAGCAGCCGCGGCTGCTCGTAGTTGCCGCCGGAGATCTCCAGCAGGTCGAGGCCTTCGCCGTTGAGCAGCTGCACCACGTCCAGGCAATCGGCGCTGCTGAAGCCGCCCTTGCGGAAGTCGTCGGAGTTGAGCTTCACCGACACCGGGAAGTCACGGCCCACCGCCTTGCGCACCGCATGCACCGTTTCCACCAGGAAGCGTGCCCGGTTGACGAGCGATCCGCCCCAGGCGTCGGTGCGCTGGTTGGTGATGGGCGAGAGGAAACTGCTCAGCAGGTAGCCGTGGGCGCCATGCACCTGCACCCCGGTGAACCCGGTGTCGCGGGCGATCACGGCGACGTCGGCGAAGCGCTGCACCAGGCCCAGGATTTCGTCTTCGCGCAGGGCGCGCGGCCGGGCGTAGTTGCCCATCAGCTTGAGCTGTACTGCCGACGGCCCCACCGGCTGGCGCGTGGCGTAGCGCGGCGACTGCCGGCCGGCGTGGGATATCTGCATCCACAGGCCGTTGCCGCCCACGGTACCGGCCGCCGACCAGGCCCGGAGCCGGGCGCGTGCCTCGGCGTCCACACTCGGCGGATGGCTCGGGTCGATGGCAACGTTGCCGGGACGCTCGATCACCTTGCGGTCCACCATCACGTTGCCGGTGATGTGCAGGCCGGCACCGCCCTCGCTCCAGGCGCGATACAGACGCACATGGCGCGCGGTGGCGCGCAACAGGGCGTCGCCCAGACCCTCGGTCATGGCGGCTTTGCAGAGGCGATTGGGCAGTTGGGCGCCGCAGGGGAGGCGCAGCGGCTGGGAAAGGGGGTCAGGCATGGGGCGCTCCGGGACCAAACCTCATTAAACCGCATCCGGTGGGGTGCCGGTTGCCGCGATCCTGCCTCCGCCTGTGCTTAAATCATCCAACTCTTCAGGGGAAGCCTTCCGATGCGTGAGTCCCAACTGGCCGGCAGGTTGTCCTTGCTGGTGGCGGTGTTTGCAGGTCTGTTCCTGGTCTTCGGGTTTACCACCTGGCGCACGCTGGAGGAGGTGCGGGTGAAGGGCCCCATCTACACCGAGATCGTGTTGGGCAAGGACCTGATCGCCGACGTCCTGCCGCCGCCGGCCTACATCATCGAGTCCTACCTGCTCACCCTGCAGATCGTTGACGAGACCGACCCCACGCGCACCTCGCAGCTGATCGAGCGCGGCGACCAGCTGCGGCTGGACTTCGAGTCCCGCCAGGAGTTCTGGAAGCGCACCCTGGACAAGGCCGAGCTGGCCGACCTGATGACGGTGCAGGCGTACCGCTCCGCCATCGAGTTCTTCCGCGTGCGCGACGAGCAGTTCGTCCCGGCCATCCGTGCCGGCGACCGCGAGCGCGCCCGGAGCCTGCTGCCGGCCATGGGCCGCAGCTACGACACCCACCGCCGCGCCATCGACCGCGTGGTGGAGATCGCCACCCAGAACAACATCGAATTCGAGCGTAGCGCCGACGAGATCATCCGGACCCAGAGCCGCACCCTGCTGATACTGGGCGGCGCGATCCTGCTGGTGGTCGGCTTCATGGCGGTGTTCGCCAACCGTTCGGCGCGCCAGCTGTCGGCTCGCATCCAGATGGCGGCGGACATCGCCCGCCGTGTCGCCTCCGGCGACCTGGCCACCGAGGTGCCGCCGGGCAACGACACTGACGAAGCGGGCCGCCTGCTCAAAGCCATTAGCGGCATGACCCACAGCCTGCGGGCCCTGGTGACGCGCGCCAAGCAGGCATCGATCGAGCTGATGAGCACGGCCACCGAATTCGCCGCCACCAGCCGCCAGCAGGAAGCGACGGTGCAGAGCTTCGGCGCGTCCACCAACCAGATCGCCGCCGCGGTGAAGCAGATCAACGCCACCAGCGCCGAGTTGCTCTCCACCATGGAAGGTGTGAACGCCGTTGCCAGCCAGACCGCCGACCTGGCCGAGGATGGCCAGGCCGGCCTGCGCAACCTCGACACCACCATGGACCGCCTGGCGCAGGCCGCCAACACGATGGCCGCACGCCTGGCGGCCATCCGCGCCGAGGCCGCCGAGATCACCGGCGTGGTCACCACCATTTCCAAGGTGGCCGACCAGACCAACCTGCTGTCCATAAATGCCGCCATCGAGGCCGAGAAGGCCGGCGAGCATGGCCTGGGCTTCCTGGTGCTGGCGCGCGAGATCCGCCGCCTGGCCGACCAGACCGCCGTGGCCACGCTCGACATCGAGCAGATGGTGAAGCAGATGCAGACCGCGGTATCGGCCGGCGTGATGGAAATCGACCGCTTCGACGAAGAGGTTCGCAGCGGCGTGGGCAATGTGGTGCGGGTGGGCGGCCAGTTCGGCCAGATCATCAGCCAGGTCAAGACGCTTTCGGAACGGTTCGATGCCGTCAACCACGGCATGCGCAGCCAGGGCCAGGGCGCGCGCCAGATCGGCGACGCCATGGGCCAGCTGATCGACGGTGCCCGCCAGACCTCGGTGTCCCTGCGCGAGTTCAACAGCGCCACCGAGAGCCTGCGTGACGCGGTGTCGGTGCTGAAGCAGGAAATCTCCCAGTTCAATGTCGGCAACTGAGTCCCGCCCACGAAGATGTTGGCCATTGCATTCCAGGTCGGCGACCACGCGCTCGCCCTGCCCGCCTCGCGGGTAGTGGAGCTGCTGCCGCGGCGCAGCCTGCGTCCGATCGCCATGGCGCCCGAAGGGGTGATCGGCCTGCTGCCGTTCCGCGGCGCGCTGGTGCCGGTGGTGGACCTGTGCCAGCTGGCGCTGGGCCGCGATTCGCGCCCGCTGCGCTCTACCCGGCTAATCGTTGTCTCGCTGCCGCAGGGCGACGGCCAACGCCTGGTGGGCCTGCTGGCGGAAAGCGTGCTGGACCTGGTCACGCTGGGCGACACCCTGCCCGGCCTGCCCGTGGCCGGCGCCCCCTGGCTGGGCGAGCACCTCGCGGGCAGTCCTGGCATGCCGCAGCTGGTGGACCCGATGCAGCTGCTGCCGGTCGAACTGGCCGCCCTCTACCAGGAGGTCGCGCCGGCATGAGCCGCGAGGCCCTGATCGAGCTGCTGCAGACGCGCCTGGGGCTGGACCCCGGCACGCTGGGTCCGCGCGTGATCGATGACGCGTTCGCCGACGCGCGCCGCGCGCTGGCCGCAGCCGACGACGCCGCGCTGTATCACCGGGTGCTGTTGGACGGCAAGGCGTTCAGCGAATTTTCCGAGTGCTTCGTGGTGCCCGAGACGTGGTTCTTCCGCACCCCCGAACAGTTCCAGGACCTGGTGCGCTTCGCCCGCGAGCAGCCGGCCCGCCGGCCGCTGCGCATCCTCAGCCTGCCCTCGTCCACCGGCGAAGAAGCCTACTCGGCCGCCATGGCGCTGCTGGAGGCGGGGTTCGTTCCGGCGGACATCGACGTGCTTGGCATCGACGTCTCGCAGGCCGCCATCCGCCGCGCCAGTGCCGGCGTGTTCCGGCGAAGCGCGCTGCGTGGCCAGCCGATACCCAGCCCCTGGCTGCACGAAGCGGACGACGGCAGCCTCGTGGCCGATCCCGTGCTGCGGCGCTGCGTGCGCATGCGCGTAGGCAATGCGCTTGATCCGAAACTGCTGCAGGCCGAGCAGGGCTTCGATGTCCTGTTCTGCCGGAACCTGCTGATCTACCTGCGCCCCGAGGCGCGCACCCAGCTGCTGCACACCCTGCTTTCCGCCGCCCGCGTGCCGGCGCTCGTGCTGGCGGGCCAGGCCGAAGTGCTCAGCTCGCTGTCGGATGCGCTGCGGCCATACGAAGGCGGCTGCCCGCTGAGCTTCGTGCACGGCGCGCCGCGCGCGGCAAGCGCCGCGCATGCGCCGCCCAAGGCCGCACCGCGACCTGCGCCTCGCGCCACACCGTCACCCGCGCCGGTGCCCGCCCAGAAAAGGCCGGTCAAGTCCGCGCGACAGGCCACCCCGGCAGTCGCACAGGAAGACATCGCGCGTGCGCACCAGCTGGCCGACGCCGGCCAGGTCGACCAGGCAAGGGCGGCCTGCCTCGCGCACTTGGTCCGGCAGCCGGCCGACGTGGATGCGCTGTATCTGCTGGGCCTGCTCGAATCCGCCGCGGGGAACGCCGAGGCCGCCGAACGCGCCTTTACCCAGGTCCTTTACGTGGACCGCGACCACCTGGACGCAATCGAACAGCGGGTGGGTCTCGCCGAGCGTCGTGGCGCCGGCGACCAGGCGCGCGACCTGCGCGCCCGGGCGGCACGCCTTCGCCAGCGCCACCGCGAGGCCGCGCCATGACCGGGTTGCCCGAAAGATGCTGGCGCGTGATCGGTGTGCAGGGTGGCGACCAAAGCTGCGAACGCCTGCTCGAAGTCCTGCACTGCCGCAACTGCCCCATTTATGCCGCGGCTGCGCGCCAGCTGCTCGACCGCGAATCACCCGCGGACGAAAGCATCGAGCGCCCCATCGATCCCCGTCGCGCCGCCAGCAGCCATACCGCCCTGGTATTCCGCCTCGGCCAGCAGTGGCTGGGGCTGCCGCCTGCCCTGGTGGCCGAGGTCGCCGGCAACCCGCCGGTGCGACGCCTTGCGCACCGCACCGACGGGCGCATCGAAGGCGTGGTGAACGTGCGCGGCGAACTGCGCCTGTGCGTTTCGCTGGTCGAACTGCTGGGCCTGGGCCGCCGCGACGCCGGCAGCGCAACGGCGCGCCTGGTGTTGGTTGAGCACGAAAGCGGCCCGCTGGCCTTCCGCTGCGACGAAGTGCGCGGCCTGCTGCCCTACACCGACGACGCCACCGAGCCGCCGCCGGACACGCTGCGTGCCCCGCTCGACGACTGCGTGCGCGCCATGATGCCCAGCGCCTCCGGGCACGTGGCGCTGCTCGACGCCCACGCCGTGACCCGGCTGCTGCGATCGGCGCTGTTCGAATGAAGTCGCTCTGGCCCCTGATGCAGGAGGAGCTGGCGCGGCTGCTGCCGCAGCTGCGTCGTTTCGCCGACGCCATGGCGCACGGCGAAGACGCCGCCGCCGCGGCGCAGTGGCAGCGGCGGCTCAGCGCATTCAAGGGAGCCACCGGCGTGTTGGGCGAGACACCCCTGCCGCATGTGGTCAAGCGCATGCAGGTCCTGTGGCAATCGCCCGGCAGCCACGACGAGCGGCTGGCGCAGGCCCGGCGCTGGATCGACACGCTGACCACCATCGCTGCGCAGGACTTCGCCGACGCGCTGGAAACGCTGGCCGGCATGGCCGGCGCGACGGCCCCGGCCGCCGCACCCCCGGCCCCCGCGACGGCGCTGGATGCCCGCCTGCGCGGCCTGTTCGCCACCGAAGTGGACGATAAGTGCAACGCCATGGAACGGGTCCTGCTGCAGCTCGAGCAGGCCCCTGAGCGGCTGGAGCTGATCGCCCCGCTGATGCGCGCCGCGCACTCCATCAAGGGCGCGGCGCGCGCCGTGCGCAACGAGGACGCCGTGCGCCTGGCGCACGCCTTCGAAGACTGCATGAGCGCGGCGCAGAAGCGCGCCACGCCCGTGGACGGCGAGCGCCTGGACCTGGCCCTGCGAGCAGTGGACCGCCTGCGGCGGCTCGGCACCGACGACTCGCAGGCCGCGCGCGACGCCGCCGCCGAACTGGTCGCGGCCCTGACGGCGGCACCCGCCGCCGGCGCCGTCGCGACGACAGCGCAGGCCGGTCCCGCGCCGGCACCCACCTACATCGACGTCGAGGACACCGATCCGATCCTGCGCGTGCGAGCCAGCCACGTCGGCCGCCTGATCGCGCTGGCCGGCACCGGCATGATCGAAAACCGCCGCCTGCGGCCGTTCGGTGAACGCCAGCAGCGCCTGCGGCGCGACCTCGCCGATGCCTCGCGCATGCTCGATGAACTGCACCACGAGCTGGGCGCGCCCGGCCCGCAGACTCCCATCGGCAGCCCGCTGGCGGCCCTGCGCCACCAGCTGTCTGCGTCGCGCGGCACCATCAACCAGTGGCTGGACGAGTTCGGCGCGTACGAGCGCGAATCGGGCGACCTGACCGAGCGCCTCTACCACCACGCCTCGCAGACAAGGCTGCGGCCCTTCGCCGATATCGCCGAGTCGTACCCGCGCATGGTGCGCGAACTGTCGCGCCAGCTGGGCAAGCGCGTGCACACGACGCTTTCGGGCGAGCAGCTGGCCGTGGACCGCGACGTATTGGAAAGGCTCGACGCCCCGCTCACCCACCTGCTGCGCAACGCCATCGACCATGGCATCGAGGATCCGGCCCGACGCCTTGCCGCCGGCAAGCCCGAGGAGGGCCACCTGAAGATCGCCGCCAGCTATCGCGCCGGCATGCTTTCGATCGAAGTGGGCGACGACGGTGCGGGCATCGACTTCGAGCGCGTGCGCGCCCGCCTGCGCGAAGGCCAGGGACTCTCGGAGGTAGAGGCGGCGGCGATGGACGAGGACGCCCTGGCCGAGACCCTGTTCACGGCCGGCTTCACCACGCGCGAACAGGTCAGTGAAATCAGCGGCCGCGGCGTCGGCCTGGACGTGGTGCGGCAGATGCTCAAGCAGCTCGAGGGCAGCGTGCGCCTGCACTCCACGCCCGGCGCGGGTACGCGCTTCAGCCTGCTGGTGCCGATTTCGCGCGCGGTGACGCGCGCCGTCGCGGTGGGCGTGGCCGGCGAAACCTATGCGTTCCCGCTGCTGCGCATCGAGCGCCTGGTGCGCGCAGGCGCCGACCAGATCCACCGCCGGGAGGGCATGCAGTACCTGGCCCTGGAAGGCAACAACATCGGCCTGGTGCCGCTGGCCGAACTCCTCGGCCTGGGCAGCACGCGCGTCGGCGGCGACGGCACGGACATCGTGGTGGTGTCGCAGGATGGCCGTCGCGCCGGTTTCGCGGTGGACTCGGTGCTGGGCGAATTCGATTTGGCCACCCGCCCGCTGGATGCCCGGCTGGGACGCGTGGCCGACCTGGCGGCGCTGGCGCTGATGCCCGACGGCGCGCCGGTGGTGCTGCTGGACACCGAAGACCTGATGCGCGGCGCGCTCGAGCGCGAGCGCCAGCACGAACGCCTTGCCGGGCAGAGCGAAGACAGCGCGGCGCCGAGGCGCCGGCGCGTGCTGGTGGTGGACGACTCGATCTCCGTGCGTGAGCTGGTACGCCAGCTGCTGGCTGCACGTGGCTTCGAAGTACAAGTGGCGGTGGACGGCATGGACGCGTGGTCACGACTTCGTGAATGGCCCTGCGACCTGGTGGTCACCGACGTGGACATGCCGCGCATGGACGGCATCGAACTCACCCGATCGATCAAGCAGGACCCGCGCCTGCGCAACCTGCCGGTCATCATCGTTTCCTACCGGGACCGGCCCGAGGACCGCGGACGCGGCCTGGAAGTGCACGCCGACGCCTACCTCACCAAGAGTGACTTCCAGGAGCACGGATTCCTGGACGTGGTGCACTCCCTCATCGGCGATGCCGAGGCCGAAGCATGAAACTCGCCATAGCCCATCCCGACCGCCTCGCGCGCGAGGCCTTGCGCCGCACGCTGCTGCGCAGCGACCACGAACTGCTCTGGGCGGCCACCGACCGCGCCGAGATGGATCGGGAGTGCCGGCGGCATCCGCCGGCGCTGCTGCTGGCCCAACTCGAACTGCTTGGCCGCAAAGCCGAGCACCTGCCGAAGCTGATCGAGGCCGGCATCTCTGTGATCGCGCTTGCTTCCAGCCAGGCGGTCGGCGACGGCTATGAGGCCCTTGGCCTGGGCGCACTGGGATTGATCGAGCCGCCGCGGCTGGATGACAGCGGCGACCTGATCGGTGGCCAGCGCACGCTCACCCGCATCCAGCGGCTGGCCAGCCTGGTCGGTTACACCGGGCCCGTAAGCACGCCGGCACCCGTCGCGCAGGGCACGCGCCAGACGCGCATCATCGCGCTGGGCGCCAGCACGGGCGGCCCGCTGGCGCTGGCCAAGGTGTTGGCCAGCCTACCGTCGGACCTTGGCGCGGCCGTCCTGATCGTGCAGCACATCGAAAGCGAGTTCACCAGCGGGCTGGCGGAATGGTTGGGCAGCCAAAGCAAGCTGCCGGTCTGCGTGGCCGAGCGTGGCGACACGCCGCAGCCCGGCCGCGTCTACGTGGCCGGCAGCGGCGGCCACCTGGTGCTGCTGCCCTCCCTGCAGTTCAGCCGGCAGGCGGCGCGCGCCAGCGAGCTGCACGTGCCCAGCGTCGACGCCCTGTTCAACAGCCTGGCCCAGCATGCCGCGCCCGGTGCCGCGGCGCTGCTCACGGGCATGGGCTCGGACGGCGTGGCCGGCCTGGGCGAGATGCGCCGCCGCGGCTGGCACACCCTGGCGCAGGACGAACCCAGCTGCGTGGTGTACGGCATGCCGCGTGCCGCCATGGAATCGGGCGCCGCGATCCAGGCGCTGGACCTGGCCGCCATCGGGCCGGCCCTGGTCCGGCATTTGGCGAAGGTGCGCGGCTGATGGACGAGACCCTGCGCGTCCTGATCGTCGACGACCAGCCCATCATCCTGGAGGCCGTGCGCGCCATGCTGGCCGATGCGCCCGAACTCCAGGTCACCGGCATTTCCGACCCCAGCGGCGCCATCGCGCTGGCCAGGGAGCTGCGGCCGCACGTGGTGCTGCTGGACTTGAACATGGAGCCCGTGGACGGGCTGGAGGTTTTGTCGGGCCTGCGCGCCGATCCCGACCTCACCGACGTATCGGTGGTGATGCTGTCGGCGGCGGAGGAGCCCGAGACCAAGGTCGAGGCGTTCCGTCGCGGTGCCAACGACTACGTGGTCAAGCTGCCCAGCGCCCTCGAACTGATCGCGCGAGTGCGCTACCACGCCCGCGCCGCCGCGGCTGCCGGGGCACGCGAAGCCTCGTTCCAGGCCATGATGGAAAGCCGCGCCGCGCTGGAGCTTCGCAACCGCCAGGTGGAGAGCCAGAAATCGCAGCTCGAACTGATGAACCGCGAGCTCACCGAGGCCAGCCTCACCGACGCGCTCACCGGCCTGCGCAACCGGCGCTACCTGAAGTTCTTCCTCGAGCAGGCGCCGCTGCTGGCACAGCCCGACAGCGAACGCCGCCACCGCGCCCCGGGCCACTTCACGTTCTGCCTGTTCGACCTGGACCATTTCAAGCAGATCAACGACCGCTACGGCCATGAAACCGGCGACGCCGTGCTGGTGGAAGTGGCACGGCGCCTGCGCCAGAACACGCGGGAGAACGACAGCGTGATGCGCTGGGGCGGAGAGGAATTCCTGGTGGTCGGGCACGGCTACGATTACGACGGTGCGCGCGAACTGGCCTATCGCGTCCTGCACAGTATCAGCGACCAGCCGATGCGGCTGCCGGGCGGGCTCAGTCTTCGCGTCACCTGTTCGCTGGGCTTTTCACCCCTACCGTGGATCGGCAGCGACGGCTCGCAGCTCGGCCGCGACCAGACGCTGAACCTGGCTGACGTGGCGCTTTACCTGAGCAAACTCGAAGGTCGGAACCGCGGCTATGGTGTGTTCCCGGGCGCCGACCCCGACGTGGTGGCCCGGCTGACCGACCTGGGGGTGGACCCGCAGTCGCTTCGCCTGGAGAACGGCAAGGGCGTGCAACTGGTCGCCCTTGCCGGACACGAACCCGACGATTGACCTGCCGGCGGCAAGCCCTTTTCCGTTTTCCCCCTCCCAAGAAGGATCCCGCATGCATCCCCTGATCGCCCTGATCACCATCCTCACCGTGCTGCTGATGTTCGCCACCGCCTTCATGGTCGGGCGCGCCCGAGGCAAGTTCGGCATCAAGGCGCCGGCCACCACCGGCCACGAGGGTTTCGAGCGCGCCTTCCGGGTGCAGATGAACACGCAGGAATCCGCGCTGATGTTCCTGCCCGCGCTCTGGGCGGCCGCCGCGTTCGGCGCCGCGTGGCTGAGCGCTGCGTTCGGAGCCGCCTGGCTGTTGGGACGGATCTGGTATGCCGTGGCCTACGCCAATCCGGCCGGTAACCGCGGCCCGGGCTTCCTGATCGGCATGATCGCCCTGCTGGCGCTGATCGTGCAGGCGCTGTGGGGTATTGCCTGGACCTTCGTGCTGGCCTGAAGAAAGTCCGCGGGCCGGCCTGGCCGGCCCGCGGGACACCATCACCACTAGGCAGACTTCACCAGCAGGTGCTTCGCGAGCAGGCCGTGGCCCCTGCCGACCAGGCGCGCCACGTGCAGGGTCACGAACAGCCCGACAACGCCAAGCACCATCGCCACCGGAACCTCCCAGGCGGCGGGCGTATCCACGTACCAGTGGACGCTGAACACGTCCAGGCCCAGCAGGTGCAGGCCCATTGCCAGCGACCCGTAGATCAGGGCGAGCGACGCGCTGAGGCCTGTCACGGCGATGGTGAAGTAGGCGATGCCCAGCGGCAGCATCAGCACCATGTAAAGCATTGCCGACCACGTGCGCGGGTCGGTGAACATGCGCCCGATGCGCGTGAGCAGCGGCAGGCCGCGTTCGGCGTACAGCGGTCGGCGCGGCATGCGTTCGCCCAGCATCACCTCCACCAGCCGGCCTTCCACCAGCGACAGCAGGCGCACGATGCCGACGAACAGGATGACGAACGGGATGCCGATGATCAGCACCGCCAGCCCGAACGACAGGCTCAAGCCGGCGGTCACCACGGTGAAGTAGACGGTGCCCGTCGCCAGCGAAAGCAGCATGTAGAACAGCGCTGCCCAGGCGCGCGAATCGGCTGCCACGCCGAAGAACTGCCCCAACGCGCTGCGTCGCGGCCTGGGCGGCGGCGGGCTGAGCGCCTTGGTGACACGCACCTCGGTGTCGCGGTAGATCGCCGCCACCTCTTCGGGGGCGCCGTAGCTGGTGGCGATGGTGGCCAGCAGCGCGGCTTCGTCGGTGCCGGGATTCGCGGCCAGTTCCGAACGAAGGTATTCCTCGGCGTCGTAGAGCGCGTCCTGCAGCAGGGCGGGATCGGCGCTGCGCAGTTCATAGCGCAGCTGCTCGAGGTACTCGGGGATGGTTTTCGGGGTGGCGGTGTTCATCGCAGGTTTCCTTCCAGCACGCAATCAACGGAATGGCGGGTGGTGCGCCAGGTGTCGGCCCAATCGGACAGCGCCTGCCGCCCCAGTTCGGTGATGCGGTAATAGCGCCGCGGCGGCCCGGTCACCGACGGTTCGACATGGCTTTGGGCCAGGCCGGAGGCGCTGAGGTTGCGCAGCACCGGGTAAAGCGCGCTCTGCTTGCCCACCAGCAGCGGGTCGCCGGTCTGCTCCAGGCGCTTGGCGATCTGGTAGCCGTACAGGGCCTCGTTGGACTGTCCCAGCACGGCCAGCAGCACCAGGGACACGGTCCCGGCGCTGAGCTCTTTCTGGAACTTCTTCAGGTGCGGCTCGGTGTCGTCCATGGGCCTGTCCTTGACTGACCGATACAGCCTGATTGGCTATATCGTTAACTAAACACTAGCCTGTCCAACGGGGCGCCGCGCAGTGCCGGAAGTCAGGGTGTTAGTGTTTGGGGCGTCTCCCACCTGAAGGATTGGTTCCAATGAGCGCTGCGTCCCTGTCCGGCCCGATGCCCGCGGTCTTCCTGGGGCACGGTTCGCCCATGAACGCCATCGAGGACAACGCCTGGCGACGAAGCTGGCAGGCGCTGGGCCAGCGCCTGCCGCGCCCCAGGGCGATCCTGTGCATCTCGTCGCATTGGGAAACTCAGGGCATGTACGTCGGCGCCGCCGAGCGGCCCGACACCATCCACGACTTCCACGGATTCCCGCGCGCGCTGTTCAACGTGCGCTATCCCGCCCCGGGCAGCCCCGAGCTGGCGCACCGCATCGCCGAGCTGATCCCGCATCCCCGCGTGCACCTGGACACACACCGCGGCCTCGACCACGGCGCCTGGGGCGTGCTGCAGCCGATGTATCCGGACGCCGACATCCCGGTGGTCCAACTCAGCCTGTCGATCCTGCAGCCCGGCGCCTGGCACTACGACATCGCCAAGCAGCTCGCGCCGCTGCGCGACGAAGGCGTGCTGGTGGTGGGCAGCGGCAACATCGTGCACAACCTTCGCCTGTGGAAGCAGGCCATGGCCGATCCCTACGACTGGGCCCAACGCTTCGACGAGGACATCGCCGACCGCATCGCCGAAGGGCACCACGACGGCATGTTGGGTTACGAAACACTGGGGCCGGACGCGCTGATGTCCATCCCCACGCCCGAACACTACCTGCCGCTGCTGTACGTGCTGGCGCTGCAGCGCGCGGGCGAGCCGGTCGAATTCTTCAACGAACACGTGTCGAGTTCGATCTCGATGCGTTCGGTGCTGGTCGGCGCGGATTGATTCGTGGCCGACAACGCCCTGCTGATCATCTTTCTGCCCCTGGCGCTTGCCGTGGTGATGGCCGGCCTGGGCCTGCACCTCACGCCCGCGGACTTTCGCCGCATCCTGGCGATGCCGCGCGCGGTCGGCCTGGCCCTGGCGATCCAGGCGCTGCTGCTGCCACCGGTCGCCTTCGGGCTGGCGAAGCTGGCCGGGCTACCGGGTGAACTGGCGCTGGGCCTGGTGCTGCTGGCCGCCTCGCCCGGCGGCGTCACCGCCAACCTGTTCAGCCACCTGGCGCGCGGCGACGTGGCGCTCAACATCAGCCTCACCGCCATCAACAGCCTGCTGGCCCTGCTGACCCTGCCGGTGTGGACGGCGCTGGCGCTGTCGGTGTTCCTGGGCGACGAGGCCAGCGTGCCGCCGCCGATCCGCAAAGTGATCGAAGTGGCGCTGCTGGTGATCGTGCCGGTGATGCTGGGCATGGCGCTGCGGGCCTGGAAACCGGCGCTGGCGAACGCGGCCGAGAAACCGGTGCGGGTGCTGTCGTCGCTGCTGCTCGCGGTCCTGATCGCGCTGGCCTTCATCTCGGAATGGGACATGGTGGTGCGCTTCCTCCCGGTGGTGGGACTGGCCTGCGTGGCCTTCAACGTGCTCAGCCTGCTGTCGGGCTATTTCGCGGCGCGGGCGGCAAAGCTCGCCGAGCCACAGGCCATCGCGATCAGCTTCGAGATCGGCATCCACAACGGTACCCTCGCCATCTTCATCGCCATCGAGGTGCTGCAGCGCGCGCAGGCCACCATCGCGCCGGCGGTGTATTCGCTCAGCATGTACGTCACCGGCGCGATCTTCGCCGCGTGGCTGCTGCACAAACGGAAAACCCAGGCGTGACCAAGACCTACGACCGCCGCTACTTCGACACCTGGTACCGGCAGCGCGGCCTGGGCGGCAGGGCGGCGCTGACGCGCAAGGTGGCGCTGGCGGTGGCGCTGGCCGAAGTGCACCTGGGCCGGCCGATCCGCACGGTGCTGGACGTGGGCTGCGGCGAAGGCGCCTGGCGCGCACCGCTGCTGGCGCTGCGGCCGAAGCTGCATTACATGGGCGTGGACTCCAGCGACTACGCCATCGCCCGCCACGGTCCACGACGCAACCTGCACTGGCTGCCGTTCGGCGACCTGGCGGCGATGCCGCTGCGCAAACCGGTGGACCTGCTGGTGTGCTCGGACGTGATGCACTACCTGCCCGACGACGAGCTGCTGCGCGGGCTGGCGGAGTTCGCGCGGCTGTGCAGCGGCGTCGCCTTGCTGGAGGTGTTCGCCCAAGGCGACGACATCATCGGCGACCTCAAGGACATGCGCCGGCGCCCCGCCGCCTGGTATCGGCACGCCTTCGCCAAGGCCGGGTTCGTCGCGGCCGGCTCGCACCTGTACCTGTCGCACGAGGTCGCCGCGTCGGCCACCGCACTCGAACTGCTGCGCTGACGGCACCGCCCGGGCGCGGCAGGGGTTACCCTGCGCGCATGCAGGACACGCCCTACGCCGACCTCAACCCCGACCGCATCCTCGACGCCGTGGAGTCACTGGGCCTGCGCAGCGACGGCCGCGTGCTGTCGCTCAACAGCTACGAGAACCGCGTCTACCGCATCGGCATGGAGGAAGGCCCGGCCCTGGTGGCGAAGTTCTACCGCCCCGGTCGCTGGACCGACGCCGCCATCGGCGAAGAGCACGCCTTCGCCGCACAGCTGGTGGCCGCCGACCTGTCGGTGGTGGCGCCCATCGCGTACGACGGCCGCACGCTGCATCCGTTCCAGGGCCACCGGTTCACGCTGTTCCCGCTGCGCGGCGGCCATGCGCCCGAGCCCGGCGACCGCGACACGCTGCGCCACATCGGCCGCGTGCTGGGCCGTCTGCACGCCGTGGGTGACGGCGAGCGGTTCGCGCACCGCGGCGTGCTGACCATCGACAGCCACGGCATCGAGCCGGTGGAATACCTGCTGGAAAACCGCTGGCTGCCGCCCGACCTGCGGGCCAACTTCGAAACGCTGGCGCACGCGCTGCTCGACGCCATGGAAGACTGCTGGGAGCGCGCCGGCGACGTGCACACCCTGCGCATCCACGGCGACGTGCACCCGGGCAACATATTGTGGCGCGAGGACCAGGCCCACTTCGTCGACCTGGACGACACGCTCACCGGCCCGGCGGTGCAGGACTTCTGGATGCTGGCCGGGCGCCGCGAGGACAGCGCCGAGCCGCTGCGCTGGCTGCTGGAGGGCTACGAGCAGTTCCGGCGCTTCAACCGCCGCGAGCTGCACCTGATCGAACCGCTGCGAACGCTGCGGCTGCTGCACTACAACGCCTGGATCGCGCGTCGCTGGCACGACCCGGCCTTCCCGGCGGCGTTCCCGTGGTTCGAGGCGCCGCGGCACTGGGAGTCGGTGATCACCCAGATGCAGGAACAGCTGTCGGCCATGCAGGAAGCCCCGCCAGATCCCGATTGAAACGATCGGTTAGGCTTTGCCATCCCACCCGCACGGAACCCCGCCAT